>JANQPP010000191.1 GCA_028289405.1 Pirellulales bacterium
TGTCTCTTATCACGACGCCTGTGGCACGACGCATACAATTTCTCGCGACATGGGGTCGTATCGCAACAAAACGGAGCGCACCACTTCGTACCAGAACTCGGGTTATTTGCGGGATCTACCCAGCGAGTTGGCTTCCTTGATCGTCGGGTTTGATGAATACAGCGCCGCGCTCGCGCATTGGGATCCCCTGCTGCGAAACGTGACTCCGGACGAATTGGCCGTGATGGAAGATATCTTGGCGGAAATGGATGAAGCCGCCATCTACACGAATCTCTCCAGCCAGATCCAAACTTCGGCGAGTTCACTCGCGGAAGGCGGCGGCACCATGCCAGCGCGGCCCGAATCGCGGCGCGGACTGGCCTGGCTCATGGCTTTGGCGCGGGTGGAACTGGGAGCGATCGTTGCGGGCTTCGCGCAAGAAGCCGCTCCCTTCGAACAAGTACCTCCCACGGCTTTCGACCGTGTGCCTTATTTGGAAATACTGTTTGATGGCGCCCGTACGCATTACTTCGCGCTGCGGCGTGACCCGGTAGCCCAACTCTATGCCCGCTGGCGAGGCTCGGCGACCAACATTAGCGAAGTCTCTTTTGGACGGCCCGGCAGCGCGGAGACCCAGGCGATCGCCTATTTGCGGCGCGTGGTGTTGGCCAGGGACTTCGTGCAGGCAGCTTGTCGGCTGCGGAAAATGAGCTGCATCCGATCCAGCGCAAGGAACTGCGGAGTTGGGACCGGGACCTGATGAAGCTCGCCGACACGATTACCCGGCACGTGCTGGGGCTGGGGCATGTGACCTACTCGGAAACCGAATCGAACGAGACGGTAATCGAAGGGGATGGCAAATGGTCCGGTTCTCGCGAGAAGCAACAGATGGCCAAAAGAGCCATTAGAAAAGCGCGGGCACGCGTGACCAACTTGCTGTTCAATGAAAAGGTGCAGGGAGTATCCGTGGGTCCGCTACCGGTCGATCTTTGATCGTCGAGGAAACGGCCAGGAGTTTTCAGGAGTGTTGATGAACGAAATCCCCGTTTCTGATGAAGGCGAGGAGAACCGCAAGGCGGTCGTTCTGCATCGTGCCGACTGGGCCAACGATGAGCACGCATGGAATGGCCACTTCGAAGGCCGCGACCTCGGCACGGGCGTGACCGTGCTGTTCTATGTCACGGATACCGTGGGAGAAGGCCCTCGGTGGCATGTTCATCCGTATGACGAAGTGTTTATCGTCCGCGCGGGACACGCCCTGTTCACTGTCGGCGATCAGAGAATCGAAGCGGAAGCCGGGGACATCCTGCTCGGACCGGCGAACATCCCGCATAAGTACCACAATCTGGGACCCGGCAGGCTGGAAACCACCGACATTCATCTCTCGGAATCGTGGATTCAAACGAATCTGGAAGACCCGGAACTCTCGCCTGACTGAAGAAGCATTTTTCGGCAAACGTAGTGCGGGAGTATCCAATTAGTCCCATACGCAAAAAACCGCCGCACGAGGAGCGGAACCCCTTGTACGGCGGTTTTTCCATTTGTCTTCGATGGATTTCTGCGTTTGAGCCTAGCGGTCGCGGAGCTTGCTCAATAGCCGCAGGATTTCGATATAAAGCCAAACGAGCGTGACCAGCAAGCCGAAGGCGGCGTACCACTCCATGTACTTCGGCGCGCCATGCTCCACACCGCTCTCGATGAAATCGAAGTCGAGCACGAGATTCAGCGCCGCGATGACCACCACGAACAGCGAGAAGCCGATGCCGATCCAGTTCGCTTCGTGGATCATGGGAATCGGGATGCCGAAGAAGCCGAGTACGAAGCTGGCGAGGTAAACCAGCATGATCCCGCCTGTGGCCGCCATGATTCCCAGCTTGAATTTTTCCGTGGCCTTGATGACGCCGCTGGTGTAAGCCAGCAGCAGCCCGCCCAGGGTGCCGAAGGTAAGCCCCACCGCCTGCGTCACGATGTCCGGATACTGCCTTTCGAAGTACATGGAGAGGGCGCCCAGGAAAGCGCCTTCCGCCACGGCGTAGAGGGGCGTCGTGAAGGGCGCGGCCTTCGGTTTGAAGACCGTGATCAAGGCCACGACGAACCCGCCGATGCCTCCGCCGAGAATGTACGGCATGATGGCCGAGGGATCGGCGACGCTGGCCGTCTTGTACCAGGTGAAACCGGCCGTGGCGACGAGGATCAACAAGGAAATACAGGTTTTCGCCACCGTACCCGGCAGGGTCATGACCTGGGCTGCCGGGGCCGTTTCGATCCTAAAAACCTCGTCATTCAACGCGGGGTTGGCGGTACGCATCAGTTTACCTCTTAATTATCTTGAAAAGATTTCTCCGCTGTCTGGGGCATGTGGCCGATGGGCACTGCCACTCCGCGGAGGCCAGCTTCATGCGATATCCAATTGTAACGCCGTTTCGCGAAAAGAGGCGGGGCTTTGCGCAAATGGCGAAATAATTTCACCATATGGCTGGGGCGACTTGTAACGGATCAGGCATATAAAGGGGCCGCGACGCCGGCCGCGTCCACTTGCCAGGGCGTCCACACTAGCGAAATCGTTCCCACGTCGATGTCGGACTTCCGGGGTCGGACTTCCACTTCCTCAATCCCCAATTGGTCCACGGCCCATTTGGCCTGGAGCCGCTCCAATTCTTGTTCAAATCGCTGCTCCAGGGCATGCATCTTTTCTACTTCGGCCTCCAGGTTCTCCTCCGCCCGGCCCACATCCCCCCGTTCCTTGGCCATCCGCGAGAGGGAACGGCTGGAAGTGGACATTTTGCTTACATTCGTGCGGCTCACCACTTTGTTGCCGAGCATGGCTCCTAGTATCGAAGAGAAAAACGTCATGGCCCCTTGCCAGGTCGATTGCCGCGACTGCGATTTTTCGCGAGATAGGCGTTGTTCCGCGCGGCGGATTCGTTCCCGTTGGCTCGCATAGCGGGGCACGTATTTTTGCTTCAGTTTTTCCACGGCCAGGTCCCGCTCCTCGTGCGCCTGATGCCGCAAGCGGCTGCGAAAATCGGCCTCGTCCTCACCAGGCTCGGAGATCAATTTTGGCTGTTTGCATTTCCAAATCTTCAGGATTTGCGTCTGGTAGAGGTAATCCCGCAGATCCCGGCCCCAACGGTCGTACTGTTTGGGAGAAAAGGCTTCCTCCGGCAGTGGTGTGAATTCGGCGGCGGTGTCGGCTTCGTCGAGCAGTTCTTTGGTGCCCCAAGTGACGGCTCGCGCCTTTTCCCACACGTCTTCGCCCGGATCTTCCCACAGAGGTGCTAAAAAAGTCCGGGATTTCCAGCAATCGAGATCCAGACGTGCGCGGGTGAAATGCAGTTTGCCGCTCCCCAGCAAGGCGGGACGGTAGATCCAGCGGCCTCCACCACCTGTTTCCGAAGCCGGTAGGAACTTCTCCGAAACTTCCGGCGGCAGCAACGGGCGGATGGCTGGTTGGGGCTCCGTGGATTCCGTCGGTTTGGCTCTGGCCGATGATTCGGTGGGATCGGTGTTGTTCTCCTGAACTGCTTTCCGCTTGGCCATCAGGCCGCGAATCTGTTGGCCGGTTAATGGCCCACGCAGGTAGGAGAGTGCCCAGCGGGTTTGGAACAGCACCGGTTCGTCATCATGTACGTTCCGCATGAGAAAGACGCGTTTCCCCAAGGCGGAGAGAGCCGCTTCGATCTTGCCGCGATCCATGGCTTGGCCGCCATGCACGGACACGCCTTCGAGCCCCTCCAGTACGCGCTGCTTGTCCCGCTCGGTTTGTAGCCGCCCCAAAAACCATGTTCCACAGTTAGAGAGCCCTTTGTAATCCAAATCGACCGGATTCTGCGTCGCCAACACGACACCCAATCCATACGCCCGAGCCTGCTTGAGCAGCGTCAGCATCGGCTGCTTGGTGGGCGGATTCCCCAGCGGCGGGAAGTAACCAAAGATTTCATCCATGTAGAGGATGGCACGCAGGCTGCTCGTGCCGGGTTGAGCCCGCATCCAGGCCAAGACCTCCGTCAACAAGACGGTGACGAAAAACATCCGCTCGCTGTCGGAAAGATGTGAGATGGAAAGGATCGAAAGTCGCGGTTTGCCGTGGAGGGTGAATAGAAGATTTTTGACATCCAGGGGTTCTCCCTCGCGCCACGCGGCGAAGGAAGGAGAGGCCAGCAAGTTATTCAAGGTGAGCGCGAGCTTTGCCCGCTCGCTTTGGGGATAGAAGGTTTCCAGATCGAGCACGCCCACCGTGCCAAAGGGAGGCGACTGCACGGCGTGAATCAGTTGCGGCAAGGTCAGGTCTCGCCCAGATCTCCAGAAATGATCGAGGATGTTTGAAAGGAGAATGAAATCTCGGCTCTGCACCGGATCGGCGTCCAGGCCCAATAGAGATAAAAGCCCCTGTATCGTTCCCAGGATCCTCTGCTGAAATGCGTCCCGGTCAGCAACCACGGCAGCGGCAGGCGCATGCAATGAACGGAGCAGTGAAATCGACAGCCCCATGCTGCCGCCCGGGGTATAGATGGCCATGTCCACGGCGTCGCGGAGGCGGGCGATGCGCTTGCCGTCTTGCCCCCAAGCACGGAGGCCCTCGCGCCAGGATTGGGCGACGGTGGCCGCGTATTGATCCCGCGTTTTACCTTGTCGAGAGATTTCTCCCTCGTCGAGCCACCTTGCGAAATCACGAGGCCGCAACTTGGGAAAGTTGAGCAAGAGATTCCCCAGATCCCCCTTGGGGTCGATCACAATGGCGGGGATCTCGTCAATCGCGGCTTCCTCCAGCAGGGTGACGCCCAAGCCGGTCTTGCCGCTTCCGGTCATACCGACGCAAACCGCATGCGTGGTGAGATCCTTCGAGTCATAGAGCACGGGATCGGGCCGCGTCTCCCTCGTGGCCAGATCAAATCGCTTACCCAAATAAAAGACACCCAGCTTTTCAAAATTCGACATCCGCTTTCACATGCGTCGTTTATCTACATGAATTTTTTTGTTGCGGCGAGCCGCTAGTGCGGGCCATCGTACCTGAAGGAAAAGCAAGGTCCTAGCGGAGAAATGTGATTGACGCCCAGGCGTTGTATCAGACACCAAGGAATTGGAAGGCGGCGGGGCGAATTGGTAAGATTCTCCCTGAACCGTCTACCTGCTCACCAATCCACTCCGTACAACCCGCCTGGAGACTGCCATGCCTCGCCAAACTTCACGTCGTCGATTTCTGCAACAAGCATTGGCCGTTGGCGGCGGATTCTGGCACTTCACGCATGCCCCACCGAAAGCCCGGGCATCCTCTCTGGAACGCCTGAACATCGGCGTGATCGGCTGCGGTGGAAAAGGCCGCACGGACCTCAAGGGCTGCGCGAGCGAGAACATCGTGGCCCTCTGCGATGTGGATGAACAGCGCGCCGCCGAATCCTTCAACGCCTACCCGCAGGCAAACAAATACCAAGACTATCGCCGAATGCTCGACCGGGAGACCGGTTTGGATGCCGTGATTGTTTCCACGCCCGACCATCACCACGCGCCCGCAAGCGTGATGGCCATGCGGTTGGGGAAGCACGTTTATTGCCAAAAGCCGCTCACGCATTCGGTGCACGAAGCCCGGGTCATGCGGGAAGTCGCCGCCGAGATGGGCGTGGCCACGCAAATGGGCAACCAAGGACATGCGTTCGATGGCACACGGCGGGCCGTGGAGTTGATCCGTTCCGGCGTGATCGGCAAAGTCCGCGAAGTGCATGTGTGGACCGACCGGCCCGGAAAATATTGGGAACAACCCTTGGATCGGCCAACCGAGCGGCCTCCCGTGCCGGGCCATTTGAATTGGGATCTCTGGCTCGGCCCCGCGCCCGCACGCCCCTACCATTCGACTTATGTGCCGCACGACTGGCGGGCCTGGTGGGACTTCGGCACCGGCGCGCTGGGCGATATGGGCTGCCACGTCATGGACGCCGCGTTTTGGGCCTTGGATTTGGGAGCACCACTGAGCGTCTCCGCCGAAGTACCGGGCGTGCATCCGGAAAGCGGCCCCACTTGGGAAATCATCACCTACGAATATCCGGCGCGGGGCGACATGCCGCCGGTAACGCTCACTTGGTACGACGCCGGCAAAGCGCCTCCAGCGGAACTGCTAGACGGTGAAGGAATGGTGGGGACCGGTTCGTTGCTAATTGGCGACGAGGGCAAGATGTACCTGCCCGACTCGTACGCCCAGAAGATGACGCTATTGCCCAAGGAAAAATTCGAGGGCTTTGAGGGACCAGAGCCATGGCTCCCCAGAATCGGCGATCCCTATCAAGAATGGATCAATGCCTGCAAAGGAGGGGCTCCGGCATTGTCTCAATTTTCTTATTCCGGCGTGCTGACCGAGGCCGTGCTGTTGGGAAACGTCGCGGTTCGGGCTGGGCAGAAAATTGAATGGGATGCCGACGCGCTGCGTGTAACCAATCTCCCGGAAGCCAACCGTTACATTCGGCGCGATTATCGCCCGGGCTGGACGATCTAGCGCACGACTCATAAAGGGTTCCGCACGAAGTTTTGGCAGACTGTCCCGTTGGGACATACGGATAGCTATCTCCGAACTCTTTGCCAAATCTCGAGATCCGTTTGGAGAAATCCGTTTCCCTTGACCGATTAAGGCAACCAGAACAAAATATTTTGATGAATCAAAAAGTCGCTCGGCTGTCGAATTTTTGCCTTGGTTAGTACGGTCACATGTATCGCCAATCATTTCCGAGTCGGAATTCAGTATGCCAGACACACTGGTGCCAACTCCTGCTTTTGGCAGTGCTGGCCATGGTGGGTTGTGGCGCTTCGAACGCCACCAACTCTCGACTGGGAGAAAATTCCGCAGGGCCTCATGGTTTTCGCTACAAGATCGTCACCACTTGCGGGATGGTTACGGACATCGTGCGGCAAGTTGCCGGAGAACACGCCGAGGTGATCGGCCTGATGGGCGAAGGTGTGGATCCGCATCTTTACAAACCGACACGTGACGATGTTCAGCAGTTGATGCAAGCGGACATCATCTTTTATTCGGGCCTGATGCTCGAAGGCCGCATGTCGGACACGTTCGCGAAGGTCGCCCGGGGTGGCAAGCCGGTCTACGCGGTGACGGAACGGATTGACGAAGCGTACCTGTTGGAACCGCCGGAACTCGCCGGCCATTGGGATCCGCATGTGTGGATGGATGTTTCCGCTTGGAGCCAGTGTGTGTCGCTCGTGGCTACCGCTTTGGTGGAGTTCGATCCCACACACTCCGAGGACTATACACGCAACGCGGAGGAATATCGCTCTGAATTGAAACAGCTCCATCAATATGTGCAACAAGTCATTGCGTCGATTCCGGAGCCGCAGCGTGTGCTCGTCACGGCGCACGACGCTTTCGGTTACTTTTCCCGGGCCTACGGCATCGAAGTGCGGGCGCCACAGGGGATCTCCACCGAATCCGAACCGAGCGTGGAGGATGTCAACCGACTCGTCGATTTCATCGTGAGCCAGAAGATTCGCGCGATTTTCGTGGAATCCAGCGTCAACCCTAAAAGCATCGAAGCGGTGATCGAGGGGGCCGCTAGCCGAGGCCATGAAATCAGCGTGGGCGGAGAATTGTTTTCCGACGCCATGGGCGCCAGCGGTACCTACGAGGGCACCTATATCGGCATGTTGGACCATAACTCGACTACAATTGCCCGCGCGCTGGGGGGCAATGTTCCCGAGGGCGGATTTCAAAACACGCGCGGGGAATCCCCCTCGCCGTGATTCACCGGGACCGGCGTGGAGAGGTATTCCCGCTCTTGATCATCCATCCTGCCCGCATACCTGAATGGGCCATGCCAAACGATGTCCTCCGAAATCTCCTCAGACGCGGTACCTCGCCTTGCCACGGGTGATGAACACCCTGCTTCGTGCCCGCTTTCGATCCATGACATGACGGTGGCGTACCACCGCAAACCGGTGTTGTGGGACATCGATTATGACGCTCCCGCTGGCCGGCTGGTGGCGATTGTCGGTCCGAATGGTTCGGGAAAAACGACACTGATCAAAGCGTCTCTGGGTCTGCTCCCGACCGCTTCCGGCAATGTGCGGTTTTTCGGGAAACCGTATGCCAAACAACGTAGCCGAGTGGGATACGTCCCGCAGAGGGAGAGCGTCGATTGGGATTTCCCGGTCAGCGCGCTGGATGTGGTGGCGATGGGGCTGTATCGCAAGATCGGCTGGTGCCGCCCCGTCATCAAGAAGTATCGTCGGCAAGCTCTTCACTCGCTGGAAAGGGTGGGCATGGCTGAATACGCTGGCCGGCAAATTAGCCAGCTTTCGGGTGGCCAGCAGCAGCGGGTCTTTCTGGCCCGGGCTCTCGTCCAAGATGCCGATGTTTACCTGATGGACGAGCCGTTCGTGGGAGTCGACGCGGCGACGGAAAGGGCCATCATTGCCCTGCTGCGGGAATTGCGCGAGTCTGGAAAAACCGCGCTCGTCGTGCATCACGACTTGCAGACCGTGCAGGAATACTTCGACGACGTACTGCTGTTGAACATGCGGATCATCGCCGCTGGTCCCGTCTCGAACGTATTCACCGAGGAAAACCTCCGACAAACCTATGGCGGTAAATTGTCTCTCTTGGAAAAGGTCGGCCAACGGATGCACCTGAGGGGAGGCCGCCTGTGACCATCTTCGCGATCCGCCGCCCGCACGGGGGATGCCGGCTCGCGGGGAGGTTTCGAATCTTCGTCCCCGGAATGATTGCCGTTCTGTTTCTCATCAGTGCTTCCTCCGTAGCTCAGATTCCAGACGAACAAACTGGTAACGTACGTTCATCCGCAGCCAGAGAGACCGTTCAGAAGGCAGAAAATGGAACTTGGCCTCACGTCCGGCGCGTGCTGCTGTTGCGAGATTACAATACGCGAGTCGTCACCATCGGCACTGGAGTGCTGGGCATGGCGGCGGGGCTGGTCGGCACGTTCGTGCTGTTGCGGAAACGGTCGTTGATTGGCGACGTGGTGGGTCACGCATCCCTGCCGGGCATCGCGGTGGCCTTCATTCTGGTGGAACTGTTCTTCCCGGGCCATGGAAAAAGCCTGTCCGGCCTACTAGCAGGCGCCGCCTTGGCCGGTTTCGCCGGTATCGGCTGTATCACGCTGATCCTCCGTTGGACCCGACTAAAGGAAGACGCGGCACTGGCCATCGTACTGAGCGTTTTTTTCGGCCTAGGCATGGTGCTCTTCACGATCATTCAGGACCTGCCCACCGGAAGCGCCGCCGGGCTGAATCACTTCATCTTCGGCGCGGCTGCCTCCATGACCACGCGCGATGTACAACTCATTCTCTACGCGGCGCTGGCCGTGCTGGGCGTGTGCGTCTTGTTTTTCAAGGAACTGGGGCTGCTCTGCTTCGATGACGCCTTTGCCGCGTCCCAGGGTTGGCCTACGCTGCTCTTGGACTTGTTGCTCATGGGGCTGGTGGTTGCCGTGACGGAAATCGGTGCCCAGAGCGTGGGTCTGATTCTTGTAGTGGCCCTGATGGTGATTCCTGCCGCCGCGGCTCGTTTTTGGGTGGAAGACCTGTGGCCCATGGCGTTGGTCTCCACGTTTTTGGGAGGGCTCGGCGCATACCTGGGCGTGATGGTTTCGGCCCTGCTCCCGAAATTCGCCGCCGGAGCGGTGATCGTGCTGGCCAGCGGCTGCCTATTTGCCGTCAGCTTTCTGGCGGGCAGTCGCCGGGGTGTGCTGTGGAGAATTTGGGAACACCGTCGGCTGCAAATCCGAGTGGGGCGGTACGATTTGATGCGGGCCTGTTATGAATACCTGGAGTCCTCCCAGGGCTCTTTTTCGCCGGAAGTGGATAATACTTCCACGAAGAGGAGAATTCCTTTCGAGCATCTGCTAGAGATGCGCACTTGGCCTCCTAGCCGTTTACGCCGCATTATCAACAGGGCCACGAGAGAAGGCTTGCTAAACCGGGCCGAGCCGGACCTGTATGAACTAACCGACGAGGGAAGCCGAGCCGCGTTTCTGGCAGCGCGGAATCATCGGTTATGGGAAACGTATCTCATTCGCCATGCGGAAATCGCCGCTAGCCACGTGGACCACAGCGCGGACAGAATCGAGCATGTCCTGGAACCGGGCCTTGTAAGGGAGTTGGAGCAGGAATTGGAAAAGCAATTCCCCCATTTGGCCATGCCGTCCAGCCCCCATCTGCTGAAACAGGAAGGGACCGTGAAGGCTTCTCCAACCGAGGAGTCACTGGCAGCGAAGGAACCATGACCATGTTTCAGGAAATCTGGACCCTGCTTGCGCGATGGCACGCGCTGGACACCTGGATCGTGATCACGGGCGCGCTGGCTGCCATGGCCTGCACGCTACCGGGGTGTTTTCTCGTGCTCCGGGGCCAAAGCATGATGGGAGACGCGCTGAGCCATACCACGCTTTTAGGAATTGTCTCTGCTTTTGTTGCGGCCCATGCCTTACGCCAATCGGGCTGGCTCTCGGAAGATTCGTACGTCTTGGCCCGGCATGCCATGATGTTTGGCGGAGCGGTGCTGATCGGCATCCTGTCCGCGTTACTTACGGAGTGGATTCAAAAATTGGGCCGCGTGGAGGCGTCGGCCGCGTTGGGGGTCGTGTTCACGATCTTTTTCGCGCTGGGGTTGTTGTTGATGCGCGTGGCTGCCGACAATGTGGATGTCGATCCCGATTGCGTGCTCTACGGTACCGTGGAAACGGCGTATGTCGGCGTGGGCGTGCCGATCGCCGCGGTTGTCAATGGCGGGATGTTACTGGCAAATCTGCTGCTAGTAGCGCTGTTTTTCAAGGAACTGCGGATCTGCGCCTTTGACCCGGCCATGGCGAATTGCCAGGGAATTCCTGCCCGGGCGATGCACTACGCGCTGATGGCGGTCACGGCGGCCACGGTGGTCGCCGCATTCGAAAGCGTGGGAGCGATTCTGGTGATCGCGATGCTGATCACGCCCGCCGCTACCGGCTTTTTGTTGACCCAGAGGTTGGCGCCCATGATCGTGGTCAGCTTGGCGGTGGCGGCATCCGCGGCGCTGCTAGGCCACGCGATGGCAATCACTCTGCCGGCGGTCATTTTTAGCCGCCTGGGATTCGACTCCGTGCGGGACGCCAGCTCCGCCGGCATGATGGCGGTTGCCTGCGGGCTATTGTTCGCGGGAGCCATCGTCTTCAGTCCCGGACAAGGGATCCTGAGCCGGGCGATGGCACGTTTCGGCTGGCAATGGCGAGTGCTTTCCGAGGACCTGCTGGGACTGTTGTATCGGCTGGAGGAACGCCAGCTAGAACATCACGCGCAGAAGGCCAGACGCGTCTTAGCCCAGGCCATGGGTGTGAGCAATTTGAGTTCCTGGCTCGCGGTCCGCCGGCTGCTTTGGCTGGGCGAAGTCGCAGCGACAGACT
>JANQPP010000214.1 GCA_028289405.1 Pirellulales bacterium
CCGCTGGCCGCTGGCGGCATCCCACAGCACGATGGCGCCTGGGCACGCGGCGGCCAAACGGCTGCCGTCGTGGCTGAAGCGCAGCTCGCCGGGAATGCCTAGCGTGGCTTCCCAGCGCTGGAGCAGTTGGCCCGTCCCGGCATCCCAGACTTTCACGCTGCCGTCCGCGCCCGTGGACGCCAGTTGGCTGCCGCCGGGCTGCCAATCCACATACGAGACGCCATCGTCGTGGGCGCCCGCGATCCGGGAGATGGGGTGGCCCGCCTCATCCCAAATCACGATATCCCCCGACTGCGTCGCTCCCGCCAGCCTGCCATCTTCATGCCAGTCCAAACGGTCGACCGTGTCCTCGGTGGGGATTTCCACCACCGTATCCGCGACAGTGTCCCAAAAGGTGAGAACTGGTTTCGAAGGGACCAGCGCCACGCGCGTGCCGTCCGCGTTCATCGCCCGGGCTCCGACGTAGCCGGGAAAATCACGTTTGGCCCGCAGGTTGCCGGACATATCCCAAACGAAAATGGTCACGCTGTAGTTTGCGGCGGCCGCGATTCGGGACCCGTCGTCCGCTAGCTTCACCAAGTGTTGCTCCGTATCCCCCACGAGCAATTGATTGTTATCCAGCTCGCCGAGGTTCCAAGTGCGGACCGTTTCGTCCCGGAGGCCGCAGGACGCCAGCCATTGACCGTCGCGGCTCCAGGACATCGACCAGACCACGGACGCATGCCCACGCAGCACCCGCCGCATGACGGAGGTCTCCGCGTCATGGATGCGGATCGCTCCGTCGTAACAGCCGATCGCCAATTGTTTGGAAGCCGGTCCCCAGCAGACCGGTCCGGGGAAGCCCGCAAGTTGCCTCTCGCTGATCGCGTCCCAAATTCCCGTGGGCCGGTCAACGGCGAGCATTGAACCATCCGGGCTCCAGGTAGCCCAGTTCCCGCTGGTTTGTGCCTCAAACCGGGGCTGGCCGTCGGCAAGGTTCCAGATCTTGGTCTGGCCGCCGCCCGAACATGCGAGCCGTGTGCCGTCGGGATGCCACGACAAATGCGTTCCTTTCAACTCATTTCCGTGAAGGGTCCATACCGGCTTACCGGTTTCAGTGTCGTGAATCCTGATCTCCTGGCGCTTCTCGGCATCTCCAGATTCGCTGACTTCGGCCAGCCAGCGAGAGTTGGGATGCCACTTCACGCAGAAGCCTTCGCTGGTCGAGGGGATCGTCAAATCGCGGAGGGTTTCGAGCGTCTCCGCGTCCAAGATGGAACACACGTCGTCAAAACGCCCAACGGCGATTTTTTTCCCGTCAGGGCTCCAATCGACGAAGCGGGCCGACCTCAAGAATCTGTCGGCCAGCACGGTTCCATTCTCCGCGTCGCGCACCTGAACGCCCCAGGCATTGACCGTATTGACGATGCGATTCCCGTCGGGGCTGTGATCGCATGCCCAACAGAAATCGTTGCCTAGCGGCTCGGACGCAAACGCTTCCCGGTGAGACAAGGCGTACAAATAATACCATTCCCAATTCCGCAGATCCCGGCCAGCCTTTTCGGGATGCCATTCGGCAATCCGCGCACGAACCGTGTCGGTACCGTATCGCTGTGCCGCCGCATGGCCCGCGATGTTCATCTGGGAGAGGTACAAATTCCGCTGGAGTCTCGCGCTGCGCTGTTCGGAAACCCTTCGAAGCTCGGCCTGGTGGAGGGAGGTCCAAGCCAAGACGCCGACCAGCAACATGAGCAGCGTCGCGGCGAAGGACAGCGAGGCCGCTAGGCTTTTGTTGCGACGGCTCCACCGCAGCAGCCTCTCGCCAGGCGTCATCCGTCGCGCCTTGATCGGTTCATCCTGGATGAACTGGCGTAAGTCATGAGCCATGGCCGACGCGGACGGGTAGCGATCGCGTGGATCCTTTTCGATCGCTTTGAGAACGACGGTTTCCAGATCGAGCGGCACGAATGGATCGTGCTTGCTGGGCTTTTCCGGCACGTCGTTGATGATCGACTGGAGCAATTGCAGCCGATCAGCCGTGCGGAAGGCGGGCTTCATGACGAGCAGTTCATACAGCGTGATGCCCAGCGCGTAGATATCGGCCCGCGCGTCGCATTGCCTCTGAAACCGCTCAGGCGACATGTACCGCAGCGTTCCCAGGATGTCTCCGGTCTGGGTCAGCCCTACGTCGTCCGTCATGGCCAACCCAAAATCGGATACCCAGACCACCCCGGCCGCGTCGAGCAGCACATTTGAAGGCTTGATGTCACGATGCACGATCCCTCGCGCATGGGCGTAGGCAAGCGCGTCGGCCGTTTGCAGGCCGATCCGGGCGATCGACCGGTAGAATTGACGCGATCCGCCGCCGCTTGTCGAGCTATCCGAATAGCCTGGCAATGCCGCCAATTTTGCCGCCGTGAGGTCGTCAGTGTTTTCGTCCGGCGGGTCCGCTTGAAGTTCCGAGCCGCCTGCTCGCGCGCCCGTTGACGATCGGGAAAAGTCGTCAGACTGGAATTGGCCCGTCAACATCGCACGCGCCAGCCCTTGCGATCCCTCACCGCCTTCGAGTCGTCGAACTGGCGTGCTGTCGTGTCGTTCGTTTGCCGCGGGCTCCTCTCGCATGAACTGCGGCACTCCTCGGAGGCGTTTCAGATCTTCGATCACGGCATCAAGGCTCTGGCCTTGAATCAACTGCATCGCGTAGTAGGCGTGGTCACCGTCCTGCCCCACGTCGAACACCGGAACGATGTTCGTATGATGCAGGCGCGCGGCGGCACGTGCTTCCCGCCGAAAGCGGACCAAGCCGCTTTTGTCACTCGCCATGTTGGGGAGCACCTTGAGCGCGACCCGCCGTCCCAACGATTGCTGCTCCGCTTCGTAGACAATCCCCATCCCGCCGCGGCCAATCTCACCGAGAATCCGGTAGTCGCCGATCTGGCTGACCTGGGGCGTCGTCCATCGCGGCTGGTGTAGCGCGGAATCCTCGCTGCCCAGGCCGAATTCTTCCATGATGACCAGCGCCGGCAAAGTAGCGCGGATCTCTTCCGCCAACTCGGGAAACCGAGCAATGTACTCCTCGACATCGGGCCGCTCCTTCAGCCGATAGCGTTCGAGGAACTCCTCAGTGATCTCATCGAGAGTCATGAAACTGACGTTCACGTGCCGCAGAATGGTTATTGACACCGAATCATTTGATTCATTTGACGATGCCGAGGTCTTCCAGAATAACCTTCAATCGCTGCAATGCCCGCAGGTAGCGTTTGCTGGCCGCGGACGGCTCAATATCCAATTCCCGGGCCGCTTCAGCATTAGTGAGCGATTCGAAGTGCCGTAGCGAGAGAATCTCGCGGTCGAGAGAATCCATGTTCGATAACGCGCCCTGCAGCGCGAGCCGCACCTCCGCTTTCATCGCGGCTTGCGTGGGCGAGGTCAGACCGCCCATGAGAGCAGCGGCGAGCGAAACGGAGGTCGCCATCGGCGCCCGGCCACGATGCAGCGTCACTTCCAGCCGGGCATCGCGAACTTGCGCGTCCAGGTGCCGCCTGTGCACGTCCACGAGCCGTTGGCCAGTGATTTTACGGAGCCAAAGAAAGAACGGGGCTCGGGGGTTGGACGCGTATTCTTTCAGACGCTTGGCCGCTTCTAGATAGGCATCCTGGACGACATCCGATTCGTCCACTCGACCGCGCAGTTGCTGGTTCAGCCGAACCCGGACCATCTTCTTTAGCCGCGACCGATGCCGCTCGAATAACTCGGACATCGCCGAGTCTTCTCCTCCCGCGGCGCGATCGATCAACGGCTGTAGCTCGTCTTCGGCGTTTGGCATCGAAACTCCCACATCTTTGGGGTTTGTGGAACTCCCATAGGTAGTCTAGCGCACCAGGCCGCGCTCTGAGGACACGAAATCTGGGGGATCTTTCGCCACGGTCCAATTTGCCAGTGTAGCCGCGGTAGCGCGGAGGGCATGAGCAGACGGCAACGCGCCACCGATCCCGCCAGGGCCAGGACGGTACAACGGGCAGGAGCGAACGGCGCGCCCGCGACTCGCAGGCTCTTGAAAATGTGGTCGCTGACAATCAACTCGTAGCCGTCATGTCCAATTTCTGACCTTTAATCGACACACGCACATTGACTAACTGTGAGCGTAGCTGTCTTCGCCAAGAGGTTGAAGCAACGCCTCGTTGACACCTGTGAAACAAACGGATGGACGCGATAAAAAAATGAATTGACATATTCAGCAATCCCGTAAGGGAGAAAGCAATCCGCTTCAGTAACGACAATCGATCGCACCTTGTGGACTTCCAACGTGCGCACGGGTGGACAACCGCTGTTCCGATTCGTCCGCCGAAACAACGGGTGGTGAGGCCGGCCTCCGCGATTTCAAAATCACATCAATGACGCAGGCTCCACGGCGATCGACGTCCCGAGTTGTCGGCCTCTCACTGCCATGGAAATTTCAAGTCCGTGGTGAGATTTTGTCCTGAGGCGTAACGAGTGCGCTGCCTACTCGGCTGCCCGAATCATGGCCAGGATGGCGGCGCGGATCGATTCCGGCAGGCGGGGCCAGGCGTCGACGATCGCCTGCAAATCGGGAGGAAAGTCGGCGTGTTTGCCGTCGAGTGCGCCGGATTTTGCGCCGCTTGGACTTAATGTTGGCGTTTTGCTCGGCAAATCGCCAACCTGTTCGACTCCCCGTGGGGTGCTTGCTGGAAGGGTCTGAGTGTTCGCAAGACCTTAGAGGCACTCACGACGATTCTTCGTCCAATTTGGCGCCTGGGAGCCCTCTTCACTGTTTTTGAACGCATTTACTGGTTTGCGTGAGCTGCTTTTTCTAATAGTGTCTTTCTTCCTTAACAATCAAATCAACATGGCCTTGCCCATGACGCTGCGGGCGTTTATTGAGCACAACTATTGCGCTCACCTTCAGGCCATTTTGACCGGTTTGGCTCAACCTTCTAGCGGCGTGGCTGAGGACTCAAGCCGGGGTCACGTTTCGGTAGGCGTTCTAGTGGATCGTGGAGATCCACTGCCTCCTGGGCATGGCCAGAGGTGTTTGGCTTTGCAGGTTGGATCTAAGCAAAGAAAGTTTACTCATGGCGGAGGGCCTCGATCGGATCGAGATACGCGGCTTGCCGCGCGGGGTAAACGCCGAAGACCAGGCCGACGCCCAGCGAGATGAACAGTGACAGGATAACCGACCAGGGGGCGATGCGCGGCTCGAGCGTGTTGACAATCGGCGGCAAAAGGTCGGGGGATATGGTGGCGATGGCGCCGCGAAAGACGCGGAAGATGGGGCCGCACATCAGCCCAGCCAAAACCCCTAACAGCCCGCCGGCGCCGGTAAGGAGCACGGTCTCTCCCAGGAACTGCTGAATGATGTTCTTCCGCGTCGCGCCGAGTGCCCGGCGAATGCCAATCTCTCGAGTGCGTTCGGTGACGGTGGCCAGCATGATATTCATGATGCCGATGCCGCCCACCATCAAGGAGATACCGGCAATCACCACGAGGAGGACGTTGAACATGGCCCGCGTGCGTTCGGCCTGCCTCAGCAGCTCCTTGGGCACGACGACAGCGTAGTCCTCCTGCTCGCCGTGGTATTGTTGCAAGAGCGTCTTGACCGCCTCGGCGGTGACGTCCACGTCTTTAATGTCCGCTACGGAGACCGTGACCTGGCTTAATTCCACGACCTCCCCCTCGATGCCGCCGGGGATCCGCCACATCACGAAATCGCCGACCCGCCGCCGCCAAGTGCCCATCGGAATGTAAGCATCCGTGTTGTAGTCCCGGGCTTCCAGGCTGCCGCCGATGGCCGCCGAAGGGTCCCGTGGCTGCGTCTGCCCAATCACGGTGTACACATCCACGGCATTGATCGTCGGCATGGCCACGTTCTTGCCGATGGGATTCTCGTAGGGAAAGAGCCGTTTCGCCGTGCCATCGGCCAACACGATCACATTATCCCCCGCGTCCTTGCCGCTGAACCAACGGCCACGGGCAATAGAGAGCTGGTTTAGCTCCAGATAATCTTCCGAACAGCCGACCAGTTTCGTTTCCGCCCTGCGGTTCTTCACGCGAAATTCGGAACGCACTTCCCGCACGGGAACGGCGCTTTGGACCGTGGGAATATTCGAAACGATGCGGTGGTAGTCATCCCGTAAAAGACCGTATCGGGTCACGCGGTCGTCGCCGGGACGGCCCTCGCTGGCCTTGCTGCTTTTGCTGGGCTTCACACTGCGGACGATGATATTCGTCGCGCCGAGGTTCTTGATCTGTTCCCGCGCTTGGTAGCTGACCCCTTCCCCCATGGCCACTAGCCAGATGACCGTGGTGGTGCCGATGAAGATGCCTAGGGCGGCCAGTCCGGTGCGGAGTTTCTGCAAGAGGAGCGTCCGCAGCCCCAGTTGCATCGTCTGGAGAAAAGTGCCCATTACTTTTGCGACTCTGCCTTGGGCTTTTCGGCTTCCTTAGCCTCTGGTTTCGTCTCCTTGGTTTCCTTCCGCGCTTTCTTGGACGTGGTTTCCTTGGACTTCGAATCGTCCTCCGACTCTGATTCTTCTTCCGCCTTGGTCCCGCTAAACGGCTTGAGCGCCTCCGCCTGGGCTTCGTCCAGATGGGCGATGGGATTGATGACCACATCGTCCCCTTCTTCCAGACCGCCGTTAACGACGAGAAACTGGTCGTCACTATCACCGAGATCCAATTCGCGGCGTTCCGTTCCGGAACGCGTTTTTTTCCAGCAGTAGTATTTGCCCTCCTGCTCGACGACGGCCGCCACGGGAATAGTCAGTACATTCGTATGCTGCGCGAGGAAAATCTCCACGTTGGCGCTCATGCCTGGCTTGAGACCCGGCTCGGCGTCGATTTTGATAATGGTCTCATACTTGACCATGTTGCCGTTCCACCAGCCGGCCTGTTCGGCCATCGGTGCCACGGTCAACACCTTGCCGTCATAAGTCTTGTCTTGAAGCTCGACGCGGGCGGGCAGACCGGGCTTGACGCGGTCGATCAGCGACTCGTGGACACCGACCTTTACTTGCATGTTGTCCAGGTCGGGGATGAGCAGCAGCACTTGATCCGCCCGGACGGTTGCCCCTTCGGCTACTTCCGGCTGGTTCTCCCATTCCTTGGCTTCGCGGTAGACCACCATGCCGCTGCTTTCGGACTTGATGACGCAGTTGTCCAATTGCTGTTCTTCCCGGTCGAGCTTCGCCTTTTCCAAGTCGAGCGCGGCTTCGTCTGAAGCCAGCTTGGCTTGCTTGGCCTCGAGAATGCCTTCCAGATCTTGAATCTGTTTGGCCTTCGTATACTTCTTGAGCACCTCGACCTCGGTGGTTTTGACTTCCAATTCCAGTTTCGCCTGTTCTAGCGAGTACTCGTTTCCTTCCAGTTCCAGCTTGCTCATGAAGCCCTTACGGTACATCTCCTGGGCGTGGTTGAGCATGTTCTGCGCGGACCGCAGGTTAGCCTTGGCGATCGCCACGTCCTTTTCCTTGGTCTTCAATTCGGAACGGTACGTCCCTTCCACGTATTCGGTGATGTTGATCTCCGCCACGGCCACGTCGCTCTTGGTTTGGGCAAATGTGGAGCGGGCATTCTGGTAGGCGATTTTTTGCGTGTTGATGTTGTCATCGATGGTGGAGGTATCGATCCGCACCAGGACGTCGCCCGGCTTCACTTCCGTCCCGTTCTCGATGATCCAGGTAATCGTGTTGCTCGTTCCCTTGACCTTGCACCGCACCTCCGTGTTGTTGGAGCTTTCCAGCGTGCCCCGTTCGGTGACCGAGACCTTCAGATCCCGGCGCCCGATGGTCTGCGTCAACTTGGGGCCGGAATCATCTGGCGAGACGGCGCCCAACATATACGTGGCGGCGGTCCCCAGCACGCCAATCGCGGCCACGCCCAGGATTCGCCGCGTCCAAACGCCCTGCTTGCGGGGAGATTTCTTGGCGGGCGCGGTTCTGGTGAGTGGCGGCACGTTCTCGCGAGGCACTTCGGATACGGAAGGTTCCGCCCGTGCGTCGATGGCCATGGCTCTGCTCCGGTTACGGGAAAGTCAACCTTGCACATCCCGTATCTTAACAGCTTCGAAACCTACTGTCGTTGTCGATTCGAGGAAGCGCGTCGGTTTCTCACACCGCGAAATCGGTCCTCACGTTTTTCGCTGGACCAAGCGGAATCAGCGGTAATGTGGGGCTTGATCGGTCTGAACGTCGCCGGCTATTCACCGCAAGTAACTTCAACCGATCGGCACCTCGCCAGCGTCAAACAAAAGGGCCGCCTGTCTTCACGACCGGCGGCTTTTTCATGGGCCAGGTTCCAAAGGCGGAGTGGTTGATTTTCACCAACGGACGGGATAGTATGTCGGCCTGCAAATGAAGGATTCCGCTACCCAAGAGGCATGGCAACAATGAAATCGCTGAAAGTCTTTATGACGTTGACGTTCATCTTTGCGATGACCGGCCCGGCTTCCGCCGCGCTGATTCTCGATCAATCGGCCGACGCCTTTGCCGCAGGCGCTGGCGGCGGGCCAGTTGTCTCGAATTTTCAATCAACTGCGCAAACATTTACCGTGGGAATTACCGGATTGCTGGCGCAAATCGATTTGCAGGCTCAGCAGTTGGGAGGTGGGAGCATTCCGTCAGACGATTTGATCCTCAGCATTTTGGGCACGACGGGCGGCGTGCCGGATCTGAATCAGACCCTTGGCAGTGTGGCCATTGCTCCAGGTGACGTGCCACCGGATGATGTCAATAACGTCCAAATTTTCAGCGTGGATGTGAGTGGCCTGGGAATCTTCGTTTCCGTGGGAGACCTTTTGGCGATAGAACTAAGCTACCCGACAGGTCAGGAGGGTTATTTTTGGTACGCTGCAGAAGTTGATTTTTACAATGGCGGCGGAGCTTTTATCCGCAATCCACCGGACACTCAATTCGGCGCAGAGTCTGATGACCAGGGATTCCAAACTTGGGTGGAAACGTCGATGAACGTAGTGCCCGAGCCATCTGCTTTTATCACGTGGAGCCTCCTTGGCCTGACCCTGGGCAGCTTCGCCTGGCTCCGTCGCCGCAAATAGCGTCCACCGCACGTACATCACGAGTTACACACTAGCCGCCGGTCCGCATGGGCTGGCGGTTTTTATGTCAGGTGACGTTGAAAATGGAATTGCGATTGGTCTTGAATCAGAGTCCGGTGGCCATCTTGGCCGCTCTACCACGGTGGATCTGCATTTGGCTGCTGGGGCCCGGCTGTTTTTGTGTTGATTTGTTCGCCACGACGCCCCCAAGCGTGATTCGCCATGTCGTGGTCTATGGTCAGGAAGGCAAATTCGCTGGCTGGCCGGCCAATCACGGAATGTGGATTTGGGACCACGAAATTCTGGTCGGCTTCAGCACGGGCATCCACAAGGATCTCGGTAAATATCACAACATCGATCGCGAGAAGCCGGAACACCATGTGTTGGCCCGCAGTCTCGACGGAGGCGAAACATGGAAGATGGAATTCCCGGCCGAACGAGGCATGTTGGTCAACGCGGGCGGCATGCGCCACGGCACGATGGATCCCAAGCATACTGAACCGGATGCGGCCGCGATCACGGAACCCATCGATTTTACGCACCCGGATTTCTGCATGACGTTGCGTTTCCAAAACGTCGATGGCGGCATCTCCCGACTTTATTATTCCTACGATCGGGGCCGCAACTGGAAAGGCCCTTACCTAGTTTCTTCGTTCGGCCAACCGGGAATCATGGCGCGCACCGACTATATCGCGAATGGGCCGCGCGACTGTCATGTCTTTTTGACCGCCGCCAAAGCGAACCAAAAAGAAGGGCGTGTGATCTGCGGCAGGACGACCGATGGCGGCCAATCGTGGCAATTCCTTTCGTACGTCGGTCCGGAGCCGACGGGTTTTTCGATCATGCCCTCCACGGTCAGGCTTTCTCCGGAGCATCTTTTTCTAGCCACGCGGCGGCGGGAAGGCCCGGGCGAGCAACACCATCGCTGGATCGATACTTGGGAGTCGAAAGACAACGGCCGGAACTGGGCATTCATGGGCGACGCGGTGGCCGACCTCGGCGAAGGAAATCCGCCGGCATTGACACTCTTGCGCGACGGACGACTTTGCCTCACCTACGGCCAGCGCAAATCGCCTTATTCGATCCGGGCGAAGCTCAGTCGTGATCATGGTCGCACGTGGAGCGACCCGATTGTACTTAACTCCGGCGGAGGCGGCCGCGACGTGGGCTACGTCCGGACCGTACAACGCCCAGATGGAAAGCTCGTGACGGTATATTACTTTTACACGCCAGACGATATCTACCGACGGATCATGGCCACGATCTGGGACGCTGGCGTGCGTGGCGAATCCTAGTTCTTCAGCGCCTTCACTCTGCTCGCGTTCGGTGGCCTCTCCCACAAGCGTCGCCGGAAGTAGATTCAGCCGCACGGCACATCACCAGCATGCATACCGACGGGCCGTTGGTCTCATTGAATGAGGCAGGCGGTTTTTGCTGGAATACTCTTCCTGAACGATTTAACCGAATCCTAACGCACAGTCGCTGCACTCCGGGACGATATATTCAACGGGACCTGGAGAACAGAACCCGGGGTACGGGCCGCCGGGATCGGACGTCACGTCGCTCGCTGCGTGGCGGTTTTTTTATTCATCTAGGGTCTCATCTTCGTCTTCATCGCGGATACGTCCCCAGCCATCACGAATCAGCAGGTCAAGCTGTTTCCGCATGATGTCGGTTTGCTTCTGTTCCGGCGTGTTGTCCGTGATCTTCCGCAACGACTCTAGCATGATGTCTAGCGCATAGATGTGCTTCACGAATTGAACGTCGACTCGGTCCGCATACCGCTTCTCCTCGCTGTCGCCTTTTGTCACTTCGAATAACTCCACCTGATGTCGCGTTGCGTACCCAAAAACGAATGGGGTACTGTAGCGGCAGCCCGCTAGATGACAAGAAAAGACCCACTCGATCAGCCGAAAGGGTGGGCTTGACGCGCGGCCATCGCGAACATGCGAAGACTGGCCACATTTCTGGCCGCGCGAGAACGCCAAAATCCACTGCGATCGTTATCTTCGGGCGAATCCGTCCCTGACCCAAAATTGCCGGTCAAGTTGGCCGAGGGCCGGCACGGACTACGGGAACCGTCGTAAGGTAGGCTTGAGCGCGTGAATTGTCGCCAGGCGTAAATTTACGTATCTGCCTGGCACATGCACCATGCCATGCTAGGAGCCCGCTTCCATGAATTCGACTGGTTTGCTGATCGTCGGTGCCGGATTGTTCTCAATCGCCGGCGCGGTCTGTGATTGGGATTTTTTCATCAACAGCCGCAAGGCACGGCTATTTGTCTCCATGTTTGGCCGGACGGGTGCCCGCATCTTTTACGGCGTGTTGGGTTTTGCCATCCTGATCCTAGGCACGCTCATCACGCTGGGCGTTCTCAAGGATGCCGCATAAAAAGGTCTTTCAGACTCGGCATTTTCGACGCCGTGGACGTTAATTGTCCGTACGACACGCAACGACTGCCGCGCACTCGTTGATCAATGGATGCGACCCATCGGCGAGTGATGTGATTGGTAGGCGGCTGGTGATGGGTTCCCGCGCGTCGGGTGGTCTGGGTGACGAGGTTGCCCCATGGCCTGCAAGGGGGGACCTGGCGGAGCCGATGCGGGCATCCTTTGGTGGTGTAGTTCTTCGCTCGTCGGAGCGGGAAACGCCGGCGGAGCGAACATGCCTTGGCTCTGCGGCGGCAATACGGCTCCACTAGGCGCTGGAAGCGGTTCTCCGTTGGGCGCGGGGAGTGGCTCGGTGAGCTGCCAGTACTCGCCGGAAACGGGCGGCGGCAACTCCAGCGGCTCGCAGACGCCTTGGGCCTGAAGTTCGGCCAAGATTTCGTGAATCGGGCGGTCAATCCAGCGGCCCTCTTCGTCCAGTTCCATAATGCCCAGCGATCGCGTCAATTGCAGGCGGCTCGAATAGTATTGCAGCCAGACGCTCATGAAATTGTTCTGTGCCGCGCTCAAGTCGGCCAATGCCTGCAGCAAGTTTTGCACGGCGGTCGGCCCGAACGAAGGGGGCGGCGCCCCGGGCACCGGGACCGGCAGCGGAGCGCTAAGCTGGGATTGCGTGAATTCCACGCGGCGGATGGCGATCACCACCGCCTGCCGTTGGATTTCCAGGTTTTCGTAAAGCTGGTCCATCTGCCGCAGTTGGCTCCGCATGGACGCTACGAGCCCGTCGTCAAAGCGGACTAGCCCCCGGCGGTCCTGCGCGTACTGAATCAATTGCTGGCGGTAGTTGTTTCGCTCCAATATCCGCGTTAGCGGCGCGTCCCATTCTAGCCGAGCGCTGAGGTTGCCCGTGGGTGCCCGGAATTTGACCGGATTGTCCCCTTTGGTTTGGAGGTCCCCGTCCAGCCGCACATCCAAGACGGATCTCAGGGCGTTCGCGTTGAATTCGATCAGCCGCCATGAATCGACCAACTCGGCGCGGTTGTTCATGTAGTCGTAGCGGTAGTTCCGGGCGACGTTAATGGCCGTTGGGACGTCCAGTTCCACGGGGTCCAGCACGACCGATTCCAGCCGGGCCCTGGCTTGGGCCAGGCTGACCGTTTGGACATAACTTCCCAGAGCCCGGTTCCACGCGACGAGTTCGTCCATGGCGACGTTGGCCTGGAGCCCCTCCCCCAGGGCTTGCCGCAACATTTGCAAACGTGAGGCTAGCTGCTCGAGTTGCTCAGGGAACTTTTCGAATTCGTGGCCCAGTGACGCCCGGTCCTGGTCAAACTTCGCCTGCTCCGCCGGCTGCATGGTCTTCTTTCGCTGGCCCGCGAGTTGATTCATTTTCTGCAAGTCGGCCAGCGCGGATTGGTTCAGCTCCTCGGCCCCCAGAAGCAGTGCCCCCGCTTCCTCGAACAACGGGCCGAAGATTGCCAATTCTGGTGATGGAGGTAACGCGCCCAACCGGTTTTGGTATGCGGCCAAATGGTCCTGAAGGGCCACCACGCGGCGGTCAATCAACTCGAATTGCCGCACGAACGAATCGTCGAGTTCAAATTCGATATCCGGAGGGAGGCCGAGCGCTTCTTGTTTATAATTGTCAAGTTCGTCTAGGTAGCCCGTTCGCGATTGGGCCAGAGTGGCCCGCAAGGTTTGGATGCTCTGCCGGAAGTTATCGACCTGCGTGAGATCGATGAGTCCGGCCCGCAAATTGGCTTCGAGCAGGGTCAGCGTTCGCTGCTGGAGGCTGAGGCTATATTCGTCGTTGCGGATTTGTTGCCGACGTTGCAACAGGCCAATGAATCCGCCCAGGTTCCCCGCGCCGCCGCCGGCGAAACCCGCCCCCGCCGCAGCACCACCGCCACCGCCTCCCCCGAAGCCGAATCCAAAGAATCCGAACCCAGCCGCGCCCGCGATTCCGCCTTGTCCGCCGGCGCCTTGGCCGGTGAACGAGGTGAGCCCCGTTCCGCCAAACCCCCCGCCAGGCCGCCGGACCGCGCCGCCGCCGAAGCCTCCCACGGCGACGGAGCTATAGAATCCTTGGCGGAACAATTGGAAATTGCGAAGGTTGGCCAGCATCGCGCGCTGCGTCCGCGTCAAACGTTCCAGGGCCACGGCCCGTCCGCCGTTTCGGAGCAGCGGCTGCACCAGGGCGAAATTCAGGATCGACAGGTTGCTATGCGTGTCCGGTCCCGCGAATTGCCATGTCATCTGATTGGCCAGGCCCACGAGAATCGTGCCTGCCGCGGCGGTCTGCCGGCTAATGTCGAAATTGGAATCGACGTCGAGCTGATTGGCTTCGCCTCCCGGGCGGTCCTGTCCCAAGTGGGTAAACGTGGTATCCACTCCGCCAAAGAATTGGGTTTCAAACGCGAAGCGTTCCGAGCTGACATCCACGGCGGTCAAATAAAGCTCTTCCAACTGGCCCTGGTAATCCGAGGAATGCATGTAGGCCAGCCGCAGCGCGGAGTCCACGTTGAGGATGATTTTTCCATCCTCCGTCAGCGGCACGTATTCGCCTAGCCGGTCCCGCCAATAGGGGTTTTCAAGCTGATGCGTGACGCCATCGTCGAGCCAATGCTTATATCCTTTCCTGCCCCAAACGCATTGCATGAATTCGTGCGCCGCCGGGTCATCCGCCGGCATGGGAGGACGGTCCACGTCTTCGGGAACATAATTCCGGCTGCGCGGATCGGGCTCGATCGAAAGGTTGGGTTGCGCCCAGCGAGGGTCTTTGGAGCTTTTGGCGATTGTGCCATACACGTCGCGATCCGCTTGCAAGCGGTACTTTTTCCGCGAACATCCGGAAAGCATGGCTGCTAGCAACAGAAAAGCTAGCACGGCGCGGGCTGTCGAACGCTCCGTCGTCCTCATCGGCGTCTTCCGTGATGATTGCCGGGGCCCAGTTGGGTCGAGGCTTGGGCTGTGGGAAATCCGTTCCGCTAATGCATGCCGCACGGATGCGTAGAGATCACTACACCCATAGACGTGCTGCAATTCTTCGATATCCGGTTCCATCGGGCTGGAAAGCGCGGACAGGTGAAAACGCTCAGAAGAAGTCGGCACGTTTTCGCTTTGCCGTTTGAGACGATGCTCGGGAGCATGCCCGACGATGCGCATTTGCGTCCGTAGTCTTGGCGATAAACTCTTCATGTCACGGATAACCCGTGGCACGGGTGCAATGCCCCTGGCTCTACAATCCAAACCATCCAAATAGGTGCTCGGAACGTGCTGTCCGTGAATTCTCTTGAATTCGAAATCTTGCGACGTCAAGAGTGGATTGTTTGTACGGAACCTGACCACGACCACTTTATCCGCCTGTTGATCGAACACGAGGCGGAACTGTTACGATGCGTGCTGGTGGCCGTGCCGAAGCGCGTGACTCCTTACAAGAGTGTTCGTCGGGAAAGACGTAAACGGTCTCGGCTATCGATTCCAGAGATAAATGGCTCCCGACGTCAGGAAGAGGATCCACTCTCCTGCCGCTAGGGTGTAGGTCGTCGATTCGAAGCCGGTGTACAGGAAGAAGCCGACCGTGCGGAACAGCACGAGGCAGGCATGCACGGCCAGGCAGGCCGCCAGCGCAAGCATGACATCTTCGCTACGATAGAGCGGCCAAAGAAACATCAGGCCCAGCGCCACTTCTAGCCCGCCGTAAACGGTGAGGAATTCCGACTGTCCCTGCCCCGGCCGCAACTCAAATCCGACGGACTTGGAGGTCTTCTCCGGTGCGATCGCGCACCACAGGCCCAAGCCGAGGTACATCAACCCCACGAAAGCCAAAAAGAAACGCGCCACGGTCGTCGGCATGCTGTCGTTGTCCGGTTGGATGTTTACGTGGTAATGCCCGTGGATTTTCCCCTCGGTAACACATTCGATCAATCTTGCTGCGTGGTTGCAATTTTCGGGGAGACATTGCACGCACATGTCGAGCCCGATGTCTCTGATCCGTTTGCCTTTTTCGAGGCGGTAACATAGGCTAGGCGCCGTTGGGGAGACCTCGGGCTCGCGGTTCCGTAGCATTCCCAAAACCGAGATGACTCGCCGGTGCTTGCCGGAAGACGCGCTAGCTTGATGAAAGGTCATGTTGCCATGTCCCGTCGCGAATTGCTCAAGACCGATCCGCGTATTCTGGCCAGCCTGGCGGCTTTGTTGTTTTTAGGGATCGCGGCCATGTGGTGGGCCGCCGCTCCCCTTTCCGCTGAGACACAGAAAGAACCCATGCTCGCACACAACGTCTATTTTTCCCTGAAGGAATCGAACGCAGCGAATCGTGAAAAGCTCGTTGCCGCCTGCCAGAAATACCTGACCGGCCATCCGGGAACCGTGTTTTTCGCCGCCGGCACCGTCGCCGACCTGGACCGGCCCGTGAACGATCGTGATTTCGATGTGGGCCTGCACTTGATCTTCGAGTCACGGGAAGCGCACGACCGGTATCAAACCGATCCCCGCCATCTCGAATTCATCGAAGAGAATAAGGAGACCTGGGCGAAGGTGCGGGTCTTCGATTCCGACGTTCACTCCAGCGAAGCCAACGGCTGAGGCGCTGGAGGCGGATCGAGCCTCAGTGCCCAATCGCGAAATTCCTCATCGAAGGTCTCCCAACGGGTGATGCCCAGCGTTCGCTGGAGCGTTGCTTCACCAAACGGGTCGTGCGGTTGAACTTCTCGCAACGCATGGTAGTAGGGAACCAGTAGCTCGTGCTCCTGCAAATACAAGCAGAGAAATCGGGCCTGGGCGTAATGCAGGGATTCCCGTTCCATGCGCGGATCCTGTTCTTGAAACAACTGCGCCAACGAGGGCGGATTTTCTCGCAGGAGATGCTCTCGTAATGTCCGCAACCTCCAATTCGGATAGCCCACGATTTTCACCCCACCTTCGACTTCCTGAATGGACGCTTCTTCATGCAGGGACGCTAGCCCCTCATGCAGCCAAAGCGGCGCGCTCGGAAAGTCAGCATGCATGAGGGCATGCGTCAGCTCATGAATCACCGTTCCGTTGCCCGTGCTCGAATTGGCGAGCACGGTCCGCCAACGCGAGCGATAGTGGCCGTATACGCTCCGCGCGCCGTCACCGAATACCTTGTAGGTGTAATGGTGGTAGCGTGTCTCGTTGCTGAACAAGAGCAGCGTAACCGGTTCACAGGGGGGCGTGCGAAAATAGAGCCGGGACATGGCATTCTTGGCGGGCCGGATGGTGGCCTCGTATCGCCTCCGCAATTCTTCCTCGGGTACATCTCCCGCGAGTACGAAGGGAGGAAACGCCACCGCGGCGCAGCCATCTCCCAACCGAGTCCGCCAAAGCCGCGCCATTTGTTGGCAGCGGAGCGATAGATCATACGATTTTGTCCCAAGCGCGGAGTGGGGCCGATCCAACAAGCTAGGGTCGACGAACACGCGGTTGGTGGAAAGCGCGGGCCGCGAGGAAGAACCGCTCAGCCAGGTGTTTCCCAGGTAGCCGGACGCTCCGACAAAGAAAGGCCCGGCGAGGAGCAAGTATGGTCGAAATCGTTGGTGCCGTGCGAAGAAGTTCACTCAAGCAATGTCCGAGGGGCCTCACAAAGGTGCGGGCCATTACGAACTACTGCCCGCTGATTGCACCAAGGTTACCACATAGTCTAGGAGGCCGCTTTTCTCGATTCCGACACCGCCCACGATGAAAAAGGCCACCACGGAGATCCAAAGAAACGTGTCCCACAAGCGGCCTGGCCGAATGCGCGGGTCGCACCGCCGGTAGCGGAAAAAGAGGGCCGCGACGCCCAGCATCGGCAGCAGCAGGGCCTGCATGAGGCCGCTGAGCAACACGAGCTTCACCGGCGATTTGCTCCAGACGTAAATGCTAAGTGAAACGAAAGGGAAGGCCGCGCAGAAAAAGCGGACCCACCACCGCCGCTTTTCCTCAACTTGAGGAACAAATTTAAAAACGCGGAGAGCATCAGCCGCCATGCGGGAATTCGCCGCCGTGGCCACGAAAAAAGTGGAATACAACACGGCGAAAGCGCCCACCAAAAAGACACGGCTGCCATGGCCACCGAATAGCGCATTTTCCGAATACATCCGCTCCAGCGTGCGGATCATTTGGCTGCCGGCGGGGTTGAGCCCTTCCCGGTTCAGGATGGCGGCTCCCAAGAGATAAAACGCTACCGTGGCACAGGTGTAAATCAGCATCGAGCACCAGGCGTCCCATTGCATGACGCGGAGCCAACCCTTCGCCCGGGCCAACCACGCCTCGGTGTTCTCGCGAGGGCCGGTGAAACGGGCGTATCCCTTTTCCAAACACCAATAGGGATAAGCGACCAATTCACTGGCTCCCACGCCGATAATGCCGAACGTGGCCAGCGCCGTGGCCAGGGCGCCCTGCGCTGCTGGCAGATGAAAGCCCAAGCCGTAGCTCAGTTCATCCCAGCTAATCGCCCATTTTTCTTGGGATTGCAGGCCAAACACGCTGATGGCGGTGACGACGGTGAAGCCGGCCACGAGAACGGTGGCCACCGATTGGATCAGGCCGTAGCGCCCATTGACCAGCAACGTGGCCGTGATCAGAGTGACCAGCGCGCTCCAATACACGTCGTCCCAGGTGTAGGGAGCGACGGGCTGCGGACCCAAGGCTTCTTGCACCGTGGCCAGGACCTCGACATTGTCCGCTGCGTCTTCGGGTGACATCCCTCGTTCGGAGGCCAGCCGCGCGACCATGGCTTCATGTTGTTCTTTGTAGGCGGTTTGTTGTCGTTGCAATTCGGGCAGTTGGTCCACTTGCTCGACAAAATCTCCGGTCAATGGCAGGGTAAGAGCCAGCGAGGAGCCCACACCGCCGACGATGCCACCCAATTGTGCGATGGAGAAGCTAAACATGAGGAGCCAATGCCAGACAAGCCAATTGGCCCGCAGGCGAGGGCCCGGCAGCATATTGAGGGCATCCAAAGTCGTCTTGCCTTCGGAGAGGGCGAAGCGGCCAAACTCCACTTGAACGAAGACCTTGATCACACAGCCCAGGATGATCAGCCACAGCAGGGCGAAGCCCGCTTCGGCCCCGACCTTGGTCGTGGCGATCAACTCTCCGGATCCGACAATTGAAGCGGCGATGATCAGTCCCGGCCCCAGCTTTCGCAAAATCCGGTTCCATCTTTGCGGTGCGTCTTGAATCAGTAGCGGAGCGGAGGGGGGCGTGGAAGACATGAATTCAGCCGGCGCGCTTCCCATGGGTGGAAGGGTGTGGAGGTGAAGTCCGCGGAGACTTCGATTCGTGGGTCGGGTCGATTTTCCGCGAATTTTCTCTAACAGTAATGTTTCCCGCGGCGGATGAGAAGAGTTGCGAGGGCTGAGCGCGGGAATCGCCGAGAAGAAAGTTGGCTCGCGCGGGACGTTCAGCTTCCGCCGACAAGTCGAGGTGGAGCGGATTTGAGCCGAAAAAATGGGTTACCTAAAGCTCGGTCAGCGCGTCGTGCCGCTGCCCTCCATTGCCGTTGTGGCCGGCGTGGGGGTCGAGCCGTCCTCATTGTAGTACGCCTGCTGGGATGCCGTGTACCCTGCCCGGTAATCCCGCACGGGACCGCAATAGTCGAACGGGCTGGCACAAGTGGTGCAGCCGCTCAGGCCGGTAGCCAATCCGAGAACCAGCCATAGCAAACATGAACGCAGCATGAAATGAGTTCCCTAGCGCAGGCAAGATCGAGTGATATCCGTTCCTTCCTTGGGCGGCGGTTTGTAGCTAAGTCCGCGTTGGCCGTCAAGGCGAGCCGGGGAACTTCCAAGTATGAAGAATCAAGTTTTTAACCAAGTCAGGATCGCGACCGCCACGAACCCTCTGCCCGCATGCTGAATCTTCAGTGCGTGAAAGCATTCATCGGCGCCAAAATGGAGCAGTCTTTTCGCTTGCTGTATGGGTACCCGATTGTAGGCATTCCTCATGATCACTATTTTGGTGCCCACGAGGCTCCGTCAAGGTTTTTTTGGTTGTTTTATTTTGGCGCGAAGTTCGTGTAGTAAGCGATGAAGCCATTCTAGGTGATGCATTACATGCCTCTGAGAAAATCGACCTATGAGAAAACCCCAAATGTAACACTTGTCCGCTGGACTTGGAGGATCGGTCGCCGCCAAAGATCGAATCGACCATTTACAAAAGTGGCTGCGCGGAGTGGCGCGCCGGGATTCCTATCCCCATCTATCCGTTTGGAAGCCGCTAACACTGTTTCACGACTGTCGCCAGGGAGATTTAGATCATCTCTCATCGAATCCTCGCATTTCTTTCACGGTTTTGAATCATGATTTTTTCTGGCTATGGACGCTGTTAGTCCATGCGACACGTACTAGAAACCGAGGGTAAACCAGCCATGCAACTTCGAACGACCATTCCCTACCTTTTGCTTCGGACCGCCATTCATGGCGCAAGAAGTGCCGTGAGCCGCGGAGCCTTGGTGGCCATTGCCGGGTGTGCGATTTTCATCGCTGCTCCAGCGAAGGCTGACGTCATTTCCGTCCGTATCGCCGATGGCAACGACGATGCCGAGGAACATCTGAATGAAAACAACAATATCGACCTAGGCAGCAGCGACTTGGAAATCGGCGCTGAAGGGGGCGGCAGCGACGCGCAATTGATCGGCGTGCGATTCCTCGACATCGATATTCCCCGGGGCGCAATTATCAACAGCGCGAACATTCAGTTCACCGTGGACGAAACGGACGACGAAGTCCAAGAGGAGCCTATTCGAATTTTTGGTGAATTGGGTGAAGCGCTGCGATTCAGTGGCAACGGCGGCGATATTTCCAGCCGAACGCGGACGGGGCTCTCGATTGATTGGGCGGACATTCCGCCGTGGGACACCGTGGGCGACGCGGGGCCCGATCAACAAACTCCCGACATCGGGATCCTTGTGCAGGCCATTGTGAATCAAAGCACGTGGGAACCGAATAACGCGATGGTCCTCATGATGCTCGGACACGAAAATTTTGAACGCACGGCCGAGTCCTTCAACGGAACTCCCGAGGCGGCAGCCTTGCTGACGATCGACTTTGACCCCAATAGCTTCTTCGCGTTTGGGGACTACAACGATGATGGGGCAGTCGATTTGGCTGACTATGAAATTCTGAAAGCCAACTTCAATACCGGCACGACCTTCGCCGAAGGAGACGGCACGTTGGATGGAAAAGTGGACTTGCGCGACTTCGTCGAATTCCTTCGAGAATTCAACGCCGGCGGGGGCAATGCCGCCGCCGTGCCTGAACCGAGCACGGTGCTTCTGCTGGGAGCGGGAATCGCTTTGCTGATGGCCTCCACGAAGCGCCGAGCAATTTAGGAAAAGCGACGGATTGAGGGGCTGGCTTCGGCATGATTGCTTCTGCAGCGGCCATCGCCGGAGCCGGGTCCGATCCGTCCGTAGGGCTTGAAAGTTTACGGCCCTAGACTTTTGTTAGCGCACGCTGTCGGCACGCATTTCGAAGATGGCCAGGTGCATGCCGTCGGCACCGATGAATTCCTCGATGCGAAATTCTCCCGAAACCGTGACGGGGCGAATGTTAAAATCGGCGGTCTTGCCAGGGTTCATCTTCACATAGACGCAATCATAAAGTGCCGCGCCTGGGCCAAAACAGCATTCCATGTTGTCCCGTACCAGCACGAATTCGATGAGGCCGGACTGCTGGAAGCTAGGAAGCATGAACCCGGAGAGGTGCACGGTCTGGCCGACGAGCGCTTCGATTTCCTGGGTGAGCATCTCCCGCTCGAACGGCTCTCCTTTTTCGATGTCGAACTTCAGGTCGTCGAAGGTGAGCTGTTTCTTACGGGACGGGAGCCCTCTCGGTCGGGCGGGAGCCGCGTCACTTGCCGCAACCGGAGGAGGCCGGAACATCGCCTCGCGGCGGTCCCTGGCGGAACGCGCGGAGAGGGGCGACGGCTCGATGCCGGAGGGCTCTCGTCGCGCCGTGGACGATCCTTCGTCCTGCTCGGGCGGGGCAAGTGTTTCTTGAGTCGAAGGTGTCGCGTCGGTCTCCGGAACGGGTGGAGACACAGCCACGGGTTGGACCGAGCGTGCCGCGTCATCGCAGCCGGAGAGGCACAGGCAAGCCAACATCCCGACCGAGAAGCATGCGGAACGCCGCGTCTTCACCGATGGTCCGCGGAGTATACGCGTCATTGAATGTGGTCGGCCTCCAGCGCGTACCAAGCTTGGCCCAACTCGGCGGAATTCGTCTGATTTACATGAAAAATTCCTGCCACGCGGACCAAGCCCGACGTGAAGTCCGTGCGGAGCGGCTCGACCAGTTTGACAACAATCCGGTCGCTGATTTTGGGATTGCCCCCGAAGCAGCAGTCTCCTTGGTCCCGCACGAGCACGAATTCACTCAGCCCATGCGTGCGGCTGCCAGGGTACATGTAGCCCTTGATGAATACCGGCTGCCCGTCAAGCTGCCCCGCGCTGGCCGGCGGAGTGGGCGTGCGCAAGCTGTTGTCGGGTTGCAACTCGGCATAGGAAATTCGCTGATGTCCTTCGGGAACCTCCGTGGCGTAAATATAGCCCATGCGTCCCCAGCCCAAGATACCCAGCAGCAGCGACAAAAAGATGCCCCCCTTCGCCAGGCCGCTTCCGGTGAGCTCACGGGGACGAGCGCTGATGGCATTCAGCGCCATGAACCCCAGGACCACTCCTAGAATTGGCACGATGGCCAAGTACAAATGCAGGAAGGCCACCACGGACAACAGCCCCAGGGCGCAACTCGTCACTGCCAAGGGACTCAAGGCCTGATACTGTTGAAAGTCCTCCGCGGCCACGGCCTTGGTAACCTGTTCCGCTTTCCAGCTTAAAGTGGCTTGAGACATGGTTCTTCAGAAACTCAAAACGCTGAATTAGTGGGATCCAAATGGCTTATACGTGAATTTGTGGAGTTGCTCTAACTTCCTTCTCCCTTGGGGGCGGATCCTCGCAGGATGACCCACATCAGGCAGGCCAAAGCTCCCGCGATGACCAGCGGAGCCACGACGAAAGTGGTTCTGCTGGCGGTGGGAGCGGGCTCCTCCGTGTGCCCGGCTTGATTCGTTTCCTGAACGGCGGCCACTTGCACTGCGTCCGTCGTCGCATCTTTCTCTTCACTTTCCGAGGCGGCGATCTGCTCTTCCGCGGGTTGCTCCACCGTATCTTCATTTTGTACCGGTTCTTGCACGGGCTCAACTTCTTCGGAAGTTCCTTCCGAGGCGTCGGCCAGAGTTTCTTCCGGAGGAGTTTCGGTCGTCTCGTCAACGACGTCGTTGGATTCTTCGGCGGCGGGATCTTCCGAAGAGGGCTGCGCGGAGGGCACAACGAAAGCGCTGGCCCGCTTATACGCTTCGGGATCGATCTCCGACAATTCCGCCAAGTACTCCTTCGCTTCGGGTTGCGGAGATGCCCGTAGGAAGTTAATCACGGGCACGCGGACCCAACTCGACTGTTCATCCGCGTTTTTGAAGAGCTCCACGAGACGGTCCGTGACTTCCCAATCGTTCCAACGGGCCAAGTCGTTGATCACCAAATCGGCCAGTTCCGGGCGCTCAAGCACTTTGCGCAGTCCCTTGACCAGCCGCTCGCGGGGGACGGTTTTCACTTCTTCGCCGTGGACCCGGATGGCCATGATCGCGGCGTAGGTGTCCGTGTAGTCGGCATCGGGATTGCTGAGGAACAGTTCCTCGGCGAGTTTCAGGCCCTCGGGACCCTTGAGCATGAGGTAACTGTTAATCATCGCGTCCAGCCCAGCTTTCCTTTGCCGGTCCTCCGAACGCATCATTTCTTCCAGCAGGGGGAGATCTTCTTCGCTGCCGCAGACGCCCAGCATGGTGAGGTACAGCCGCCGGCGAGTGGCCGGCACGCGTGGATCGTCGATCCAGGCGAGTAGTTTTTCATGCGGTAATTGGTCCTCGAGTTCTTGCACCGTCTCGAAAGCCGCCTTGGCGAACTCATCGTAGGTGTCCCGGGCCAACATTTCGTCTTCATCCTCCAGGTAATCGAGGAAGAAGGCGAGGCGTTCCACGTCCGACTTTTCCTCCAGTTGCGGAAGCTGCCGGACGTATTCGACGGCCCGGCTGCTAAGCGGGATGGGGGTACCCCAACTGATCACGGGCGGTTCGATGCCCAAAACGAGGAACGTCGTCTCCGGCGGGTTTTCACCGAAATAGATCGTTTCGATGAACTTGCCGGACGGTAGAAATTCACCTCCCCGCAGCACTTCCACGATCTCAAACGCCGTACGACCGCTTTCTTCATCCTCCGTGCTGGGATCGGGAATCCCTTCCGCTGGTGGCGCGGCCTTGGGGACGCGCTTGGCAAGGACCGCGACATCCGAACGCTGCATCTCCTCGCTGAAGGTGAGGGAGACGGCACTGCAAAACGGACAGGCTAGCGCGGAGGCTGGCAAGGCCAGGCATAAAACGCCAACCATCGCCCATCCCATCAGCGAGCCACGTGCGAACATCGTGAAGTTCCTTTCCGTTGCGAAATTCTGCCGTCGCGGGAAACATGATACCCAGCGGACGACCGCTAGGCCGTTGGGCTGAGTGATTGGGCCACATCCGTGCGATAGGCTGTCCAGCCAGGCAGCAGCCCAGCTAGCGTCGCCAAAATCACCAGGCCTGGTATCAAGATGACTTCTTTCCAGTCGAACTGCAACCAATTCAGAGCCACGCCGGTCCGTTCCAGAACCAAAGGGGAAGCCACTCCCACCAAAGCATGGCCCAAGATCCAACCCAACAGCCCTCCACCGACGGCCAGCAAGATCGATTCGCAAAGCACGATCCGCATGACCGTGCCGCGATCGGCTCCCAAGGCCCGCATCACGGCGATTTCCCGCCTCCGTTCACTCATGGAATTGTAGATGCTCACCAAAATGCCAATGCTGCTGACGATGATGATCAGCACCGTCAGCACCAGCAGTAAATTCTGAATCGGATTCACGATGACTTGGAACAGCTTCGTGATTTCCAACACGGGCATCACCGCTTGTGCGACTTGGCCCTCGTTGACCATGTTTGGATAATCGATCGCGTAGAGCACGCTTTTCATCTTCACCAACACTGCGGTGACTTCCCGCTGTTCCTCTGGGAGGGGCGTATGATCATGGGCAGGCGTATGATCATGGGCATGATCGTGCCCGTGGTCATCGTGATTATGGTCGTGGTCCTCTTGCAGGAAGGCGATTGGTTGAACTGTCAACCCGCTGTGTCGCACCGAGGCGTCTCCAGTGGGTTCCCCGTTTGGGGACGGCTCCTTGGCCGCATCCCCCTCATCTGCCGCATCGTACTCATCATGCTCAGCGTGATCGTGATCCTCAGGCCCGTGCTCGTCTCGGTCGTCGCTTTCCGTATGGTCGACTTCACTTTCCTTGGCGTGCCCCTCGAGCAGGAAAAAACCTTCCATGTTGACGTAGAGGGCATTGTCGTGCGGCGTTCCGGTAGGAGCCAAAACGCCGACCACCGTGAACGCATCATGCACGTGGCCGTCGTCCGCCCCGTGAGTGGGTTGGAATTTGTCGCCGACCTTGAGGCCCGTTTCCCGAGCAACTCGGGCACCAATCACGCCGGAGAAGAAGTCCTCCTGCCGAAAATTCTTGCCCGAACTGAATTCGTATTTTTGCCCTTCGCCCAGTTCGAGCCGGTTGAATAGCTCGGGCGTGGTGCCCACGACGCGGAAACCCTGGTAATAATCGCCCATGCAGCAGGGGATGGCGAAGTCGACGCCCGCCGAAAATTTCCCGTCAACGAATTCCTTGTAGTAGCTGTAGGGGATGTTCTCCACCGGCGTACTGAGGTGGAAGACCGTATTGAGCACGAGTTGCAGCTTGCCTCCCTTGGCGCCCACGATCATGTGGTAGCCCAAGTTTTGCGAACTACGGACGAAAGACTCTTGCACTAGGCCATGGATCACCAGCACCGTGACCACGAGCATCACGCCCAGGGCCATGGAAAGCGTGGTGAGTGACGAAGCGAGTCCGCGCTGTTGGATGCTGCGCCAAGCGATAATCCACAGATTCATGCGATCCCTACCTGAATCTCGTTCCCTTGGAAGGCCACTTCGAGGTGCTGTTTGCTTTCATGCCGCGCCAGCGGCGACACGATTGATCTGGTCCAATGGTTCCACACGGGAAAACTGCTCGGCGACCTCGGGCGTGTGCGTGACGAGCAGCAATGCGGTTTCGTCTTGCCGGCAGGCGGAGACCATAAGCTCGACGATCTGCTGTTGGTGGCCACGATCGACGTTGGCCGTCGGCTCATCGGCGAGGACGATTTTGGGATGGCTGGCGAGGGCTCGGGCCACGGCCACACGCTGTTGTTCGCCCACCGAAAGCATGCCCGGACGATGCGTGGCACGATGGCTCAAGCCAACACGGTCAAGCAAATCCTTGGCACGGGAGATATCGGCACCCCGCTTGGTGAAGGCCATGCCCAACAGCACGTTCTCCAGCGCCGAAAACCCGGCCAACAGGTTGAAGGTTTGGAAGACGTAACCGATGTACGCCGCGCGAAATCGGTCCCGAGCCGCTTCCGACAGCCGGGTGATGTCTGTCCCGCCGATCTCGATTTGCCCCTCGTCTGGCAGCAAGATGCCGGCGATGAGATGCAGCAGCGTGGTCTTCCCGCCGCCACTTTCGCCCACCAGCACCACCTGCTCGCCAGCGGCGATGTCCAGCTTTTCCAGATCGAGGATAGGCAGACGATTGCCATCCGGTTCCCGATAAGACTTGCGGACGTTCTTCAACGTGAGCATGGAAGAAGCGGGGCTCGTTTTGCGGGGTCGGCGAAGCCGTACCAAATTGCGTGGCTTCGCGTAAGGGCCGGTCAGTCAATAGCTTGTGCCGAATCGGGCGTGGCACCCTTTCATCATATCACAACTCTTACGCTACGACAGTGGACGCCGTTTGGTTCGCTGGACGCGCGCCGTGCGAATTTCAGGCGAGGAGGCTGGCGTTATCTCCGCTCGGCGTGTTGGGTTACGCGCCGCAGTTCGCGCTGAGAAGAGGCCTTTTTTAACGCCTGCCGCTTGTCGTGCAACTTCCTTCCGCGACAGATGCCGAGCAGAACCTTTGCCCGGCCTTCCTTGAAATACATCTTCAGCGGAACCAGCGTAAGGCCCTTCTGGTACGCCTTTTCCGCCACCTTGCGGATCTCCCGACGATGCAACAGCAGCTTGCGGGGACGCTTGGGGTCGTGATTGAACCGATTGGCTTCCACGTATTCCGGAATGTCGCAGCCGACGAGCCACACTTCCCCCGCTTTCATACGGCCATGGGCTTCGGCCAGGGAAACCGTCCCCTGCCGCAGGCTTTTCACTTCGCTGCCGACCAAAACGATGCCGCACTCGATTTTTTCGAGGATGTCGTACTCGTGTCGCGCGCGGCGATTTTCGGCGATCACGCGTTCGTTGGACGCGGCATTCGCACTACCGCTGGATTTCTTTTTCTTCTTGGCGATGGCCGGTTTCCCACTTTTTGCGAGTTTGGATTGGACTTGCGAGCGTGTTCAGTTCGCCCCCTGCCGCGTATTCTAAAAGAAAGAGGCCGGTCGCTGTAGCAAGGCGGCCCAAACAAACATTTTTCGATCAAGGCCATGTCCGCGTCATTGCCGCAAGCCGAGAACCAACGCAGCAGCCAAGTCTATCTGACTGGGTTGTTGGAGCTGGAGGCCTGGACTGAATTGCAGTCGCAGGTCTTGCAGTCCATGGCTTGGGAACAGGCGGAACGGCTGCATCTGTTTCTCACGGAACACCCGCACGGCGTCTCCGTGGGAAGGCACGGCTCGCGGGCCCACTTTTGCATGCCGTCCGATGAATTGCGGCGACGAGAAATCTCGGTGGCCTGGAAGGACCACGCTGGAGGATGTGTGTTCCATGCCCCGGGACAGTTGGCCGTTTACCCCCTCGTTTCGCTAAACGCATTCGACGGAGACTTTCACGTTTTCGAAGAGATGTTCCGCCAGGGCCTTGAGGAGTGTGTGTGGTCCTTGGGGGTGCGGCACCGCACGGCTTGGGACGCTCGAGGGCTACTCGGACGATCGGGGCGGCTGATCACTATGGGCATCACGGTTCAAGATCGTGCCGTCCGTTTTGGAGCGTGGATCAATGTATGCCCGGACGTGCGATTGATGCGGCGTGTCGCGTCGGATCCGGAAGCAGGCGTGCGCGCCGGATCTCTCACATTGGAACGTCGAAGGCCGGTCACCATGAGCGAAGTCCGCTCGCATCTGATCGAGCAATTGCCGGCCGCCTTGGGCTTTCCTCGTTGCCATGTCTATACTGGCCATCCTTGGACTCGTGAACGCGATGGCGTTGTCTGGAGCCTTCCTTGATGCAAACTTTGCCCATCATTTCTCCCGAGGAAACCCTCTCCGATCCGCTTGTGCCTGCCCGGCGGCTGCCCCGCTGGCTGAAGCGGAACATTCCCAAGGGAAACGCCAATCATTTCACGGAGCGCCTCTTGGATGAGTTGGGGTTGGAAACGGTCTGCGACAATGCCCGCTGCCCCAACCGCATGGAATGTTATTCCCAGAAGACGGCCACCTTCATGATCTTGGGGAACGTCTGCACGCGGCCCTGCGGTTTCTGTTCGGTGGCCAAAGGGAAGACATTACCTCTGGAGGGCGACGAGCCGGAACGCGTGGCGGAGGCTGCCCATCGCTTGGGGCTGAAACACGTGGTCATTACGTCGGTCACCCGCGATGATTTGCCCGACGGAGGTGCCGAGCACTTTTATCGCAGCGTGCTGGCGGTTCGGGAACGCTGCGGCGCCGTGGTGGAAGTCCTCACGCCCGATTTTCTGGGAAAACCGGGCGCGGTGGAGCGGGTTCTGGCCGCGCGTCCGGAAGTCTTCAATCACAACACGGAAACCGTGCCCCGCTTGTATCGACAGGTTCGCGGCCGCAAATCGGACTATCGCTGGACGCTAGAACTGCTGCGGCGCGTCAAGGAAATTGACCCGGCGATTCGTACCAAGAGCGGGCTCATGCTCGGGCTGGGAGAGACCCGGGAGGAGCTATGGGAAACATTGGCCGACTTGCTGGAAGTGGGGTGCGACTACCTTACCCTGGGGCAATACCTGCAACCCTCGCCGGAGCATCTAGCGGTCGCAAGGTATGTTCCACCGGAAGAATTCGACGAGCTTGGCCGGCTGGCACGACGGCTTGGATTCTTGCAAGTCGCCAGCGGCCCCTTCGTACGTTCCAGTTACCACGCGCGGGACATGGTGGAGCAATCCGCTTGACGCCGGTTTCGTGACGACGGGAGGGCATGCGAATGGACCAGCCGTATCTGTTGGGCGAACTGACGCGGCGCGAATTCCGGCAGCGGATGGACGCCGGCGAACTGCGGCTGTGCATTCTGCCGATTGCCGCCGTGGAGCAACATCTGGAACATCTGGCCATGGAGCATGACTGGCGGAGCGTGAATCTGATCGCGGAAAGAGTGGCCCAATCTCTCACGCCGCATGCCGTGGTAGCCCAGGGGTTGATGGCCGGGATCAGCGAACACCACATGCGGCACCCCGGCACGCTGAGCCTGTCACCCGGCGTGTTCCTCGCAACCTTGGAGGATTTGATCCGTAGCATGGTGCGGGCTGGGTTTTCCCACGTGCTCGTCCTCAATGGCCACGGCGGAAACGTGACCCCCTGCCGAGCCATTTGGGACCAATTCCTGCGAACGTTTCAGGTCAATCTGCAATTCCTTTCCTATTGGGATGTGCTTCAGGAAGCGGATGCCCGGGAACTGCTCAAGTCAGGCACGCGCTTGCCGGAAGACTTGCCGGGCCATGCCCAGGAGTTTGAGACCTCCGTGGCACTGGCTGCCTTCCCCCAGAACGTCCGACGGGATTCCGTGGCCGACCAGCCCGATCCCGCGCCGGCTCTTGCTTCCGCCGAAACGGGAGAGGAATTCCTGCGGCGGATCGTGGAACGGGTGAGCAACTATGCCCGCGAAATGCTCAGCGGGGCGCGCACCGCCAAAATCCCGCCCTTCCATCCGTAAGTCAAATTCCGCTCGGCTTACGAAATGGTTTAGCCGATGTTCCGGCCATACGTGGCGACTTCGAAAGCAATCCCTTGTTCCGTGGCTTCTCCCTTGCCAGCGTGGAAATTTCCCCAATGGCAAAGCTCATGCAGAATGGTCGTGCCAATGATGAAGACGCGGCGGCCGCTGCTCGTGCGGTCAATGCTGCCCGCGCCGTACGGGTTTTCCTCGAAGTCGGAGCTGAGGGTCAAATCGAGTTCGATTTGATCGGGGCGCGAATGCACGAAACAGCCATTCGCCCATTGGACGCCACATTGAAAATTGGAAAGCTCCTTGATCACCACCAGGGGCCCGCTGCCCCAAGTCAAGGCGTTGCGAAACGCCCGTGTATCGAGGCTGCCATAGGTTTTCATGTTCCGGCGAATCGATGAGACTTGCAGCACTTCCGGCATGCGGTATTGGATATAACGTTTTAGACGAGGATAAGCTTCCCGGTCGGCTTCCGACATTCTCATGGCGGTTTCCTTTCATGCGTGTGGTGAAGTTGGGGAGATGCAAATGTCCCCGACTACGGTTATCGGGCCGCTTGCCACACGGTTGCGAAAAAATTCTCGCAGGGGCACGGAAGAGTTTCTTGCCGGAGGAGCATGGCCGCTTCAAGCTCGCGGATGGAATTCCTTGTGGATCCGTTTCAAGCGGGAGTAATCGACATGCGTATACAGTTGCGTGGTCGCGATGCTGGCATGGCCGAGCAGCTCCTGCACCTGCCGGAGGTCGGCCCCGCCGGCCAACATGTGCGTGGCGAAGCTGTGCCGTAGCGTATGCGGGCTGGTTTGCTCCGAGATGCCGACTTGTTTGGCATAGCGCTTGAAGAGTTCCCAGATTCGCTCTCGCCTCAAACGTCTACCGCGAACGGAAAGAAAGAGCCAGGGGCAGTCTTGATCCCCCGGCGGCAATAAAGCCGGCCTTTCATGTTCCAGGTAGGCTTGCACGGCTTCCTTGGCTTGTTGCCCCAGGGGTACGAGACGCTGCTTGTCCCCCTTGCCCGTGCAGCGGCAATGCCCTTCGGACAATCGCAGATCCGCCAGCCGCATGGAGGAAATCTCCGAAGCCCGGCAACCGGTGGCGTACAGCATTTCGAGCAGCGCCCGATCCCGCCGCCAATGCGGTCTCTCCGGACTAGGGCTTTGAAGGAGTTTGTCGATCTTCTTGGGGCTGAGGACTTGAGGTAGCCGCCGCCACCATTTTTGCGAGTCGAGCAATTCCGCCTGGCTCTCGCGGAGCACCCCCTCCAGTTGCAGGTAGCGGAAAAAGACCCGCAGCGAAACGATGTGCCGGGCGATGGTTGTGGGCGAAAGTTCGAGTTCCTGCAGCCAACTCGCGTAATCGCTCAACTCACGAATGCCCAGCCCCACCAGGCTCCGCTTGCCGACCCATCCTAGAAACCGGCGAATGTCCCGGCTATACGCGGCGACCGTGTTCGGCGCGAGGTGGCATTCCCCGCGGATGTATTGCAGAAACGCCTGGTGCCAGCGGTGGTGCGGCGGTTCCTTCGCGGAGGAGGCGGTTGCAGGTCGCATAAAACGCACCAGTCAATCAGGTTCCGGATGGAAGCATGTTCACGAAGGCACATGAGCGGCTTTGGTCCCGCGATTACCCTTTTTATCGACCGGGGCGCGGGGTCCTCGCCAAACCCGCACCAGAACGGGAACTTCTCGCACGAAACTCGAAAGCTGCTCGTTAGCCGTACGACGCAAAACGTTTTTCAGTAGTGGTTTACGTGCTTGTGGGGCTGTTTCGCCTTTTTTCTGTAACAGTGGCCATTCCGTTCGTATGAGGGAATGAGCAGAAAGGGCGGGGACACCAAGCCACAAATCACAAGGGAAAACAGAAATGAAACGCACCTCGCAAATCACGATCTGGGGCCTGACCATCCTTTCCAGCTTGGCCCTGACGGCTTCCGCCCAGGCCCAATTCAGCTTCAAGGGAGGCAGCGTGCAGTTCGGTGGATCGGGCCGAAACACGCCGAGTTTCAACATCGGACGGCATGCACAGGCCGCCATGAATAAGAATTGGCCGCAAACGGGCCGATCGGGATCGGACATTACCGACATGCGGTACCGTGGTCCCCATGATGACATCCAACCGAAGCGTGGCCGCATCGTGGTCGGCTCCGGGCCGATTGGGATTTCCCTCGATGGAGACGGCATCCGCTGGAATCCGGTTCGCCAACCGGGAAGGCAGCCGATCATTATCGATGATCCCGGTTATGGAACACCGCATCCTGGCCCCCATCCTCAGCCGATCTGCCTGCCGAATCCGGGACACGTCACACCGCGGCCTTGCCCCGAGCCTGAAGTGATACCGCTGCCAGAACCCATCGTTGAGGAACCGCAACCGGTCGATGACGCCGCTCGTGCGTTGGAACTCACCTTTGAAGCCCGGCACGCCTTCAAAAATCGTGAGTATGCCCAGTCCACGGAGATCATGAATCAGGTCCTCGAGCTTTCACCCGCGAGTGCCGCGGCCTATCAATTCCGTGCCCTGACGCACTTCGCCCAAGCCAACTACGACGAAGCGGCGGCGGACATCTACGAGACACTGCTGCGTGGTCCGATCTGGAATTGGTCGACGCTCCGTCCGCTCTACGCGGAACGTGATGAGTACACGTCCCAATACCACGCCTTGTCCCGAGAGGCCAAGTCGGATTCCGAATCGATGTCCAAGCACTTCTTGCTGGCCTACCACCACCTCGTGCTGGGCCATCTGGAGCATGGCGAACGGGAACTGCAAAAGGTCCTCGAGATTCAGCCGGAAGAACCCGTCACCACGCAGTTGCTGGAAGTGGTCCAAGGACTGCGCTCCCAGGACACCGTGGCTGCTCGTTAATTCGCGCTGCGGGAATCGCGTCGCGTGCCACGCCGCTTCGTCATGGCATGGACCGTTTGGTTGATCAAGAAACTGCTCCGATTGGCCAGTTCAAAACCAAAGAAGCCGAGTACGATGAGCGTGATTACGAGGAACTGAAACACGCCAAAGGTGGATTCATCCTCGGGACCGAGTGCCACGACGAGAATCGCCCCGGCTAGGGGGACAAGCCCGGCCAGCATTTGAAAGATGCTCAAATAGCGGCGTAATCCCCCCAATTCGGCGGTGGCCGTGGCATGCAGGTTCGCGACGTTGCCCCACAAGTTGGGATAGAAGATACGGGTCGCCAGAAATTGGATCGCGAAATAGGAGTATGTCATTGCGATCAGGCCGGACAGCGTGCAGGAAACCAAGAAATGCACGAAGACCCAGGGCTCGACCGGTCCGGCGCGGACGTGCAGTGCCAGGGGAAAGAAGATTCCCCCTGGCAGCCAACCGATGCCGGCCAGGGTGACGGCCCAAAATGGCCACCGTGTGGTCCGCTGGCGCGCGGCATCGATTTGCTCCGCGTCCAGCGCGGCCTCATCGTTTCGCGATGCCTTCCAGACCACGAACACGGGCCGCAACACATAAGCCAGCCAGCCGAGACAAAGCGGATACAGAATGCCATTGTAGGCGACCACCAGTTCCTGGAAGACGTTCTGTTGGGTCGGCGACAGGTGGCCCACGATGCGAAACGCGTTGTACGCGATGTTGACCGTGCTGCCGATCGGCAGGTGCGGCAAAATGGCCAAGAGAATCAGCCATACGAACGGATGCCGAAACGCGGACCGCGTAACTAGGCCAGCATGGGGCAGCTCTTTTTCGGCCTCGCTCAAGGACTTGCAGCCCGCCAAGGACTCGGCCAGATCAGCGGCACGCTGGCAGCGATGTTCGGGATCAGGAGCCAGGCATTCATGGATCACGCGGTTGAAGACTTGGCCTGACGTGGTCGAGGACTTGCCAGCAGTTAGAGGCATGGACCGCCGGGCATCAGTGATCCATTCCAATTTTTCCAGGTTGTCGAGGCTCTTTGTGGAGGAGGGGAGAGCCACGTCTCCCGTGGCCAATTCATGTAGCACCACGCCCAGGGAAAAGATGTCCGAACGTTCGTCGACGACGTCGGGACTCGTTTCCTTGTTGGGGTGAAAGGCGTCGAGATGCTCCGGAGACATGTAAGCCAGCGTGCCGCCGAAAAGCGATTTGTTCCCGGCTGCGATATTGATGGGTTGGAACGCCAGATTGAAATCGGTCAGCATCGGCCGTCCGTACCGCGTTTTCAGGATGTTGGCCGGTTTGATGTCTCGATGCAAAACACCGTTTTGATGGGCATACGCCAGGGCTTCGGCCAGCCGCGCGCCGATCCAACAGACCGCTTCGAGTGAATCGGCATGTCCCAGCTCTTGCCGTTCGCGGAGGGCGCCGGGATGAAACGCCGGCGGGTCGGGATGCAATTCATCAATGAGTGCCAAGATGGACTCGCCACTCCACTCCCGGGATTTCTGGCCGTGCATGCTGCGAATCACGGCTTCCAGCGTGGTACCGGGAATGTACTGCATGCAGAGCCAGCGTTGCTTTCCATCCGGCGACACGCTTTCGGAAAACACCTGGACGATGTTTTCATGTTCCAGCCGCGCCATGGTGCGGCCCTCATGCCCCAGGTTCCGCGTGATTTTGAGGGCCACTTGCCGCTCGAGGGACAGTTGCCGCGCTAAATACACGATCCCGAAAGCGCCCCGGCCCAACACGTCTTCGATTTCAAAATCACCGAGACGGGTTCCCTTCGCCAGCACTTTGATCGGTGCCAAATTCGCGGGTGAATCGGGCCGCATGGGTGGGGCGAAGCTGGGCGCGAAACCAGTCCGTGACATGTCCTCTCGCCAGCGGCTTCCCGGATCCACATCCGTGTCGAGTTGGCTCATCCGCAGAGATTCCGCGTCCTTTTCCGCTGAGGATTCGCGTTGAGGATCGGAAGGGGGCATTGCGGTCGAGGCTCGCGGAGGTCAAGCAGTGCGTGTCTTGTGGATGGTGAGTTGCGCGCCGCTACCACGCCGTGGCCACATGTCGATACCGGAGAATCAATCTCCGCGGCGACGGCTGAGGACCGGTTTGCAATAGGAATACAGATCGAGCGCGATCAGTTCCTGTTCCAAGTCGTCCAAGGACGGATTCTCCAGGGAATCCTCGACATTTGCTAGCAGCAATTCGGCAAAAACCTCCCGCGCCCTGTGCACGAGCACACGAACATTGCCCGGGCTCAAAGGCCGATTTAGTTTGCTGGAAAGTTCCTCGGCCAGTTCCGGCGATCTCAGGTGAGGGTGATCGGCTCGAAAACGGAGCACCGTGTAGTAAGGTTTGCCATTCGCGGATTCTCGCGATTGCAGCGCGGACCAACTGCTTGCCAGCAGCTCGCTCCGCCAACTCGAGGTGAATGCGGCATCCATCTGCTCCAGTGAGGCTTGCATGTCGTCGGTAAATTCAAATGCGGGGCTTCGATGCTTGCGATCACGCGTTGCGCGGCGCTGAAAATCGACGATCAGGTGATAGATCGATGTCTTCACGAAACTGCGAAATCGGCCCCGCTCCGGAGCTGCCTTCTGAAAGTCACCACGCACGAACCGCAACGCGAATTCCTGAAACACCTCGTCAGCGGCGTCCTCATCACGTAATGCGCCCAGCAGATAACGCCGCACGGCCCCGCCGTAGCGGTCAATCAGTTCTTGTTGCGCTGCCTGAGCCGCCGACAGGTCGTCTTCATGAGCCCGCCGCACCACGGACCAGAGGGTTTCGATTCGGCTGAGTCGGGCATCATGGTCCATGCGAACTCCAGAGCATCGGTCTCTTTAGCAGTGAGCGCTCGAAGGCTGAGCGGCCGGCAACGTGCATTTGCCGGGTCTTTTTGGCCGTAAGTCCATTCTAAATAGCATGTTATGTGAAACGCAAGTTCTCGCGAAAATCCTTGTAACAGTTCGGCTTGCGAGCGTATGAGAGGGTGAATCAGAGATGCACGGGCACATCGGACCTATCGCGACACTTCTTTTCGACAAGGAACTGGACATGACACGCTCCCTCAAACTTGCCGCCATGACCTCGGCTATCGCCCTGGCAGCCACTTCGCTGGCCCAGGCACAATTCAATCTGGATCGCTTCGTGCAGGGACGTTCATCGTTCCAGTCGAACGGTTCATCGAGAACGAAGTCAAGTGGCTCGCCGCAATACAGGTCCGCCGTGCAGCCTCAATTCAAGTCCGCGGTCCAACCGAGCCGAAATAGCCGCACACGGTTTTCGGGTGGTGGCAACGGCGCCGGACAACTGAATATCGGTTCCGCGCGCACCAATGTCTCGCTGAACCCGGAAGGTGGTTTCGGGGTGGGCGTGGAAACCCGTCGTGGCAAGCAGATCGCCGTCGGTGTCGGCGGAGCCACTGGCAGCACGCGACGCGGTGGCGCGGAAGCGACCGGCGGACGTGACAGCGTGGGTATCGCGATTGCTGACCGCAACAGCACCGCCACGGCGAACGCCTCCAATGGAAGCCTGGCGATCGCGAACGCTCGGAATGGCAGCCGGGCCGAAGCCAATGCTAGCAACGGCAGTATCGCCCGCGCCAACGCCCGCAATGGCAGCTCCGCTACCGCCAACGCAACTTGGGGTAGCCGAGCGACCGCGAACGCCCGTAACGGCAGTGTGGCCGAGGCCAACGCGTCGTACTGGAGCAGAGCCAACGCGAACGCCAGGAACGGCAGCGAAGCCCGCGCCAATGCCACTTGGGGCAGCCGAGCCAACGCGACGGCCCGCAATGGCAGCCTGGCCCAAGCCAATGCTGCCTTCGGTTCCCGCGCCAATGCCCGTGCGGTGAACAACAGCCAGGCCATCGCGGACGCCGCGTTCAATGGCCGCAGCAACGCCTTGGCCGCGAACAACAGCCAAGCGGTGGCGATCAGTGAAGATGGTATCGCCCAAGCTTTCGCCGTGAATGACAGCACGGCGGTCGCCATCGGCGTGGATGGTGGATTCGCGCGAGCCATCGCGATCGACAATAGCCAAGCCTTGGCCGTGGCAACCGAGGGTGGGCTGGCGCTGTCGGATGCCCGCCGCAACAGCACGGCGGTGGCCCAAGCGGAAGGGGCCAGCCTCGCCGCCGCCTCCGCGACCGATGGCAGTGTCGCCGAAGCGATCGCCGTGGAAGGAAGCGCGGGACTGGCCTTGGCGTCCGACGGTGCAAGCTCGCAAGCGCTCGGCAGCAACGGTGCGACAGTCCGTGCCCGAGCGGTCAATCCTTTCACGAAGTCGCTAGCCGTAGGCTTGAATGGTGCCAATGCTTCGGCCAACGGTGCTGGCGGACGGCACTCCGTGGCCTTGGCCGATGAAACAGGCGATGTCCAAGCCGCTCCGGGCCAGTTCCGTACGCCCACGGTTCGGGCCACGATCCCGGCGAATCCTTTCCGTAAGTAACGATAAGTTCAACTTACGCGAATACCACAAGCAAAGCCCGCGGCGGTCAAACGTCGCGGGCTTTCCGCATTCAATAGGCAAGAATGAATGAATAGCCGGCTCGGTGAGATTTTTGCGCGTCGGCACTGGTTTGAACGTGAGCCCACGTCATGTCCCGGGCAATTCGCTCAACAAGGCGCCGAAGCATGTGCCAAGGCATCCATGAGGTTTTCGGTGTTGACAGGCTTCGGGAACCACCGGTCCACGCCCTGGCTGCCGATCTCCAAGCCGTTCTCCATGGGAGACGTGCCGCTGATGGCAAAAACCCGAGTGTTTTTGCAGCGGCTGTCGGCACGAATTTCCCGGATGGCGGAAGCACCGTCGCGATGGGGAAGTTTCATATCTATTAGAATCACGGCGGGAGTGTCATGTGTCGCCAGGTATTCAAGAGCATCCTCTCCATCGGCCGCACTGGACACGTTGTACCCCTTGAGCCGCAGCAGCCCCACGAGAAGCTCGCGCTCGTTGGCTTCGTCTTCCACGACGAGCACCGTGCCGGGTTCCGTCGGGTGCATGAGTGACGTTTCTTCGCGTCGTTGCAGGACGCGGTTTTCGTCGAGCCGTTGAAGTGATTCTTGAATGGTGTCGAAAGTTTCCTGGGCATCTTCCTCCAGCCCCATCCGTAGTTGCTCATTCAAAAGATGGGTGCCGACGCTGATCGCATGAAGTTCATTCCGAATGGCGTGCCGGACCTCACGCGGCAACTGCAAGAGCTCGCCCCGAACGTTTTTGGCGCGAGACTCCGCATCAGGACACACGTTGTCGCGGACGATTTTAATCTGCATCGGGGCGTCAATGCCGATCTTCGCCGTTCCAGATTGCACCCGAATAAAGTGAATGGTGATGCCGACATCGGGGAAATGAATCTTGTCTTTGGCTCGACGAGAAAGAACAAGCATGCTGGATACTCCTTCCCGGACATCGCTCAATGACGTAAGGCAGTCCCCCGGGAATCCAGCGAAAAACCATGTCTCGAAGCCGGAAATTTGAGGTTCCTGGCCGATGCCAAAAAGCCACATCGCCATTGCCGGGAGGTTTGTCGCCGGGCGCGGGGTCCAACCCGTCGCGTATCATCTGAATGATGTAATTAACGGTTCATCAATGACCGTGGCCAAATACCTTCCATCACGACAGAACACGATATGGGAATTTGCTAGCCGTGGTCAAGCGGCCCGATGGACCGACCGCAATCGTAGGCGCGAGTTCAGATAGCCCTCCGCACGGCGGGCTTCAGTTTGCCCGACTCGTCGCAAACACCCGATGCCAATGGTCAGGAGGGCAATAATGGCCAAGTCGAGGATCGACGGTTCGGGGACGGGAGTCGCCGGGTTGCCAAAGTTCTGCTTGAGGATGTCGAAGTCGGCAAGGTTAATGATGCCGTCGTCACTGAAATCGGCCCGCAGGTCACGCGTGCCGAACGTTTCTTTAAGGATGGCAAAATCGTTCAAGCTGACGAGTCCGTCTCCGTCGGCATCTCCCGGAATGCGAGGCTCGGCCAAGGCGGTTGACCGTCCGCCATACTGAAGGTGGTCGATCGCCAGCGTGAAGGGTGTTTCCGAGCGACGACGGGCGTAAATTCGAATCCCACCGATACCATCTGGATGGCTAGCGCCCAAGAATTTTATGGAGCCGTCACCTTCGTCGACCAACTGCCCGAGTGGATCGCCATTGCGGTCCAAGGCCGTGAATTGAATGTTTATACCGTCTTTGTCGCCTGTCCAGGCAAATCCCACGTCACGAGGCAACGAGCCTAACGCGTTTGCATCAAGCATGAATGTCAGCACCGTGAAATAGATCGGCGGAATGGAAAGCGTTGCGGCGAGGGTCTTACTCTGGACCGACATGCCACCGGGGTCGACTGAGTGCCCCTCTTTGATTTCACCGCCAAAAACCATGGGGAGGCCGTTCTCGCCCCCCACGGAAGAGGAATGTGTGCCGGGCGTATTGAGTTTGCCATCCTCAAAGTCTTCGAGAAAATATCCCCCCCACTCCTCGCTGTCGGCTCCCAAGCTCACGGCCCAAGGGCTATCGGCGATTCCCTCATAAGGTCGAGGTGAGTAGAAACGAACGATGCTCGCGAGGGCCGTGTGGTTTCCAGTTGGCAACCAACACCATATGACGACCAGACCCAAAGCAATGGACCACGTTCGCGCGCCGCGCATGTTTCTCTCCTTGCAACAGATGCGTCACTTGTGTCTGACGTTCAGTATGGAATGCTGCGCCGAATTCGGCAAGCAACAGGCGCGGAGGGGGGCCAACGAACAAGTTGGAGAAGACGGGAACGCCTTGAAGGGGAATCGCCGTCGAGTGAGTTGGCCGTGGCCGGACGCTTCCGTGCAATTCGTTCCCGCGAAACCGCCGCAGGCTTGCGTGCCTTACTTCGAAGCCGTTTCGGTGCGGGTTACACCTGGGCCTTCATTGGTGAAATACTCCGCGATGGCGGTCAAGACTTCGCTGGGATCGAGCGGTTTGACCAAGTGCAGGTTGAATCCGGCGTCGAATGCTTCCGCGCAGTCGCTCTCCCGACCGTAGCCGGTGACGGCGACCAGGAGCAGGTTCCGGAACTCGGGTTTCGCACGAATCATTTGTGCCAGTTCGTAGCCATTGACATCTGGCAGGCCGATGTCAATCAGCGCCACATCCGGATCGAATTCGACGATCGTATCCAGCCCTTCATTTCCGTCCGCGGCCACGACGACGTTGAAACCCTTAAGTTTCATGGACGCGGCGAGCATCTTACGGATACCCGCGTTGTCCTCGACGATGACCATTTTTTTCCCGTCGGCCGAGACGATGTCCTTCGTCGGTTTTTCCTCGGGGCGGAGTTGGGTCAGGGGCAGGCGGATGGTGAACTGGCTCCCCCGAGAGATGCCGTCACTCTCCGCGAGAATGGTCCCTCCGTGGGCTTCCACGATCAGCTTTACCAAGGGTAAGCCGAGGCCCATTCCGCCCTGAGAACGGTCGAGCGACTGGTCGGATTGCATGAACGGTTCAAAGATGTGAGGCAGGAATGCCGGGGAGATGCCGATACCGTTGTCCGTGACCCGGAACACGACTTCGTCACCATCGCGGTGCGCGCTGTAGTCGATGCGTCCTTTTTTACGGGTGTATTTCGCGGCATTCACCAAGAGATTGACTTGTGCCTGTTGGATGCGGCCGATGTCCCCCTCGACGAAAATAGGTTCGGATTCGGTATGGACGTGCAATTCCTGGCTTTTCTCATCCACGAGGGGTTGCACGCACTCCACCACGTCAATGGCCATGGCATTCACGTCCACGATTTGCCGATGCAAAGTGATCTTGTTGTGCGTGAACCGCGACAAGTCGAGCAGATCGTCGAGCAGGCGCGCGACGTGGCGGACATTCCTTTCGATTACGCCGTGGGCTTCTTCCTCCGTCGTCGCTTCGATATCCCCTTCTTTGAGCAGGGTGGTCGCGTTGAGCACGGCGGCCATCGGATTTCGCAATTCGTGGGAGAGCATCGCCAGGAATTTGTCCCGGTTTTGAATCGCGTCGCGGACTTCCTGCTCTGCTTGTTTCTGGGCCGTGATATCGCGGATGATTTCAGACGCGCCGAGGACCTCGCCGTTGACGTTGCGGATCGGAGACAGAGTCAGGGAAACATCGATGACGTGGCCATCCTTGCAAGTAAGCTGTGTTTCGAAGCGGTCGACCGACGCACCCTCGAGGGCGTGCGAGAGGACGGCTTGCCATTCGGTGGCATGTTAAGGGGCACGAGCAGCGAGACATTCTTGCCGATCACTTCATCGCGAGAAAAACCGAAGAGTTTTTCCGCGCCGACGTTCCAAGTGGTGACCGTACCGTCGGGTGAAAGCCGCATGATCGCATCATAGGCATGTTCGACGATTTCCGAGACCTCGGCTAGCTTCCTCTCCGCGGCTTTGAGAGTCGTGATTTCGATGAGCGTCAACACGACACCGTCCACCTTGCCATCGTATAGGTAGGGCAAAATGCGCATCAAATACCAGCGGTCGTCCCGATCACGCACTTCGCGTTCGAAGGGCGCGCCGATTTCGAGCACTTGCTTGATTTCGAGCACTAAGTCGGAATCGAGAATGCTGTACGTGAAGGAGTCGATCCATCGGCCCACGTCTTGTGAGATCAAATTGAAGGTTTCCGCGATGCCCGGCGTGAAACGACGAATCCGCAACTGCTTATCCAGAAAGATCGTGCCGATCTCCGTACTGCGGAGCAGGTTGTCCATATCGGACGTGAGCTGCGTTAACTCCACGATCTTACGTTGGTGCTCCGCGTTGACCGTGTACAGTTCTTCATTCACCGAATGCAATTCTTCATTCGTGCTTTGCAGCTCCTCATTCGCCGCCACCAATTCTTCGTTGGTGGCCTGCATTTCCTCATTGCTCGTTTCCAATTCTTCCACCGTGGCTTGGAGCGTCTCCTTCGTGTAGTCCAGTTCACGTTCCAAGTCGACAATTCTTTGCGCGGTGTGGTCATCGGCATCGAATTCCTCTTCTGTGGTGCCCACTTCTTGCCGCCGAGTTTCCACCGGTTCCAGACAAACCAAGAACATTTTTTGTTTTTGGTTGATGTACGGTTCGACCGCGACTTGGACATGCCATGAGCCGGCGTCGGTTTCGGTCCTCACTGCTTGGAATACGATCCGCTGGTTCTCACGTGATGCCCGGTGCATGGCCGCGCTGAGCGCCATGCGGAGATCGCCTCGGACAAGTTTTATAATCTCCGTCGTGGGGCGGCCCTTGGGTTGCACCAAAAACTTACGGGCATCGCCAAAGGAGTACATCAGCTCGAAATGCTCGTTGACCAGCATGCTCGGAGGGACATAGCGGTCAAGTAAATCCTCCAGCACATCGGACTCGATATTGCTGCGTTGAAGCTGGGTTGTAAGTCCATGGGGCGGCTCGGTCCGAATCACCGTGGTCAATGCGGGAGACATCGGCGCCACTTTCGCCTCGGCAAGCCTCACGTCCCGCAGCTTGCGAAATACTCTCCAACGCTGGTCGAGGCATTCAAATTCCCGGGAGTGATCCCCCAGGGATTCACTGGGTCCCAATACCAGCGTGCCGTTGACCTTCATCCCAAAATGGAACATGGCGAGGACCCGCCTTTGGACTAGCGTGTCGAGATAAATCAACACATTGCGGCAGGACAACAGATCGATCTTCGTAAAGGGAGGATCCTTGGTAATGTCGTGGGGAGCGAAGATCACCGATTGCCTTAATTCCCGCGAGATGTGGTACCAATCCCCATGGCGCGAGAAATATCGCTCCAGCAGATCCCTAGGAATTTGGCGCACGTCTTCCTCGGAAAAAACCCCTGAACTGGCGGTCTCCAGTGAATTTCGATGGATGTCGGTGGCGAAGATTTTGATCGCTGGATACAGTTTCATTTCTTGCGTGGCGTCGTGGACCAGCATGGCCAGGGAATAAGCTTCTTCGCCGGTCGCGCAGCCCGGGACCCAGACACGGACCTCCCCCCGAGGGCCGGCATCTCGCACGATTTCTGGGATAACCTCCCTGCGGAGGTTCTGGAACATTTCCCGATCCCGGAAAAAATGCGTCACTTCGACGAGCAGGTCACGAAACAACTCATCGAGTTCCCCGCTATCGGCTTCCAGGAGTTCGACGTAATCCGACAGATCACGATAGCCGCTGAGCCGCATCCTGCGATCCAAGCGCCGATTCACCGTGTTGGGGCGATAAAGCGTGAAATCGACTCCGTATCGGCTCCGAAAAAGCCGATAAATGGCGGGCATTTCGTCGCCAGGCAGCAAGACTTCATCGCCTTCAGAGGCTGGTTTCACGTCGGGGTGGCCGGCCATCCGCGACAAAATCGCTTCCGGCTTTTTTTCCGGAGACGCGACGATATCAACGATTCCCGTGCCAATAGCACTGCGCGGCATGCCATCAAAGGCGGACGTGTTGGGGTCTTCCGCTATCACCAATCCGCCCACGTTGTGCACATCGCAAATACCACGTGAACCGTCGCTGCCGCTCCCCGACAGCACGACGGCGATGCTTTGTTTTCCGATATCCAAGGCGAGAGAGCGAAAGAAAAAATCGATCGGCAGATTCAGGCCACCCGATGGATCTTGTTCCGTGAGCATCAGCTTCCCGGAAGAGACGATCATGTTTTTCCGGGGAGGGATCAGATAGATCGCATCCGGCTGAAGGGGCATCGCGTCTTGGACGCGATGGATCGGGATTTTCGTCCGCCGTCCGAGGAGCTCGTCCATCAAGCTCTTGAAATCGGGAGACACATGCTGAACGATCACGAACCCCATCCCGGAATTCTCGGGCATGTGATCAAAAAATTTTTCGAGCGATTCCAATCCGCCAGCGGATGCGCCAATGCCGACGACCGGAAATTGCTTACCCTGATTCATGGTGGTTATCCGCTCCTGGAATATATTCGCCGCCAAATGCTGGTGCGCGTTTGGTTCGCGGGAGTGAACTTTGGTTTGCCGTAAACGAAGATGGTTTTAAGGGGATTCCAAGCGCAATCCAGTCCCGGCACGGAGTGGGCAAGTGTCGTTCAGAAAACGAAATATTTGTGGGATCCAAAAGAGGGCGGGTGCGGATCTCTAGTGCGAAATCCGCTCCCGCCCGTGGAATACGACCAGGTCCGACTACTTTCGGAATTTTGTTTCTTCCATGAAACCCTAGCCGCGCGATCCCGAATGGATGGTCGCGCTTACGCCGCCGGCGCGGGGGACTCCGGATCCGTTTGAAACTGATCCATTTGCAGGACCAGCGCTTCGGGATCCAGTGGTTTGCGAAACCATCGGTTGATCCCGGCTGGACCGATATCGACACCGTATTCAGCGGGATGCATCCCGCTCACGGCGAAGACTTGAAGTTCCCGGTATTTCGGATTCTCGCGAATCTTGTTGATCGTCCATCGCCCGTCATATTGGGGCATGTTCATATCCAGCAAGACGCAATCGGGGAGTTCGTGATGCGCCAAGTGCTGCATCGCGGCGGCTCCGTCGCTGGCAATCTCGACGTCAAAATCACGGCAGCGCAGAAATCCGGCCAGCAGCCGTGATTCGTTGTTGTTATCGTCCACCACTAACGCCCGTCGCCGTCGCTCCAGGGAGCGCTCTGGGCTAGCGGCGCCCCCGTGCGCGAGTACCTCTTCCTCGAGGGCCTTCAGCTCGAAAAATACCCGATAAATTCGCGCTTCCGCGTCGTCGGAATTGTTGTTTTCCAATTCCTCGTGCAGCCGGCAGAGTTCCTCGGCAGCCGCATGAATACGGGTTTGCAGCCGATTCCCCAGGTCGTTGGGCGGAGGAATAAAAGCCGCCGGATCGGACAATTCATCTCGCAAGACGCGGACATGTTTCGGGGCGTTCACGCCCAAGCGAACCTGATTGCCCGAAAGGCGCAATACCTGCACGGTGATGCCGAGATGGGGAAAAAGCACCTTCTCGTTTTCACGGCGAGAGAGGACGAGCATGTTGGGTCTCCTTTCCTATGCGACATGTGACAAATCCGGTACCGATAAATGCGCATAAGATCCATGCGTGGGTACCGGGAATGTTGCGTGACGTCACTGTCGAGCCCGTCCTGGGACGTGCTAGGAATTCAATTCCTCACAACTCATCCGTTGATTACGCCCTGTTCTAAACGGAGCTTTTGTTTCGATACAATACCAGTTTTCGGGCGGAATCAAGAAAGTCGGATCCTTTTTCCCGGCAGTTATTGGTTCACTGGTAACTCGACGAGTGAAGAGTTTGGCGAATCATTCGACGGAGAGTGCTTGCGCGTGGCTCCTCGATTCTTGACGCCCACCACACCGTGCCTGTCCGTAAATACCATCCGGCCAAGAAGAATATGGCGAAGGGGGCGGTTGAACTCGATGAGGCGGTCGGAAAGATGCCGCGTTCCCAAACTTGGTTGATCAAGATCCCGCCGATGACGGTCGATGCAGCATAGACTACGGCGGTGATACCCTGGTATAGGGCGAGGTAGGCGGGCCGGTCGTCCGGTTCCGCGAGCGTTAAGTTCAGATTGGGCAAGCAGATATTGATTCCGGCGAAAGCGGACCAAGCCAGCCAGGCACCCCACAGCCACCATGGTTGGCTGGGAGTGGACAGCCAGAAAAAAAACGGCCCCAGCGAGACGATCGCCTGGCTCAACACCAGCACGGGCCGGTTGCCGAAACGGTCCACCAGTCCACCGGCCAGGGGGCTATAGCCGATTTGTCCGATACGCATCGTGGTGCGGAACAGGGCCAAGTGAAATACTCCGTATCCCAATACTTCTTTGGGGTAGATGTTTTGCGCGCTTTGCGAAATTCCATTGGCCAAGGAAAACCAACAACCGAATACGAGAAACTGACGAAACCTTCGGTCCCGAAACGCGGCTCGCAGCGGAAATCGACGGAGATTGTCATTCTTGGCCGGAGAAACATCATGTCTGGGTGACGGTAACCGAAGCAGCGGGAGCAAGGAGGCGAGCAATAGAATGACACCTGCCGCCGCTGGGATGGCGTAGGCCAACAGCATCCGCCCCTGAGTCGTTTCCTCAGGTAGCCGCTTCCACCAGTCGGCGAAGCTTCCGCTGGCGAGCAATGTGGGAATGACGCACACCAATTGCACCATCTGCCGGACGGCGAAGAAACGCCCACGAATTCGTCCGGGGACGAGGCCGCCCAGCCAAGTCCAGAGGGCGACTTGGCCGAGGTACTCCAGCAATTGATGCACGCAAACGAGGCTGACCAGCAGGAAAACCGTGTTTTCCCAGGGCAACCACTCGGGAAAAGCCATGACGGGCTGCCCGAGCAGCAGGACATACGACGCTCCAAACATGGTCAGGCAGGCAGGCTTGACGCCTCCAAAGCCATGAATGATCCAAGGCGCGGCCAATCGTAGTAGACCCGACACGGCGGGCGCGGCCAGGATCAGGCTAATCGCTAGCCCGCGCGCGCCCAGATCAAGTGCTAGGTAAATCAGCAGCGTTCCCGAAGTGAGGGCATTGCCGATAGCCCACAGCGCCGCTTGGGCATAGGCCCAACGGAGGTTCTGTCGCAAGCCAAGTTGTGGGGAGTGGGCGTGGGGAGAACCGATGGAGCTTGGCACGAAAGCCGCCTCGGCGATGCTGGAATCGGCTTTTCTGAAGAAATCTGAAAGGCAAAGGCTTGACTATACGCCGTTAGCGATAATAATTCGTGAGTATTCGATTAGCGTCAAACGGCCCTAGGCGGGCCGGCCTTCCTTATCTCCACACCCCCAATACGACGCTAAAGATCACGGCCAAGGAGGGACACCCGCTTGGATTGAGGACTTGTCGAGGATAACGCTTCACGTGAGCGCCGTCCAGGGACTCTTGTTCCAAGATAGGGGGGATCAAGGCGAATGCCTTACGAGCGACGGGGGGATTATTGGTTAAAGAAGTTGTGGTAACTGTTGTTTTGTTGGTGTAAAACCGGAGGTGTGGTTTGCCATGCGGCAGATCAAAAATGTCTTTGAAGCGATTATGAAATATGGCCACGATGAGGACTTTTGTCCGTCCGCGAGCGAAGAGTTCGTGGCGACCGAAGCTCCTGCGGGTTCCACGGACAAGCTCAGCATTCTTGCTGAACGCGTCCGGCGCGGAGAACCTTTGTGGCATCCCGAGGACCGTTCGGATTATAGCGGCTTGACCGGCGCCGTCCGTCCGCGTGAATAGAACGCGGCGGCCTTCAAGTCTTTGGCTGCGGCCAACGACCGCGCATACGATTCGATCCTCGAATTTGATCATGGCCCCCTGGCCTAGTAAGCCAGGGGGTTTCCTTTTGCGCGGTGAGATTATCTACCGGAGACGATCGCGGCGGTCGAAACTCGTTCCCTAGGCGTTTTTTGGTAGAATCAAACGGCGTAACGGGAACATTCATTATCGCGTGCAGTATTGGGCCAAGCGTCGCAAACCTCACAGGTTGTGCGGCGCGCCTGACACCGGGCAACCGTTGGTGAATCAAGGGCTATGGTTGCGTGTTGCCACCGGTCGGCGCAATCGGCCTCTCATCCAGGGCACAACCGACGATACTTAAGCGGCGAGAATCGGTCCGGACCGCCTCACCGGTACTTTTCCGTGACATGAGACGAATCTGTAAAGCTACGGCACGCGCCATCGCCTCAATCGCGATGTGTCCGGCGGTAGGCATGTACTACCTGGGGGCCGCGGTGCTGGGACAACAAAAAGCCTTTGCCGGCTGGAGCCAAGCGGTGAGCCTCATCCCGGGGATCACCGGGGAATATCTCCGCGTAGGGTTTTACGGCTGGGTGCTTCCCGAATGTGGCGTAGACGCCTGCATCTCATTCGGTACCGTTTTCTCCCATCCGACGGCTCGGATCGGGCCGAAAGTCTATACCGGTCTTTTTTGTTGTCTTGGGGATATCACGTTGGAAGAGGATGTGCTATTAGGATCGCATGTTTCGATTGCCAATGGCAGCCGGCAACATGGCATCGACCGGATCGACATTCCCATCCGTGAGCAGCCTGGCGAGTGGCCGCGTGTGACCATTGGCCGCGATGCTTGGATCGGCGACCGGGCCTGCGTGCTCGCGGACGTGGGCCGACACTGCGTTGTAGGGGCCGGTTCGGTGGTCACGCAGCCAATCCCAGATTATGCCATCGCCGTGGGAGTGCCGGCCAAGGTCGTACGGTATCGCGATCAAGTGGCTAGCGATACCGACGGCATCGAACAGACCGAGACGCCGGCATCTATTCCCTCCGTGCCCAGGACATAGCCCCGATGTGTGGAATCGCCGGAGTGTTGTATCGCGATCCTGACCGACCGGTCGAAGCTGGCATCCTGCGGGAGATGGGGGTGGCGATTGCCCATCGCGGTCCGGACGCGGAGGGCATGTGGAGCGCGCCGGGCATTGGTCTCGTCCATCGCCGACTCTCGATCATCGACCTGGAAAGTGGCCAGCAGCCCTTGGCGAATGAAGATGGCTCGGTTTGGTCGAGTTACAACGGCGAAATCTACAATTACCAGGAAATTCGCGAACAGCTCTCGGCAAAAGGGCACGTGCTGCGTACGCAGTCCGACACGGAAGTCCTGGTGCATCTGTACGAAGATATCGGTGACCGGCTCGTGGAACGCCTGCGGGGGATGTTCGCCTTTGCCATCTGGGACAGCCGGCAACGCAAGCTGTTGCTCGCTCGGGACCGCGTCGGCTTAAAGCCGCTGTATTACTATCGAGATGAGGAAAAGCTCCTCTTCGGCTCGGAAATCAAGGCGATTTTGGTCCATCCCAGCGTGGACCGCGCGGTCGATCCGGAAGCGCTCGCGGAATTTATTACGTTCGGCTTCGTGCCAGGCGAGCGGTCCATTTTTCGCCGCGTACGAAAGTTGCGGCCCGGACACGTGGCCAGCTTTTCCTCACAAGATTTTTCCTCTCCACCTCGCCGTTACTGGCAATTGACGGTCCAGCCGGACGAACAACCTAGCCTGGCGGAATGGAAAGAGACGGTCGACCAGCATCTCCGGGACACGGTCGATTTGCACACCATTGCCGACGTGCCCGTGGGGGCCTTTTTAAGTGGTGGGTTGGATTCGAGTATTGTCGTCGGCGCACTCGCCGAAAATGCATTGCAGCCCTTGGCTACGTTTTCCATCGGTTTTCACGAGTCCGGTTTCAGCGAACTGCCGCATGCCCGGGAGGTGGCCCAGCGTTTCGGCTGTGAGCATCGCGAAGAGATCGTGACGCCAGAAGCCGTGGCTAGCCTCGAAGATTTGACCAAGTTCTACGACGAACCTTTCGCGGACGCCTCGGCGATTCCCACGCTGCATCTGGCACGGCTCGCGCGGCGGCATGTGAAAGTAGCGCTCTCTGGCGACGGTGGAGATGAAGCGTTCGGAGGATATGCCCGCTATGCCCACGATTTGTGGGAAGCGGGCCTCCGTAACCGGTTGCCTGGTTGGTTTCGTCGCGGTCCGGTGCGCTGGGCATCCGGCTGGTGGCCCAAAGCGGATTGGCTGCCGCGCCCCCTGCGGGCCAAATCGCTGCTGACGAACTTGTCCTTGAACCCCGAGGCGGCCTACGCGAATACACTGGCGCTTTGCCGCCCGCCGCTACTCCGGAAATTGCTCCATGGCGATGTCCGGGCCGAGCTCAACGGCCACGAACTGGGCGGCTTTATTCAGGAAAGCTATCTTCGCGCGAAGGCCGGCGATTCGCTGGCTGGCATGCTCAACGCGGATATTGAGCATGTGTTGCCCGAGGATTTTCTCACGAAGGTCGATCGAGCGAGCATGTCCTGCGGGCTGGAAGTGCGGCCCCCTTTCGTGGATCATACGTTGTTGGAACTGACGGCCCGCCTCCCCTCTCGCTGGAAAGTGCAAGGCGGGGAAACCAAATGGCTGCTCAAGCAGCTTTATGCCGACCGTTTGCCGGCGTGCGCGGTTTCACGGCGCAAGCAGGGGTTTGACCTGCCAATCGACCAGTGGCTCAAAGGCCCGCTGCGAGGGGCCGTGGAAGAAAGCGTGCTCTCGCCGAATAGCCCGATTGCCGGCTGGATTTGCCAAGATGCGGTCCGGCAGATTTATCGGCACCATGTGGCGGGAGTGGGCCGGCATGGCGCGGTTTTGTGGTCACTGCTGGTATTAGGGAATTGGGCGGAGGCTTATCTGACGCCCGAGCCACGAACCGCCGTCGCGCATTAGTCGTGGTTTCGTGAGTTCTCGGCAAATCTCTCGTCAATCCATGCTGTTCGGTAACGACGTACGATATATTTGACCAACAAGATTGGTTTGGCTCGTCCAGGCGGGACGAGCATCCTCGAAATACGCACCTTTGTGGTATGCCCGCCCCATGCTTGATGGTGAAGAACGAATGAACCCCATGGCTGAAACATCAAATAATCCGCCGGCGTCCACGTTGGAGGCTCGCTTGCCGAGTTCCTTCATGGATCGGCTGACGCCGTATATTTCCATCGCCCGGCCCGACCATTGGTTCAAGAACGCCTTCATGCTGCTGGGCGTGATCTTGGCGGGCTTTTATCATACCAGCGCGATCACTTCTCCTGGCGTCGTCGTTTCTTTGGCGGTGGCGTTGGTCGCCACGTGCCTGATCGCCTCTTCTAATTATGTGATCAACGAAATCCTGGACGCGCCCACGGACCGTGCCCATCCGGTGAAGCGTAACCGGCCGATTCCTTCAGGCCGCGTGGACATTCGTTTGGCCTATCTGGAATGGTTGCTCCTGGGAGCATTGGGACTGTCCCTGGCGTGGACTTTGCATATTCCTTTTTTCGCTTCGGCGGCAGCTCTCTGGATCATGGGTTTGGTGTATAACATTCCGCCCGTGAGGTCGAAGGAATGGCCCTATCTCGACGTGGTCAGTGAATCGGTGAATAATCCGCTGCGGCTGTTGTTGGGCTGGTTCGCGGTCAGCCAGGCGGAAGTCCCTCCGGTCTCGCTGCTGATCTTCTACTGGATGATCGGCGCCTTTTTCATGGGCACGAAGCGTTTCTCGGAATACCGGGGCATTGGCGACCCGGCCCGCGCGGCGGCCTATCGCCGTTCGTTCGCCTACTACAACGAAGACCGCCTGTTGATCAGCATGTTCTTCTATGCCACGGCGGCGGCGTTGTTCTTGGGAGTGTTCATCATCCGTTACAAACTCGAATTGATTCTGACCATCCCGCTCATTGCCGGTTTTTTCAGCTACTACCTCCGCGTGGCATTGAAGCCGAACAGCGCGGCCCAGTCGCCTGAACATCTCTATCGCGAAAAAGGGCTCATGGCCTATCTCGTCGTGTGCGTTTTGGCTTTCGTGGCCCTGATGTTCACCAGCGTGCCAGACCTGTACGCCCTGTTCAACGTGGAGCCGCCCGCGCAGTTGCCCACGCTTTGGGAGTTTTGAATCCCATTTCTTGAGCCTGTGATTGCTGAGTTGGCCCCAAAGTTTGTCACGATATTCCATGCAATCCATGTCTGAGCAGCCACCGACTTCCTCCCACCGGATGAAGCTAGGCGGCATTCTGCTCATCGCCGTAGTGTTACGCTTGGGCGTCTGGTTTTGGCTGGGCAGCTTGCCGATCGAAATTCACGACGAAAAGGATTACCACGCGCTGGCGGTGAGCCTGGCCGAACGTGGTGAATTTGGGTTTCGCGAAGGAACGCCTTCCTCGATTCGTCCACCGCTGTATCCCTTTTTCGTGGCGGCCATTTATCGTACGTGCGGCGTGGGCAACTTCGCGGCGGTGCGTCTCGTGCAAGCGGTGATCAGCCTGGGCGGTGTGCTGCTCGTGTACCACTTGGGCACGATCATCTGGAATCGGCGCGTGGGCCTCACGGCGGCGGCGATCAGCGCGGTTTATCCCGCCCTGCTAGGGGCCAACCACCTGTTGCTTACGGAAGTCATTTTCACGTTTCTGTTGTTGGCTTCCGTCTGGGCTATCGTGCGGGGGCTGCAAACCGAACGGCTCGTGTATTGGATCACGGCGGGCGGTCTGATTGGACTGGCGGCCCTCACACGCAGCATCTTGTGGCTGTTTCCTCTCACGGTGGGAGTCTTCCTGCTTTGTGCTTATCCCGTGGCTTGGTGGCGTCGATTACTGGCTGTGGTTTGCCTGGCGGCAAGCACGGCCGTCGTGTTGGCCCCGTGGGCCATCCGCAACACGCGGCTTCAAGAGACGTTTACCACCGTGGATGTCATGAGTGGCCGCAATCTCATGATGGGCAATTATGAATACACGCCGCTCTACCGCGCGTGGGATGCCATTTCCGTTTCGGGAGAAGAAAACTGGCTGCATGTCCTGCGGCAGAGTCATCCCGAAGTGAGCGAGTCGACCCAGGGCCAAATCGACAAGCTGGCACTCCGCTACGCCTTGGACTACATGGCCGAGCATCCTGGGCTCACGTTGTTACGCAGCACGATCAAATTCTTCAATTTCTGGCAACTTGAGCGGGAACTCGTGGCGGGTGCCGGGGCCGGTTTTTTCGGGGACGTCTCCCGCTGGGAGCTGTTGATTTGGACGGCGGTCATTTTCGGCACCTACGCCATGGTCTTCTTGACGGGGATGTTCGGCATGTGGCTCGCCGGTCCGGTCAACGGCAGGATCCATGCCTTGTTGATCCTGACCATGGCCCACCTCTGCGGGCTGCATACATTGACATTCGGCCATTCGCGGTATCATTTACCTTTGATACCGATTTTGATGCTCTTCGCGGCTGCCGCGATTACACAGGCACCGTCGCTTTGGGCTCGCCGCAAGGAATGGCCATTCATGGCGGCCAGCGGATTGTGCGGTATCTTTATATTGTCCTGGATTTGGGAAATCGTGATGGTCGATTTTCAGCGCTTCCGGGATGCCGTTCAGGGTTTGTGGTCGTAAGCGGCTGATCGCGTCACGCCGGTTTCGTGACATGCGGCGCGGGCCGCGCGACGTTTCCATGGTTCCTCGGAGAGAAAGAACACCACGGCATGCCAGGAATCTGTGGAATGGCGAGCGCGGCTCCTCTGCTCGGCGCGAGGGACCGCTTGTCGCGAATGCTCGAGCGTTTGTGCAATAAGCCCGCCCATCGAGTCAGCCTCGCGGAAGCGGCTTACACCATTCCCGACTATCGCCAAGAAACCTATGTTCCCGCCGAAGCGACGGTCGCTTTGGGACGCGTCACCTTGGGCTATGTGAATCGGGCGCCCCAGCCTGCCATGACGCGAGACGGGCGTTTCGTGGCGATGATGGCCGGGGAACTGTATGACGCGGACTCGGTTCGCCAACAGCTTTCCACAACAGGCATTTCTCCCGTGGGTGAGAGCCATGCCGAATTGCTGGCCCTGGGATACCAGTCGCAAGGCCCACGTTTCTTTGCCGGTTTGGAAGGCCATTTCACGGCCAGCCTCTGGGACAACGAGCGGCAGGAACTGGTGCTGGTGAATGACGGTTTCGGTTTAAAGCAGCTCTATTATTCGGAGCTGGACGGCCGGCTACTGTTTGCCTCGGAAATCAAGGCCCTGCTCACCGACGAAGCGGTTTCCCGTGACCGCCATGTTCCCGGAATCGCCCGTTTCTTCGCCTACGGCTATTTGTGGGGTGAAGACACCCTGTACGAGGGCGTGAAGTGCCTGCCGCCGGCCACATGCTTGGTATACAGCCCGCGCGATGGCAAGCTCCAGCAGGAGACCTATTGGTCGCTACATGATTTACCACGGCGTTCGCCCGCCACGAGTGAACCTTCCTGGGAAGGTCTCACGCACGCCTTTCAAAGTGCCGTGTCCCGTCGGGCTGGGGAAGGGGAACGGTTGGGTTTGTCCCTCTCCGGTGGATTGGATGCTCGCACGATTTTAGCCGCCATGGATCAGGCCCGCGCGCCGGTCACCACGGTGAGCTTAGGCATCCCGGGCTGCTTGGACCATCGGTGCGCGTCGCGGTTGGCGGAGATTACAGGCTGCCCGCATCACCGCTTCGACCTGAACGCTTCCACGCTCGATCTGTTCGAGGAGAACCTGCGGCGGATGACGCGGTTCACCGACGGCCATTATCTCGACCAGTGCATCGTGCTGCCCACGTTGCCGCTCTATCGGGATCTGGGCATCGAAGTTTTGCTGCGCGGGCACGCGGGTGAACTGCTCCACATGGACAAAGCGTACAACTACTCGCTCGACGCGGAGGCATGGGACATTCATGATGATTCCTCGCTGGAGCATTGGCTGACCACGCATCTTCAGGCGTACATGCTGCGGGAAGTTGATCGGCCACTGTTTGCCTGTGCTAGCCAGGAAGAAATCGAAAGCCTGGCACGGGAAGACTTGCTGCGGGCGCTGGAAACGACACGTGGTGCGGAATCCCCGCTGGAACGCATTTGGCATTTGTTCGTGACGCATCGCCTGCCGCGCGAAACGGGCATGTCACTGGCTAAAATCGGGTCGTTCGTGGAGACGCGAGTCCCCTATCTGGACAAGGAATTCTTGGCGGAAGTGTTTTCGATTCCCTTGCCGTCGCGGGTGGGGGATCGAGCGCAGGCGGACATGCTGGCCCGGTTACGGCCTGAATTCTTGCACGTGGTCAATGCGAATACTGGCGCGCCTCTGCGGGCACACCCCTTGCGGGAAAAGTTTGCGGGGCTGCGGATGAAGGTCTTCGCCAAGCTGGGCGTGCCCAGTTACCAGCCGTATGAACGTTTGGGACTATGGCTCCGCCGCGAATTGGCGGACATGGTGCGGCGGATTCTGTTGGACGATCGGTGTCTGGACCGGGGCGTCTTTCAGCCCGACACCGTCCGCCGCGTGGTCGAACAGCATCACCGCAATCAGCGCAACCACACGTTTCTGTTGATGGCGATGATGATTTACGAACTCGGGCAGCGGGACTTCGTGGACGGCGAGTTGCCGGAAGAAAAAGCCCCATCCGCCGATGTCGATGCGGAGTCCCCAAAACCAGCATTGGCCAGCAAGGAATCCTAGGAGCGCCGATGTCCAGCAGCTTGGCTACGCATGCCGCCAAAACACCGGTCGCATCTTCCGCGCAGCCCCAGCGGTTAGCCTGCGTCGCTCAGGTACTGCATGGGCTGACCGTGGGAGGCGCCGAAGTGTTGGCCGCGCGGATGGCCCGAAGCCTGTCGGATCGCTACCGGTTCGCCTTTTATTGCTTGGACGAATTGGGGCCGCTGGGGGAAGAACTCAAGTCCGAAGGCTTCCCCGTCACGCTGCTTTCTCGCCGCTTGGGAATCGATCCTGGCTGCGGCTGGCGTTTGGGGAATCTGCTGCGCGAACACCAGGTCGATTTGATCCACGCACACCAATACACGCCCTATTTCTATAGTGCGTTGGCACGCACGCTGCGGAAGCGAATTCCCCTCTTGTTTACCGAACATGGACGGTGGTATCCCGATTACCCGCGCCGCAAAAGGATGATCTACAACCGCCTAATGTTGCGGCCACACGACCGCATCGTGGGCGTGGGAGAGACCGTCAAGCGTGCTTTGATCGACAACGAAGGTTTTCCGCAATTGCGGGCCCAGATGATTTACAACGGCATCGACTTGACGCCTTACGTATTCCAAGGCAAGGAAGTTCGCGATCAAGTCCGGCGGGAACTTCAACTGGAAGACGGGGATCTGGCACTGGTGCAGGTTGCCCGGCTGGATGGGTTGAAGAACCATCCCTTGGCCGTGCGGACGATGGCGCGAGTTGCCGCCCGGCTGCCCCACGCTCAGCTTTTGATCGTAGGCGAGGGACCCGAGCGGGGCCGCATCGAAAAGGAGATCACGGCGGAGGGCGTGTACCGGCAGGTCCGGCTCCTGGGGGAACGGCGGGATATTCCTCGGTTGTTGGCCGCCGCCGACATCTGTTTGTTGACGAGCAAAAGCGAAGGCATCCCGCTGACGCTGATTGAGGGCATGGCCGCTGGATTGCCCGTGATCTCCACACGCGTGGGAGGCGTGCCCGAGGTCGTGGTCAATGGCCTCTGCGGCATCTTGTGCGAGCATAATGACGCGGAAGCCTTGGCGGACGGGGTTTTTCGCCTCGCCTCCTCGGAATCCTTGCGAAAGTCGATGGGCGAACAAGGCCGGGAACGGGCCCGTCGGGAATTTGCCGAGGCCAAAATGCACGACCGCTATGCGGCGCTATACGAGGAGATGCTGCATGGCTAGCGCGCCGGCGGAATCTCCGCCACCGTTGATTTTTTTCGCCGACGACTGGGGGCGGCATCCCTCCAGCTCGCAGCATTTGACGCGCCATCTGCTGGGCAAATATGAAGTCCATTGGATCAACACCATCGGCACGCGGACGCCGGCCTTCAACTGGTCCACGCTCTCGCGCGGCTGGGAAAAACTGCGGCAGTGGTCTCGGCCGCCGGTTGCCGATGAGGGCCTGCCGCCACATTTGCACGTCATGAATCCCCGTATGTGGCCTTGGTTTTCCCGACAGCGCGATCGGAGTTTCAACCGCTACCTGCTCACCAAACAGTTGCAAGAGCGAGTGGCTTCCTTTTCACGTCCGCCGATCGTGGTCGCCGCCGTGCCGATCGCGGCGGTCCTGCTGGACCAAATTCCCGTGGATCGCTGGGTCTATTATTGCGTGGATGATTTCTCGACCTGGCTGGGTCTGGATGGCCGCGCGCTGCGGGAGTTGGAAGAGGAATTGGTCTCCAGAGCGGATGCCATCGTGGCCGTCAGCGACGCGCTCGTGGAGAAGATGCAAGGGCTGGGCCGCGAATCTCACTTACTGACGCATGGCGTGGAACTAGCGCATTGGGAGGCCGTGGAGCAGGCCGCTCCGCTTTCCGGCCTTGCCGAGTTGCCTCGTCCCCTGGTGGGGTTTTGGGGATTGGTGGACCGCAAGATCGACTTGGCCTTCGTCGAACGACTGGCCGAGTCGATGCAGGAGGGGAGCATCTTGATGGTCGGCCCTCGGCAGGATCCGGATCCTGCCCTGCTTCGGCATCCGCGTCTCCACTGGCGGGACGCGGTCGATTATCAAGAATTGCCGCGCGTGGCAGCGGCGGTGGACGTGCTCGTCATGCCCTATGCGGACATTCCGGCCAACCGGGCCAGCCAGCCGCTGAAGTTGAAAGAGTATTTGGCGACGGGCCGGCCCGTGGTCGTCCGCGACCTGCCCGCCAATTGCGCGTGGGAAGATTGTCTCGATCTGGCTCACGATGCCGAGGAATTTGCTAGGCGGGTTCTGCAGCGGCTTGAATCGGGGCTCCCGGCGGAGCAGAAGGTGGCGCGGGAACGCTTGCGTGACGAGGATTGGGCCGCCAAAGCGGAGCAATTCGAACACATGGCCTTGGCCCCGCCGGTCCCCACGAATTCGTCAACGAGCTATTAGGTGAATGAGACTTCATGAAGGGCAGGGGAGCGTGCCGCTCACAGTGAGCAAGGAATCACAAACAGAGAGGGAACCGGAGACGCCCGCGCCACGGCGGGCCGTAGTGCTGCATGCGCGAGTCGTGACCGGCACCGGCGGCGGGCCGGAGAAAACGATCATCAACTCACCGCGATTCCTCACGCCTTGGGGCTTTCATTCCATCTGCGCGTACATGCACCCGCCTGGCGATCCAGGATTCGAGGAACTGCGGGCTCGGGCGGAGCGTAGCGGAGTGGAACTGCTATCCGTGCCCGACCGGGGAGCCATCGACTGGCAGGCGGTTCAAGCCATGGCCGATCTCTGCCGCCGTGAGGGAGTCACCATCTGGCATGGGCATGACTACAAGACCAACGCTCTGGGCCTGCTCTTGCGACGGAAACACCCCATGAAGCTCGTGGCCACCACGCATGGTTGGGTTGAGCGGACATGGAAAACGCCACTTTATTATGCCATCGATCGGCTGGCGCTACGTGCGTACGACCGCGTGATCTGCGTCTCCGAGGATCTGCGACAACGCTGCCTGAAAAGCGGCGTCCGGCCCGAGCGCTGCCAGGTAATCGACAACGCCATCGATACCGACGAATACCAGCGGACTCTTTCCATTGCCGAAGCCAAGCGGCAATGCGGTTTCCAGCCTGAGAATTTCCTGCTCGTGGGCTTGGGGCGCCTATCCGAGGAGAAAGGTTTCGACCGTTTGATCCAGGCCGCTCGAATTCTAAGTCAAAAGCGGCCGGAGATCCGAGTCGCTATTGGTGGAGAAGGAAATCAGCGGGAACCACTGGAACGGCTGATCGCCTCGTCGGGCTTGGCGGATCGCGTGCGGCTGTTGGGGTATGTGCCCGACCCGCGGACGCTACTTCAAGCCGCCGATGTATTCGTACTCAGTAGTTTGCGGGAAGGACTGCCCAACGTGGTGCTTGAGGCGATGGCGCTGGAAGTACCCATCGTGGCCACGCGGGTCGCGGGCGTACCCCGCGCGATTGACGATGAAGTGAATGGATTGGTGGTGCCGCCCGACGATGTGAAAGCCCTCGCCGAGGCCGTGGACCGTTTCGCGGAAAACACGACGCTGCGCGAACAGTGCGCGCGGGAAGCACGCCGGACGGTCGAGGAGCACTTCAGTTTTGCCGCGCGGATGGAGCAGGTGCGGAAGGTCTATGACGAATTAATCGCTTGAGAACAAAATGCCGACCACGTCCGCCGAAATGCCCGTGCCACAGAAGTCGTCGCTCGAAGTCGAAGTGCTCACCGGAAATGCCTTGCGGCGCGAGCTGCCTTCAATGCGGGAAGAGCACGCGGCGTTGCGGCAGCCCTTGGTAGGGCAGGATCCACGCTGGCTCGCGGTGTTGCAATCAGGCTTGGGCCACGAACCGTTTTGGCTGCGGGCCCGCCAGGGAGACGAGGTGCGGGGTGTGTTGCCGCTCGTGCTGGTGCGCAGCCGGCTGTTTGGCCGGCATCTGATCAGCCTGTCCTACGTCAATGCCAGCGGCGTGGGCACCGTGGAAGGGGCGGACTCCAGCGTGGCATCGGCCTTGATTTCCCGTGCAGTGGAACTGGCGGACGAACATGACGTGCGCTACCTGGAGTTGCGTCACGAAGAGTCCCATGTGCACGAGTTACTTAGCCGAGAGTCCGCTGAAAAAGTGGAGATGCGGCTGGCCTTGCCGGGCGACGTGGATAGCTTGCGAAAGCAGCTCAAATCCAAGGTGCGGAACCAAGTTGCCAAGGGGGAGAAACACGAACTCGAAGTGGAGTGGGGCCGAGAGAATCTGCTCGGCGACTTCTATCGCATCTTCGCCATCAACATGCGGGACTTGGGCACGCCCGTCTTCAGCCGCCGCCTGTTCGCGGCCATGTTGCGGGAGTTCGGTTCCGACGCGGAAATCTGCCTGGTCCGCCTTCGCCGCCAGACGCTGGCCGCCGCGATCCTCGTGCATGGCCAGGGAATCACCGAAGTTCCCAGCGCTAGTTCGCTGAGGCGCTACAACCGGTTCAACGCGAACATGCTGATGTATTGGCATCTGCTGCGGCGGGCCACCGAACGCGGACAGAGTTATTTCGATTTTGGCCGGACCACGCCCGGCAGCAATACGTTCAATTTTAAAAAACAGTGGGGCGCGGAACCGATACCAACCGTGTGGCAGTATTATCTGCGGCAAGGGGACCTGTCGGCCATGCGTCCCGAAAATCGCCGCTTTCAGATGGCCATTCAGACATGGAAAAAAATGCCGGTGTGGCTCACGCGTTGGGTGGGACCCATCATCGTGCGGGGAATTCCTTAGTGCCAATTGGCCACCAGCGCGTGGTGTATCCTTTAGAAGATCTAACCGACATTTGCCATGCCCGCTTCAACTTCACCTTTGGCCAATCCGGTGACGAATTCGGAATCCTCTTCCAGCGAGAAAGCCGCGATCGCGCTGTTTGTCGATTTAGATGGCACGCTGATCGATACGGACGTGCTGGCCGAAGCCACGTTGCAAGCCGTGCGGCGGAACCCGCTATTTCTATTTCAATTGCCGTGGCTGGTGTCGCGTGGCCGCGCACGCTTCAAGCAGGAGATTGCCCGCCGTGTGCCCGTGGATGCGACACTGTTGCCTTACCAACGGGAAGTGCTCGACTATCTCCACGCTTGCAAAGCGGAAGGGCAAACTTTGATCCTGGCCACCGCCACCGACCAATCGTGGGCCCATGCCGTGGCGGAGCATTTGGGCATCTTCGAGGCGGTACTCGCCAGCGACGGAGTTCGCAATCTCAAGGGGAAGGGCAAGTTGGCCGCCATCGAGGCCGATTGCCACGAACGGGGTTGGTCGGATTTCGGGTATGCCGGCGATGCCCACGCTGACTTGCCGATTTGGAGGGCGGCCCGGGACGTGTACGTGGTTGCTCCGAGTGGCCGGCTGCGCCGCAGCCTGACCGACATGCAGCGTCCTTACAACATCTTGGGCTCTTCCCGAGCGTGGCATGAGGCACCCCACACCCTGTTGCAAGGTGCCCACTGGTGGCCCAATGCTTGGCTGCTATTACCCGCTCTGCTAGCCACGCTTTTCGTCAGCGGAGTGAGTCTTTCGCTGCTGGCGTGTGCTTTTTTGGTTTGTGTCCTGTTCACCTGGTCCGCCGGTTTCGCGCGTCAGATGGCTTCGCCGTCCGCATCCGATGCATCCGCCACTCGACGGAAACGCTTGCCGCTCTTGTCGGCCGCGCGGTGGTGCCTGCTGACATTCTTCGCGGCGAGCCTGGTGAGTCTCGCGGCTTTGCCCTGGTGGTTCGTGCCGTTCGCGTGGACATTATGGAGTGCCTATGTCGTTGACGCCTTCTGGCTCGCGGAGCACACCGGGTGGAGCGGCGCCAGCCTTGTATGTCGCCAACTGCTGCGCGTCGTGGCTGGGGCATTGCTGCTACCCCATCCGATTTCCTGGCCGTCGGTGATTGCTTTTGGGCTGGCCGGAGTTGGCAGCCTATTTGGAGCCGCGTGGCGGGGCCGCCGGACAGCGTGACGCGGATGAACTCGTCCACTTCCCGCCAAGAAACGCCGTCCAATTCCGAACGGGGCATCGCCGCCGGTATTTGGATAGGCTTCGCCCTGTTCGCCATCTACGGCTCATGGGCTCCCTTCGATTTCACTTGGGAAAGCGTGGCCCCGGTCGCTGAGCAGTGGGAGGAGTTGCGGTCTACCTGGGGGACTGTCCGTTCCCGCACGGACCTGATGGTGAACGTACTGCTGGGAATTCCCCTCGGATGTTTTTTTCTGGCGATTTGGGGGGCAACGACCAAATGGTGGCAGGCCTTGGAGCGGTTCGCGGTGATGCTCCTGACGGTCGCCGCCTTCGCGGTGGTTTTGGAAGGGGGACAATTATTTCTCCCGGGCCGCACGCCTTCGTTGATGGATATCGGCGCGCAAATTCTCGGCGCGTCCATGGGAGCCATCGCCTGGTGGCTGTGGGGCGCGGTCCTGCAGCGCCTGATGTGGATGGGCACGCAAAAAACGGGCGGCTGGTCGCTTATCGATTTCTCACTGCTGGCATATCTGCTGACCTTGGTCGCGTACCATGGCTATCCCTTTCGTTTCGCGGTCAGTCCCGTGGATGTCTACCGCAAGTTCCGCGATGGCGTGGTGGTTTTGGTGCCGTTTTCGGGCCGGGATTTTTCTGGTGTTAATTGGAGTGAACCACTATTCCATGCGAGTCTTTTTGTTCCCGTGGGATTGGCGTCGGCGCGTTGGTTGGGGAAAGGTGCGCGAGGACCCGCGTTCCTAAAATCCTTGGCGGCGGGGCTGGGGTTTGTCCTGCTGTTGGAACTGGGGCAAATCATGGTGATCCATCGCGTGGCGGATGTGACTGACCTGATTACCGGCGGCTGCGGCGTGATGCTGGGGGTTGCGTTGGGCCTGGCGTGTCGGAGGCGCGGCCATCAAACAAAACCGTGACCAACGCACGTGCTTGGACAGCCATGCAACTAACCCGGTTTTTCTCCTAGAAATAACCCCGCCACCAGTACCAGACGAGTCCGCCCCATTCGTGTAATACTTGTTGCATCAGGCAAGGCGCCTGCCAGCAGGGCAAGAAGCATCTCCAATCGAATTTTCTTGGCCCGGATCGAAATTGGCAGCCCCAGGCCCGTACGTCTAAACCTTGATGTCGAAAGCAGGCTACGGCTCTGGGCAGGTGGATGGCTTCGGTGACCAGCAGGATGCGGTGCGCGCCGGCGGTTTCCAAGATGGGCAGGGCATTTTTCGCGTTGAGGTAGGTGTTGAGCGAAGTTGATTCCAGGCGGATGCGTTCCGCTGGCACTCCCTGGCCCACCAAATAGTCACGCATTGCCGAAGCCAACGTCAGCTTCGGGTGGCGGGGATCATATCTGCCGCCACAAACCACCACGGGGCAAGGAGGACCCGCGTGGTACAGCTTGGCCGCATGCACGCAGCGAAAGAGAGTGTCTTTCGCCAAAAAGGGATGGAGCATGCCGTCCACTTCGGGCTCCACGTATCCCCCCAGCACCACGATCGCCTCGATGTCCGATGGTCGCCGCGCGGGCTGAGTATATTGCCATTCCAGCGTCCCGCAGGCCCAATACACCACATAGGGGCAGCACCAGGCCCAAAGCAGCAGATAGCTGACGGTGAGTGCTGCCAGGCGAAGCCCCCGCGCGTGGCGCTTGCGCCATATCCAGACGATGAGCGCGCCTATCACGAGAAATAGTGCGGTAAAGACGTCCACCGAGGGTACCTATCCTTGGCCCAGAACGAGGAGGGACGAACGCGATTACTCAATTCTAACATAGCGTTCCGTGAAGAGGCCCAATTGGTCCACGGTGGCGGCCTATGTTGGTTGCAAAACTTCCGATTGCCGTGCGGCCAAGACGGAACGGAGCACATCACGGCGGCTGATCATTCCCAGCAGCTTTCCATCACTTACCACCGGCATGCGTCGTAGTCGGAGGCTAATAAACCGGTTCGCGATTTCCGTAAGAGGCTCCCGAGGGTCGGCCCAGATGACTTCTCGCGTCATGTGGACCTCCACCGGATCTTCCAGCACCTTGCCGTCATAAACCACGGCGAGCAGGGAGAATTCGCTGATAATGCCTAAGATATTTTGCTCATCATCGATGACCGGCAAGCCGCTTACCCGTAAGTCCATCAGCTTATCGATTGCGTTCCGGACGGTACACCGAGGACTCACCGTGCCGACTTCCGCGTTCATGATGTCTTGGGCCGTGAGTGATTCGGGCATGGTGACGTGCTCCTGGGCGGGAATTCTGAAAGGATCGTGTGACTCGTGAGTGCCTCTGCGGGATGGGAAGAGGACACCAGATGACCGTGAGCATAGAAATATGTAGCACACGGTGAAGCCAGGGGCTGGGACGCTTCCCCCCCTTCGCCGGAGAAGTCCGGCAGGAGACCATCGAACCAAGTCCGCAAGATCGGCCTAACCGAGAAAACCGGCAATCCAACGGGGATCAAGTTGGATGTTCCGTGTGCCGAGACTCCCGCGCAGCGGCAAAGATGGTCGATACCGACACACCGCGAGGCATTCTTGGAATCACGAGACCAGTCGCTACACCAATTCGGGAATTGGTGTTTGCATTTCGACCAGGTATTGGGGCCGACCGGCGTGATCCGGCACGGTGGTGCGGCTCACATCGATGCCCAGATTGCGGTAGAGCGTGCCGAGCACTTCTTGCGGGTGGATCGGCCGATCAACCGGCTCAGCCGCTTGGCGGTCGGTCGCGCCGATGACCTGCCCTGTCCGCATGCCACCCCCAGCCAGGACTGCAAAATTGGCCGCTGGCCAATGGTCGCGGCCCGCACCCTTGTTGATCTTCGGCGTACGTCCGAACTCTCCCCATACCACGACGGAGACATCATCGAGCATGCCGCGTTGATCCAGGTCCTGCACCAAGGCGGATAGCCCTTGATCGAGCATGGGCATGTCTTGGCGGCCCCGTTTGAAGTTGCCACCATGCCAATCCCAACGGCTAAAGGCCAAGGTGACACAACGGACGCCCGCCTCCACGAGCCGCCGGGCTATGAGGAATTGGTCCAACAGCCGCCAGGGACCATCGGCCATGAATTCCTTGGAACCCCGGCCATATTGGTCACGGAGTTTGGGATCTTCCTTTTCGATATCGAGGGCGTCGACCAGCTTGCTGGAAGTGAGCACGGAGAATGCCTGTTCGGTGTAGGCATCTAGGCTGGCGAGTTGGCCCGTGGCGTCGATGTCGCGACGGATGCGGTCCACGCGTTGCAACAAATCCCGCCGGCTTTTCAGGCGGTCCATATCGATGCCGTTGAGGACCATGTTGGCCATACCTTCGCCGTCGGGCCGGAACGGTGCGTATGCCGGCCCCAGGAAACCGGGTTCGCCCGGATTGCCCCAAGGGGCGTGCCGCGTTTTGGGAGAAAGGCCCACGAAAGGCGGTACCGAGGGATCCACGGGCCCCTGGACTTTTGCCAGGAAGGAGCCGAGACAGGGGCGCTGTTTCTGGGTAAAGTCCCGCATGCTGTACCCGGAGAAACACATATGCGGCGCGTGTTCGTTGCTGCACCCCTTGAGTGACCGAATGATGGCGAATTTGTCCATCATTTGGGCCATGCGGGGAAACAGTTCGCAGATTTCAATGCCCGGCACATTGGTCGGAATAGGCTGGAATTCCCCTCGGATTTCGGCGGGGGCCTCCGGCTTCATGTCGAACATGTCCATATGGGGCGGGCCTCCCGCCAAGAAGATCATGATGACCCCCTTGTGAGACTTCCCCACTCCCGCTTGGGCTTCGGCCTGCAAGATTTGTGGCAGGCTCGCGCCTCCCATGGCCAGTCCGCCGATTTTCAAGAAATTTCGGCGTGAAACACCATCACAAAAGGCGGCATTTTGGCGGCCCAAGAGATTCAGCATGGCGGGATCCTTTGAATCGCTGAAATTTGGCGGGTAAGGACATTTCCGCAGCATGACGCTGCAATGTCAGTGTGCGTCCAATGTGGAAACGTCGAGTATTCCACTGGACAGTTCCTCTGGCTGCCAACCAAAGGAAGCCAGCAACCATCCGCAAATTACCAAATTTGGCGGATCTTGTCGATATCTCGTCACTTACGCCACCAGCGCGCCTGGACGGGCCGCCGTTTTTTGGCCATTCTCCATTTCGTTTCGGCAGCACTTTAGCTAAGCTTCGCCGCTCGACACCTCCCATCGCTCGGATGCCGGAAAGCTCCTCCGGCGGGTATTTTTTTCACGGAAGCGACACTCAGCAAGATGGCGATGGCATTGGTTTCGTGGCGGCGCGTAATGAAAATGAAGATGTGGGTCGCCACGTGTTGCATTTTGCATTGGCTCACGGCTAGCGGCGGGGCTCAGAGTCTCGACTTGCCCGGTCAGTTAGGCCAATCCGAGGATGCTTTTCTCGCAGCCATGCCAGCGTATTCCGGACCGCCGTACCGGATGCCTGGTCCTCAAGTGCCGTGGTCACCGGTTGGGGACGTGATTCCGCCCGAGGCCGGCTATCCCGGACCATGGCAGTGGCAAGCGTTTCCTGATCGCCACCTGTATCGGAGCTATCTGGCGGGGCTGCAAGAGTCACGGCTGGGCACGCAATTCTTCTACGACAGTGACGAGGGTGGGTTGTGGGACACGGCTTTGGGCGGCCGCGTGGGCATTTGGCGCTTCGGATCCGTCGATGAGATGGACCCACGAGGCTGGCAACTTGACCTAGAAGGGGCCGCATTTCCCCGTTTGGATCTGGAAGAGAACATGGATATGGTCTCCGCCGATTTTCGGGCGGGAGGTTACCTTGCCTGGTCCGGAGGCCCGATCCAGATGAAATTCGGCTACTACCACATCAGCTCGCATTTGGGAGACGAGTTGCTGCTGCGGGAACCACAAACGCGGCGGCTGAATTATGCCCGGGACGCGCTGCTCCTGGGCGTTTCCATGGATGTGACCTACCAATGGCGCGTTTACGCGGAAGCGGCCTGGGCTTTTTACACGGCAGGTCCGGCACAGCCATGGGAATTTTTGTTTGGAACGGAATACCTCCCACGTTGGAACGCCTGGCTTCACCAAGGCCCATTTTTGGCCGTCCATGGCCACCTTCGTGAAGAAGTCGATTTTTCCGGCAACCTCGTCGTGCAACTGGGATGGCGCTGGGAAAAGGAAGGCGGGCGACCGGTATTGCGCCTCGGCCTGCACTACCTCAACGGCATGAGCAACCAACTCCAATTCTTTGACCAGTTTGAACAACAGTTGGGGGCCGGCATTTGGTACGACTATTGACGAACCGGCATGCGATCGAACAAACACCGCGTTGAGTTATCGACTTTCCATCTCCCACGGTTGTCACACGACAAGCGGCCACGGGTGCATTGGATTTGTTCCATGCCTCCAAATTTTGCTTGAAACGCTCAAACCTCGAATCATAATGGCACGGCTGTTCGGGTTCGCCCAAAAACAGCACGGCCTCCAAGGGTACTGCCCCACCCTTGGAGACCTCTTTTGTTTGCTGCGTCAAGGTTGGATATACATGCCCGGCGCGCGACCGCACAGCAACCAGCGGCGTGCATATCGGCCATTCGGGGCTCATTTCGATTCGATTCGCCGAATGTGGTGAATGTCGGAAATCATGCTCGGCAAGACTTGCCGCCCGTGTTTGTCTGCCGTTAGTTTAATGCGTGTCGCACGCGCCTGCCGTGTTTCCGGCAGGGCAACTATCGCGTTCCGCTCTGCGAATACGTCGCGGACACATCCCTCAATCTCGCCGCGCCGCGGCTCGCCTCACCGCACCTTCCAGCTTCAGGAGTTAGCCAATGAGCAAAATCACGCGCAGGAAAATGCTTCGCCACACGGCCGCGGGGATGCTGTTGCCGACCTTTGTGCCAGGCGCTGTGCTGGGCCGCAGCCGGAAGCCAGGTCCCAACGAACAGGTGGGCATCGGCGCGATCGGCGTGGGCGGGCGTGCCAAACTGCTGCTGGAGCAACTCCCCGCAGGTGGCCGGATCGTGGCGTTGAGTGACTGCAATGTTCCCCGTGCCGAAGCCTTCAAAGCGGAGAAAAAAGGGGATTGGCCGATCTACCAAGATCACCGAGAGCTGCTCGAACGCAAGGATATCGACGCCGTTATCGTGGGCACGGGGGAATTCCAGCGCGTTCTGCCCTGCATTCACGCCTGCGAGGCAGGCAAGGACATCTACGCCGAAAAGCCGCTCACGCTATACATCCGCGAGGGCCGCGCGCTGGTCGATGCGGTCCGCCACTATCAGCGGGTTTTCCAAGTCGGCACGCAACAGCGCTCCATGGAAATCAATCGCATCGGCTGCGAACTGATTCGCTCCGGCGGATTGGGCAAGCTCTTGGAAGTTCGGGCCATGAACTATCCCGCCGCCACTCCCTCACCCGCGAAACCGTTCGATGCGGAACCAGTACCGAAAGGATTGGATTGGGACCGCTGGCTGAATCAGGCCGAGATGCGGCCCTTTAATTCCCAGTGGATGGGCTGGATGCGTTGGCAAGACTTTGCCGGAGGAGAGATGACGAATTGGGGAGCTCACGGTGTGGACCAGGTGCAGTGGGCGCTCGGCATGGATGACACGGGGCCCGTGGAAATGTGGCCCATTGAGGGCGGAAGCGCGGGCCAAGTCGGCATGCGGTATGCCAACGGCGTTGAATTGAAGTTCATCTTGGACCGTGGTCCCATGGGTGGTGCTGTGTTTGTTTGCGAACACGGCAAGCTGGAGATCAATCGCAACAAGGTCACCTCAAACCCGCCGGAGATCGCCGCCAAATTGCTGAAAAAAGTCGACGTGACGGAGGAAGAGCGCAAATGGAGCGATGCCCTCGCGCTGTGGCAGGCACGTTGGCACATGCAGAACTGGCTCGACTGTATCCGCACTCGGGAGAAACCGGTGGCGGATGTGGAGATCGGGCATCGCTCGGTGACCGTCTGCCACTTGGCGAACATCACACGCCGCATCGGGCAGCCTTTGAAATGGGATCCCGTCGCGGAGCAGTTCGTGGGGCACAAGGAGGCGAATCAACTCGTCGATCGCCCGCGCCGTAAAGGGTACGAGTTGCCGAGTTAACGAGTGCCTTTCGGACCCTCAGCTCCAGCGGCGCTGACAATCATGAATCTCGCCGACAGAACGTCCGCTATCATGAATTCAGACGCGATCTAGACCAAGAATCTGTTTCACAAGCCGTCATCGCGACGGAAATGCAGCCAGGCTAAGGATGCCATGATGAATGTCCATTCCGAAAAAGCTCCCGTGGTCACGATGCGGTGGGTTGGGGAAGTCGATGGTTACCTGGAACTAATTGACCAGACGAAACTTCCGAGTGAGCTGGTGCAAATGCCCTGCCACGACGTGGAGACCGTGTGGGAAGCGATCCGCGCCTTGCGCGTCCGGGGGGCGCCGGCGATTGGCATCGCCGCCGCCTACGGCGTCTGTCTGGGATTGCAAACTTTCACGGGCAGTTCGCACGCCGATTTTCTACACCGGCTCGAAGAAGTCTCGAGCTATTTGGAATCGAGCCGGCCCACGGCAGTCAACCTGTTTTGGGCCATGAATCGGTTGCGGACGAGGGCCCGGCAAGAGGACCAACGGGAGTCGTCGGAAGAACTCTTGGCCTGCCTGCTGGAAGAGGCCCGCCGCATCGAAGCGGAAGACCTCGAAGCCTGTCAACGCATCGGCGCCCATGGTGCCGAATTGATCGAGCCGGAAACCGGGGTCCTCACGCATTGCAATGCGGGCGGGCTAGCGACCGCAGGCTACGGGACGGCGCTGGCCGTGATTTATGCGGCGCACGAGCAGGGCAAAGCGATCCACGTCTATGCGGATGAAACGCGGCCCTTGCTGCAGGGTGCGCGGCTCACGGCTTGGGAACTTCACCAGCATGGCGTACCGGTGACGCTGATCTGCGACTCCATGGCGGCCCAAGTCATGCGCGAAGGCCGGGTGCGCTGCGTGGTCACGGGAGCGGACCGGATCGCGGCCAATGGAGACACAGCCAACAAAATCGGGACGTATAGCCTGGCGCTGCTGGCCGAGGCTCACGGCATCCCCTTCTACGTGGCGGCGCCCACTAGCACGTTCGACTTGTCCCTCTCCAGCGGGGAGCAAATTCCCATCGAACAACGGGCCAACGAGGAAGTCACGCATATGCAATTATTTCCCACGGCGCCGGAGGGGATCGGCGTCTACAATCCCGCCTTTGACGTCACGCCGGCCCGGCTGATTCGCGGGATTGTCTGTGAGCACGGTGTGATTTCGCCCGTCAACACCGACCAAATCGCGAAGTTTGTCTCGCGCTAAGCAGATTTTCTTTGGCAAGGAGGCTGCTTGCCTATCTTCTCTTTGCCGTGGAGTAGCCAGGGAGTATAACACTCTCCGCGCGCGCCGAATTGCCGGTGCGTTTCGCGCCGGCTTGATCCATGGATGGGGGGAGCAATGGCCTCGAATCACGTCGAACCGCAGGAAGCGTTCGAACGGCTTGGAAATCCCCATGTCCTCGTGCTGGGGGACATGATTCTCGACCGCTACACCTGGGGGGATGCCGAACGCATTAGCCAGGAAGCGCCCGTCATCGTGCTCCGCGCCGATGACACGGAGGACCGCCCGGGAGGCGCCGCCAACGTATGCCAGCTTCTGCGAGGTCTCGGCGCGGAAGTCTCCTGTGTGGGGGTCGCCGGTAACGACCTGAATGCGGAAGCCCTACGGGCGGCATTGTCCGTGCGCGGGAT
>JANQPP010000218.1 GCA_028289405.1 Pirellulales bacterium
TTCTCAGTGAAGCTCGCGAAGGTCGCGGCGAAGTGCTGATCGAGCTGGTGGCTGGCCAGAACCGGACGAAGGTTTTTCAAGATATTGACCAGGCGATCAGCCGTATCCGCACCTTCCCCGATCAGATCGAACAGCCGGAAGTTCGTCTGCAATCCGAGCAGCGAGAAGTGATGCAGGTCTCGATCTACGGCCCCATCGACATTTGGGCGCTCCGCAAGCTGGCCGAACAGTTGCGTGACCAACTTCAGGCCAACGATCAGATCACGCAGGTCGAACTGCGCCGCGTGCCGCAGTACGTCACGCATGTTGAAATCCCGCGTCAGCGTTTGCGGGAGTATGGGCTTACGCTGCCCGCGGTCGCGAACATCATCCGTACGTCTAGCCAAGATGTGGCGGCCGGTTCGGTGCAAACGAGCGCCGGAGAAATCCTGCTACGCGTGAAGGCGCGAAAGCAGTGGGCCGATGAGTTCGCCAAGATCGAAATCGTCGCCGGTCGCGACGGACCGCTCGTGACGCTGGGCGATATCGCCACGATCCGGGACGGTTTCGAGGAAGTCGGCTTTCATTCGCAGTTCAGCCAAACACCCTCGGTCGAACTGGACATTTTCCGAGTGGGATCGCAGTCGCCGATCGACATCGCGCAGGCGGTGGAACAGACCATGCGGGACTTCGAAGGTGTCCTGCCACCTGGCGTGAAGTGGCGGATCGATCGCAACAACGCGGAAGAATTTCGCCGTCGATTGCACCTGGTTTTGGAAAACGCGGCGCTAGCCGTGGTGATCGTGCTCGTGATTTTGGCGCTATTTCTCGAATTCCGCCTGGCGTTTTGGGTGATGATGGGCATGGTTGTCTCGTTCGTCGGCGGGCTACTGTTGCTACCGCTAGCGGGTGTCAGCATCAACATGATTTCCCTGTTTGGCTTCCTCGTCGTGTTGGGAATCGTGGTCGATGATGCCGTGGTCGTCGGGGAAAACGTCTATGAGAAACGGCTTTCGACCGATGATCACGAGCTCGCCGCGGTGGACGGGACACGGGAAGTTGCCGCTCCCGTTGTCTTCAGCATCTTGACCAACATCGTCGCCTTCGTCCCCTTGATGTTCATTCCGGGAGAGACCGGCAAATTCTGGGGACCATTGCCGGTCGTCGTGATCATCGTGCTCTGCTTGTCACTGCTCGAATCGCTCTTCATCTTGCCGGCGCATTTGGCACATGCTCAGTCCGCGGATCGGAAAAAGCATGGGCTGGCGGCTCAACTGCATCATGGCCAGCAAGGCTTTAGCCGAATGTTCAATCGGCTTGTCGAACTGGTGTATCGGCCTGTTCTCATCTTTTGCTTGCGGTATCGGTACGTCACCGCCTGCGTGGCCCTGGGATGCTTTCTGATTGTTGCCAGCTACGCGAACAGTGCCCACATGGGCATGATCTTGATGCCCGAAGTTTCCGCGGACGAAATCGAAGCTGGCGTGCGGATGCCGGTCGGCACGACACAGGACCAATCGGCGGAGATCGCCAGGGTGGTGACCGAGGCCAGCTTGCGGATGTTCGAGGAACACAACCTGTATGAAGTGGCCGAGGGGATCAAAACCAATGTGCGCGGCCAAGATTTTATTGACGTGGAAATCGTGATGAAACCGCCGGATCAGCGCGAGATGACCGCCAACGAAGTGATCGAGCTTTGGCGAGATTCCATCGGCGATTTGCCGGGAGTGGACCAAGTGACCTTCGAGGCCGAGAGAGGGCCGGGCGGATACCGGCGGGACATCAGCATTGCTCTCAGCCACACCGATATCGGCGTACTCGAGAAGGCGGCTCAGGCTTTCGTCGCACGCGCGGAACGTTTCGCCAACGTGCGTGATGTCAGCGACAACTACAACAAAGGCAAAGCGCAGTACGATTTCCGGCTCCGACCGGAGGGCCGGGCGCTCGGCTTGACCGACGAAGAACTCGGTGAGCAACTTCGTGGCGCGTTTTTCGGTTCGCTCGCGCTACGTCTACTGCGGGGCACCAACGAGATCGAGGTCCGCGTCAAATTGCCCGAGGAACAACGCGAAGACATACATCATCTGGAGGACCTGGTTATCCGCACGCCAAGTGGAGCGGAAGTTCCGCTATTGGATGTCGCCGACGTGAAGAAAGATGAAGCATTCACGAGAATCAACCGCCGTGACGGACGCAGGGCCATCAACGTCTCCATGGACATCGAACCGAAGCGAGCCATCACTCAAGTGATCGAGGCGCTGCGGAATGACGCCCTGCCTCGGCTCCGCGACGATTTTCCTGGGATTACCTGGCGTTTTGAGGGCAGCGACGCGGAGATGCGGCGAGCAACTTCCTCCCTATGGGGCTCCTTCGGCCTCGCCCTGGCAGTGATTTATTCTTTGCTGGCCATCGCTTTCCGACGTTACGTCCAGCCGCTGATTGTCCTGGTCGCGATTCCCTTCGGCATTGTCGGCGCGGTCCTCGGGCATATTTGGCTCGGGTACGATCTCTCGCTGGTCAGTCTGATGGGCGTAATCGCGTTGTCCGGCGTGGTGGTCAACGACGCTTTGATCATGATTGACTATGCCAATCGCCATCGCGGGGAGCACTCGGCCTTCGAAGCCATTTCGCGGGCCGGTGTACGCCGATTTCGGCCGATTTTGCTCACGACGCTAACCACCTTCGGCGGCCTCATGCCGCTCATTTTCGAAGACTCCCTGCAAGCGCAATATATTATTCCCATGGCCATCTCCTTGGGCTTCGGCATCCTCTTCGCCACCGTCATCATCCTGGTTCTCGTTCCGTGCCTCTACTTGATCCTCGAAGACATCCAGCGGATATTCTCCACGGCCCCGCGGCGAGGTAGTGAGACTTAACGTCTGGCCGCATTTTTTTCCTCGGCCAGGCAGCATGGATCCCACGCTCGATCGTTTCCTCGTCCCGCTCAAGAGTTCTGCGATCAAGCGTCCGGCCAGATTCGTGGCCCGCCGAGTTTGATGGGACGGGTCGCGAAGGTCTTTTCGTGCCCATGCGCGGGAATACTTACGGTGTAGGACGTGCCGTCCGGGACCACAGAGAGATGGATGTAGTGGCCTTCGCAATCCTGCTCCAGGTTGGCGATAAACGCGTCCTCCACGTTGTTGATCACGCCATCTGGGCGGAGGTTTTTATGGACCTGGTACATGGCCTCGAGCGACACAGCGGCCTGGAGTGTGGAAAACGTCTCCGGTGAACAGCCCTTGGTGACGCCGTTGTTCATGATCGCCACCGAGGGACGCAACGACCGCACGACCAGCGGATTGTTGCTCGACTCCAGCCCGTGATGCGTGACCTGGTATACATCGACTTCTCCGACCAAGTTCACGGGACAGACCAGCCGATGCTCCTGGTTCCAGGTGAGGTCTCCGCCATCAAAGAAACGAAAAGCGCCAAAGGCGAGTAGCATCACCACGCTGTTGGCGTTGTCGGAACCGTCGCGGTCCTTGGGGCGATGCCCCTCGCAGACGGTCGCGTTTGCGTCGGCCCCGGGTGGAGGATCCATGAACTCTTGCCGGGCGGCCAGACAAAGCATCCGCAGGTTCGCGGCCCCCTCCCGTTGGGCCAGTGGCAGAAACTCGCCCGGCTGGACGACATGCCGCTCTTCGCTGGGGATCTCGAAGTAAGCTTCGCCGGGCGATTCGGGCATCCCCTCGAATTTGCCGTTGTCGTGAATGTGTTTCACTGGCAGCATGCTGGCTAAGGCGGAAGCACCGCCGTAGTGGTCTCGGTGATAGTGGGTCACGATCAGATGGTCGATGCGGCGAATCCCCGCCGCCTCCGTGGCGACCTTCACGATCCGGCCCGGGTCGCGCGGCCCGGGATTCCCCGTGTCGATCAGCACGGACTCTCCGGCGGGGGTCACGATCAGCGTGGCAGCTCCCCCTTCCACATCCACCCAGAAAATGTCGAGGTGGCCATCCGCTTCACCGGCCCAGGCCGAACCTGCCGCATGGCAGCACAGCCCGAGCATCAAGATCAACAAACAACAGAAGCGCCGCGCCATGGGTGTGTCCCTCCCTTGCCGGATGGTATGTGCTAGAGAATGCGATTTTTTCCGCCGGGATTATACACACCGCCGGCCAGATGCGGAAAACAGCAGCCAAATCGCTCCGCACAGGAGCAGCAGGAGGGCGGACGGCTCCGGGACGGCAATTCCAACGCTGCCAAAGTTGTCCTTTAAGATCACGAAATCTCCCAGGCCCACGCTGCCATCGGCGTCAATGTCCGCCGGCAGGCCGGGTCCCGTTTGGCCGAACTGCTCCTTCAGCAGCACGAAATCAGCCAGATTAACGGAGCCGTCTCTATTGATGTCGCCCGGGATGGGGACTGGTGCGAGCATGGCACGCCAGGCTTCGATATTCCCCTGAGGATTGATCCCCTCGCCAATGATGTACCGGCCGTCCGGCGTAATGTCGAAGGCCTTGGTGAGGATCCAACCTTCCAGAGCCTCCGCCAAGCCATGGTCGTCGGCCAACACTTGCTGCAACTCGCGCATGCCGTGGGTTTCATCCCAAATGAACGCGAAGCCGAATCCGAGAAATCCATCGAAATCACTGCGCCCCACCACGAGGGAGCCATCCCCGGAGACGGCGAGCGCTTCGCTGTTGGAGGTCCCGCCTGGCAGATTGCCGAGCCCCACCATGCCGGTCTCTTCAGTCCAGCGAAACGCCTCTTGCCCCTGGTCGGAATCGCCTTCCCCCACGATCACCTTTCCATCGTCGGACACGCCCCAAGCCATGCTGAAGATATCCCCGCCGGGCAGGTCGCCCAGACCAACCATGCCGCCTTCCTGCGTCCAGCGGTAAGCCTCGTTCAATACGCCGAATTCCGAACTGGAGGCTCCAACGATCACCGTTCCGTCGCCGGAGACGGCGTTGGCCGTGCTGCTAAATGTGCCGCCGGACAAGTCCCCGATTCCCACGACGCCCTCGGCTTCCGTCCACCGGAATCCTTCAAAGACTGCGTCGGTGGGAGTATCCAGCCCGACAACGACGCTGCCGTCAGAGGAAATATCGTTCGACCAGGCGAATCCGCCACCGCCGCCCCCCAGGGACCGCATGCCCTGGCTCTGCGTCCAAATCCACGCCTCGTCGGTGTTTTCTCCGGTGACCCCTCCCACGATCACTTGGCCATCGGCGGAGGCGGCGCTGCCGGCGCTGAACACGTCGTCGTCATCCAGAAACCCCAGCCCTACCATGCCCGTCTCGGCTGTCCAACGAAAGGCTTCCCGGCCATCGAGAATCAACGACTCTCCCGTGACGACAGCGCCATCGTCCGAGATGCCGAAGGCCCGCGAACCGAACCCGCCACTAGGCAGGCTTCCCAAGGGCACGAACTCTCCGCCCCGGCTAGCCGTGGTCAGGAAAAGTGCCGCCCATACCGCACAAACGGTTCCTTGAAGTCGCCACATGAGAGGGATTTTCAGCACGTTGATCGCTCGAAGCCAGGACATCCACCGGCAGGAAATTGGCTACACAAATGATTCAAAACATGTCCAGAATAACGGAAAGCCGGGGGCACATGAAGCAAATGGCGCTGCGGCAAGGGAATTCACCGTGCATGAGTCCAGGGTTGGATCGTGCGCTACTCGCGAACCTCCTCCGCCCATGGGGTCTCCCCATTCCAGCGGTGCTCGGAGTCCGACGGCAAAAATCGCGGAGATTCGAAAGCAGCTTGACGATACTAAATCCGGACCGTACAGTAGTTTAATTACTTGGTATGTGCGATTTTTGAAATAAAGTTCTTCTCCATGAACGCATCGACTCGGCACTTGCTCAACCTGCTCTTGCGGAGGCTATCGTAGCCTCGAGGGTGCCGGGTCCATACCCAATACTTGATTTTCCAAACCCCGAGAGGCCAGACGGTCCGCCGGGGTTTTTTTGTTGATGTCGTGTGGTGCAATTCGATGTTCAGATTCCGCAAGGAATGGCTGCAAAGTGGCCGCGTGAGGGCACGATTGGCGTTGCGCGGGCCGACGCAAGGTCGGCCAGCCTGCCAGTCCATTGCCTTTTCGTGACCATCAGTACGCTTCCATCCTTCATGCAATCACAGGAGTTTCCGCCATGGAATCCCCACGCGTCATCAAAATCTTCGACACTACCCTCCGCGACGGTGAGCAGTCCCCCGGGGCAAGCATGAACCTCGCGGAGAAGAAAGAAGTTGCCCAAGCCCTCGTGGACCTGGGCGTCGATATCATCGAGGCCGGCTTTCCCATTACCTCCGAAGGCGATTTCGAAGCCGTGCAGGAAATCGCCACGCACGTCCGGGGGGCGACCATCTGCGGGCTGGCCCGTTGCCGTGAGGCCGATATCGACCGGGCCGGCGAAGCGCTCCGCAACGCCGAGCGGGCACGGATTCACGTCTTCCTGGCCACCAGCGCCATCCATCGCGAGTTCAAGCTCCGCATGGACAAGGACGAAATCGTGCGGCGGGCCGTGGAAGGGGTCAAACGCGCCACGCAATATTGCGACGATATCGAATTCTCCCCGGAAGACGCCTCGCGAACGGAGATCGATTTCCTCTGCCAGGTGCTGGAAGGGGCCATTGATGCCGGCGCGACCACCGTCAATATCCCGGATACGGTCGGCTATGGCACGCCCGAACAGATGAGCCAACTCATCCGCACACTGCGGGAGCGAGTGCCGAATATCGACCGCGCCGTGATCAGCGTGCACTGCCACAACGACTTGGGGCTCGCCGTGGCCAACAGCCTGGCCGCCGTGCAGAACGGTGCGGGGCAGATCGAATGCACGATCAACGGCATCGGCGAGCGGGCCGGCAATTGCTCGTTGGAAGAAGTGGTGATGGCCCTCCGCACGCGGCAGGATATTTATCACGCCACGACCGGAATCCACACGCCCCGCCTGGTCCCCACGAGCCGCCTCGTTTCTAGCATCACGGGCATTCAAGTCCAGCGGAACAAGGCGATCGTGGGAAAAAATGCTTTTGCCCACGAAGCGGGCATCCACCAAGATGGCATGCTCAAGGAGCGCAGTACCTACGAAATCATGCTGCCGGCGGACGTTGGCTGGACCAAGACCGATCTCGTCTTGGGTAAACATAGCGGCCGGGCCGCGCTGGCCGACCGCGCCAAGACGCTCGGCTACCATCTGGAAGCCGAACAGCTTCAGCGGGTCTTCGAGGATTTCAAACAACTCGCGGACCGCAAAAAGGAGATCTACGACGGGGACATCGCCGCGCTGATCGAGCAGCAGATGCGCGAGGTCCCGGAGAGCTGGTCGTTCGTCTCCTATCGCGTGACTTCCACCAGTGGTTCCTCGCCGGAAGTGGAACTCTCGCTGGAACATGGCGGCGAAGTTCACCAAGCAAAAATGACCTGCGGGGACGGCCCCATCGATGCCGTGTTCCTGGCCGTTGAAAAGCTGATCGGCATCGAAGTCACCTGCCGCGACTTCCAGGTGCATAGCGTGACGCTGGGAAAAGATGCCCAGGGCGAGGTGTCCATGGAACTCGAATACCAGGGCCGCACCTACCTGGGACGCGGCGTCTCGACCGATAGCGTGGAAGCGAGTTGCAAGGCGTTTTTGAACGCGATCAATCGCATCCTGGTGATGCGTCCCGAGACGCAGCCGGTGGAAGAGACAGCATAGCTGTATCCATGTCTCGCACGAAAGCGCCGGCGGGCCGTGGTATTCGCCACGGTCCGCCGGCGATCTTTTCCTCACTGACGCTTCGGTTGCAATGAAGGCGGAGCGTGACGCGCCGTCTACTGCCTCTGCGTACGTGTGGCGCTTGCCCAAATCAGACGTTTTGGCGTGCGTGGCAGCGGAATGGCCGGAACATCCCAAAAATCGCAACCGGAAGCGTGAGCGAGGGAGAACTCACGTGACAGGCCCTTACTCGACATCCGGCGGAAACGGCGACCGGCTCACCAGTTCGCGCGGTGCGCGACATGCATCTCGATCGTACGCGGTGCTTTCCCTCGCTGACACTTCGGGCTGTGATTGAGTCGGAGCGTGGGGCTTGCGCGCGATCGCGCTGCCTACCCAGAGTGGCCAGCGCTAGTCAAAGTGCGGAGGCTCATCAGCGTCAACAGGCCGCACAAACCGAGCAGGAGCCCGCTTGGTTCCGGAACCTGTAGCGCCGCCAAAGCATGTTCCGCGAAGATGGAGTGGGCAGCGGCGGTGGGATGCAGGTCATCCCAAAACAGGTAGGTCTCCGGATCCCCCGCCAGCCGATCGAGATCGTAATCGAGCGTGCCCGGCTCCAAACCCGGTGCGACGGGATCGGAGACGTTCGTGAAACCGAATGCCTCCGGCATGGCGAATGCTTCCGTCAACAGGCCCGCCACATCGAAGCGAAATAGATCCACTTCGGGATGGGCCGCACTCAATCCGTCCAATGCGTTGGCGAGTTCCCGATTGACGGCTGACGACAAATCGTTCATTCGCGCGGAAGTCGCCGCGTCGCCGTTATAGCGGGGAACCTGCCCCAACAGCGGCACGTTGGGTACGAGGAATTGCCGGGCACCCCCGTCGATCAGCCTGTTCACGCTCTCCGCGATATTCGCGGCGGGCACACGGGGATCGGTCTGGCCGTTGAGCAAGTCGCCCGCGCCGGCGAACACCACGAACAGCGTATGGCGATCCAACTCGAAGCCAGCGGCACGGGACAAAAAGTCGTCGACCTGTTCGTCGAGATCCTCCACGAAGAACCCGAGCAGCCCCCCGGTACCGGAGGTGCGTGCCGCCGCGTAGGCGAAGTTGTTCCCACCCGCCCCACTAGGTTCCAGTGGCCTCAAGCCCAGTGATGTGGCCAGCAACTCCGCGTAGACCGGCCCATTGGTAAACCGACCCTCGTAATAGGCGGAGCCGGGCAGCAGTCCGAAGGAGGTGCTGGCCGCGTTGCCCGTGTCGGAAAAGGAATCCCCAAAAACCACCAGATCGCGAAACGGCCCGCCCGCCGCCGCATTCGCCAGCAGCAGCACCAGGATCAGGCAGAGCGTGAGGATTCGCGCCAGCGGCATGGGGAATGTTCTCGATGAAAAGACTCAGCGGTTGCCGCGACGGACTACGCGATTCGTGTAGATGATGCTTACGTGAGGATGCTGATGATGGCTTTTAGCCAGATTAGTATCTTTGCCCACCCCCAAACTCGGAGCGAAGAAACGATCATGCACGCAGCGTGAAAATGAAAACACAACGCGAGAAAATAACGCCATTTGCCCGCAAATCTACGCGAATCCAGGAAGTGTTCGCGTTTCAGGTCTTCGAAAGCTGGTTCGAAAATTTTTTTGCGAGCCCTCGGGGGCAGAATCCGCGAGGCGATTGTCCAGAAGTCGTTCATGGAACGAATGTGAAAAAGCCTTGTCAGGCCCGGCAGCCAATACTTGCGTTCTTCGAATTCTACTCCAGCTTCTATCCCAGCAATTATTTGTTTTGCCTTCGGTCGAAAAACTTCTCGTCGGGTTATTCTGAATCCATCTTTGACGCAATACACGTCTACAACAAAACCTTCTAGCCGTTGTCTAAGTTTGTGCAACGCTTCACTTTCAATCGAATGTTGGCTGATTTGTCTCGAAGCGATTTCACGAACGATTTGCTTTGCTGGTTCGATCTCAGATTCATCTGCACCGAATTCATGTGCCAAGGTTTCCACGATTCCCCTAGCGTATCGTTCGACGAGTTGCTGCTGAGACTTCTTTGTCTGAGGCCGAGATCCATCGCTCATTTGTCAACCCTCCCATGCCAGCTTGGCTGCACGCGCGTTGGCAAACCTCCAATAATCCTCCGCGGCGGCCCGGCCTCCGCCAGTGATCTCGTAGCGGCGTTCGCGACAAATCTGCCCGTCGATATCCACGTTCCAGTACTCGCCCTTGACCCATTTGCCCTCTTCGAGTCGGGACATGAGCTGGTAAAAGGCGGGTGCCGACTTGTTAATGCCTTCGTCCTTGAGCATCTGCCGCAGTTCGTGTCCTGCCGCGTCGCCGTGCATCAGCTCGGTCAACACGAGGTATTGAAGGTGAGTTATCATCGGCAATCCCATTTCTCGACCACCCCTTCTAATGTGATATTATGAAGGGTACGCGACGTGGTCGCTGAGGTCAAGGGACAGCATGCGAATCATTGGGAAGCGGCACCACCACGCATCAATACCGCAGCACCTTGCGGATCAGCACCAGCCCGATAACGATCATGATCAAATTGGCCAGCCACACGCCTTGCGGGGGCATCGCGCCATCCTTCGCCTGGCCGATGCCCAGCATCAACAGAGGATAATAAAAAATCAGGATCGGCAGAAAGCAGATGAAGAAGCTGGAGAGAAAGTCGGAGTTCCGCAAACGGACCGCCATTGGTGCCCCCACCAGCACGAAGCAGAGGCAGCTAAAGCCGTTCGCCCAGCGGCGGTGCGGTTCGGTGCGGAGCCGTGCCAGCCGGTTGTGGGCATCCCGCAGCCGATTCTTTTCCGCGAACCAGGTCGGTCCGGCCACGTCCGCGAAACCGCCGGCCAGCAGAGCATAACTGGCCCGCGCGGCGAGCCGTTTTTCCCAGCGTTCGATATCCAAAATCGTGCGCTCAATTTCGCCGGGAATGACGCGGAGCGCCAAATTGGAAGGGGACGTGTCCGACGACTTCCGCTCGACACTTTCGCTGAGGCTGAAGACGTAGCGGAACGTCTCACGATCCCGGGCCTTGATCGTGCCCATGTCCGCGAAGAGGTCCCGCAGCAGCACGGTCAGCGTATTTTCCACGGGGTTGCCCCGCAGCTCGGCCGATTCCGCCTGCATCACGATCGGCTCCCCCGCGCCGTAAATCGTGAGCACTGGTTTCACCAGTTGCCGCCCGCTGACCTCCTTGACCACGATGGAAAAGTTGGGCGCCTGATACGATTTCTGGGCGCGGAGCGTGCTGTAGGCGATATCCTCGACGGCCTCGATCACGACCCGTTGCGTGCCGATCCGGCCCCAAGAAACGGCTACGTCATTCAGCCACAGGGCCCACAAACTGAGCAGAAAGGAGAGCACGATGGCCGGCCAGAAAATGGCCATGGGGGAAATGCCGGCGCTTTTCAGCGCGACCACTTCGTTATGCGCGGACATGCTCCCGTACACGCTGCATGTGGCGAAGAGAATCGTCCCGGGAACGGCGAACCGCAGAGCCACCGGCAGGACATAAGGGGTCAACAGCAGCAGTTGCGCGGCGCCCAGGTTTCGCCGCATCCCTTCAGTCACGACCAACACGATGATGATCATCGTGGTCAACGCGACCAGCGTCACCGCGAACGTTTTGAGCAATTCGAAGAGTACATACCGCGTCAGCCTGCGGGGCCACAGCTCCGCCGGCTTCCAAATGAAGATCTGCGCGAGCCTCTCGAAGACTTCGCGAACGGAAGCGCTCGCGGCGGGGGAATCCGCCGGCTTCAGAAATGCACGGAACCTCCTTGTGCCCATCGATCCTTGGCCCATCCCCCGTCATTCCCTCGACGATGATCTAATATCTAATGCTGCCGCGACGCGGGACTCCTTCCCACTCCCGGGCCATGGTTCGTGGACCAGCCGACGCCGCCGGAACAGACCATCGAACGTTTCGCGTGCCGCGTAGTTTCCTCCAATCCTCCGTTCCACGTCAAGCTGGACTTGTGCGGGCTTGCGGAGCGCGTCGCAGATGATCGCCTGACCGCGGTTCACAGCCGAAAGCAAACGGCTTCAGCGCCATTGCGGAGGAAGAGGCGGTCGCGGACTACGATGGGATGGTTCCAGGTCTTGCCCTCCACGGCGGGAATACGGCCCAATTCCTGGGGCCGCGTGCCATCACATTCGAGCAGGACGAGTTCCCCATGCTCGCTGGTGACGAGCATTTGCCGGACGCCTTCCAACAGCACGGCTTGTCCGAATCCATAGCGGCCCCGCTTCCAGTTCCGCTGGCCGGTTTCCGCGTCCAAGCAGACGAAGATGTTCTGGTCGAAGCCGAACAGATGGCCTTCCGTGTAAACAAAGTCGTTGAAGGACGGACGCAGTTTTTTGCTCGACCAGACTTCTTGAATTTGCCAGCCATCCTCCTGGGCCGTGAATTCCAGACAGGCCATGCCGACCCCGTCGCCGAGCGGCACAATCAAGTGGTTGTCGCTGGTTTGTTGCGGCTGGCAAATGGCCGGGCCTTCCCATTGCTCCGGTTTGTAGCTCCAAAGCTTTTCGCCCGTGGCCGGTTCCAAGGCGTACAGGCCGTTGGAATCGCCAAACACGACACTGGTCTCGTCGCCCAATTTCACTACCTGTACCGAACTGAAGTTCATCCCCTTGGGACGAATCTGCCAGACAGGCTCTCCTGTTTCCGCATGATATGCCACCAGTCCGTGCTCCTCGTCTCCACCTGCGTAGACGATGACCGTGTTGTCCAGGACGAGAGGGGAACTGGAGAAACCCCAAATGGGAAGCGCGGCATTAACTTCCCGCATCAGGTCCCGCTGCCAGACGAGATTACCGGTCGCGGCGTCGAGGCAGGTGAGCAGCGCTTTGGAGCCGAAGGCGTGGATGCGCCCGTCGGCGAATGTAGGCGTGGCGCGGGGCCCGGCACCGGCCACGACATCGGAGAAACGGGTTTCGTCGGTATGCATCCAGATCACTTCGCCCGTTTCGGCGTCATAACAACTGACCGCCTCTTGTTCGCCGCGCTGTTCTTGCGTGAAGAGGCGGCCGGAAACATAGGCGAATGAGGACCAGCCCGGGCCGATGGGAATCCGCCACATCTCCTCCGGCGGCGAAGCTTCCCAGTCGAGCGGCTGGCCAGAGTATTCCGCGCGGCTAGCCCGGGCAGCGCCACGGAAACCGGGCCAAAGCGCTTCGGTGGGCACCCAGTCCTCGCCAGGCGTTTCGACCGGCGTAGACATTTCACTGACGAGTTTTTCTTCCGCCGTCGGCGACCAGCGCCAAGAGATGTCGGGGAGATTCCCTCCATCAAAACCGTCAATCCGCAAAAGCGTGAACGTTCCCCAGATGGCAATGAACCCGAATGCGGACCACGCCAGCCGCGACCTTTGCGGTTGGTGCCGCGTCAGCCAGAGCACGGCGGGGAGCATCAGCGTGCTCAAGGGAAGCGCGTAGATGAAGAGCCCCATGGCGATCGAGGAATGCGCCAGCAGAGCCGCGCTCATCGCCGCCAATGCCAGCATGCCGACGTACGAGAAACGTTCCCGCCAGGAAACACGGCTGGCCAGCAAAAGCCAAAACAGAAACAACAGCAAGCCGAGGGCGGGCCCGGCCAACATATAGCTGAACCGGGTGGCCGTTTTAATGGAGGCCGTGATGGAAACCGCGAAAAATGCTGCCTGTAAGGCCCAGGCAGGCAACACCGGCCAGATCCTGGGAACTCTGCCTTTTGCCTGAGAGGTTGCTGTATCGGTGGGGCTAATAATGCTTTCCTCTCCCACTCACGCTGATTGTCGAGCCTAGCCGATGGAGTAATCCAAATCAGACAAGTCAACGCCCTCGATTTCCTACTTCTTGCGTTCCAAATTCACGAGCGGCTGGGAAAAACCTTTCGCTTCAAATTTCTCGGGCCGTTTCTCGGCGGAAAAACAGAGCACCAGCGTGTCCTCATCCACCAGGCGGTAAATGCCAAATGATTTTTTTCCTTTGGAATCGGCGGGACCTTCGTGAATGCGGAAGTCCAACTGCTTGTGCGGCTTCGTCCCCGAATCGACAAATACGGTCATTTCATATGAACGAGAGGGGGCTTTGACGGAAATGGACGCACCATCAAATGAATAATTCACGTAACCACCGGCATAAGATCGGGCGGTCCAGGTACCTTGTAGTTTGCGAAGGTCCGGATCGCGCGACAGCGGAACGTCCCACTGGGCGAAACCTTCTTGCCGGAAATCATTGGGAAGATCCTCAATCCCGAAACATAGCCGCAGGCTGCCATCCTTCTCGAAGCGATAGATGGCCGGGCAGGTCTTTCCCTTGGCATCGGGCGTGGCATTCTTGATTTTTAGATCGACCCGTTTGTGCGGCTTTTGGTCCGGCTGGATGGCGAGTTCGATTTCATATTTTCGCTGCGCGCCTTGCACCGTCAGTTGATCTCCATCAATGGTGAACACGGTCCGGTGGCCGCCAAAGACATCGGTGATCCAAACGCCCTGCATTTTTTTCAGATCTTCCGGCACCTCCGCATCCGCCGCGAAAACGTGCGAGACGGCCAAACAAACCAGGAGAACGGCGCTGGCCAATGTACGTTTGCGTTTCATGAGATTCTCCCTAGGCAATCATGGTTACTTTGCTAGAACGCTATAAAGCAGTGATCCGTGAGCAGAAAGGCGAATCCGCAAGAGTACGATCAAGTCCAATCTACCGCTACTCGCCTCCTAGAATTTCCCTTCTATTCGTTGAAGTGAACGATTTGGATTCACGGGCGGTTAAGAAAAAACTTCGCGAGGTTGATTTCGCGACATTAGATCCGCCCTGTGCAAACAAACGGGCAGGGGAGACTACTCTGAAAGCCGCCCAATTTCGCGCCTGAAGGAAGAATCAAGGCCGGCGCATCCCTTATGCAGAGAGTGGAGGGGAAGCATTCCCCTGGGAGGGTGTGGGCAGCCATGAAAACAACGAGTAGATTTCCGCGCGTCTGCACGTGACGAGGATTCGTTTCTAGCAAGCGGTGGCCGTCAAAAAATTCGCAACAGGTCGAGATGCGGCGCATAGGCGTAGTCAACCGGCTCGTACGAGATGGCGAGCTCCGGGGTCATCAGCCGCTGGCCACCTTGCGCGCGGGAAGTGAGCAGGCGGTCCAGCACACCGGAGGTTAGATACGTGCGTTCCGCCGGATAAGCCGGCTTCCCCGTATGGATCATTTGCTCAACGCCCTTGAGCAAATAGGCGAAGTGGGGATAGCGTGGTTCGGGCCGCTCTTCGGCGCGGACCGCCACGGGCGACTCACCAGGCGTTAAGAACGCTGCCGAAATGCCCCGCGCGATGCCGGGCAACATCACGACCGGCGCCAGCAAGCCATCCCGATACTGGACGAGAAAGACCGCACACTCCGTTAGCAAGCTTTCGAGTACCGCTTCCAGCTTGGTCTGACTGGCGCGGAGCGCCATCTTCAACAACCCTTCATGAATCGTGCCGTCGCGCAGCAGCCTGCCCAGGGAATCACCGGGCAGGCATTGCACGGAGGCCACGCCGGTCTCCGCTCCGGCTCTCCGTTCCAGTAAGCATTGCAGGAAATCCAACGTGTGAAAGCCGTACACATCAAGGCCGGAATAGCCAACGCCCACGCACGCCTCGATGCGGCTCTTCCACGGCAGCGTCCCGTCCGGATCGCGATAGCTGACTGGCAGTGAAGAACCGGCCATCAGCGGTATGTTGAGCTGACGGGCACGTTCGTACATCCAGTGGGCGTCTTCCCACTGGGGGCCAAAATGTTTGTCGTTGAAGACCGGGACGACCCGCCCATGGCGTTCGAAGGTTGACGCGATCTCCGCGAAGAAACGCCGCCGGGGATAAAGGTGCTGTCCCTTGTCATTCCAAGGATAGTCACCATGCTCACCGATACTCAGCACGCCGTCCACGGCCACACGGCCGGTGCCCAGCGTGATCGCCTGTTCGATGCTCCCTGTGATGGGAAACCTATGCTCCGTCGACAGCCGCCTAGACATGTCCCCCTCGGGAAATTGGTCCACGTACAGCGAGGCCAGACGCAGCGCCGGCCCCGGTCCGCCTTCATGTTTCCAACCCTTGAGGATCTTGCTCACAATCACGTCGGCGTGTGAATTGTGGCGGTAAACGGTCACGATCGCCGCGACCGATTTCGTGTCCTCTTCCTCGCGTGCCCTAGCCCAGCGAAGGGGAGCCGCGCCTGCCGCGAGCGCCGCACCGGTTGCCGACAAAAAGCCGCGACGGTGCAACGGTCGATCGGCGTCACGAGGCTGTGGATGGAAGTTGATTGCCATGGGAACAGACCTGTTGGCTGGTGTGAAAACCCAAACTCCGTTGGGCTGGATGTCCGTCAAGGTTATCTCAAGTCGGCCGTCTCGTTGATGATTTCCAAATCGGCTGCCCGGCTACGGCGACTCCGCGCCGCTTTCGCGTAACGCTTCCCGTGCCTCTCGGAGATCCTCACGGAGGTAGTCCAACGTGAAGTTCCGTTTCACCGCATTCTCTTCCGCTTCGTAGCGGGCGACCATGCCTTCCAACAGCCGCACCTTGTCCTCAAGATGCCCCGCGTGGCCATACTGATGGGCCAGTTGGTAATCCAACTGGAATTTCAGGCGATTCGGCGTCTCCGTGTCCGCGCCGCTGTGCAGGACCTTTTCCGCGGCGCGGAGAGATTCTTCGACCAGCGCCGGGGAAATCGCCTCGTCACGCCCACGACGCTGAGCAAGATCCACCAGTGTCGTGGCATAGACTACGCTGGCGCGTGGATTGTCTGACGCGGATTCAAGCGCCCGGGCAACCACTTCTTCTAACTCCGCACGATCCTCCACGGAGCACGACAGTAAATCGAACAGATAGCCGTTCGTTTCGATCTCGACGTAGCGCCAGTTGGCGGGGCGTTCGCTTGGCGGCGTGGCCAGGATTTCCTGGTAAATCTCGATCACGCGGCGGCGATCCGCCTTGCTCACCTCGCCACGACGCATCAACCCGGTGTACAGGTAGCGGACCTGCGATCCGAGCATGTTACGGGCATGGATTTTGGCGAAGGCGTCGCGATCCCATGTATCGTTCACGATCGCCGCCAGCGCGTCGGCCATTTCATCAGAATTTGTGCCGGCCCAGGCGATCCGGCCATCTTTGCCCACGATCACCGAGAACGGGAGCGAGGCGACACGAAGCGGTTGCAGGTAATCTTTCTCCGTCGAACTATCGGGATCAGCGGCCAGGCGATAGACCCGGGCCAAATCCGCGTAGGTCCGCGCGTCATCTCTGGCGAGCGGCTTGGGCAGCAACGCCCCCACCTTTTGCGGGCTCTCGTGGCTCACGCCAATGATCACCACGCGGTCGCCGTATTTGGATTGCAATTCCGCCAGATGGGGCATCACCAACAGGCAGGGTGCGCAATACGTGCCCCAGAAGTCGAGGACGTAAACCGTGTCCGGCTCGAACTCCGTCACTGGCTGGCGACCGTCGTCGTCGTGGAGCATCCAATGCTCAATGGCCAAAGCAGGAGCCGGCGACCCAATAGTGAGTGAAGGGGGTGCGAACAGATCCTCCTCAACCGTTTCATTCGCGAAACCACGCGATTGCAGGCATGTGGCCAGGCAGATGAGGAGACATAACGCGAAGGCTCGGATTTTCATGGCCAGTTCTCATCCTTCGGGTCGTGAAGATCATGTGAGACACGCTGGCCGCCATCCTATCATGTCTGAAACGTCACGCCACCAGGCAAGTTTGACGTGATCCGCCGTTTTTCGTAGGTTGTTAAGCATCCTGCCGTTACGTGATTTTTCCCGCCTCCGATCGATTCCCAGGGGTTGCCCATGGGCCTGCCGCGCTGTGCATTCTTTTATCTGTTCGCTGGGTTTCTGGCGCTGGTCGTCACCGCCAGCGGTCAAGCTGTGGCTGAGGAAAATGTCCTGCCACCGGAAGAAGTCGACTTCTTCGAACGCCGCATTCGGCCCGTGCTCGTGGCCCGCTGCTACGAATGCCATTCGGCCCAAGCCGACGCGGTGGAAGGGGAATTACGGCTGGATTCCCGCGCGGGCTGGCAGCAGGGCGGGGTCTCCGGCGCGGCGATCGTGCCCGGCGATCCGGACGCCAGCCCGTTGATGGAAGCGATCCGGCATGAAGGTCTGGAAATGCCTCCCGAGGAACGGTTGCCCGACGAAGTGGTGGCCGACTTCCAGAAGTGGATCGCGCGCGGCGCGGTCGATCCCCGCGAAGAAGACGCGACGGCAGCAACCGATGCACCCGCCGGGATTGATTGGGAGGAAGCCCGACAGTTCTGGTCGTTTCAACCGCCCCGAAAGCAGGCGCTACCCACGGTGGAGCATGGCGATTGGCCCCGGCAACGGCTTGACTACTTCGTGCTAGAACGTTTGGAAGCAGCGGGGCTTGCTCCCAACGAAAAAGCGGATCGACGCACGTGGATCCGCCGTGTGACGTTCGATCTCATTGGGCTCCCACCAACGCCGAAAGAAGTGCGCGCCTTCCTGCGGGATTCCACTCCCACCGCGCATGAACGCGTGGTGGACCGCTTGCTCGATTCGACGCATTACGGGGAACGCTGGGCGCGCATGTGGCTCGACTTGGCGAGGTACGCGGAGGATCAAGCCCACATCGTGGGGAACGACCGCTCGCTTTGTTACCCCAACGCCTATTTATATCGGGACTGGGTGATCGAGGCCCTCAACGCGGGCATGCCGTACGATGAATTCATTCGCCGGCAATTGGCGGCGGATCTGCTGTTGCCTGATGAGCCCGAGGAGCATGCCGCGCTCGGATTTTTGGGATTGGGACCCAAGTATTATCGCCGCGGCGCGCCCGAGGTCATGGCTGATGAGTGGGAGGACCGCGTGGATGTCGTCACGCGGGGACTGCTCGGCCTCACCGTGGCCTGTGCCCGCTGCCATGACCATAAATACGACCCAATTCCCACCGAGGACTATTACGCTCTTGCCGGCGTCTTCGCCAGCACGCAGATGCTGAACCGGCCACTGAATTCGGAGGTCGAAACCAAGGAGGATGGCCAAGCGAAAGATCCGCTGCATGCCCTGCACATCGTGCGAGATGGCGAGCCCCAGGACCTGCCCGTCTATCGCCGCGGCGACGTGACCAAGCCGGGCGAGATCGTTCCCCGTCGATTTTTGCAAGCGCTCTCCGCTACGGAGCCCTGTTCGCTGGACGAGGGGAGTGGCCGCTTACCGCTGGCGGAAGCCATCGCTTCACCGGAGAATCCGCTCACAGCGCGGGTGATTGTCAACCGCGTGTGGGGGGAATTGTTCGGGCAGCCCCTGGTGCGCACGCCGAGCAACTTCGGCAAACTGGGAGAACGGCCCACGCATCCCCGGCTGCTGGATGATCTGTCCGCGCGGTTCATGGCGGAAGGCTGGCGGCTCAAGGCGCTGCAGCGGGAGATCGTCCTCTCCGCCACCTACCGGCAGAGCAGCCATGTCGACGAGGTAAAGTACCAGCAAGATCCGGACAATCGACTGCTGGGCCGCATGAACCGCCGCCGGCTCAGTGTGGAGGCCTGGCGGGATGCCGTGCTCACCGTGACGGGGAAAATAGATGACACCGTCGGCGGCCCTTCCCTGAAACCGGCCGATCCCGGAGAGCGGCGGCGTACGGTCTACAGTGAAGTCAGCCGGCTGGAACTGAATAAGATGCTGTCTCTGTTCGATTTTCCCGATCCCAGCGCGCACAGCGCTGGGCGGGCGGAAACCACCACTCCGTTGCAAAAGCTGTTCGTGATGAACAGCCCCTTTATGCTAGCCCAAGCAAAGACGCTGGCCGCACGGTTGCAAGCGGACGCTGAGCAAAACCACGCCGCGCGAATTCGTCAGGTATACCGGCTCCTGTTTGGCCGTCCCGTTTCAGATGTCGAACTGAAAGTCGGACTGCAATATCTCACGGATGCTCCGGCGGACGATGAAGCGGCCTGGACGGAATACGCGCAAGCGCTCCTCGCTTCCAACGAAATGTGGATTCTCGATTGATGAAAGACGGTCCCATGCCAGACGCCTCTTTCCCGAATATCGTCACCCGCCGAGAAATGCTCCGCCGCGCCGGCGCCGGTTTCGGCTCGCTCGGTTTGCTCGGAGCCCTGCACGCAGCGGGTCACCTGAAAGAGGCCCAGGGCGCGATCGCATCTCCGCAGCCGCATTTCGCGCCCAAGGCGAAACGCGTCATCTTTCTTTTCATGAACGGCGCGCCGTCGCACGTGGATACGTTCGACCCCAAACCGGCCTTGGCGACGCACGAGGGGGAGCAGCCGGGCGGCAAACTCTACAAAAAATACAAGGGGAGCGGGTTCATGCCCTCCCCCTTCAAGTTCCGCCCGCATGGCGACAGCGGCGTGGTGATGAGTGAACTGTTCCCCCGTTTGTCCGCCCATGCCGACGAACTTTGCGTGCTCCGCTCCATGCACACGGATGTCCCCAACCACGAGCCCGGCCTGCTCGTGATGCACTCGGGACACTTGCAGCCGACGCGTCCCTCCTTGGGGGCTTGGGCCTCGTACGGACTCGGTACGGAAAATGCGAACCTGCCGGCTTTCGTGGTCCTCTGCCCGGGTCTCCCCGTGGTGGGGCCATACCTCTGGTCAAACGCCTTTCTGCCCGGCAAGCATCAGGGCATGTCGGTCGATACGAATGACCTGAATGTGGACAAGCTGGTGGCCAACCTCCGTCATCCTTCGCTTTCCCGCAAGGAGCAGCGGCGGCAACTCGACTTGTTGCAAACGCTCAACTATCTGCACCAGCAAGCCCGGCCCCGCGAGGCCCAACTGGAAACGCAGATCCAGTCCCTGGAACTCGCCTTCCAGATGCAGCGCGAGGCGAGCGAAGCCTTCGACCTCAGCCGCGAGTCCGCCAAGTTGCGGGACACCTATGGCCGCACGGTCTTCGGGCAAAGCTGCCTCTTGGCCCGCCGCCTGGCCGAGCGGGGCGTGCGGTTCATCCAAGTCTATTACGTCACCAAAACGGGCAAGCAGCCCTGGGACACGCACCAGGACAATAACAACCGCCATCGCCAGCTCTGCGCCGATAGCGATCAGGCCACCGCCGCCCTGCTCACGGACCTGAAACAGCGGGGCCTGCTGGAAGATACGCTCGTCGTCTGGGGCGGAGAGTTTGGCCGCACGCCGTATGCACAAAACGACAAGAAGAACAAAAAGCCGGGGCGGGACCATCATCACACCGGCTTCTCCATGTTCCTCGCCGGCGGCGGCAGCAAGGGGGGCACCACGTTCGGCGCAACCGACGAGTTCGGCATGCACGCCGTGGAGAACCGCATGCATGTCCACGATCTGCACGCCACGATCCTGCACTTGATGGGCCTCGACCATACGCGGCTCACCTACCGCTACTCGGGCCGGGACTTCCGCCTCACCGATGTCCACGGTCGCGTCGTGCGGGAAATCCTGGCGTAGTCCACTCCCTGAGATCGCGGAACCGCTACCCCAATTTCCCCTCACTCGCCAAAAACATGGTACACTTCCCGTAACCGGACCCTCGATCGCCGGGTGCCGGGCAAGGGTTGGCTTCCCTGTCGGATCGCGTGCGGTGTGGAGCGTCCCGCCTGGTCCCCCCAACCACGGGAGCGATGAGCATGAGTTCCATGGGACCGTTGGGCCATCTGGGGAGCATCGCCGGCACCCCCTTCGCGCAGACGCAAGGGGCCTCAACCGAGCGGCAAAAGCAAGACGCCAACGTGCAGCAGCGGCAGGTCGATACGGCCCAACATGCCGAGTCGGCCGCCGGCATTGGCGAGACCGATGCCGACGACAACAGTTCCCACGAGCGGGACGCCGATGGCCGCCGCATCTGGGAAGAGACCGCCCGCTCCGGCGACGAAACGCCGCCCGAAGCCGAGGATCACACGACACCCCCCGGCTCCCCGCAAGATCCCGACCGCGGCCAGCAGTTGGACCTTACCGGCTGAGCCGGGCGGACACCTTGCCTGCGCTTGCCGCGTTTTCGCACTTTCTCCCGACCGGCAGTTTCGGGCATAATTGGAAGCGCGAACCGCTGCCCGGCTGGCGTGACTTTTTCCCTGGGCGACCGCGCACGATTTCCAGATTGAGGCGAAATGACATGCGATTCACGAAAATGCAAGGCGCGGGGAACGACTATGTCTACGTGAATTGCTTCGAGGAGCCTCTGCCCGAAAACCCGGCCGAGCTGGCCCGCCGCGTCGCGGACCGGCACTTCGGCATCGGCGGGGACGGGCTGATTCTGATCTGTTCCTCAGAAGTGGCGCATGCCCGCATGTGGATGTTCAACGCCGACGGCTCCGAGGGGGAGATGTGCGGCAACGGCATCCGCTGCGTGGCCAAGTATGTTTACGATCACGGCATCGCCCGGAAAGAGCGGCTTCGCATCGAAACGGGGGCCGGCGTGCTCGATTTGGAATTGTTTACTCGGGACGATTTGGTGGAGCGGGTCCGCGTGGACATGAGTGCTCCCCGCTTAGCCGCCGAGGAGATTCCCACCACGCTGCCAGGCGATCCGGTGGTGGAGCAGAAGCTGGCCGTGGCTGGCCGCGAGCTGCCCGTGACCTGCGTTTCCATGGGGAATCCGCACTGCGTCACGTTTGTCGAGGAACTGAGCGACGAATGGGTGCTGGGAATTGGCCCTCAAGTCGAGGCGCATGCCGCCTTTCCCCACCGCGTGAACGCGGAGTTCGTGCAAGTGATTTCGCCCAGCGAGGTCCGCGTGCGGGTCTGGGAACGGGGTTCGGGAGAGACGCAAGCTTGCGGTACCGGCGCCGCCGCCGTCTGCGTGGCGGGCGTACTCACCGGCAAGACCGAGCGGCAAGTCGCGGTACATTTGCCGGGAGGAATCCTCGAACTCGAATGGGAAGAAGGCGGGCACGTCTTCATGACCGGCCCCGCCGTGGAGGTCTTTTCCGGCGAGTGGCCCGAGCATGTGCCCCAGGAATTATCGACCGCCGATTGAGATCGGCAAAACGCACCAGTGGGAAGGGAGGCCCCGCTATGAAAATCCGCAGCCGCTCTTTGCTGAAGCTCGGCGGCCTGGCCGCGAGCACGTTCGTGCGGGGCTGGATGAGCACGCTGGATTACCGCGCCCTGTACGAGGACGAATCGTGCGATCCGGCCAAGCCGTCCGTCAGCGGTATGAAGGTCTACGCCCTGTGGCATGAGTATCTCGTCTTTCCGCTGAATCTGCGCGGGAACACGCACACCAGCATCCTGCTCAGCCAGCACCGGGACGCCGATATTCTGGAACGCGTCGCCCTGCATTTTGGCTATGGCTGGGTGCGGGGCTCCACCACGCGGGGCGGCGTGAAGGCGCTGCGGGAAATGGCGACGCACGGTCGGCAGCGGAATCTGGTGATCACACCCGACGGACCGCGTGGCCCCCGGCGGCGAATGGCTCCCGGCCCGATCTATTTGGCCTCCCGCCTGGAAATACCGCTGGTGCTGATGGGTTTCGGCTACGACCGGCCCTGGCGGCTGAACAGTTGGGACCGCTTCGCCGTGCCGAGGCCGTTCTCCCGAGCCCGGGCGGTGATGAGCAGCGCGATTCACATTCCCCGCGACGCGGACCGGGGAGAACTCGAAGAACACCGCCAGCAATGCGAGGCACGGCTCAACGCGATCACCGCACAGGCGGAGTCCTGGGCACGTTCCGGCGAAACGCTGCCCAATGAACAGCCCGCCCGACGAGAACCGGACCAATGGCGGCTCTATCACCGGCCAATGCGGCGCGACATGGCTTTCGAGCAGGAAAACATTCAGGACGAACCGCTCGTCCCCTGGCAGGACCTGGTGCCCGCCAAGCCGTCCGCGTCTTCCCGCGCCGCTTGATGGAAAACGGCTACGACGACACCCTGCAAGGGAGTGGATCACGCCGATGGCGCCAAGCGGCGATGCCTCCGGCGAAGAGGGCCAGTGGCAGGCCGCACACCGCGCCCGCCACCGCGCCCAGCATGCCAAATACCACCAAAGCCAGCACGCTCCAAAAAATGCGGATCGGCAATTCGAGCACGCTTGCGGGAAACGTGGGACTGACGAAGCCGTGAAAAAAGGCTTGCGGGTCGAGCAGCATGGCCAGCGCCGTCGCGGCCCCCCAGGCCAGGCCGTTCATCCCGCCCCCCGCAAGAATCGAGCGTAGGCAAAACAGCTTCCAGGATTTGAAATTCCAATCCGACGAGGTCGTGGCCAACATGATCACGACGCCTCCCGCCGCGTTGAGCACATGCAAGACGAGGACATCCCGCGCGGCACTCTCTCCGGTAAGAGACAGGCCGCAGGCCGCGCCCGTGGTGAGCACGAACACGCCGCCCAGCGAATACCGCCAGGCCTGGCGGTACGCGAAATAGAGGTTCGTGGCGAGCCACTGCAATACGCACCAGCCGGCGAAGAACAGGGAGAAGCTCACGAGGACCTCGTGGAGCCAGCAGGTTCGGGAGATGGGTCATCGTTTCGCGAGAGCCGACTCATTTCTAGCCATTCCGCACAGGTCCGCACGGGCAGCGAGAGCATCGCGCCGCAAAGCACACCGGCGATGAAGCTGGGAACGGCGCGAATGAGGCATGCCGCGGCAAGCAACAGCAGCCCTTGGGTATTAGAAAACATGGGAAATGTTGGAGTCGACGCGAAAGTGACCAGGCGAAACAAAGTTATGCACACCAGGGGAATCGAGATCATCGCCATCGGCCCTGCCCAAGCGATCATGGCCAGCATGCCGCTGCAATTCGGCGCTTTGCGGCGGAAATCCTCCCAATGGTAGTACTCCTCCGTCGTTTGCGCGCGGGCTCCGGCGACCACGAGCCCACTCGCCACGGCGTGCAAATGCATAATGCCCCAAATCAAGGGCGATTCATGTGGATGGCAGGCCAGCGGCACGGCGGCACCCGTAATCACAACGAAGACACCCCAGAGCGAATACCGCCCCTTTCGGCGGTAGGCAAAGTATCCGCAGGATGCGATCCAAATGATGACGAACCAGGCCGTCCACAACCAGTGAAATGTTCCGTCGTGAATGCTCATAAAGAAATTTCCAACGCGACGCGGACCACACTCACCACTCGAGAATTAATGATGGTAAGGCTCGTCGGAGCAGAGCCACCGACTGAAGGCGATCAGCCGTACCACCAGTACGACAAATCCAGCGAATAGGCCCAATGATAGGGCAAAAATTCCCGGCACTACGACAAACGCCGGCTGCCACCGGAGCAGTGCAAGCGCCACGGCAATCAGCGCCATGCACCAGAACATCGACTTCAAAGTCCATTGGCGATGTCGTGCTTTCGCCACGGAGGCGAGCCGGTATTCGTCCCTCCACTTGCCCAATCCAGAGACCAAAATGGCTAGGGGAAAACCTGTGATCACGCCGAGGAGTCCACAAAAACCACCGCCGAACAGAATCAGGCCGGGCAATTCGGACAGATCAAGATCCGCGCCGTGCATCAAATCATGGAACAGCAGGTCGTAGATCCAGGTCAGGGCCGACATGAGCGCGCAGGTACACAACGACCGAAAGATGAACAGCATGCGCCGCAGGGAAAGCTTGCCCCGGCGATAGGCGTGATAGAAATTTGCCACCAACCAGAGCAGGACGAACCACGTCGGGGTTAGGATTTCTCGTAGGCTGTCTGAACTGTTCACGGCGGCGTCTCCGGCAAGGTCGGCCGATCGACCGTTCTCCTGCCAATTCCGTTTCTGGCACAATATTGTTTCTCGCTGTGGACGACTCCCCAAATCAGCAGAGCAATGGCCGCGTTGAGCACGGCGCCAAACAGGGCGGCAAAGATTCCCAACAAGGGAATACCCACGAAAATCATCCGGAGGGACGAATCCCAAGATTCGGTGGGAACCGTTAGCAAGGGCCAGTTCGCGAACCTCGCTGAAGCGACTTGCTGATAGGTTCGAAGCAAAAACGTCAGCATGACGGGGCATGTCCAGGCGACTGCCGAAATCCAGCCGCCAGCGATTGATGAGTGGAAGACAAATCGTAGCCAATTAGTTCTATCCTGGCCTGTGTTGGGGCCTGCTCCGGAGATTAAGAACGCGCTGAGGATCGCGTATATCTGTAATACAAGGAGGACCACCATCGCTCCGCCAAAATTCGCCACTACGGCAAATGGGATGGCGGCACCGGTGACGACAAGAAACACACCCCACAGCGAATACCGGCCCTTCCGGCGATAGGCAAAGTATCCGCAGGATGCGATCCAAATGATGACGAACCAGGCCGTCCACAACCAGTGATATGTTTCGTCGTGAAGGCTCATGAACACACTTCCTACGACATTGGGCTTTAAGCTGGCTCGTAAGGATTCTCTCAAAAATCCTTTGGATTCCCATCCCGGTAGAAGTCCGACAAGTAGCCCACGCCGGCGACGACAATGGCCAATGGAAAACCGCATATCGCGCCGGCGAAGGCGGTAATGCCTCCAACAATCGGAAGCACCAGGATCAAAGCGGACTCCAATCGCGCCGTGAATTCCACAGGAGAGGCTGGTGACATGACGGGTTGCACAGGCCGCAGTGCGAAGATGGAATAGGGCCCAGCCAATTCTTGAACCATGAAGGGGCATGTCCAGGCGAGCGCCGAGACCCATGCGGCTTTGCGAATCGATCTGGTAATGAATCGTCTCCAATATTCCTCGTCCGCGCGTTTCTTAGGTTCGACGCCCGCCAAGATCAACCCGATGGCGACGACATAAGAATGCGCGATGATCAGCGCCCAAGCTCCGTCGGGTCCATTTTTCGTGGAAAGTGCGAACGGCACGGCGGCACCGGCCACGATGAAGAGCGTTCGCCGCAAGGAAAGCTTGCCCCGGCGATAGGCGTGATAGAGATTCGCCGCTAGCCACAGCAGGACGAACCACCCGGACCAAAGTAAACGTAATGTTTCGTCGTGGAAGTTCATCACGTCATTTCTAATGCGGTGCCTACGTCGTTCGAGGTTTGACGGTCACCGCTTATACGGTTCGTCGAGACAGAGTCGCTGGCTGAGGTCGATCATGATCATGCAGAAAACCATGAACAGGCCGAACACGCCCAAAGGCACGAAGATGATCGGTAGCCACCGTGCAATCGCCATGTACACCGCGCCGCACGTGAGGCCGACCAGCATTATCTCACTCTGGCCAACGAGCCGAACCATCCGCCTCAAAACGAGGCGTGCCACGTGTCGCGAGCAAGTCGGCGAAGGCCAGAGGTGGCGTGGGCTCCTCCGAGTACTCGCCCAAGGCGAGCTGCCACCAGCCGACGTCGTGCCAGACTCCTTGCTTGAAGCCGGCGGAACGGTAAATGCCAATCTGCTCGAAACCGAACGCTTCGTGCAGCCTCACGCTGGCCGGATTGGGAAGCGTGACGCCGGCAAACACATTGTGGTAACCCAACTCCCGCAGGAGAGTGAAGAGTGCGTGATAGAGAGCGCGGCCCACGCCGCGGCGATGGTGATCCGTGTGAATGTAAACCGACGATTCGGCACACCATTGATACGCGGCCCGCACCCGGTGCGGCGCGGCATAGGCGTAGCCGGCGATGCTGGTCCCGGCTTCACTGACGAGCCAGGGTCGTGCCGGCAGCGTGGCTTCCAAACGGGAACGCATCTCGACCGCCGTGGGCGGCACGGTTTCAAACGTCACCACCGAAGCTTCACAAAACGGAGCGTAGATGGCGGCGATGGCGGCGGCGTCATCCCCGGTGGCGAGGCGGATTCGATAATCTGGCATGCGCGTTTTCCCTAGTGCGGTGGTGTTCCACCGCCATCGTAATTCAGGAAGGCGCGGACGGATACGGCCGAACTTGCGCTGGGAACGCTGCTAGCAAACTATCAGTGGCACGGAGCACCAGAGCAGTCACCTCAAGATATGTGCCCGGTGCGGAGCGCGAGCCCATCACGGATGCTCCCTCACTCACGTATCGGGCTAAGAATTGGAAACCGCCACCGCATCGAATCGCAACTCGATACGTCAGTGAGGGACTTCGCGGCATCCGATCGAGGCATACCGGTGCCGCTGCTGACTTGTTCAGCAATGTGGGCATTCACGCTGGAAACACTGCTAGCAAGCTAGCAGTGGCACAGGTCTTTCCCGGCTTGGAAGTGACTACCGGGCCGGGCTGCGCGGACGTCCCGCCGTGGGATTGGCAGGCCGAGCGGAGGGGATCGGCTCTTTCACGCGTTTCCAGCCGAATGGCGTGCGCGGCGCGCCGAAGTCCCCTTTCACGAAGGAGAGCGGATCGTTGATCTTGATGTCCGTGAAGCGATAGCTGTCCCGATTCTTGTTCAGATCCACGACCTGCACCGCTTCGGGATGCATGGTCTGCGCGTCGAGCATGAGCGTCACATCGCGATAGTTGCTGGCGTCCTGCTGCCAGCGGGGAAACGCCTGGAGCATGATCTTGCCCTGCTGCTGCGGACCCGAGGGGAGCACGCGGAGCCAATACCGGGCCTTCAATTTTTCCTGCGAAGCCCCGAAAATCTGAAAAGGGAGCGGACCGTTGGCGATCGCCGTCCCCTGCATTTCGGGAAGTAAAGGTCTCTCTTTGAGCAACTTCTGCTTGTGGTCGAGTTCGTACAGGGACTCGCCATCGCAGACCCAATGCTCGCCGACCTCGGGCTCTCCCCATTTGGCGGGCTGCCCGGCCGGTGCCGGGATGCGAGCCCGCACTTCTTCCACTTGATACACTCCTTGGTCGGGCCGTTTGTATTTGAGAACGCCCGTGCCATAGGTCCAGGGCTCTTGTGGGTTGCCGAACTGCAAATTGTATTGCCAGCGTTGGAATTTGCACTTGAAGGTGTTGATCCTTTGGCTCACCTGCTCCCAATTCGCTAGCACGCGGTCCAGTTCCGCTTGTTCCGCCGGCGAGAGCGTGAACGGTGCGGCCGGTGCCGCGGCGCGTTGCACCGGCGGACCCTGGATCGGCCCTCGCGGTTGTTGTGCCCAGGCAAAGCTGGCGGAAATGCAAAACCCGGCCGCGAGGACGATCGTGAAACCACGGCAAACGGCAACGCGGCAATCCTTGGACATGCTTTCCTCCGTGGGCAGATCGGTCGATTCGAGTTTCGCCGAGCGCGGGGACGCCTCGCGCAGGGCGGCGGATTGTAGCAAAACGCTATGTCGTGCCACTAGGCCAATCCGGACGCCCATTCCCAGAATCGGTCGAGTTCGCGGTAGCAATGGATAACGAAGTCGCAACTTTCGCCCCGCAGGCGGTCGTCCACCGCATGCTTTCCCGCGTACAGGACGCGTTTCACGCCGGCACGACGGGCCGCTAACATGTCGAAATGAAAGTCGCCCACGAAAATCACCTGTTCGGTTTCAAATCCCCAATTCTCCAAAATCCGGCGAATTCCTTCGGGGTGGGGTTTGGGGGGAGCATCTTCCCGCCCTAGGACCGGAGCGAACTGCCAGCCGAAACGGGCTAGCGTCTCCCGCGCGGCCTGGCGGCTGTTGCGCGTGAGCACGGCCTGACGCCAGCCCAGCGCGGCCAACTCCTCTAGGAATTCTCGGGCGCCAGGAAAGGGGATGGCGCGCTGGACACCTGCCCACTCGTGACGCTCGACAATCTCCGCGCAACGCGTTGCTTCTCGGGATGACATCTGGGCCATGGCTTCCAAAATGGGCATCCGCTCGGGAAGTCCGATCTCCCGACGCATGGCATCGAAATCGAGCCCCGAGTCGACGAGAGTGCCGTCCAGATCGAAAATCACGCCCCGCGTTCCCGTTGTCCCGCGATGATTCACGGCCACGTCCTTGTTCCGCATGGCTCCCCAATCGGAGAGATTTGGGCTAGTTTGGGTCTATTCATCCTCAACTCACTTCCACAAATCACATGGAAGCATTGTCTCCTCGTGACATCTTGGGACCCGCCGGCCGGATCGCGGCGCGGCTGCCGCACTACGAGCACCGTCCCCAGCAACTGTCCATGGCGGAAGCCGTGGCGGAGGCGATCGCCAAAAAACGGCATTTGATTGTGGAAGCGGGGACCGGCGTGGGCAAGAGCTTCGCCTATTTGGTGCCGGCGCTCGCCGCCATCGCGCGGAGTGGTGAGGAAGCGGAATCCGCGAAACCGAAACGGGTCGTGGTCTCCACGCAAACGATCGGACTGCAGGAGCAGCTACTGCGGAAGGACTTGCCGCTGCTGCGCAGCGCGCTGCCTTGGGAATTCTCGGCCGTGCTCGTCAAGGGACGGGGAAACTACGTCAGCCTGCGGCGGCTGAAAAACGCGGTTGAGCGGGCGGGCAGCCTATTCCGGGGCGAAAAGGAGATGGAACAACTCACCGCGTTGAAAGAATGGGCCCACCACACGGAAGACGGTTCCCTGGCTGATCTGGCCTACCGCCCCTTGCCGGCGGTTTGGGATGAGGCCGCGAGTGATAGCAGCAATTGCCTGGGCCGACAATGCCCCACATTTCAGGAATGCCACTACTTTCGGGCCCGACGGCGGGTGCATCGGGCGCAACTGCTCGTCGTCAATCACGCGCTTTTTTTCAGCGATCTTGCCCTGCGTCGTGACGGAGGGAGCATCCTCCCCGATTACGACCTGGTGGTGCTCGACGAAGCGCACGGCATCGAGGAGATCGCCGGCGGACATTTGGGGATTGAGGTCTCTTCCAGCCAGGTCGAATACGCGCTCAATCGGCTCTACAACGACCGCACGCAACGTGGATTGTTGGTGCATCACAAGTTGCAGGAAGCGCAAAAGGACGTGGAACGCTGCCGGTACCGCGCGCACGACTTTTTCGTCGAAATCGAATCGCGGCTAATTGAACAAGGGGGAGTGCAGCGGCAGGTGCCACGAGCAAACATCGTGGGAAATTCGCTGAGCCCCGCGCTCAAATCGCTGGCCCGCCAAGTGCGGAATTTGGGGCTGAATCGGCCCACGGAGGACCAACGGCAAGATTTCATTTCCTCGTCGGAACGGCTCGCGGCGCTGGCTCTGTCGGTCGAGCAATGGGTCGAGCAACGCTTGCCGGAAGCGGTGTACTGGATCGAAGCCAGCGGCAAACCGCCCCGTCCCACACGGCTCACCTTGGCCGCCGCGCCCGTCGATGTGGGGCCTGCCTTGCGGGAACATCTGTTCGAAAAAGTGGGAAACGTGATCATGACCAGCGCCACGCTGGCGGTCGGCAAGCAAGCCTCCTTCGACTTTTTTCAGCAGCGCGTGGGCTGCTTCGGCGCAGAGACGTTGCAGGTCGGAAGCCCTTTCGACTTTGAGCGGCAGGCCCGGCTGATCCTGCTCCGGGGAATGCCCGACCCAAGTGACAAACCGTCCTATGACCGCTTGCTAGCGCCCATGATCCGCCGCTACGTGGAACGGACCGACGGGCACGCCTTCGTGCTCTTCACGAGCTACGATGTCATGCGGCGGGTTGCCCGAGAGTTGTCCCCCTGGCTGGCGGCGACGCGGCGCCCCTTGCTTTCCCAGGCGGACGGTCTGCCGCCGGTGCAAATGGTGGAGAAATTCCGGGCCCAGCCGCGCTCGGTGCTGTTGGGGACCGATACGTTTTGGCAAGGCGTGGACGTGGCGGGGGATGCCCTCCGCAACGTAATCATCACCAAACTTCCTTTCCAAGTCCCCGACTTGCCGCTGGTGGCGGCCCGGCTGGAACAGATCCGCGCCAGCGGTGGCAACCCGTTTCGCGATTATTCGCTTCCCACCGCTGTGATCAAACTGCGGCAAGGTTTTGGGCGGCTGATCCGCTCCAGCCAGGATGAAGGCATCGTGGTTGTGCTCGATCCCCGTATCGGGACGAAGCCCTACGGTAAAGTGTTCTTGGATTCCCTACCCCCCTGTGAACAAGTCTGGGAGGACGTGGAACCGCTGCAGGAAGATTCCGCGACTGTCGCCAAGTGACCTCGCCGGCAATCCATGCGGATCACGGCTTCACGACGGTGCCGTCGGCGCGGCGGATTTTGCCCCAACGCAGATCGAACGGAGGATCGTCGCGAATGGAGAATTTGGCGGCCACTTCCTCGTTGAGGTCGATGCCCCAACCGGGCGCTTCGTTCACGTGATAGTAGCCGTCCTTGAGTTGCGGGCAGCCGGGAAATGTCTCCTGTTCCGCCGTGGAAAAGGCCCGCGCCTCCTGGATGCCGAAGTTGTGGCAGGCCAAATCGAGATGCACGTTCGCCGCGTGTCCCACCGGGGAGGTATCGCCGGGACCATGCCACGCCGTCCGTACGCGGAAGAATTCGCAGAGTGCCGCGATTTTGCGGGCCATCGTCACGCCGCCCACTTGGGAGACATGGCAGCGGATGAAATCGATGAGCCGGTCCGTGATCAGCGAGACCCATTCGTGGGGATTGTTGAACAGTTCCCCCATGGCGATGGGCGTGCTGGACTGCCGGCGTAGATGTTCGAAGTAGCCGATGTCTTCCGGCGAGAAGGGGTCTTCGATGAAGAAGGGCCGGTATTGCTCCACGTCTTTCACGAGCTGGATCGCCAAAATGGGGGGCACTCGCTCATGCACGTCGTGCAGGAGTTGGACCTCATCTCCCACTTCCCGCCGCAGATGCTCGAACAACCGAGGAACTATCCGCACGTAGGGGGCGGGCTCCCAAGTGTAATCCTGCGCCGGTCCGCTGCCATCCGCCCGGGCGCGCGACCGCGAACCGTATGAGGCCAACTCGCCCACCGAGACCTGCACGCGGATGTGCCGGTAGCCTTCCTCCATGTACCGCGCCACGGATTCGGTGACTGCTTCGAAGGAGTCACCGGAAGCGTGGCGGTAGGTGTCCACCGCGAAACGGCATTTGCCGCCCCAAAGCTGATACACGGACAGGCCGCAATGCTTGCCCAAGATGTCCCATAGGGCCATGTCCACGCCGCTGATGGCGTTGTTCAGCACGGGACCGTTCCGCCAATAGGAGCTAACAAAGGAAGATTGCCAGATGTCCTCGATTTTCAGCGGGTCCTGCCCCAATAGAAACGGACGCAGGTATTCCTGCACGGCAGTGACCACGGTTCGGGGGCGCTGCGTGAACGTGGCGCAGCCCAAACCGTACAAGCCGGGCTGATTGGTGAGCACCTTCACGATGACCAGCCGAATTCCCGCCGGAGCGGTCAGAATGGTTTGGATATCCGTGATCTTGAGAGCCGCGCCGCTGGCGGTTTGTTGTTGCGCGGCTTGGGCTACCGCGCCGGAAAGTGGGGGAATTCCATTCAAAAGCCCCCAGGTGCCTAGGCCGGCACCGGTAAAACGAAAACAATCTCGGCGGTTCATGGGAATCCTCATGCGCGTCGGAAGGTCAAAGGCTGGCAATCAATGCATTCACGGACAGGCCGCGAAGGCAATCGCGAAGGCAGGGAAACGCTCCGGAGTGGCTGGCCATTATGGCTGGCAGGTACTGCCGATCGCAAGCAAAATCAACGAACCAATCGCATTGCACTTTGCCGAAATGCGATCTGGACATAAAGTTCTTGGTGGCTCATGCGACTAGGACTCACGACCCTGGTCGTGGTTTGGCCGTGGGTTTCGATGGCTCATGGCATGGCTTCCAACAGTACCCAATCTTTTGTTCGCGGTGGCAACGCATGTTCACGGAGACTGACGGGAGCCGAAAGAGAATCGGCGACGTGGATGTCCTGTTCCATGAGGGGCTGTACCACGTGTTTCATCTGGTTCTGCCCAATCACGACTTCATCGCCCATGCCGTGAGCACCAATGGCATCGACTGGCGGCGCGTGAACAATGCCCTGTTTATCGGAGAGCCGGGAAGTTGGGACGACTTGATGCTGTGGACGATGCACGTCTCGCCCGATCCGCACCAGCCAGGACATTGGAGAATGTTCTATACGGGCCTTTCCCGGCGAGATCACGGCCAATCGCAGCGGGTCGGTCTGGCGGTCAGCGAGGATCTCTACCATTGGCGGAAGTCGTCCGTGTACTGGCAGGATTTGCGCGGCCCACACGATCCGGAACTGGTGCAGCAAGCCCGCCGCATTAGCCGGCAACACTTCACGCCGAGCCACGATGCGGAAATCGACGCAGCGAGTTGCTTCCCGCTCGAACCGGATCCTCGCTACTACGAAGCCGCGCTCGATGAGGGCCGGGAATGGATCAGCTTCCGAGACCCCTTTTTCTATTGCGACAATGGCCAGGGCTGGCTGATCGTGGCTGGGCGGGTCAACGAAGGCCCGGTCGTGCGGCGGGGTTGTGTCGCGCTCTTTCAGGAAGTGGATCCTGGACGGTTTGAATCGCGCCCCACCCTGCATCATCCGGGCATTTACGACGATGTCGAGGTGCCTAACCTGATTCGGATCGATGAAGAGTATTACCTCATCGGCAGCATTCGCGAGGACAAGAAAATCCGGTATTGGCATACCGACCAGATCGGCAACCCCTGGCGGAGCTATCACGACAATGTCTTGATGGCCAAGGGGAACTACGCGGGACGGGTTTGCCGTGACGACAAGGGATGGCTGCTGTGGAATTTCTACACGATGGATTCGCCAGATGGAGCCACGGAAAATCTGATGCCGCCGCCCAAGCGGCTCGTGCGGACCGATGAGGGGCTGCTCCGTACCACTTCCTTTGAAGGGCTAGACGATTGGCTCGAGCGCCCGCTCGATACGCAGTGTGTCCGCACACTTAAGCACGGCATTGGGAAAGAACATTGCGGTGTCGAGGCGGATTGCCTGGAACTGCAAAGCGAAGCCGGCTTTCAGGCATTTGTGTTCGAGCACGAAGAGAGTTGCTTCCGCTTCCGCGCCCTGCTGCGCATGCGAGGCTTGGGGAAATGCGGGATCGTGTTTCGTGTCGATCCGGAGACACATGACGGATACTATGTTTCGCTCGACTTGCTCAAGGGCGTGGCCCAGTTGCGCAGTTGGCGGACCGGCCCTCCCGGCAGCGGTGAATTCATGATGCAATTTCAGCCGCTGCAGAGCGGATTTTGGCACAGCAAGACGGCGGGGCAGGCACGCGTGCAACTGCTCGCCTTCGGCAGCTATGTGGAATTGTCGATCGATGGCCGGATTGTACTTTCCCTGGCAGACAGAACCTTTCAGAAGGGCCTCTTGGGGGTCTATCTGGAGACCGCCCATCTGGAGCTTTCCGAGATTGAACTGCACCGCATGCATTCGCCGCATCAATCGGACGACCACTTGGTAGCCGGTTAGTTCAGGCTTCAAGCGGATTTTTCGCCGCCCAGTTTCGCGCACGAGCCGTACGCGTTAAAAAAAGCGGTTCCAGAAGGCCCGCAATTCTCCGTTGAAGGCGCGGTCGGAGCCGTTGCCGAGTGGCGTGGCGTAACCGAGGGAGAGCGTTGAGTTCCCGCCGAACTCCACGGTGCCTCCCAAGACGAGATTCACCACCGAAATCGTTTCCCGCGTATCGCCGATGCGGAAATTTTCGACCCGCACCACGTCCGCGTCATTCAACGATTGATTGACGTGCAGTTCCATGGTCGGTGCCACACCCCGCACGCCGTGCCGTCCCGCATAACTCTGGCGGTAAAGCCAATACCCCACGCCCACGTCCAGGAACAGAAAGTTCGTGTCCTGAATCCGTCCCGAAGGTAGCAGCCCTTCGCCGAAGCGATTCAGGTAGACGGGATCGCCATTGGTGTCGATATCGACCTGCAAGAAACCTTGCGAGAACCAGCGGTCCCGGTCGGTCAGCAGCCAGCCGAGATAAGGCATCACATGAAAGGATTCCCGGTCGATGGCGACCAGCGGCGTGCCATCCCCCAGGGATACACTGGTGCCATCCGAAGTGGGAAACGTAATGGAAAACCCGGCCGACATGGCCCAATAACGCCTGCCGTAGAGGAGTGCCTTGTACGTTAAAAGGATATCCCCAAATTCCGTATGGCCCGTTTCCGGCGTTCCCCCGGCCATGATCGTGCTATTGAGCGTCGAGGCGAAAGGGGTGCGAAGTTCCAGTGACATCTGCCCGTTGTGAAATGTCTTCTCCACGCCCGGGCTGTAGCGGTTCACAGTCACGCCGCCGGGTGCCAGCGGCACACTGTCAAACAGGCTGTAGTTGAAAAACACCCGGTCCCGTGGAATAGGGCTGGAGTTCTCCGCGATTTTGGTGCGTCCCACGACTTGGGCGCCCCCCGCCGGAACGACGACTTCCAAATCGTAGAAATACATGATGGACCAGAAGTCGCCGGTGCTGAACGTCCCCTTGGGATTGTGCGCTTCGCCGCCGCCAAAGGTGAAACCATAGCCCGGTGAAGTCGGCGCATCGGTGGGCGAATTGGGCGCGGCGATGGCGAACGTATCCGCATCCGGCGAGGGGAGAATCCGGTCCTCGCCAAGTCCCATCGTCACCAGATCATTCGTATTCCCATTGGCGCCAAAGGAACTAACATTGAACGCGATTTGGGCGCTCGGGTCGCCCGGAGTGCCAGTCAGGATCGTCCCGGGCGCGGACAGGGCGATCACGCGGCTCACATTGGACTTGGCGTATCCACCGCCGAAGAAATCGCCGATCATAGCAGGATCGCCGTAGCCGGCAGCCGTCGCGCCGAAGCTGGCCGCGAGGCTTGAATCGGTGGCAATGGAATCGATGGGCGGTGTGTCCGCCGCGAAATCGTCGGAAGAGCCATCGCCTTCAGTCGCGGTGTCCGGCCTCGGCAGGGGCGGAGAAAGATCGTCCTCGCCAGGCGTGGCGGAATGCGGCACGCCCTGTCCCCGATGTAGCGGACAATCGCATTGGCTTTGGCAGATGTGGCATGTCCAGCGCCCGCAGTCGCATGTCTTGTGGGAAACGAGGCATTCCTCGCCTGTGCGATGCGACGCGAGGTGCAACTCCTCCGAAGTTTCCTCCGCGATTTCCGCGGATTCTTCCGCGCGGAGCCCTGGAGCGTGGCTTAACCCCAGGATTAGCACGGCAAGGCATGCCGCCAGACCGGCCTCGGCACGGCTTTTTCGCCGGCTCCCATGGTTGAAGAGATTATCTTTCATCATATCTTGGCCCCCCGTCCATCCTTATCGGAGCGGCACGAGTCAAGAATTCGGCAAAATCAGCAAATTTTACATAACCCGAACAAAGTATCATCTCCCAAGTGGCCATGCAGAGCATGCCATGGATTGTGAAGTAACGAAGTTTCAGGCAGAAGGACGCTATTCGTGGGACGAGCAAGATTGAATAATGTCTTTCACGCCCAGCGTGGCACCGCAAAGTGATGACTTTTGTTTCGTTCGCCTAAGTGGGCGTGTCATTCCACCTCTCCCAAGAGATAATCACCATGCTGCAAAAAGGTGACGAGCCGGTTCCCGGGTATCGTTTGGAAGAGTTCTTGGGGCGTGGCCAGTTCGGCGAAGTCTGGCGGGCCACGTCGCCGGGCCGGGCTTCCGTGGCACTCAAGTTCCTGAATTTGAGCGAGAAGCAAGGCTGGAAAGAGTTCCGCGCGATCCAGAGTGTGAAGTCGATCCGGCATCCGCACTTGGCGCCGATCACCGCGCTGTGGCTCTTGGACCAAGATGGCCACGTCTTGAACGATGACGTCGTGGAGAGCATTGGTACCGATGCCCCAACCGCGCGGCATACGCTCGTGCCCGACGCCACGGATTCCCTGGATGCCGCGCCGCAACGGCTCGTGGTCGCCACGCTGCTGTGTGATAAGAATCTGCTCAACCGGCTAGAGGAATGCCAACGGGACGGACAGGAGGGCATCCCCCAGGAAGAACTGCTGCGGTTCATGGAGGAGGCCGCCAAGGGGATCGACTTTCTCAACTCGCCACAGCATCAGGTCGGCTCCGAAAAAAAGTCGGTCCAACACTGCGACATCAAGCCTGAAAACATCATGCTCACGGGTGATTCCGTGATGATCTGCGATTTTGGCGTGGCCCGTGTGATGGCGGACGCCCAAACCGTGGCCACGGGGACGAGCATGGCCGGCTCCCCGGCCTACATGGCGCCCGAGTGCATCGCCCGCCGGCCCAGTGCCGCATCCGATCAATATTCCCTGGCCGTGAGCTATGTGGAATTGCGGACGGGCAAGCTCCCCTTCGCTTCGGAATCGTATTTCGAAGTGATCGACGCCCACCGCACGGGAAACCTCGAATTGTCGATGCTGACGCCCGGTGAGCAGGAAGTGATCCGCAAGGCCACTTCGCTGGAGCCGGAGAAGCGGTATCCCTCCACCGTGGCCATGGTCCGCGCGCTGCGGCGGGCCATCGAACTGGCTGAAGGAGGAGGCGACACGGCCGCGATCGGCGGGGGAAAAACGGCTTTGGTGGCGGCCTGCGGTGTCGCGGCGGTGCTGCTGTTGGGATGGCTCCTGAGGGAAACGATTTGGGCTCCCACGCCCCCGCCGCCGGAACGCCTGGTGCGGATTCACGTGGAGCCACTCGGTGCCTCGGTCATGGTGGACGGGGAAACGATGGCCCTCGACAACAACGGCTGGGCGGAGTTGCAACGTCCGGAAGACGCAACCTTGTCGATCGTGGCCAGCCATCCCCCGGAATTCGTGGAACAGCGGCGGGAAGTCGCTGTCGCGGAGGTCACCGAGCGCGGCCTGCGGTTCACACTGGAGCGCGGCGAGGATTACACGCCCCAAGCCTTTGCCAACAGGGCCTATGCCAGGATCGAGCAGGAATCCTTCGATGATGCCGTGTTAGCCGAAGCGGTCCACGATTTCGTACGGGCCATCGAACTTGAGGAAACGACTTACGCCGTGAAGCCGTTTCCCGAATACCTGGCCCAAGCCGGTGAGGGAAGAAGAGGCCTCGTCATCAACTGCTTGGCCGTCTCTGGGGATAGCCGCTACTTAGCTGCGCGTACTGGGGACGATTTTCGGAAAATCGTGGTCTGGGATCTGCTCCAACCAAAGGAACGCCCTCGGGAACTACATGCACACAATAGCGCGGCGATCAATTTGGCGTTTGTCGGTGATTTCGTCGCCAGTGCGGATGTGACCGAAGCCGTTCTGTTAAGTGGTGTGGATGACGCGAACCGTTCCTCGTCGGCCATTACCCCGGAAACGTTACGGGCCTTCGAAATGCTGGGCAGTCCGGACGGGCGATGGTTGCTGGCGGGCGATATCAAGGGCCAGCTTTGGCGCTGGGATATGACCGACCTAGCGGCCAATTCGGAACTCCTTTTGGGGCAGCATACCGAAATGATCGAAGCGATCGCCTTTTCAACGGATAGCCGTTGGGCCTACACGGGAAGTCCCGACGGCGTCGTGAAACGCTGGAATCTCACGGACACGTCCGAGATGGAAACGAAGTTCGCGGATTTGGACGATGGAGACGTGGTCTGTGTCGTCGTGTCGCCCAATGGAAAAAACGTGGCCATCGCCGAGGAAGGGAAAGGTGCTGAAGCACGTCATCGCGTGGTGGTCGTGAATGCCGCGTCCCCTGGCACACTCCGCGAATTGAGGCCCCTGCTTCAAGACCGTATCGAATCCCTGCGGTATGATGGGGAGTCCAGGTGGTTGGCCGGTGGAACCGCCGAGGGGGATATCTACGCCTGGAAAAATGGTGGCGCTACTCCCCGGATCCTTACCGAGGTCCATCAAGGCCCCGTGCGGACAGTGGCCTTCGCCCCGTTTCCCGGCTGGCTGGTCTCCGGCGGGGACGACGGCAAAATCGCGCTCTGGAATCTCGATGAGGAAAGTGACTCACCGCTCGTCCTCGACCCGCAAGCCGGACCTGTGATGAACGTCGCCTGCACCGAACGGTGGATCATCGCGGGCACCAAGCGCGGAGGCGTGATCCTCTGGAAACTCCGCCGCTGCATGCTCATCAAGCGGTCCTGCGACGAAAAGAATCTTACGCCCCGCGACGCCTCCACCGGCGGACAAATCCAGACTTAATGCGGATTGCATTAGAGCCTGGGAACGCAACATCTTGGAATCCACGAAATGGGACGTCCAGCGGCCGTGAAACGCCGATGGACGAGACATAACGGAATGACTTGTCCGTTGGCTTTTAACCTTCGCTGACGGGACCGGCTTGGGTTTGGCCCAGGCGCGGGAAGTGCTCGAATTGGCTGCGGCCTTCCTCGTCATCCCAGCGGAGATTCTTGCGAATGAACTTGGCTTCATCGCTGTCCGGCCAATGGGCCAGAATCTTCACCAGGTATTGCCGGGCCTTCACCGGGTCCACCAGATCGGGCGCGGCGACGGCGAGCCCCCAGTCCCCGGCGTGGATGCCGGCCAGCATCCAGTTCGCGCGTAGCGCCGTGTGCAGCGGCGTTTCCGGGTCAATGCCGGCCAGTTCCTGGTAGGCGGCAATCGCGGCCGGATACTCATGGGAAATCAGCAGCGCGTAATCGGCTTCGATCTCCCGCCGCACATAGGCGAAGTCGTCCGATTGCGAACGGAAGGCGTATGCCTTGCGCAGCGCGCTTTCGAAATTGCCGTGGCTCTTTTCCGCCTCGGGCCCCTGCCCTTGCGTTTCCAACGCTTGAAATTGATTGTAGTAGGCGTTGGCCAGCAGCAATTGCGCCAGTGGGTTGGCCGGATCGTCCGCCACGGCCTGCTCCAGGGAAGTGGTCGCGGCGGCCAGCAGGTCGAGCCCTTCCCGCGCGGCCACCGGAAATTCGAGCGCCCGTTCCAGGTTTTCAAAACCGATCAGCAGTTCGGACCGGGCCTCGGGATTCGCGGCAATGGCGCTGACCAGCGCCGTTTGTGGCCGCGTTTTGCCCCGCAAACTGGCGAACGTGGCGGTGAGCCGGCGGTCCCGATTGGTGGAGACCGCTTTGTTGACGAGGTTCCGCATTAGCCGGCCGGTCATCAGGTTGATTTCCAATTCCTGTTCCCGACGCGAATCCTCGACCAGTAGCCGGCCATCGGTGCCCGAGTAGATCGCTGATTGCACCTGCACCGTCCCCTGCCGCCGGGCAATGGCGCCCCACACGATGTAATCCACGTCGAGCGCCTGGGCCAGCACTTGCAGCATTTCGGGGCCACGCACGCCGCGTGCCCGCAAGATCTCGTAGCGCCGCTCAATGGCCACAGGGCTTTTTAGTTCCGTGCCGGGGATTTGCCGCAGGCGGTGCCGCAGTTCCGTGGCGATTTGCACCGCTTCCCGGGACGGATCAAAATCGAGTTCTTCCAATGGCATGTGTGGCAGCACCGCGATCCGCGCCGGGCCCGCTTGTCCTTCGATGTCGAGTGCCGGCGGCTTTTGCTGACGGGCTGCTTCCACGTCTTGCCGCGTGATGCCGCTGATTTGTTGGTACTCGGCGGGAGCCGGTTTGGCCGCCTCTTCCAGGGCTTGGCGGATATCGGGGAAGGAGAGATCGAGCATCAGTCCGCCCGTCTCCGTGGAAACCCGGCTCATGAATTCCTGCGCGTCGCGGAGCACTTGCTCATAAACGGCCTGGTCCTTGGGCCGCGTGGGACAGAGCACGCAATTGACGCGGATGTCCAGGCGATTAGCGGTGGCGATTAGTTGCTCCGTGGCGACACGGCGGCGGGCCTGGTTATCCGCCTCCTCAAACCGCTCCGCGAAAGGGGGCGCGTCACCAAACACGAGCAGCCAGCGGGTCGTGTCCGAGGCATCGCTCCAATTCAATTCGGTCAGGGCCTTATGAATCCCCAAATCGACGAGCTCGGGGAAATAGGGCGCGCCCGTCCCGGTTTGCAGTTCAACGAAGGCTTTTTCCAATAACGAGGTATCCCGCGTGAAGCCGCCGCCAGCCACGCGCAGGGGAAGTTCGACTTCCTCTCCCGCGCCCACGTCACGATACACGACGAGTTGAAAGGAGACTTCGCTCCCTTTGTACCGCACGAGATCGGCGACCATCTGCGACAGTGAGCGGCGGATGCCGTCCAGTTCCGCCTCCATGCTTTCGGTGCCATCCACCACCAGGGCGACTTCCAGCTTGGGCCGGCTCTCCTCCAGCAGATCGAGAAAGCTCCGCTGCAGCAGGCCCATGGTTTTCACGTCGGGCGCCCGGCGGGGGCTGAACACGGAAACGAGGGCCGCCTCCGTGGAAGCGGGCGCTGGATCTTGCGCCGCCGCGTGTTGCGCTCCCAGCCCCGCCGCGAGCAGGCTCGACCACACTCCAGCTTGGAGAATTCTTGACATCGCCAGTTACCTCTTTATGTCAGTTACCGCTTTATGAATGTGCCCTGAGGATCGCTGTCGGTACGGGTCAGGCTGCACGCCGTCTTTTCTTGTTTTCGTGCAAACGGTCCGCGCGTTGCTTGATTTCTTGGACCGCTTATTTTGCCGGACTCCGCAACTTTTCCTCTCAACCTACGACAATGAACTTGGGCGGCGCGAGCCCTGTACTAACTGCGGCTCTGTACTAAGTTTTCAGGGGCTCCCGTCACCATCATCGAGAAATAGCCGGGCGTGGAGGAATTCCGCGTAGTGATTCACCGCCTCCGGCTACAATGAGCAAGCACACGAATTACACACATCACTTTAACGGGTGAGGGCCGCGAGGGCACAACTGCTTACCGCGTTTACGAAACTCACCAAGGTGAAAAAAGTTTATGTCGTCGCCGCGAGACCGCAAGTTGGCCGTCTTTCTGGTTTGGTTCACTCTCTGCGCCGCAAGGCATCTGCAGGGCGCGGAACTTCCCAGCGAGTCCACGTTGCCCGGTGTTCCCGAGATCACGCGGAACTTTCCGGCAGAATCGCTGTTGCCGGCCAGTTACGTCGCTTTGCAGGAGGAGATACCGCCGCCACCGCCGGAACTTCCCGACGAATCCTCACTACCGCGAACTCCTGAAACACCGCAAAGTGAGCCCCAGGATCGCGAGCAGGACTCTTCCTCGACCGATTCGCCTGCCGAGAATTTTCCTCCACCGGCGGAACGTGAAGCGGAAGACGATTTGTTGCAACTGGGCCGCAGCCCCGATGCCCGGCCTTGGTTGCGGCTCAATTTGCGGGGGCACGTAGGACCGGTCCGCGCGCTCGTCTTCTCGCAAGATTCCCAACGGCTGTTCACCGCAGGAGAAGATAAGGCGGTCCTCGTGTGGTCCCGCGTTCCGGGGGCCAACGCTTCGGACGCTTGGAGCTTCGAACGGGCCTTCCGCTGGCAAATTCAACGCGGCCTACGGGGGAGGATTTACGCACTGGCCGTCAGCGGTGATTTACTGGCCGTCGCCGGACATGGCGCGATGGGGGGCAACGGTGAAATCGTGCTGATCAATCATCGCACGGGCAACCTGGTCAGCGCGCTCACCGAAGAGGAAACGGGACACCGGCAGGTGATCCTGTCGCTCGCCTTTTCCCCTGATCCCGCGCAGCCGGGACTCGTGTCGCAAGACCGGGATGGCCGCGTGCTCTGCTGGCGGCCCGATGCGGAGACGGGCGTTTGGCGGGGCCGGCAAATCGTGCCTCCGGACGCGGAGCGTTTCCCTAACGATGTGGCCTTGCTGACTCGCTTTCGCGGCACGGCTCCCATCGCCATGCGGGGTGCCCGTCACGCGATCGTGCCGGTCTTCGTGGGGCGCGTGGGGAACGTGCCGACCTGGCGTCTGTACGCGGTGGATGTCGAAACGGGCCGCTTGGAGGAACTGCCCGGAGGCCGTCAGGCCACGCACCAGGCCATGGTCTCGGCGCTGTCGATCACCGCGGATGGATCCCGACTGGCTTCCGCCGATTTCGCGGGCAACCTTTTTTGGTGGGATTTACAGCGTGCGTCCGTGAAGGTCGCCCCCGCCAACACGAACAACGGCCAGCCGTACGTCTCGTTGGCTTTCGATGGACTAGGAAACCGCTTGATCGCCGGAACGGGCCAAACGCCCAGTGAAGGCGCGGTGGCCGAGATTTGGGATACCTCGCAAATTGGCAGCCCGAGGAAGTTGGGGCGATCACTTTCGGCACCGTCGCATGTCTACGCCTGTGCGGCGAGCCCGGACGGTTCCGCGTTCGCGCATGCCCATGGACCGGATGTCGTCACGCGGTACGACACCAGCGGAGCGGGGCGTCGGTTGCGAGCACCCGTTTTGCGGCCTCGGCGAGTCGCTTTTGCCGCCGAACGCCCCTTCTACCGCGTGGCGTTTGGCGTCGAAGAAGGCGAGTTGTCTCATGCGTTCGATGCCGAAGCAGTCCAGTTGAGCCGCGAGGCTTCCCTGTCCGAAAAGGATTGGCTTCCCGCGTCTTGGCTGCGAAGCGGCTGGGAAATCCGTCCGGTGAAAACGCCGACGGTGACGACGTTCTGGCTATTCGAGGATGGACGCCAACGTGCCCGCATCCCGTTCGACCCGACGCGGCAAGGCAATCCCAGCAGCGAGTGCTGGATCTCCGACACCGAGGGCCGGCCCTTCGCCGTGGCGGTGGGCACCACGGGTGATGGAAATATCTACGTCTTGCGACTGGCCGCCGAGGGGGATGCGCCGGTGATCCGCGTGCTGCGGGGCCACACGGGCGAGGTCCTGTCTCTGGCCGTGTCGCGGGATTTGCGTTATCTGGTTTCCTCCTCGACCGATTCCACGCTCCGCTTTTGGGCGCTGCGTCACTTGGCCCAAGATGGCGAGCTAATCAACCGCTGGGGGGCCGACTTCGAAATCGTTGAGGAGGAACTGGTCGTGCGCTCGCCCCGCCCAGACGGTCCCTTGTATTTTCGTGGCATGCGGGAAGGGGACGTGATCCAAAAACTCCGCTGGGCGACCGGTCTGATGGCCAATGGACGCGTCGGTTTTGAAGAGACCGAGGATCCGGAAGCAATGCTGCGGGCACTGCGTGAGCGGCCTTTCAGCGGCATGATCCTGTTCGAATACACTCGGGGCCGTGCTCCCGCTCGGCGATTCCAGATGTATCCGGCTTGGCAGCCACTGGCCTCGCTGGTGGTTTCGGAGGAACGGGAGTGGGCGTTTTGGACTCCCTCCGGCTATTACGATGCTTCCTTCGAAGGGCACAAATTGTTCGGCTGGCAAGTGAACCGGGGCCTGGAACGGCTGCCCGACTTCTTCCTCGCGGCACAACTCCGCAACGCACTCGAACGGCCCGACGTCATGTCGCGGCTGCTCGACAGCGGCAGCGTGGATGGCGCGTTTCAAAGTGCGTTCTTGGAAGTCCCCCCCAATGCGTTACGGGCCGTGGAGGATGCCTATCATCTCAAGCCAGAGGTCGAGATTCTCCGGCCCCGGGCGGGCGAGTTGGTCGCCGGCTCAAGCACGGAGATCGAAGCCGCGATAACCGTCGGCAGTTTGCAGCAGCTCGCGCCTCCCAAGGCGTACGCCAACGGCGTGGTGGCCCTGGACCGGGCGCTCGTCCGCGTGGAACGCACGGAGGAGGGGCAGCGATATATTTACCGTTGGCGAGCCGCACTCCCCAGCGAGCAGCGGATCCGGCTGCAAGTCTTCGCCGCCACGGAGGACGAGATTGCCGATAGCGCCAGCGTGGAAATCCGGCGGGAAAGCTCGGCCCCACTACGCCGGCCAAAATTGTTCATCGCCACCGCCGGGGTGAATCAATACGTCGATGCGCAACTGCCGCGTTTGGACTTTCCCGTCTCCAATGCGCGGACCATGGCGGAAACATTGCGAGATCGCGCCGCCCCGATTTACGACGGCCGCGCGGTTTCCCTGGTGAATGACCGTGTGACCCGGCCCGCCTGGTCGGCCACGCTGGTGCATTACGCGGAGCGACTCCGGGCCGAGGCGTCTCCCGATGATTTGCTGGTCGTCTTCTGGTCGGGGCACGGCGTCCGCGATCCGCAAACGGGTCAATACTACTATGTCACTTCGGGCACGCGGTACGCCGACCTGCGGGCACGCCGTTTTGGGGATTGCATGTCCCTCGAGGATCTCACGGCGCTAGCGGACGTCCCCTGCCGCAAGCTGGTCATCTTGGATACCTGCCATAGCGGCGCGATCCAACCCGATCAGCAGCGGGCAATGAAAGCCGCGCTGCGGGCACTTCAAGATGATGTGATCTTCACGCTAACCGCCTCCGAAGGGGATCAAGAGGCGGTGGATGGCCGCTTCACCAAGCGGCTTCTCGCGGGGCTTTCTGGGCAGGCCGATAGTGCGAATGGAGACGGCGTGGTGGAGTGGCGAGAATTGGTGGAATACGTGCGCCGGACGGTGGCCGCCGATTCCGCCGCCGACGCTTACCAGCAATTCCCCACGGCAGGTCCACGGGAACTCTTGGATGTCGTGGAGATGCCGTTGACGGCGGGCGATCCGAAGCTCGCCGCGTTATGGCAACATTGACCATAGCGCGGCATATGGGATCCGTTAGAACCGGCGGACATACTGCAGGCCGAATTCGGCGTCGAACACGCGGTCACGGTCATCCTTCAAGGGGACCACGGTGGCCACTTTGAGGGAAGACAAGGAGCCGATTTCAAAGAACATGCCGGCGGTCAAGTTGAGCACATCGCGGCGCAGATCCTCGACGAAGATGCCCCGGCCCGCGAACGAACCAAGATCCAAGTCTTCCATGGTCGTCGTGTAGTGCAATTCGATCATGGGCGCCAAACCTGAGACATACCCCGTGCAGCGGTTGCGGAAGAGCCAGTAGCCGACCGAATAGTCTAAAAATAGCAGCGCTTGCGAATTCAACGTGGAGACTTCATTCAGGGTGGAAAACGAGCCGCCAAGCGACAAGATGGAACCGGGGGGTACGATGACGTCGCTGCCACTGGCATCGAAATCAGCCTGTACCAGGAACTGGTGAAACAGGTTGCTCGTGGGGGCGTGATACATGCCAATGAATGGCTGCAAATGCAGCGACTCGTTCTCGAAGATAATTTCGGTGATCGCCGGGCCGCCGTTGTTCCGCGTTGAATCGACCACGGCGGAATCATCGCCCGTGGGGAAGACAATGCCCAAGCCGCCCGCCAAGGCGAAGCACTGCCGTCTGATGAGCAGGGCTTTAATCGCCAGCGAGAGATTGCCGAATTCCGTGGCATCGGCATCAGCGGAGGCCGCGTCTTGCACCGCGTCGATCGTGCCGGCAAAAGGCACACGCAGCTCAGCGGACCACTGGCCGGAAAAGAAGGTCTTCTCCACGCCGAACGTGTAACGGTTCAGGTTTTCATCCCCGCCTTGGGTATTCACCAGCGCGTTATGAAAGTGGTTGTAATTGAAGAACACGCGGTCCACGGGGAAGGGATTGTAGTTTTCCCCACGCTTCAAAATCCGGTCACCACCGGCGGGCGTCGCCGTCGCGCCGTTGAAGGCGGCGTAGTTGTAGCCCATTCCGAAGAAATCGCCAATCATCGACGGCACCGCACCGTAGCCAGCGGCGGGAGCACCAAAAGAAGAGGCCGCCAGGCTATCCACCGGCGCGACCGGCGCGGGGGCCAAGTCTGCATCCTCGGTCAGCATGCCCTCGCCGAATTCATCCCCCATGGCATCCGTGGGCGCGGCGGAGCTGTCCCAATCCCCGGTGCTTTGGGAGAATGCGCGGCAGCCAGGACAGCTCGGGCAGGGCTGATAACTACGATGATGTCGCGGGCCGCAGTTACGGCATTGCGCCGCGCAGGGCCGGGACTCCACCACGGCAATCCAGGCAAACGTGAGGGCGAAGAATACGCCCAATCTCGTGAAACTGAGAGAATGCAGTCTCGTGAATCCGAGAGAGTGATGCTGGCTCATGTCCGCCTTCCCGCCGAATGTGGGATTCACGCAAGCTGGCGGCTCGCGCTGAAATCCCCTGTCCGGACAAAAATACTTGGTGATTCGCTCCCACCGGCGCATCAAGCGGCGGTGGAAGCGGATCACGTGAGTGAGGTGAGGAGCCGCCGAGGAACGCCGCCCGAGGCTCGCTGTTTTTCCTTGGACGAATTTCGACCAGTGCTTTCCGCCAGATGCAATGAATCACCCGTGGGGCTTACAGTTTGCCTAACGCGCACATTCCTGGGAGGCGATTTGTAAAAAAAGTGAAAGCTTTGGCGAAGGATGCGGCTCCATTCGCCCTACCACGTGTGGAAAGAATCGCTTGCCTGCCGTTCATGGATGATTTGCGGGTTGTATAATCTTCGCGGGCGAGGAAAACATGGCACGGAGCGAAATGAACCCATGGCGGACCGGCGGCACGCATCCAGGGACACGGACCACAACCGGGCGATCACGCAAACCGTTGTCGCAGGAGACGCCGAGGCCAGCGACAGCGGAGTGGGCGGGCAGCGCTCGCGGAGCATGTCTCAGCCGTGGGTGTTTTCCGTGCTATTGTCGCTGCTGCTCGTGCTTCTGCTCGCGCTGTTCTGGCAAATGCTAAGCGGAGACCCCGCCCAACCGGCTCCCACCGACGACATGTCCTTGGCAGTGTCCCCGCCGCCGGTCATTCCTGACGGGCCAATCACTCCGGACGGGACCGTGTTGGGCGAGCTTTCGCGGGCTTCGGAGCGGGTCGCGGCGGCGATTTCCCCCTCGGTAGTGAGGATTGAAGCGGAAGACGTCCGCCACGATTCCCAGGCGAATGACGAATTCTCGCAGCTCTTTGGCATCACGCCGCCGCTGGCGGAGGGGCAAGGCTCCGGGATGATCATCACCGAAGATGGCCACGTGTTGACCAACCATCATGTGATCCGTTCCGCTAAACGGGTCACCGTGATTACCGACCAGCAAGTACGGTACGCGGCGGAGGTCGTCGGCTCCGACGCCTTGACCGATTTGGCCCTGCTCAAAATACCCGCCGAGGACCTGCCGGCAATTTCCTGGGGGGATAGCGACGAACTGCGAATGGGTTCCTTTGTCTGGGCCGTGGGCAGCCCCTTCGGTTTGCAGGGGAGCGTCTCTTTCGGCATCGTCAGCGCGAAGCAGCGCGAGGGGCTGTCCCGCAGTATTTTTCAGGAGTTTTTGCAGACCGATGCCGCCGTCAATCCCGGCAATAGCGGCGGACCGCTCGTCGATGCGGCGGGGCGGGTTATCGGTGTCAACACGGCCATCCTCGGTGACAGCTTTCAAGGCATCAGTTTCGCCATTCCCAGCAATACGGCCAAGGAAATCATCGAGCGGCTGCGGGAAAAGGGGCGCGTCGCCCGCGGCTGGTTGGGGCTTTCGCTGAACGAAGTCACTCCCGAACGGGCGGCCCAAATCAACCTGCCCCGTTCCCAAGGAGTAATTGTCGAGTCCGTGGCGCTCGACGCGGGCACCCCATCACCGGCGGAGCAAGCGGGACTGCGTGCCGGGGATGTGCTGCTCACGTGGGAAGGACAGCCGATCGCGGATCCCATCCACTTCAGCCGCCTCGTGGCCAAATCTCCCATCGGCTCCGAAGCCCAGGTCACCATCTGGCGGGACGGTGAGGAGCGAAGCATCACCGTGGCCGTGGGGGAGCGTCCGTAGCGACATGCCACCTGGCGGCATGACCGTCACGGCGAAGCATCTTTCGTTAACCGGCATTGCTTCCCACATTCTCCGAATCGTCACTAGAACCAGAAACGCAAGGCGGGCGGTCCCGCGCTCCGATGATGGTATGCAAGGCAAGTATCCACGGGCGTCGGCCCAAACTCGGCAGGATGGAGGATGGGAATATGTCGCGGGCAACCTTCGCGTTTTCCTTGGCGGTGACGATGATCTTCCTGGGAACAAGTTCCCAGCCCTTGTTCGCCGCGCACGGACACGGTTCCCATTGCCAAAGCTGCGGCACCGCCTGCGGATCGCACCGCCTGGTAAAGAAAACGGTGATGGTACCTATGATCATCACCGAGCAGCGGCTCAAGACCCGCATCGTGAAGAACACCGAGCTCCGCGAGGAGACCTACACTGTCTTCAAGAAGGTGCCGGTCACGAAGACGTACACCAAAGAGAAGTGTTACCTGGCTGACGACGTGAAGACGCAAATGATCACCGAGAAAGAATGCCATCGCATTCAAAGGCCGGTGATTGAAATTTGTCCCGTGAAGGTGCCTCACGAGGAATTCCGCACCACCGTGGTACAGAAAGAAGTCTGCACGGAATGCGGCCCGGTCTGCGTGGAAGAGGAATGCACGCACAAGGTGAACGTGGAACACGAGGAGATGCAGGCCAAGACGAACTGCGTGACCGACGTGGTGTTCACGAACACCAAAAAGGAAATCACCTACTGCGTCAAGGTTCCGAAGACGCAGAAAAAGGTCTGCGAAGTGGAGACCTACGAGCTCGTGCCGGTGGAAAAGACCCGCATGGTCGAGGTCTGCGTGCCGCAAGTCATCAAACAGCCGGTGGAAGTGCAGGTCAAGAAGATGGTCCGCAAGACGATCCTCTGCTGCGAGAAATGCCGCAAGCATCACGCCCGGGGCCTGTTCGACTGAGCTTCGCGATCAGGGAGTTTCGGACAGCTCGGCGTCTGAATTCCATTGCGCGGACTTCCTGTCCCCTGAAATCGCTCGCCGCGTGATCTCGACTTCCCAGCCGGCGGCGACGAGGCTCAGGAAGGTGAGAGGCAGCAAACACAAGCCCCGCCAGGCGTGGTGTCGTCTTTTTTCCGCGCGGTACGATGCCGCATAGTACTTGAAACCACGCCTCCAATTCCACGAATTGATGTCGTCGGTAGTGTCCTACGAACGTGTTGCCGGAGCCAAGACCGCGTTGAATAGTTCATCAAACGACCAGACGTGACCGGCAAGCTTGGCCATCATGGCGGCGGTCGGTCGTTTCTTGCCGCTGTTGCCCGGCGCCCGGGTCTGCCAGCAGAAATTGTAGTACGCGGCGAACATGGCGAAAGCCGCCTCAAGGTTGCGAAGTTTTTTCGAGAAGCAGAGCGTCAGGCGGTTTAGCCGCTTCATGAAAACCCGCTGCGTGCCGTTGAGCCGTTCCACGTGGCTGGTGCATATCGTGCGTTGTTCCCGGCCCTTTATGCCTTTGACCCCGGTTCGCTTCGTGCCCACCATTTCGGACGGCGTGTAGATCATATTGGCGTTGCGATATTCCTTTATGATCGTGCCGAACCGCACGTAGGGTCCAAAAGCCAGGTCCACGGCTTCTGGATAGGCTGCTAGGCCGTCCGTGCTGATCTGCACCACCGTGCGGTATCCGCCCTCTCGGAAGGCGTGAGCGTCGCTCTCGTGCGGCTTGGGCATTTCCAAGCGGCTGGCCACGTCCATCATGAACCGGCGGGCGTTGTCGGCGGATCGTTTGCCGACGAGGAAACTCGGCAGCAGTTTCGTTTTCTGGTCCACGCACGTCCAAAGGTACATGTCGCCCTGATCGTGGCGGGTTACCTTTTCTTCCACGGGCAGCCGCGATTGTTTCTTGGCCACGAACGTCCATTGCTCGTCGAATTCCAAATGCGAGAGCGTCAGGCCACGCATGCGTTGATCGAGGAAGCGTTGGCAGGCATCGCCGAAAAACACGATCAGTTTGCAAATTGTATCGCGGTGGAGGCCGATGGTGCGTTCGGTGGCCCGAATCGACATGCCTTCCGTGAGGAGCCGCAAAGCCAGCTTGGCATCGGCGACGGAAACACGCATGTTGCCTAGCGGTTTGTGTTGCTCCTCAACCCAAGTGGCCCCGCAAAGTTTGCAGCGAAAGCGTTGGTTCCCGTGGCGGTCCTTCCCGTGTTTCTTGGATTCTTCGTGCCGGCAGGCAGGAGCGATCACAGCAAATTTCCCCAGTCTGGGGCCGATCTGCTAGAATAAGATTGCGACGTCGCATTCTGGCAAATCAGCCGGTTTGTGATGGCCCCGACTTCCGCGCCAACGGTTGTCGGGGTTTCTTACTGCATGTTATTGTAGCCACAATAACCAGTGTATCAAGTAGGAATCGCTGGGTTGATCGTATTTTTTTTGTGGCTACAATTACGGCATGGTCAGGCCAGAAAAACCGCCCGAAGAACGCAAGCAGAACGTATTGCGAATCCGCTTGACGGAGGAAGAGCGCAAACGGCTAGATATCGCCGCTGGCGGGAAGACATCAAGCTGGGCGCGAGATGTCCTTCTGAAGGCCGCTAGGCGTGTTCGCTAGCGGAGAGAGGGGGAATCGAACCCATCCGTGTTTCCACGTATCCCTACGGCAGGGTATAAGGCTGCTGTGCCACCAAGACACGGGCCGCTCTCCTAGATAGAGAGGCGGCCCAAGGCATTCGGAAGTGGATAGCATGCATACATTGAATCAGACATCCGAATCGAAACCGGGGTCCAGTGAAGACGGGGATACCCCCAGAGCTTCAGCAATACGTTCGATGGTGTAATGGGTTGGGACATGTTTTCCGGTTTCTAGGCGACTCACATGGCTTTGCAGTATGCCTGCTTTATCAGCCAGGTTAGCTTGTGACAATCGCTGCTTTAGTCTCTCTTTTTTGATCTCTCGCCCAACTCGTTCGCGATACTCCTGCAATCGCTTTCGTACTGCTGTGTCCTCATGATCTAATTTGAATTCTTCTTCAATCTTTACCACGAGAGAATCGGGCCAAATCAATTCAAAAATCGTCTCGCCAATCTCTTTTTTCTCCTGCTCGCTTTCCGCTTTCGATGCAAGTTCGAATAACTCCTTCACGTCCTCTGCAACTTCCTGCGGAAGAGATTCAAGCCACTTCCTGACCTGCGACTGCAATTCTTTTAATGCAAGTCGAAGTAACGCAGCATCGCGCTGCGCTAATTCGAGATCATTGCGTGCGGCTGCTGGTGTCATTATGTCTCCCCTATCAATTTGAAACGCCCGTGCAGGCGATGGTAGGTGTTAACTCCGTTTCTCAGGTTTCCTGTAAGTGAAGTAACCGCTTTCTTTTATCGTGCCAGATTCGTAGTTGCGCCATCGGTTGCGGATTCTAATCAGAATATGCTTGGGTACGGCCCCGTCGTCTTCTTTCTTGTAGGCAGACAACACAACGATTTCATTCTTTTTGTCATCAAATTTGAAATACACGCGAACATTGATCTTCCCTAGCGTCCCGCCTTTGTCTTTAAGTTCCCAGAACTCGCCAACTTGCCGATAGACCAAATGTGAATCAAACTCTCGACGCCCAAACCCAACCAGTTGCTTCACAAGGTCGCTCACATGCCGGTATTGCCCCGGAGTAAGAAATTCCCTGCCCTCTTTTGCCGCAATGCCCAATACGACAACGTCCTGGAAGGCCAACGATACAGCTTGCTCGCTACCCGCCCCTGCCGACTGTTCGCGTTTTCCCACGGTGCAATCCCTTTACCGGAATATCGGTTCGTTCAGTGTCCTCCATGACCCAATTATACAACGATATGTAGCGCCATCAAGTGTCGAATTATACAACGTTATGCATACGTGGCAATCGGTAAAAACAGAAATCGCACCGAAAAACGTAAGTGACTGCCGCAGAATATGTTACGGAGAACGCGCTGCATCAGCGAAGTTTGCTTCCAGGCCGAATATCAGTCCTCAAGGGGATTCTTCCGCATTGACCATGATGGCTTTTATCCCCGGCAACACGATCTTGGGACACTACCATGTCGTCAGGGTCATTCCCGCGTGACTCGGAAATGCCATCCATGCCGAGTGAGTAGACGCCTACGGGAATCTCGTCCGAGTCCACATTGAATATCTTGTTGAACATCCGCGCCAGAAAATAACCTTCCTCGTTGGCAAATCGGTAAGGCCGTCCCCAAGGATCGATCGGACGGATTTCTTTCAGTTTGTCAGCCAACCGAAACTCGTCCGCAGCAAGGACGTCCAACTCTCCCGCCAGCCACCGATTAACCACCGGCTCCGGAATAGCTGAGCCATATTCCTCCTCCGCTTCCAAAATCATGTACAGGATGCCGCGTGCATCGTTGTACACACCTTCGCAGCGCTGGGTTACACGCACCGGACCTTCCAAAAAAATCGCCACAATCACCGCCAGAAAATAGGCGGGAAAGAGCGTTAAGATTCTTCGCAGCGAAAACCGCATGGCCGAGACCTCAACTGGCCAAATCCCCGTGTCTGTCTGACACACTTCGTTCAGTATAGCGAAGACGTCTCGCGGTTCGCGCGTCTTGCCTTGGAAAGTCCTTGCAACCTAGGCGGGGACCGGGTAAAAGCGCTCGTAGTGGTGAGGAAAAATAGCGATACTGTCTGCGAAGCCGCTTCCCCGCAATCCTTCTATCGACACGCCGCGAACCGAGGGAGAGGGTCACGATCAATGCCCTTTCCTGACCTGCCCTGATAACGGAGAGAGGAGTTCACGATGACATCGAGAAAAGCCTTCACACTGGTGGAATTGCTCGTGGTGATCGCCATCATTGGCGTGCTGGTAGCGCTACTGCTGCCAGCGGTACAAGCTGCACGCGAAGCGGCCCGCGCGATGCAGTGCAAGAACCACCTTAAGCAACTTTCGTTGGGTTTTTTGGTCCATCACAACAGCCACGGCTTTCTGCCTTCCGGGGGCTGGGGATACATGTGGATGAGCCATCCCGACCAGGGAACTGGCGAGAACCAGCCCGGCGGATGGGGCTATACGGTGCTCCCTTATATTGAACAGCAGCCGCTGTACGACATGGGCAAGGGTGGAAGCGAAGCCGAAATCCGCGCGTCCAATGCCCAACTGCATGCCACGCCGATCGCCACGTACCATTGCCCCTCCCGGCGTCCCGCCAGGCCGTATCCCGTCGTGGTGGATATCTCCTTCGTGAAACAGCCCCTCATCTCCGGTCCGGTGGAATTCGCCGCCCGCAACGACTACGCCGCCAACGGGGGTGAACAACTGGGCGTGGGATTCCTGGCGGGTCCCTCGAACCTGGAATCGGGCCTCAATGGCAATTATCAGTGGAACGAGGAAGGGACCGGAATCATCGCCAACCACCGCGAGATCCGCCTGGAAGACATTATCGACGGCACGACGAACACTTATCTCATCGGCGAAAAGTATCTCAGCCCGGATGAGTATGAGACGGGCACGTCGCTGGGGGATGACCAAAGCGTCTACAGCGGTGATGAACGGGACGTCGTTCGTTTCACCGCCGGATTACGTCCCATCCAAGACCGTCCAGGACTCCTCGGGACATGGGAATTTGGCAGCGCCCATTCGAGCGGCTTTTTCATGGCCTTTGGCGATGGCTCCGTGCAAACCGTCGGCTACGAAATCGACCCCGATGTCCATCGCCGATTGAGCAACAAGGACGACGGTGTCGCGGTCGGCTTGGATGACCTCTAGCAAACCGCCATCGATCCAGCCAGAGGTTTTGACAAGAGAAGAGGAGTGCCATGAGACGCGGATTGATCTCTCTATGGATGTTGGTCCTGATCGCCGGCTGTTCCGGTAAGCCGGGCCGATTGACCTTGGAAGGCGTGGAGCCGAACGCCTTCGCCGAGCGAGTCATGGAACAGTGCGATGAAAACCAGGACGGAACCATCTCCAGCGAGGAATTAGAGAAATTCCCCGGCTTGGCAGCCGCCACGGGAAACATCGACAAAAACCGTGACGGGCAATTGACCCGGGAAGAAGTGCAGGGCCGGGCGCAAGCCTGGCTGGACCGCAAGGCGGCGCTCACGCAACTTCCCGTGAAAGTGAATTGGCAGGGCCGTGATATTTCCGGAGCCGTGGTACGTTTCGTGCCTGAAACGTTCATGGGCGAAACCTATGGTCCGGCGGAGGGGACGACCAACGAATACGGCATCGCCACGCTCCGTCATGCCCCTGAACATCGGCCCGATCCGGAATTCTCCGAGGGGGTGAGGATCGGCATTTACCGCGTGGAAATCACCTGGGAACAAAATGGCAAGCAGGTACTGCCGGAGAAGTTCAACACGCAAACCGAACTAGGCCAGGAGGTCGCCGCGGACGGAGCGGGCATGGCCGGCGGCGTGTTGACATTCGCTTTGCGGGGGCGTTAACCGTCAGTAGCCTCATGTCCTAATCGTCGCCGAATGCGCGCTAAAAGCGGCGGCAGGCGGTCTTGCCGCGAATTGACCCGCGCGATACATTTCCAGCCGCTTCGGCATTCCCGCGCGCCATGGAAGGGCGTTTCCAGGCGGGACAGACCCTTTCGATTGGGAACTGGAAAGGAATCCGGTGAACGCATGACCACGCTCGCGGCGCTTGCGCGACTGGTGGAAGGAGAATTGGACGGCACGGTCGATCTCGAATTGACGGGCGCCGCCACGCTGGAGGAAGCCCAGCCGGGAGAGATTACCTTCGTGGAAAACGCGGTGTGGCTGCCCCGCCTGGCCAGCACCGCCGCTTCCGCCGCCATCGTCCCGCGAGGCACTCCGCCTCAACGTATCCCCTTGGTCTTCGTGGAGGATGTCACGTCGGCGTTCGCCAGGGCGTGGGAACATTTTTGCCCGCGCGCGAAACGGGAACCAACCAGCGGCGTGAGCCCCGCCGCGCACGTGCATCCTTCGGTCCAACTGGCCGAAGGCGTCGTCGTGGAAGCGGGAGCGACCATCGGGGAAGACGTCACCCTGGGGCGGAATAGCAGAATTCATTCGGCTGCCGTGTTGCTGTCTGGCTGCCGGATCGGCGCGGACGTCACCATCTTTCCCGGCGCCGTTTTGCATGAAGACACGATAGTGGGGGACCGCTGCATTATTCACGCCAATGTCACGGTCGGCTCCTTCGGCTTCGGCTATGCCACGAAAAAGGGACGGCATCATCTGCGGCCTCAGTTGGGGCATGTGCAGATCGGCAGCGACGTGGAAATCGGGGCCAATTCTTCCATCGATCGCGGCACCTATGGGGCGACGACGATCGGCGAGGGAACGAAAATCGACAACCTCGTGCAAATCGCCCACAACTGCCGCATTGGCCGCCATAACATCATCTGCTCGCAAGTAGGCATCGCAGGCAGCACTTCCAGCGGCGATTACGCCGTCATCGCGGGTCAGGTTGGGATTCGCGATCATGTCCATATCGGCGAGGGGGCGGTGATCTCCGCGAAGTCCGGCGTGAGCCACGACTTGCCAGCGGGAAGCCAATACATGGGCTATCCAGCCGTCCCCGCGCGGGAGCAGCGGGTCAGGTGGGCCGCCTTGGCCAAGCTGCCGGAATTGCGAAAAAAGGTCAAGGAACTGGAACGCACGGTGAAGTCGCTGCTGGAGGAACGTGCGCAAGAACCGCCTCGATCCGGCCGTGCGGCATGAACCTCAAGCTGGCACTCCGGCATGATCATACGTGGACCTGAAAAACGGGCTGATAGCGACGCGCGGCGCGTGGGGCTCGTGGCTGGGTGGGGACGATACCCCCTCGTGATTGCCCAAGCGCTGCGGGCCCAGGGTTATCAAACCTATTGCCTCGGCGTGCGGGATCACGCGGATCCTGAACTGGCGAATTGGTGTACGGATTTCCGCTGGATCGGATTGGCCCGACTCGGCGCGGCCATCCGCTACTACCACCGCCATGGCGTCACGCGCGTCACGATGGCGGGAAAGATTCACAAGACGGTGCTCTTTCAACCTGGTGTGTGGCTGCGGCATCTGCCCGATTTGACTTTTCTGAAAGTGTTTTATCCCCACCTGTTCACTGGCCGGCGGGACCGCAAGGATGACACGCTGCTGGGAACGATCGTCGACGCCTGTGGCCAGGCGGGAATCGAAATCGCGCCCGCGACCGACTTTGCTCCGGAGTTACTCGTGAAAGCAGGGAAGATCACTCGACATTCGCTCACGCCGCGACAGATGCGGGACATCGAGTTCGGCTGGACCTTGGCCAAGGAGATGGGCCGCCTCGACGTGGGGCAAAGCGTGGCCGTGATGGACCAGGCCGTGCTCGCGGTGGAGGCGATCGAGGGGACGGACGCTTGCATCCGCCGGGCAGGTGAATTGTGCTCCAAAGGGGGCTTTACCCTGGTCAAAGTGGCCAAACCGCAACAAGACATGCGATTCGACGTGCCCACCGTCGGGCTGGGAACGCTGGAAAACCTCGTCGCGGCGGGGGGCAAGGTGCTGGCCATCGAGGCGGAACGCACGATCCTGATCGATGAAACCCAGCTCGTGAACTTCGCTAATGCCCATGGTATCGCCATGGTGGCCCTTCACCGTGGAGAGGCCACAGCCGGCCATCGATGCCTACACGGATTCGCCGCCTAATTAATCGAGTTCGAGACGAGGTGCAGCATGCAACTGGCATTTGCCCGCGAGATGGATCCTCCGCTGTTGGAGTGCCCGTGGTGCCGTTCCACGCGGCTGAAAAGCCACGACTTCGATTTCACCGGCATTCACATTTCGCGGTGCCTGTCTTGCGGCGTGCAGTTCATGAACCCGCAATTCAGCGACCGGCACTTGCGGCGGCTGTACGCGGATTACACGAACTTCGAGGGGCCGGAATCAACCTCCAAACTCGTGCCTCGGACGCTCCGCAAAGCGAAGTCGCTGGAATTACTAGGGCAGTTCAAGGATGGAGGCCGGTTCTTGTCGATGGGCTGTGGAGACGGCGTGGAACTCTGGATCGCCGAGGCTTACGGCTGGCAGGCCGAAGGCTACGAGGTCGATGGCCAGGTGGCCGCTCGGGCGGCGCGGCGGTACGGAATCCCCGTTCATTCCGAGGACTTCTTCAAGCTGCACGCCCAGACCGAGCCGTTCGACTGCATTTATCTGGATCAAGTCATCGAACATCTCAAGCGGCCCCAGGATTATCTCTGCGAGATCCAGCGGCTACTCAAGCCGGGCGGCATTCTTTTCCTGGGTTGCCCGAATATTGGCTCCGTGGCCAACCGCTGGAAGACCAGCATGGGCAAATTGGGGCTCAAACGTCGGCGTGGAAGGCACTACGGGACATTCCATCACCTGTTCTACTACACCCCCCAAGTGCTGAGCCGCCTATTACAGCAATTCCATGGGCTGGAAGTGCTCCGCATCCAAGGAGAACCGCCGACGCAGATGAAGCTGCGGTGGCTGGAAGCGGCATGGGGCCGGCTCTATCGGGCACTTCCCAACTGCGACTCTTCGATTCAGATCGTGGCGAGAAAGCCCGCAGTGGAATCCACGATCTTGCCCACCAGTGCTTGGAACACCCTCCAAGCCGGCAAGTCGCCAGACAGCACGAGCAATCGCCCCTCTCGCGAAGCCGCTTGACCGTTTCCGATCAGAGCATTAGCGGTCGGCGTCGGCCAGTTCCCAATTTTCGATGAGCACATCGGCTCCGGGCGTGAGCCCGCGCAGCTTCATGGCGATCATCTCGCGTTCCGAAACGTTCGCCTTCGCCAGCTTCACGGCGAGCTTGCGAAGTTTCTGCCGACGGTGACGACGACGTTTGATTTCCTTCTGCCTTTCACTACTGCCCATGGGGCCATACCTCAAATTTACGATGGTGGAAGAATTGCGTGCGGCAGCTTTTCTATTCGCGAACGCGAACTGCCGCATTCGCCATAGGTCGAATTAAAAAATTTAGCGCCGTTTCTCGACCAGGTCAACGTGTTCCCCCATTTCGCTCGATTTGCGAAATGCGATCGGGAGGACTCGCGGCGGGAACAAGCGGGGCTCCAGGTGACCGAAACACACTGCGGAAACGTAGTTGTTCCGCTCGGTTCAGACCATCGCCGTGGCGAGCTGATCCATGATCCAGCGGTCGACATCGGCGAGCATGTTTCCGTCGATCTCGTGGCCGCACGGGTATTGCCGCAGCGTGGTCCGCAGCCCGGCCATGTACATCAGCCGCAGGTCGCGGCAGACATGCGCGTCCGCATAGGCTTCACTTCGCCGGCCAACACCGAGGAAGATGGGAAACCCCCTCGCCGCGTTAAAACATTGCAGGGGCTGGTGGTCCGTGGGAAAGGGGCCACACAGGGAAAGCGCGCCGCCGAACAACTCCGGCTGCCGCAGCGCGATCCGCACGGCCATGGTCCCGCCGGCGTCGAAGCCGGCCAAGAAGATGCGGCGATCGTGGATGTGGAATTTGTCCCGGGCCATTTCGATCGCCTCGGTCACGACGGTCTCCGCCCGCATGATCCCCGAGATGGATTGCCGCCAACTGTAACCTGCGGCGCAGCCATTTTGTCTCAGACATTCGGTACCACGGGGCGCGATGGCCACGTAGTTCCGCATGCTGATGCTCGGCATGATCCGTTTGAGCTGCGCGTCGCTATCCCCGGTGCCATGCAGCCAAACCACCAGGGGATAGGCATAGCCCGATTCGTAGTGCAGCGGGCCAAAACAGGAGAGCGCCTCTTGGGAACTGGCCCGGGCCAAAAAAACTTCGCCGTTTGTCGGCGGCTCGTGAGGTATGGCGTCCTGCAACGGGTCGTCCCAGGAAGCTGGCATTTCCGAATAGGCCGTATCAAATCGATTCGTTTGCGTCATCTAAGGTGCCATCCAGAATCCACGGTTGTTGAAAAGTGACGAGGCCCAGAAGTGAGTTCGCATCGGCATGCGGGAAGTTTCGCGGCGAGAAAATGCGGGCTCCCCCAAAGTGGGCCGGAAAAAGTTTGCCGCGATACGGATGTTCCTCAAGGAGAAGTCTGGAAACGACAAGTTTTCGAAATCAACGGGCGAATCCCGGCAGTAGACCCCACCGGTTCCCGAGCAGCGGAGGGTAACCGAAATTTTTGCCCGATGTCAACGTCGCGCGCCACAACCGGTCCGGTATCTATCGATCAGGATTCGCTTGGAGATGGTGGGCAGGAGTGGTAACATAGGTGCCTTCCATTCCGTCACCCGCCCGCGCCAGTTTCCCGCGCGGATTTGCCCAGGAGGGTCCTGTGAAGCGTTTCTTTTGCGGCCTGCTGCTTCTGTCCGTTACCACGGCTTGCAACTCGTCCACGCCATCGGGAAATGGACCTGGTTCCTCCAGCGAAAAGGGAGTGATTCTTCTGCGGTACGCCGTGGGAAGCGAAAGCACCGAGCAGCGAGAAGCCGGATTTCTCGAAACTCTTCAGCAAGACGCGCCAAACATCACGATCCTCTCTTCGGACCAATATTCCGGTACTACGCCGGAAACGTCGTTGGAAAAATCGCAGCAACTGCTGCTCAAATATCGCAAACAGGTAACCGGCGTGTTCGCCGTCTGCGAGCCCAATGCCACCGGCATGCTGGAAGCCCTGGACCAAACGGGTTTGGCAGGCCAGGTGAAATTCATCGGCTTCGACCCCAATGAACGCATGGTCGCCGCCATGCGGGACGGGCACATGCACGGGATCGTCCTGCAAGATCCGGTGAAGATGGGCTACTTGGCCGTGAAGACCATGGTGGATCATCTGGACGGCAAAGAGGTCGAACGCCGCATTCCTACCGGTGAATACCTGGCCACGCCGGAAAACATGGACACGCCCGAAATGGACAAGTTGCTCCAACCGGAACAATACCAAGGGGCGGACCCGGCCCCCGAGAATGCGAAATATACGCTGGCCGTGATTCCCAAGGGGACCACGCACGAATTCTGGAATTCGGTCCATGCCGGCGCGGTGCAAGCGGCGAATGAATTGGGGAACGTGGCCATCATCTGGAAAGGCCCGCTCCAGGAGAACGACCGGGACACGCAGATCAATCTGGTGCAAGATTTCATTTCCCGCAAAGTGGACGGGATTTGCCTCGCGCCGCTCGATGCCCGCAGCCTCGTCGATCCGGTGGCCCAAGCGAAAGCCGCCGGCATCCCCACCGTGATCTTTGACAGCGGTCTGGAGCAGGGAGACGACCCCGATCTTTTCGTGAGCTACGTGGCGACGGATAACTACCAAGGAGGCGCCTTGGCCGCCCGGCACATGGCCGAGATCCTGCCAGCTTCGTCGGAAGCGCCCGACTCGGCAGAGACACCAGACACGTCAGAAGGCCAGGACGACGCGGAGAGCCAAGCCGAATAAGATTCGCGGCCATAACGACGCCATCGACATTTCCACCCGCCCGCACCGGACTATTCCATTTCATGTCTTCCGCCGTCGCGCCCCCCACCGACGCTCGAAACAAGCCTCCGCTGTTGCACATGGAAGGCGTTTCGAAGTGGTTTGGCGCCACGCGGGCGTTGCATGATGTCTCGCTCGACGTACATGGCGGAGAGGTATTGGCGCTGATTGGCGAGAATGGCGCCGGCAAAAGCACCTTGATGAAAGTGCTCAGCGGCGCTGTCACCGCCGACCAGGGCCAACTTTTCATCGACGGCAAGCCGTACGGGCCACGCGGCCCGCAACAGGCTCGCCAGGCCGGCGTGGCCATGATCTACCAGGAATTGAACCTGGCTCCTGATCTGAATGTTGAAGACAACATCATGCTGGGGCAGGAATACTCCCAGTGGGGATGGCTCCGACGCCGCGCGCAGCATCAGGAAGTCCGCCGCGCGCTCGACTTGTTGGGCCATCCCGAACTGCGACCGCAAACGCCAGTGGAACAGCTTTCCATGGGAGCACAACAGCTCGTGGAGATCGCCCGGGCGCTGGTCATGCGGGCCAGAGTGATCGTCTTTGACGAGCCGACCAGCTCGCTCACGCAACATGACGTGGAACACTTGTTCGACGTGATCCGCCGGCTGCGCGATGGCGGAGTGGGGATTATCTACATCAGCCATTTTTTGGAGGAAATCCGGCAGGTCTGCGACCGCTACACGGTGTTGCGGGACGGCGTCGTGGCGGGGAATGGCATTTTGGAGGGAACCACGGAAGCGGAAATCGTCTCCCTGATGGTGGGCCGCAGCGTGGACGATCTCTTCCCCCACGTGCCGCATACACCAGGCGAACCGCTCCTGGAAGTGAACCAACTCTCGGGCAAGGAATTGCCTCGAGACGTCTCTCTTCAGTTGCGGCGTGGTGAGGTGCTGGGCGTGGCCGGTCTCGTTGGAGCAGGGCGGACCGAATTGGCCCGTGCCCTGATGGCCCTCGATCCCGTACGGAAGGGGGACGTCAAAGTGGCTGGGATCACAATTCCCCAGCGCACCAGCGCGCGTCTGGCGCGAGGTATGGCGCTCGTGTCGGAGGACCGCAAAAGTGAGGGTCTCGCGCTGGGGATGTCCATCGCCGACAACACCACGTTGAGCCATCTGCGGCCCTTTTCGCGGGGCGGTTGGCTGCGGCTGCGACAGCGACGGGAGTCGGTACGAGAGCTCATGCGACGTCTGCAAATCAAGGCCCAGTCCCCCGAGCAGGAAATCAACCAGCTTTCTGGCGGCAACCAGCAGAAGGTGGCCCTGGCCCGCGTCGTGCATCAAGATGCGGACATTCTCCTTTTGGACGAGCCGACCCGAGGAATCGACGTCGGCACCAAAGCGGACATTTACCGCCTGATCGGCGAGTGGGCCGCTGCGGGCAAAGCGGTGCTCTTCATCAGCTCCTACCTGCCGGAACTGATGGCCGTCTGCGATCGCATCGCCGTCATGTCACGCGGGGAATTGCGGGCCGTGCAGCCGACTTCCCAGTGGACGGAAGAGGGCGTGCTGGCCTGCGCCATCGGCGCGGAGGAGGCCGCATGACGACTCCGGAATCCGCTCCCAAGGCTGAAGAGATTCGTCGTTCGCGCGGTGGCGGCATCTGGCGCTTTTTGGGCACCACGTTGGGACCTCTGATGGCGCTGGCGAGCGTGGTCGCGTTTTTTGGCGTGGCCGACACGCTCAAGGCGGGCGACGATACGTTTCTGACCGTTGCTAATCTCCGCACGATCGCCGTGCATACCGCGCCGGTCGCCGTGGCCGCCTTAGGCATGACAATCATCATCATCGCCGGAGGGATCGATCTTTCCGCCGGCACTGCGCTGGCCCTCTGCGCGACCGTGATGGCCCATTGCCTGAATGTGGAACTCTCGGTCGGCCTGGCCATTTTCGCCTGCCTGGCAACCGGAATAGTAGCGGGCCTGCTCAATGGTCTGCTGATCAGTGCGCTGCGGGTAGTGCCGTTCATCGTCACGCTCGGCACGATGACCGTTTATCTCGGTATCGCCAAACTCATCGCCAAGGAAACGACGATTCGTCCTCCACTAAAGCAGATCCCGGACTGGCTGCCGGCGTTGGTCGACCCGACTCCGAAAACCCAATGGCTGATCACGGACACGCTGCCGAACTTCGCTTCCGGCGTGTGGCTGGCGCTCGTGCTGGCGGTACTGCTCGCCGCGTTGCTGCGGTATTCCGTCTTCGGCAGATACGTCTTTGCCTTGGGGTCGAACGAATCCACGGCCCGGCTCTGCGGCATTCCGGTCCCGCTGTACAAGATCGCCGTGTACGGCTTGGCGGGGCTGTTCATCGGCATCGCCGGTGTGTATCAGTTCGCGAAGTTGTCATCAGGAAACCCGATCGCCGGCACGGGTCAGGAATTGAAGTTCATCGCCGCCGTGGTCATCGGTGGGGGCAGCCTTAGCGGTGGCCGGGGTTCCGTGCTCGGTACCCTGACGGGCGCCGCGATCATGACCGTGATCACCAATGGCTGTACCATGCTGGGAATCAAAAACCCAGTGCAAGATATCCTGATCGGCGTGATCATCATCGGCGCCGTCACGGTCGATCAAATCCGCCAGCGGCGTCTATTGTCCTGATAGGCACGACGTGGCCTGCCCGATTCTTGCCAACTCCATCTCGAAGGTGCGACCGCGATGAGCAAGAACATCGAGACCTACGCATTATACATTCGTGCCGCACGAACAGTTTGGGCGGCGTGGATCGTCAACCTGGCAATGGTTTCCCTCGCTTTCGCCGAGCGGCCCAACATCGTGCTGCTCTACGCGGACGACATGGGCTACGGCGACTTGGCGATTCAAAATCCGGAGTCGAAAATTCCCACGCCCCACCTGGACCAATTGGCACGGGAAGGCGTGCGGTTCACCGATGCCCATAGTTCCTCCGGCATCTGCACGCCCAGCCGGTACGCGCTGCTCACGGGCCGCTATCACTGGCGGAAGTTTTACGGCATCGTGAATTCTTTCGGCGAATCCGTATTCGACGAAGCCCGGCTCACTTTGCCGGAAATGCTGCGGGAAAAAGGCTACCGCACCGCCTGCATCGGCAAGTGGCATCTCGGTTGGAATTGGGAGGCGCTCCTGCGACCGGGCGCCCAGCCGCGCCCCATCGCCGGCGACGCGCGGAACCGCAAAGCCTACGCGCCCGACGATTTCGATTGGTCACGACCGATCCCGGATGGTCCGCTGGATCACGGCTTTGACTATTACTTCGGCGACGACGTACCAAATTTCCCGCCATATACCTGGATCGAAAATGATCGGGTGATGATTGAGCCAACTGAACCACTCACGGAAACGCCCCCTACCGCCGAAGGGAATTGGGAAGCTCGTCCGGGACCGATGTCCGCCGGTTGGCGGTTAGACCAAGTGATGCCCACGCTGACGGAGAAAGCCGTCGCGTGGATTGCCCAGCAGCGTGGCGCCGACGAGCCCTTCTTTTTGTACTTTCCTTTCACATCTCCGCACGCGCCGATCGTGCCCACCGAAGAGTTTGAGGGAACTTCGCAAGCCAACGGCTACGGCGATTTCATGGTTCAAACTGACGCCACGGTGGGCCGCGTGCTGGAGGCTTTGGAAGAAAATGGCTTTCGCGAAAACACGCTGGTCATCTTCACCAGCGACAACGGGCCCGAACGCTACGCCTATGAGCGGGTTCGCCGATATGAACATCGCAGCATGGGAGCCTTGCGGGGGCTGAAACGCGATATCTGGGAAGGGGGCCACCGCATCCCCTTCGTGATTCGCTGGCCCGGCGTGGTGACACCAGGCAGGGTAAGCTCGGCACTGGTGAGCCAGGTGGATCTCATGGCCACACTCGCGGCCCTCGTCGGCCACGACTTGCCTCGCGATGCGGCCGAGGATAGCTACAATCTCCTGCCGCTGCTGAAGGAAGACGCTCCAGCTTTCGCGGGCCGGCCAGTGCATGTGCACAACACCTTCGCGGACCGTTACGCCATCCGCCGAGGCGACTGGGCGCTGATCGATGCGAAAACAGGCGCACACAGCCGTGTGCCTGACTGGTTCACGGAGTCCGAAGGATATGCCGCGAACTCACATCCGGCGGCGCTGTACGATCTTTCATCGGACTTGTCCCAGCGGCGAAATCTTTTCGCGGAGCATCCCCAAAAGGTCGCGGAGTTGCGGACTTTATTGCAACACATCCGCCAACAGGGTCACAGCGCGCCACGCCTGGAAGCAGAGTGAATCGGTGCCGATTTAGCCCCCTGTTGACGTTGCTTCGTGGATCGGGCTCTGTCGCCCCCCGCCCCGCAAGACCTAGAATGGAATTCGTCGGGAAACAAAAACAGCCAGCGGAGGCGTGACGTGAAGTGGTCTTGGAAGATCGGCGAATTGGCCGGCATTAGCATCTATCTGCACGGCACGTTTCTGATCCTGCTGGCTTGGATCGGGCTGGTACACTTCTTTCGTGGTGATGATTTCACTGATGCCCTGCACGGGCTGGTCTTCTTGGCCTCCCTGTTTGGGATCATCGTCCTGCACGAATTGGGACATGCCCTGGCGGCGCGCAGATATGGTATCCCCACGCGAGACATCACCCTTTTGCCCATCGGCGGCGTCGCGCGGCTAGAAAGAATGCCGGACGATCCCAAACAAGAATTCGTGGTGGCGCTGGCCGGACCGGCGGTGAACGTGGTCCTGGCGGTGCTCTGTTTTTTGGGCGTGATCCTCTTGGTCGGGCTGGGGCAGCTTCAAGGCACACTGGAGACCGGTTTGGAAGAGCTCCGTTTCGTGGCCGAGGATACGGAATCGTTGGCGAGCCTCAGTTCGCTGCCGCTGGTGGGGGCGCACTTCCTGGCGAAGCTGCTGGTGGTCAACATCGTGTTGATCGTGTTCAACCTGCTACCCGCCTTTCCCATGGACGGGGGCCGCGTGTTGCGGGCCGTGTTGGCCATGCGGATGGATTATGTCCGCGCCACGCAGATCGCGGCCTCGGTTGGCCAGGCCATGGCACTCGGATTCGGATTTCTGGGGCTAATGTCCAACCCCTTTCTCGTATTCATCGCGCTGTTCGTCTGGATGGGGGCCGCGTCGGAGGCGTCGATGGTCCAAATGCGGGACGCTCTCGGTGGCATCCCGGTAAGTCGGGCCATGGTTACCGAGTTCAAATCGGTCACTCCGGATGACACGTTGCAAGAGGTCGCGGCGCACGTGCTCACGGGATTCCAGCAAGATTTTCCGGTCGTGGAGCGAGGCCAGCTTGTGGGTGTCTTGACCCGCAATGATCTGTTTCGCGCATTGGCGGAAAGTGGTGGTGGCCGGCGCGTGGAGGAGGTTATGCAGCGCGAATTTCAAAGGGCCGAGCCCTCGGAAATGCTCGCCGGAGCCTTTCTCCGCTTGCAAGAGTGCGACTGCCACGCCCTGCCGGTGGTCCAAGGCGATGCCATCGTGGGCTTTATCGACATGGAGAACGTGGGCGAATTCATCGCCATCCGCTCCGCCCTGGCCGATCGTTGCGCTCGGCAAACGCATTGAGCATTTTTTTCACGGCGCGTCTTTCTTGAAAGCTCCGTGGATCGGCCTGGATGCTTCATGTTTGCCCGCCAAGTCCTCCATTTCCTCCCAAGCGTACGCGTTTTTCCCGCGTAACCGGAAAAATCCGCAAGTTGGGCACATCCGGACTCGATAACTAACGGTAGCGGGGGGCCCTGGTCGCGTGAGACCTGGCCCAATAGAGAGTTCCCGGACCCAATACGGTCCTTAAACAAGGGAACTTTGGCCACAGTTTCTCCGTCGAGGGGATATTCATGACGACCAAAGGGTTCTACAAGCTGTCGCGTTTTGTGTGGTTACTTCCCCTCCTCGCGGGCTTTGGCTGCGGCGGCGGCATCACGGAAGTCGGGCCCGGCATCGGGATCTTGTCCTATCCGACTCCGGTTAGCCCCTGGTTCCAAAAGAAACAGGAAGACCAGTTCTGGTTCCATGAGCGGTACGCACGGGCCCCGATTTTGGGGCCGCTCTCTCCTGATGGGCCGCATATCGCGCTCGATGAGCCGAGCGACGACCAGGTGATGCGGGTTTTGGAAAAGGCCCGCCCGGTGCAGGGAGGCATTCCTCTGATGCACGAACGGTCGCGGAACAACGTGCGGATCGTGAAGGAAAAAATCACGGACCAGATCGATCCTCCCCGGTTCTATCCCGGCATTGGTCCTGCCCAGCTCCACCGCTCGCATTGGAAGTGCATGGTCTATTTCACTGAATACACCCGTCCGGGCTGGCCGATTCCGCATACGCTGGAAGATCGGGAAGCCATGGAAGTGGTCTACATCGACATGGATCACCTGCACATGGTGGGCAACGTCGATACGGGTCCCAGCAACGAGTACTAGAGCGTGTCCCGTGATGCTCCGCCCGGCAATCTGGTTCTGCGTGACATGGAGCGGCATTTGTCTGGCGTTGTCCGGAGTGGCGATCGCGGAGCGTGCCTCGGAAAGTGACGCGGTCATTGAACCGTTGGACATGGCGATCGCCTACGCGGCGGAACAACGAGTGCAGGACGCGAAGTACGTATTCGGTTCCATCGAGTGGCCTGACCGCGTCACTTCCGATGTCGTGCAAAGAATCCTGGCGCTAGCGGAGGAAGCCTACGCTGGTAAGGATTGGCCATGGGCCGGCGAACTGTTCGAGCAGGCCAGCCGGTTGGCGACCGAGCGTGATTTTCGGATCCGCGCCGAATCGGGTAGGGCCTGGTGCGCCTTTCAGATGAACCGTTTCGAGGATGCACTGGCAATTTTTGGCCGGCTGAGGATCGAGTATCCAGAGCATTCCTTGGCCGGAGAAGCCGCTTGGATGCAGGGCCGCATTCTCCAGCGACGACAACAGTTCGACGCGGCGCTGGCCATGTACCATCGTGTGGCGCGTGACTATTCCGATGAGCCTGAAGCCCATGCTGCGCGGCTGTCGGCGGCGTTTCTGCATGTCCGGCTGGATCAGTGGGAAGAGGCCCGAACGATGTTCGAGGAGTTGCTGGCCGCGGATCCCCCTGAACGTCTACGCATGGCTGCCCTGTACGGATCCGGATTGGCATTCCAGGAACTGGGCCGAGACGACATGGCCCGGCACGCATGGCGTCAACTCCTAGAAGAGTACCCGGCCGAGGACCGACGCTGGGCGGTGGTTTTCGAATTGCTCCAACATGCCATGGACGAAGATTCGTGGCATGTTGCTGAACGGTTGCTACGTGAGTCGCTTCCCTCGACGGATTTCCCAGAGGCTCGCGCCCAGGTGCTCTACTGGCGGGGGCATGTCGCCGCGCGGCGAAGTGATTGGCAAGCATCGCGGGTCGCGCTGGAACAATTCTATCAGGAGTTCCCTCAACACGAATTGCGGCCCTGGGTTTTCTTGTGGCTAGGTGAAGCGGAGTTTCGGGCCCGGGATTGGGAACGTGCCAGCATCCGTTGGGACGAATTGGAACCGCTGGAAGGCGGTTTGCCGAGATCCTGGCAAGGCATCGTCCGTTTACGTCGGGCACAGGCCGCGGCACACCGACAAGATTGGAACATGGCTTGGAAACAAGTCTCTACCATCGGCCGCGAATTCCCAGACTTCCGCCTGTCACATGAAGCGGACCTGCTGGCGGGCCGCTGCTTACTGCTGCAAAAAAAGTATGAAGCTGCTCGCGAAGCTTGGGCTCGGGTTGGTGAATCTCCCTCGGCCCGCGGAACCAAAACCGCGGCGCTGGCCCAATTCCTGCGAGGTGAGAGCTATTTCGAAGAGGGGAAGCACGAACGGGCCCTGCTGGAATATGCACGCGTCGAAACGCGGTACCCTGATTCCGAGTGGCAAGCCGCCGCGTTATTTCAGTCGGGCCGCTGCCGCGAATATCTCGGCGAAATGTCGCGCGCCGCGCGGTTCTATTCGCAAGTCCAGGAACATCCTCTCGCCACTGAAACGTTGAAACATCGGGCGGCCTCCCGTGCACGGCGATTGCCAAAGACGTCTCGCGATGCTCCCACGCCGACAACAGCACGGCATCCGGGAATAAAGACACGACGAGCAGTTCGCCAGAGGGCCGGAGCGGTATGAAAAATCGACGCCGAAAAATTCGTCGCGGGTTGTGGGTCGTGGCCGGCATGGTGGTGCTCGCCGCCGGCGTCAGTGCCGCGCTCTGGTTTCCTTGGCCGAACGGATCCACGGAAACGGCCAGCCCGGATACGTCCGCGACGATGGGAAGTCTTTCGGGCGAAACAGACTCCGGCGCGATCCCCTACCAAAATCTGTTCCAAGTCTTCTGGAGCGGTGGTGTGCTGATGATCCCCATCTTCGTGGGATCGGTGACGACCGTGCTCTTCTTTTTTGAGCGATTGGCGGCGCTTCGCTCGGCTAGAATTATTCCTCGGCCATTCGTCAGGCGGCTACTGCTGCAACTTCGCGAAGGGCAGCTTACCCGCGATGAGGCGCTGGAACTTTGCGAGCAGGAACGTAGCCCCGTGGCGGTCGTCTTTCAAGCGGCACTGAAAAAATGGGGACGTCCCGCAGTGGAGGTCGAGCAGGCCGTGCTTGATGAAGGGGAACGCATCGCCAACCAACTCCGCAAGCACCTGCGGGTGTTTCATGGCGTGGCGACGATTTCACCGCTGTTAGGTTTGTTGGGAACCGTCTGCGGCATGATTCAAGCCTTCAACGCGATTGCCCAAACCGAAGCGCTAGGCCGTACGGAAATGCTCGCCGCCGGCATTAGCCAGGCACTATTGACGACTGCCGCCGGACTCTGCGTGGCCATTCCCGCCTTGAGCTTTCACCTCTTCTTCGTGAGCCGCGTCGACCGGCTGGTGATGAAGATCGACGCGCTTGGCCAGCAGCTCGTGGAGATCATCGCCGAGGACGCCGGGCCGGCGCTTGCCAAGTCCACGAGCAAGACGCGCAAGGCGACCACCACGCGGACCAAGCAAGCCGCCTGACCGGAGCGAACTCCAAGCCGTGCCACTCAAGACGCAACAGACCGAAACGCCCTCCATCAACCTCACGGCGATGATCGACGTGGTGTTTCTGCTGCTGATTTTCTTGCTCGTGGCAGCGAAGTTTCACGATCAAGAACGGGAAATGGCGCTTGAGCTGCCCCAAGTGGCGGAAGACGGCACCCTGCCGCTTACCACGGCCAAAGCCACGATCAACGTGCGAGGCAATGGCGAGATCTACCTAGAGCGGGAACCGGTGACCCTGGCGCAACTCAGCCAGCGGCTGCGGGCCACGCGCCTCGCCCAGCCCCAGTTTGGCGTGCTGGTCCGAGGGGACGCGGAGGGCCGCTATCAGCGGATCGCCGAAGTGCTGGGCGCCTGTCGCACGGCAGGGATTCGAGAAGTCGGCGTTTCCGTCCATCCTCTGCCGGGCGAATCGCCCACCACAAGCCCCTAGTCTGGCAGCTCTTGCCTATTCCTGCCGACCCGTTTTTTTGCTCGTGCTAGGTACGCTTGGCCACGACGGCTCGCGCCCGCCGATGATTAGAGAAGGGGCAATTCTCGGCGAGGCAACGAATCGATGGGCGTGTGGCAATCGATCACTCAGTACGTTTCACGATCGCCGTCCGGCGCCTGCTTTCTCGTGGGGAGCGTGGCCCTGGCCGTGGCATGCGGCATCTTTTTGTGGACGCGGTGGGGTCAGTCCCGCGCGCTGGAAAAGTGCGTCTTTCTTTCCGTACTTGCTCACGTTCTCTTGGCGCTCTGGGCGATGCGGTTTAACTTTGCCGCGCAGCCAGATCTTTCCCAGAAAGAAGCTCAAGTGCGGGTCGTGTTCGTGGAGGACGTGCCGCAGGAATCCTTCGCCGAAGCGCCAACCAAACCAGAACCGTCCGAAACGCAAGTCGTTGAAGCCCAGGAAGCTCCTCGTGAAGTAGAAAAGGAATTCGACCTTCGAGAAACCACGCCGCCGGAAATAGTTCTTGATCAACCTTCGCCGGAACCGGCTAGCTCTTCAAACGAAGAAGTGGAGGCCCCGCCGTCCAGCGTTCCCAACACATCGGCCACGTCGCCAGCATCGCCGGCGACCGAGCATTCCACTGAATCGATGGCGGCTGCCGAGCCTACGATGCCCGACGTGAATACGATGGTTCCGATGGAAGCCACCATCGCCGACCAGGCAACCAAAACTCCACGCGAGCCGGCGAAACGTGTCATCCCGGAGGTTTCAGAAGTCTCGCTGCCTGCCGAGTATCGCTCCCGCCAGGCGAACCTTCGTGAGGCCTTGGTCCAACGCCATGGGGGTAGCGCGGCCACGGAAGCCGCCGTGAAGAAAGCCCTGGAGTGGTTGGCTCGCAGCCAAGCCCGGGATGGCCGGTGGGACACCGATTACCACGAAGGAGGAAGCGATTCCTTCATGGACGGCCAAATCCGCCGTGGCGTGGGAGCGCACGCGGACACGGGAATCACCGGCCTGGCACTGTTGGCCTTTTTGGGAGCCGGGCATACGCACCAGGAGGGCGTCCACGCGGCAAACGTGAGAAGGGGCCTCGAATATCTGCTCCGCTCGCAGGCCCACGATGGCTGCCTGGCGGGACTGGCCCACCACTACGCCCACATGTACTGCCATGGCATCGCCAGCTTGGCCCTGGCGGAGGCGTATGGGCTCACGCATGATCCCGCCTTGCGGCAGCCCCTCAAGATGGCGGCGGCCTATTCGCTCCGATCGCAACACCCCACCGAAGGGGGCTGGCGGTATCGGCCTGGCGAACGGGGAGATACTAGCCAGTTCGGATGGCAGGTGATGGCCCTGCTTAGCGCGGAGCGATCGGGCATCACGATTCCATCGCGTGCCCGTCAAGGCATGCAGGATTTTCTGGCCCGCGTCACCGTCGGACGGGAAGGCGGGTTGGCCAGCTATCGTCCCGGTGAACGGGTGACTGCCACGATGACCGCTGAAGCGCATGTTTGCCGTAGGCTGCTGCGGCTACCGATTCCCTCCGCCACGGAGCGCGAAACCGGGCAGTACTTGTTGAGGCATCTGCCTGATCCCGCGCGTCCCAATTTCTATTACTGGTACTATGGCACCATGGCGCTGTTCCAATCCGGGGACACGACTTGGGACGCCTGGAACGGGGCGTTACAGCAGGCCCTGCTTCCGGCCCAACGAACGGAAGGCTTCCACGCGGGGAGTTGGGACGTTGACCCGGTTTGGGGGCGGCACGGCGGCCGCGTTTTCTGCACGTCCTTAGGGGCACTTTGCCTAGAGGTCTATTACCGCTACGCGCCACTGGAGACAGCGCTCGGCCCAAGGGAAAATTGGCGAGAGTAGATTTTCCATTATGTCGCCCTCTGGAACGCGACCCGGCGGGAATGACGATTCATCCATGAAAAAAAGGCACACGGTTGCTGGGAACCGGCGTGCCCTTTCTTTTTGAATTCGATGCGAGTGAAGACGATCGCAAAGAGGCTGGGCACGGCATCCTTGCCCGTGCCTTCCTTGACCCAGGAAGAGGCGATCCAGGCATCCATGCCAACACACCTCCTGCCTCCATTACCTAGGGAGCTTTGCAGCCCGCACTACGTCCCTGTAGCGACGATTTGGCTGCGTTCCATAACAAGCCCTGCTGCCATGCGGAAGTTACCAGCCCGCGCGACACTCCTAGGTATCTTGTGGAGAAAATCCATCTTGGATCCTTCCCACGATATTGTATCGGCAGCCAAGCTATTGACGAATTTTAACTTGGCTACCTTCACCATTACTTTCCATCACTCGGATGTGATAAGACAGCCTGACGAGAAACTCGACAGGCTGCCTCGGATTACTCTTCTCGTATTCCAAACAGGCGTGGCCGCCCATTTCACACGGGCGGCCACGCGGTCCTAGGTTTTACCGCACAAGCTTTCCGCTTACGCGCCAGCCAATTCTCCGTAAGCCTTCATGCCGTGCTCGCTGAGGTCGAGACCTTGTTGCTCTTCTTCAGCACTCACACGAAGCATTCCAGCACCCTTGAGGAAAGCGAAAACGACATACATCGAAACGAAGGCATAAGCGGAGATCGCCAGCGTACCGACAATCTGCGGGCCGATAGCCTTGTCCGTTCCGAAGATGCCGGTGGCGATGCCGCCCCACATGCCGCAGAGGCCATGCACGGGCCAGGCACCGACGGGATCGTCGATCTTGAGTTTGTCGAGCAGGATCACGCCGCCCACCACCAAGACACCAGCTACGGCACCGATAATCAGGGCGCTAGCATTCGTGACGGTGTCGCAGTTGGCGGTGATCCCCACCAGGCCAGCCAATGCCCCATTGATGGCCATCGACAGGTCCGGTTTCTTAAAGCAGCCCCAGGCGGTAATCATGGCGAGCACCGCACCAGCAGCCGGCGCCAACGTGGTATTCACGGCCACGAGAAGCGTGGTCTCCGTGTTGGCACTTCCGGCAAACGCGAGTTGGCTACCCGGATTAAAACCGTACCACCCGATCCACAAGATGAATGCACCCAGCGTGGCGAAGGTCAAGTTATGCCCCGGAATCGGCTGCGAACGTCCATCCTCGGAGAACCGACCCAAGCGCGGACCGAGCACGATGGCTCCCGCCAAACCGGCGAATCCGCCCACCGCGTGCACGACCACCGAGCCCGCGAAATCGTGGAAGCCCCGCGCGTCAAGCCAGCCGCCGCCCCATTTCCAATAGCCGCTAATGGGGTAGATAATTCCGGTAATGATCGCGCTGTAGACCAAGTAGGCTTCAAACTTCATTCGGCCTGCCACGGCACCTGAAACAATCGTCGCGGCGGTCGCGGCGAACGCGACTTGGAACAGCCAATCGACTTGCGGATGCAGTACGCCGGGTCCCGGTTCGCCGTCAAGCGTTTCCGAGATGCCGATCCCGCCAAATCCGAAGTAAGGGCTAGAAGCGGCGTCACCGGGATACATCAGGCTGTAGCCAATGAAGTAGAAGAGCAGCACGCCCACGGAAACATCCATCAAGTTTTTGAAGAGGATGTTTACCGTGCATTTGGATTGATTGAAGCCGGATTCCACCATCGCGAATCCGGCTTGCATGAAGAGCACGAGCACGGCGGCAATGAACAGGATCATGTTGTCTAGAGCGTAGGCGACGATTTCCGGGGTCATCGCCTCTTCTTCGACGGGAGCCTCTTCAACCACTTCTTCCGTGGCGGCGGCGTCGGGAGCCGCTTCCGTTTCTTGGGCCCGTGCAAGGGATGGGGACCACATCAAGAGACCAACGAGAACGGCGCAGACTGATAGCGCCATCGACAGAGAGCAAGATGGTTTTGTCATCATCATCCGCCTTGTAACAGTTTAAGGAGTTCTACGAATTCAACGGCTCCAGTCGCACCCTAGGATATGTCGCGACTTGAGGCAGGAAGGTTTAGGCCTGCGATGCCGAAAAGCAGAATGCGTGCCAAATTGCCAACGGCAGCGCACTGAAGGAATGGCAAAGCTTTGAAAATTAAGGACTTACATGATTTTCACGAGCAGCGTTCTCAAACCGTCGGAAGAATGCAATCCGAGGCGCCGCCTACAGGCCGTTCTCGACGTGCTTAATTTTTAAGCAGAGCGGGGCGGCAGCCACGCAGAGACCAGGGGAGCCTGAAAACGGTGAGAAGGGACTCAGACGGAGGGCATGGATTCAGGCCGCAGGAGTGTACGGAGCACGTCCGCGATGCGCGATACATCGCCGCCATGGCGGACTTCCTGGCTTTCACCGCTACGCAGGTCCTTGACTTGGCAGGTGCTCGCCTGGAATTCATCCTCGCCCACGATGATGGCACAGGCGAATCCTCGGCGGTCGGCATATTTTAATTGGCTCCCCAACTTGCGGGGCTCGGGATACATCTCCACGCCCCAGCCGAGGCGCCGCAAGGCATTCGTCAGATGTAAATAATCGTGCAGCCGGTCGGCGGCGAAGAAGGGCACGAAGACCTCCGCCGGCGTGCGGACCTTTTCCAGCAGATTCAGCTCTTCTAGCGCCGCCAGCATCCGGTCTAAACCCAGCGAGGCGCCGATGCCCGGCAAGACTTGCGAGGTGTACAGTTCCGCCAAGTTGTCGTACCGTCCACCGGAGCAGACGCTGCCGATTCGCGGCAAGTCATCGAGGAACGTTTCAATCACCGTGCCCGTGTAGTAATCCAACCCCCGGGCAATCGAAGGATCGATACGAAGGCGTCCGGGAGCGACGCCCGCCACCTGCACGCCTTGAAAGATCTCCTCTAGCTTGGCCAGCCCTTCCTCCGCCCGCGAATTTCCCTGGGCCAGTTTCGACAGACCCCGCAATATCTCCTCATTCTCGCCGGAGAGTTCACTAAGTTGAAGAATCTCCGTTGATTTTTCCGCGGCCACACCGACAGTTCGCATTTCCTCTTGGACGGCGTCGCGGCCGATCTTCGGGAGCTTGTCGAGACAGCGGAGCACCACGGTCGCTTGCTCCGCCAGTTCTAGTTTTTCCAGCAGCCCATTCAAGATTTGCCGGTGATTCACATGGATCGTGAACCGTTCGATGCCGATGGCTTGCAGCAGTTCATGCACGACCAGAATGGTTTCGATGTCCGCCACGGTGGAGAGCGTGCCGATCGTGTCGAAATCGCATTGCATGAACTCCCGGTACCGGCCCAGTTGGGTATTCTCCCCGCGCCAGACCGAGGCGATGTGATACCGCTTGAAGGGGGTGCCTAACTCTCCCACGTGCTGCGCCGCGAATCGTGCCAAAGGGACGGTCAGGTCAAACCGCAGGCCAACCCAGCGCTTGCCGTGGTCTTGAAAGCGGTAGAGTTGGCGGTCGGTCTCCTCGCTCCCCTTGCCGGCCAGGATTTCCAGATACTCCAGCGCGGGCGTATCGATCGGACTGAAACCGAAGGAGCGGTAGACTTGCCGCGCCGTCTCCATGATCCTCTCGCGGGCAATCATGCTCTCCGGAAGATGGTCCCGGAAACCCTTGAGCGTTCTCGGCGAGATCCGGGTAGCTTTATTCACGGGCGGTCGATTTCCTTGGCTAATACAAAGGGTATTTTCAAAGCACCTTCATCAGCGGCGGTTCGGCTCCGCGGATGCCATCGCGGCCTCCCTTGGCGAAGATCGCTTCGGAGAACTCGGCCACTTGCTCGGGCGTTTCCAGGTACCGTTCGTAGGTCCAAGTTTCTTCAAATTCACAATTGTCGGTGGAATAGTCCCGGCAGATTTGCGGGCGCGTCTCGTAAATACCGCAGCGATAGTCCGGCTGCAAATGCTTGCATTCGGTATGCACCAGCAGGTACCAGGTATCGTCCTCCGTGAAGACGGTGGCATGTTGGTGCAGCAGATACCAGCGGATGAAATCGAAATCCTGCCGCGTGGTCGGCGTTTCAATCGGCAACGCGAAATAGCGGCAGCACTTGGCCGTGCAATGGTCACAGAGCGAATCGCCCGGAGGCAAATCGGCCCGCCGCGTGATCCTGGGAGTTTTCTTGGCCATGTTCCTTCACCACGTGCAAACAAAGAAATCACCGCTCTATCGTGCCGAGAGAATTCCAGCTCACGGCGCGATTCCCCACCGAATCCAGTCATGACCAACGATAACAAAATGGCCCGCGAAATTCATTAGCAGCCGTTAGCCAAACATGCGAAAACTCGACCGGTTCCGTCCGTTGGTGTACGCTGCGAGCCATGTCGCGGCTTGCTCAACCGGCTCTCACTTTTGCCGGGCGTGCGTGTCCCCCTCCTCCCCGCCCCTTGAAGAAGTCTCCCATGAAAATCACTCAAGTTGTGTGCCAGGTGTTGAGAATTCCCCACGTCGAGGCGAAGACGGCCAGCAGCCAAGATTCCGTGCTGGTCCGCATCCGCACCGATGCGGGCTTGGAAGGCGTCGGCGAGGCGGACGCTTCTCCGGAAGTGGTCAAAGCCGTCATCGACGCGCCCTTTAGCCACAACGTCGCCTGTGGGCTGCGGGAAGTGCTGGTGGGACAACAAGCCTTGGAACATGAGCGGCTACGTCGCGAAATGCATCGCCGCACCATGTATTTTGGCCGCACTTCCGTGACGGTCGCCGCCATGAGCGCCGTGGACCTGGCCCTCTGGGACTTGAAGGGCAAACACTTCGGCGAGCCGGTCCACCGCTTGCTGGGGGGCTGCCTACATCCCCGCATCAAAGCCTACGCGTCGATCCTGTTTGGCAAGGACGGCACGGAAACGGCGGACATCGGCCGGCGGTGGCGGGAAGCCGGCTACGAGGCCGTGAAATTCGGTTGGGAACCGATGGGCACGTCCGCCGCCGTGGATGTCGATCTGGTCCGGGGTGCCCGCGAAGGCGTGGGAGATGCCACCGTGCTCATCGACGCCGGTTGCGTGTGGGATGCCCGCACCGCCCTCCGCCGCGCGGAAGCGTTCTCCGAATACGCCATCGAATGGCTAGAGGAACCGCTCTTGCCGCACGATGTGGAGGGGTACCGCTGGTTACGGGACCGGTCTCCCGTCCCCATCGCGGCGGGAGAAGAGGAATGCGGGCGGGAATCGTTCCGCCCTCTCATCGACCAGCGGGCACTCGACGTCTACCAGATCGACCTTTCCCGCAACGGCTTCACCGATGCCGTGTACCTCCGCGACCGCGTGGAGGAGATCGGCGCCCGGCTCTGTAACCACTGCTACACCAGCCCGATCACCGTGGCGGCCAGCCTGCACTGGCTTTGCACTTGCCGCGACGCCTTTCTATTCGAGGACTGCGTGGAGGATTCACCGCTGCGTCACGAACTGACGCAGGAAAAGGTCCAAGCCGAAGCTGGCTGGATCCGCGTGCCGGAAGGCCCCGGGCTGGGCGTGACGCTAAACGAAGATTTCGTCCGCGACCATTTGATTGCCGAGTCGGGATGAAGAGCACGCAGGCAGGGACTGCGGGCGTTAGGGTCGAATTCGAAAGCTATCTCGAGGCGCGAAACTGTGAGTATGGAACCAGAAATGTAGTGCCGCTCGAACGGTTGTGGCGAACAATTTGCGAAACGCTGCTACAAATGTCCCAAATGCGGCACGCCCGGCATCACGATGTTGTTCAAGTACCGCTCCATCAACTGCTATTTCTGGGAGATGCTCAACAAAAGAGAGATCTGGTGCCCGCAGGCCGACTCGCTAAACGACCCATTCGAATTTGAATTTCAATTGTCAGAGCAAAATGTTTTGGGGATTCCAATCATAAAAAAAGAGGTCGACGAAGCGAAAGCTCTCACCAAGAGACATTTTGGCATCATTTCCTTCGCAGAAATATGCAACAGCATCCAAATGTGGGCGTATTACGCCGATGCACATAAAGGCGTGTGCCTTGGATTTGAACGAAACGAAGAAAATGATCTCGGTAATTGGGACTACTGCCTACCTGTGATTTATCATCCCGACAATGAGCTTCCAGCTTACATGCCATTAAAGTTAGAGGATCGCGAGTCGATCGCGAAGATATTTACGACAAAGTCATTTGCGTGGAACCATGAGCATGAATGGCGCGCGGTGACTCGTAAACGTAATACCTCCATCCCATACCCTGGTCGACTGGCTCGCGTCGTATTTGGCGTCTGTACTACGCAGGAAAATCGAGAGCGGATCATGGAAACTTTGGGCGCAAAGGTTAAATACTCCGAAGCTCGAATGAGTGAAACCCATTACAAGCTTGAAATCGTCGAATTGGATTGATCGTATCGAGCCTGGCCTTCCGCCGCTGGTGTGTGCCGCGTGCCCCAAAAACCCTCTCAATCGTCACACGCCGCACCGAAATACGCACTATATTATCGAAGGGCTTGGCATCCCCATCGGCCAGCGTTTCCCCCGGGGAAATGGGGAAATGCGACCAATCGCCCGTTCAAGCCGCCAGCCGGGAATAGTATCTTGAGCGGCGCGAGAAAAGACGGCCCCTCCGAGGACACGCCGCCATCCACCAACGCACCTCCCCGCCATCAATCGATGCACTTTCTGAAAATCGAGGATAAGAGGAACATGCAACGGGTCACGGAACACACACGTCATCGTCCGTCGAATCTGGTTCAACGACATCATCGCCAGGTCACCGGTTTTATCGTTGGCCTGCTGCTTGCCACCGGTGGCGTGGCACTGGCCGAGGAAGTGTTCACTCCCCGGCATCTGACGAAGCTGCGTAGCGTGCTTTCGGCGGAAATCTCGCCCGACGGGCAGCACGTGGCCTACACCCTGAGCGTGCCCCGCGATCCGCAGGTCGAAGACGGTCCGGCCCATGTGGAATTGCACGTGGTGGACCGCGAAGCCAATTCGCGTTCCTTCCTTTCGGGCGACGTTTCCGTGAGCCAAGTCGCCTGGTCCAGCGATAGCCGCACGATCTACTTCGTGAGCAAGCTCAACGATGACAAGCACAGCAGCCTGTATGCCGTGCCTGCCGATGGTGGAGAACCGCAGCGTGTGCTCACGCATGGCAGCAATCTCTCCGGTCCCGCCTTGAGCCCCGATGGCGCGCAGGTCGCGTTCCTGGCGACCGAGCCGGTGCCTCAAGCAGAGCAAGATTTGAAAGATAAAGGTTTCAACCAGGAAATCTACGAGGAAGATTGGCGGCCCACGAAGGTCTGGATCGCGCCGCTGGACGGTTCGCAAGCCGCTCGCCCGTTGGACCTGCCCGGCTCCGCCTCTGATGTTCAGTGGAACCCGCAAACGCGGGAACTGGCCGTCGTGCTGGCTCCCACGCCGCTCGTGGATGACAGCTATATGTTCCGCCGCGTGCATGTCGTGGACGCGGACACGGGACGTGTCGTGGAAAACATCGCCAATCCCGGCAAGCTGGGCGTGGTCCATTGGAGCCCGGACGGCAACCGTTTGGCCATGATTTCCGGCGAGGATATCCAAGATCCCGCCGAAGGCCGGCTGATGGTGGCCGACGTGCCCGGCGATGGCCAATTGCGAGACCTGATGCCGGACTACGAAGCGCATGTCAGCGCGTTTACCTGGCTGGACGCCGACAAAATCCTGTGGCTCGCCGACGAGGGCACCGGCACCGTGCTGGGCACCATGCAAGTGGATGGCGGCGGCAAGGAAATCTGGCTGGAAGGCAAAGATCCCGTTTTGGCGGGGCTCTCCTGGTCGGACGACGCGGAAGCCGCCGTCATGTTGGGGCATACGGCTCAACATCCTCCGGAGGTCTTCTTCCACACGCCATCCCAAGAAGCACCCCAGCGTCTCACCGACAGCAACCCGTGGCTCTCGGGTTTGAAATTTGCTAGGCAGGAAACCATCACCTGGAATGCCCGGGATGGTTTGGAACTGCAAGGCGTGCTGGTCTATCCGCTCAATTACCGGGAAGGCCGGACCTACCCGTTGATCATGGCCGTGCATGGCGGCCCCGAGGCCCACATCAGTGACGGCTGGGTCACCAGCTATGGCCGCCCGGGACAGGTCGGCGCCGCGCGGGGCTTCGCCGTGTTCTACCCGAACTATCGCGGCAGCACGGGCCGGGGCGTGGAGTTTTCCAAGATGGGCCAGGCCGACGCCGCCGGTAAGGAGTTCGACGACATCGTCGACGGTATCGACGCCCTGGTGGAGATGGGCATCGCCGATCCGGACAAAGTCGGTATCACCGGCGGTTCCTATGGTGGGTACGCCTCCGCCTGGGGATCGACCTATTACTCCGACCGCTACGCGGCCAGTGTGATGTTCGTGGGCATCAGCGACAATGTTTCCAAGGTGGGCACCACCGATATACCGGAGGAGATGTTCCTCGTGCATCATCTCAAGCGGCTCTGGGACGATTGGGATTACTTCCTGGAGCGGAGCCCCATTTACCATATCAAGAAGAACCAAACTCCCACGTTGATCCTGCATGGCAAGGCGGATCCCCGCGTGCATCCCTCGCAGTCGCTGGAGTTCCATCGCCACTTGAAAACGCTGGGGCAGGCGCCCGTGCGGCTGGTGCTCTATCCGGGCGAGGGGCACGGCAACCGCCGCGCGGCCTCGCGGCTGGACTACAACCTGCGGATGCTCCGCTGGTTCGAGCACTACCTGCAAGGTCCCGGCGGCGAAGCGCCCGACTTCCGCATTGATTACGCTCCGCACTTGGGAGATGATTGATGCGGAATCCTGATTGATACAGGTGTTCCGGCTGGCGCGATCGCTGATGTGCGTGCTGGGACCGCGATATCTATCAATCACTCATGAAAGGATGAAGGCATGGAGCTTGGCGCGTTTTCCGTCAGCCTGGCGGTCAAGGATATCCAGGCTTCAAAAGCGTTCTACGAGAAGCTGGGCTTCGAAGCTTTCGCCGGCGATATCTCGCAGAATTGGCTGATCATGAAGAACGCGGACCATGCTATCGGCCTGTTTCAGGGCATGTTCGAAAAGAACATCCTGACTTTCAATCCCGGTTGGGACAGTGACGCGCAAAAGCTGGAGGCGTTCACGGACGTGCGCGAACTGCAACGCATACTGAGGGAACGGGGCATAAAGCTGGAGACCGCGGCGGACGAATCGGGGAGCGGGCCGGCAAGTTTCGTGGTCGTGGACCCGGACGGCAATCCAATCCTCTTCGACCAACACGTTTAAAGCCAACGGACAAAACCTTCGCTGAATTTCGTCCATCGGCGTGCCCCTGGCGGACACGTGTCTGGTCCTCGCCGAACGTGACGTTAAGCTGTCAATGCGTGGTAATCTCGATCGATTTCGCGTCGGTCGTTAGTTGGCAGAGCGCGATGTGATTGGCGGTCGGACCAGGCACCCCATGTAAGGCCCTGACGGATGCCGGACGTTACGGGCGGATGTGTAGCTCATGCCAAGATTGAGCCACATGCGGCGAATCTACCGGTGGATGGGAATCGAACCGAGTATCCGTCGAGAGCCGTCACCATGTCCACGGCAGTCAGCCCGATCACCTATCGCCACGAGCAGCGAGGATTCATCCACTGGATCTTGGCCCCCATCCTGCTTCTCTTTTTGGTGCAAGCCTGGATCACCTGGGGGGATCCACTCGCCGCGATACTGGCGCTGGCCTTGGCGGCGGTGTTCACCGTGCTGATGCTCTCCTTCGCCACGCTCACCGTGGAGGATGAGCAGGACGCGTTGGCCGTCCGCTTTGGCCCGCTTCCCCTGTTTCAAAAACGGATTCCTTATTCCGACATCCACTCCGCCCGGCCCGGCAAAACCGCTTGGATCGACGGTTGGGGCATCCACTACATCCCCTTTCGCGGCTGGACCTACAACGTCTCCGGCATGCGCTGCGTGGTGCTCGAGACCCGCAAGGGCACGTTCCGCGTGGGGAGCGACGATGCCGAGGCCCTGGCCGAATTCGTGCAACAGAAAATCAGCCCGCAGACGGAGAACGGTTAAGCCAGAAGGATCAGGGAGGCAATCGGGCACGTGGCGCCAGGCCCATGCGTTGCGGAAACATGAAAGCATTGATCCAAGCGAGATAAAAGAACATGCAAATAGTCTGGAACAGGATGACTGGCAAGTTGTCCTGTACCAAAGGTTCAACGGCCGCTCTCCCCCAAAAAACGCAAAACACCACATAAATGACCGGGCAAGGTCCGATCACGAATATCCCGGCCCAATGGTGAGACCGCCAGAATAATTTTCCGAATTGGGCACCTCCCCTTCGGGTGTAGTCTCGCCCAGTTGCCCACCACACGGCACTCATGTAGGTCAGCAAAAACGTAGCCACCGCAATGACTTCGCCGGGTCTTGACCATAAGGACTTCATGGCGCGGTTCCGTGTCTAAACGCTATTCTTAGGTTAGCGCGGCGCAATCAGGGCAGATCACGCGTTCCCGCGAGATCTCTTTTCCTTTGCCGCCCGGATCATCGATGAATTTCTTTTTCCTCGTCCTTCGTCCGTTTTCATTGATGGTTGTCCACCGAAACACATGCGCGTCGCGGCGGTGGGGATAGGTCTTCGGTCTGGTCAAAGTCACTTCTCGCGTGGCTGGCGTACGTGGCGGGACGAGTTGCCCACAGGTTTCGCAGCGGTACACAGGCAAGGCCATTGGCATACCAACCGGGCGGCCAGCTCCGGCTGGAGTGAAAGGAAACCATCATGTTCGGCGTCAGGACATCAAAAACAGGGCGCGCGAATCGGTCAGAGCCGACTCACACGAGATAGTCTTGGCGAGACCGGGCAGACATACCCTGACGCCGGAGGAGCCCGCGCTGGCGGGCGGCGAAAAAGAGATGCGGGCATGTGGTAGAGCGCTGATAGGTGGCCGGTTGCTCAATTCCGGCTCACATCAAGTTCTTTACAACGGGCTCTAGCCTAAACGATCGCCGAAATGCGTCAAGCGAGATTTTCTTACGCCGGCAAGTCCGCATGCTCTCGCGTTTCTTGACATCGGCGGTAATAGACCAACACGGCCGCCTTACCGCCGAGGTAACCAAAGAATAGCGTCCACAGCGTGTGCCCCGCGCGGAGCAGATTGCCCGCGCCAGGGGCGGATCGGATCACCGCCATGCCTTGCCGTGGAGCGGCACTCACGCCTGGGTTTTGCGATTGAGCCGTGCCACCAACCCATCTTTCAGTAACCATGGATTCCCGTATGGGTCGCAACATCTTCGAGGTGGCGAAACGGGCGGTCAGGAAATTGAACTCTCTTCCATCCTGCAGGAACAGCAGCCCGCTATACGCCAACGCGGCGATCACGAAGCCGATGGCAAAGGCCCGCCGCCGCCCGTGATCGACCAGCGCGGAGATCATGGCGAAAATCACCAGCACCGCGCAGCCCGTTTGCAGCAGGTCGCGGAGGACACCACCATACCGCATCGCCGCCAGACCTAGCGCGGCAACGCCCAACCCTACCAGCAACTCGCGGAGCGAGAACTGAACCAGCTTGTCAGAATGCTTCGACTCCATGGGCAAGACCGCTCACTTCCAGTCCCGGTCCTCGATCCGCTCGCCACTCGCCCGGCTCAGCAGGGCTTCCACAATGTGCTCGGAAGTCTCTTCCCGCAAAAAGCGGACGGAACCATCGCACATGACCACATAAGCGCCGTCCGCATGAAAGCTGTAGATGCCTGCCCAGTTCCTGACGTTAATCCAGGGCCAAAAATGGTAACCGTCGCTGGACGCCCAAACCCCGGCATCTGTCCAGTTCGAAGTTTGATCGAATGCCACCTCCCAAGGATCGCCGTACCACATGTTGATCGGCTCTCCGGCCTGTTCAAATGCTAGGATGGTGTTGGACAAACCATCCTCAATGACTTTCAAAGGTATGCGTTGATCTAGAACATTTTGGTGACGTGGTTTTGTAAACACTTCATGGGGAACCGATGTACCGCCCGCTGAATACCAGGCACATGCCACACCTGGTGGGAATAGGACGCTAGCCGGCCCTCCGATGCGAAACACGGCGGCATAATCTCGCCCATCCATCTGAATATCGGTCTGCAACTCCTCGGGAACGTATTCCGAAAAATCGACTAATCGCGGGCTCCCGGGCGTGGCCGGGCATTGGAAGGTGGGAATCACCGTTCGCGTACCGGGCTGATTTTCGGCAGAGATTGGGTCGCCGGAATAAAGTGCATCGAACACGTTCTGCCGCTCTAAAAAGGGGAGCAGCGGCACTCTCCAGGACCAACGGTCCAGCCAGCCGATGCGGACAGAGGAATCGTCGAGGTCCATTTGCAATTTGTTACGCGGCTGCGGATTGGGATGGACCGGCAGATGTTCCAGTCGCGGCTGAAAGGCGGGCAGATGATCTTGATTTACCGACGCGAAGGAATGTACCGCGACGCCGATCTGGCGGAGATTATTCTGGCATGACATCCGCCGGGCCGATTCCCGCGCCGATTGCACTGCCGGCAACAGCAGCGCGACCAACACGCCGATGATGAAGATCACGACGAGCAGTTCGACAAGTGTGAAACCCGTTCGCCGTCGCATGATCGATCCCTCCTAACATATCTGCCCCGGCGGTCATTGTACCACCTCCAAGACGGACTGCCAGATATTCGCTATTAAAACTCCGGCAAATCGCAACCCGATGCGTCAGCGAGGCCATTCATCTTGAGGCGAAGCGGGGCCGTCCCTCACTAATGTTTCGGGCTGGGATGGATCGAAACCCGCAGCGTGAGCAAGGGCCGACACGGTGTCCGTATGCGTGACGACCCTGAAGAAGACGTGCCCCCCGGGATGGTGGCTCGACGATTGTTGGCCATCTTTGGAGTTTGGCAAATGGTAGGCGGCCAGCCGCCGTACCCTACGAATGCTCGAACCTCCGCGACATTCGGCTTCCATCGGCGGTGAAACGCCGATGGAGGATTCGCGAAGTCGGATTTGTCCGTTGACTATCAAGAATTTGACGTGGGATTCCCGAAGTCGTTATACTGCCGGGGTTAACTCACGGTCTGACGACTCCCGCCCCGTGTGCCCGCGCGGCAGTTTCCCGCCCATTCGCCAAACGAGGGACGAACCATGTTGATCATTCCCGGACAACAAGCAAGCAAGGACCTTTGCGATTCCGGTCTGGCCCCCACTCGGCGGGACATCTTGCGCGTCGGCGGCTCCGCCATGCTCGGCCTGTCGCTAGGGAGCATGTTGAATCTGCAACAGGCCAGGGCCAAAACCAGCGAGACGCATTCCACCGCCGGAGGGCCTGGGTGGGGCAAAGCCAAAAGCGTGATCATGATCTTCCTGCAGGGGGGGCCGAGCCATCTTGACCTGTGGGACCCGAAGACCGATGTGCCCGCCAACGTGAAAAGCGTTTTTCAGCCGATCAGCACCAAGACGCCGGGCGTGCAGGTCACGGAATTGATGCCCAACTTCGCCCAGGTGATCGACAAAGTCACCCTGATCCGCTCCATGTCCTACACGCCGGTGGGCTTGTTCAACCACACGGCGGCCATTTATCAGATCCACACTGGTTACACGGCGGACAAGGTCAGCCCCTCGGGCCAATTGGAGCCTCCCACGCCGAAGGATTTTCCCAACTACGGCTGCCACATCGCGCGGATGCGTCCGCCGGAAGGGGCCATGCTGCCCTTCGTGATGATGCCCCGCCCGTTGCAGGAGAGTAACGTGGTCGGCAAAGGCGGGACCGCCGGCTTCTTGGGCCGAGCCTACGATCCGTATTATCTGTTCCCGCCCGGCGGCGACATGGACATGGACAAAATGGACCGCATCCGGGTCGATGACCTCACGCTGCGGCCCGAGGTCACCTCGTCCCGGCTGCAGCGGCGTGCCCGGCTGCGTGAACTGGTCAACGCCGGCATGCCCCGCATCGACCGTGCCGTCGCTTCCTACGACTTGGACGAATATTACCAGCAAGCACTGAACCTCGTCGTCTCCGGCAAGGCCCGAGAAGCGTTTGATTTGACCGCTGAAACCGATGCCACTCGGGAACGTTACGGGCGAAACACGTTTGGTCAAAGCTGCCTCTTGGCGCGGCGGCTCGTGGAGGCGGGGACCCGCGTGGTGGAAGTGATTTGGCCTAAGGTAGCCAATTCGGACAACCATTCCTGGGACGTGCATTCGGGCCTCAGCAAGCGGATGAAAAACCAGTCCGCGCCCATGCTGGACGGCGGGCTCTCCGCCCTGATTGCCGACTTGGACGAGCGGGGCATGCTCGAAGACACGCTCGTGGTGGCGATTGGCGAGTTCGGTCGGGCACCGCAGCGGGGCGTGAGCACTTCTGGCAACGGCAACAGCGACGATGGCCGCGACCACTGGCCTTACTGCTACACCGCCTGTGTGGCGGGAGCGGGCATCAAACGCGGGCACGTGCATGGCGAATCGGACGCCACCGGCTCCGCCCCGACCCGCGATCCAGTGCATCCCATCGAACTCTTGGCCACGGTGTACCACGCCTTCGGCATCGAGCCCCGCTCGATCGTCTACAACCACCTCAACCAGCCCCGTGAACTGGTCAAGGCCGACGCCGTCACGGCGCTGTACGCGTAGGGCGGGTTCGCTGCACTCTTGCTCTGTTCAAACGCCGGTTCTCGCATGGGGCCGGTGTTTGATTTGGCACGGCGTGAGCGTTTCAACGCTCCTTTCGCCCCAGGGCGTAACCATTTGCCGCCGTGGTGGGTTTGGAGTGATCTTCTTACATTATGTTCGGGGCATTGTAGGCTTTTCGTCAACGCGACTTTCTGTCGGCACGGGGGCTTAGCGTGACCAAAACGGCGTTCATGCTATCGGACGACTTTGAAGTCAAGGGTGAATGGTGGCTTCCAGAATTTACAGACAACAAGTGCTGGGGCATCTTCCGATATTCAGAAAGCGACAACAAACTGGAATTGGACGGAGCATTCGAACGCATTAACCTTGCCGATGCTGGCACGCTTCAAAAGCAATTACAGAAACATTCTTACATTTATGGTCTTTCAGACGATTTTCAGCGATTGACCCTCGTGGGCATCACGGTCATGTCCCAAGCCCTTACGATGAGTGGGAATTTGGGAACAACTACTGAATACTCGGCGCGATACGTCATCGTCGGAACGCATGCTCAAGTTGTTGGACAGCGAAAACAGATTGAATTGACTGAAGTTCAAGTTTTCTGCTCCGGCATGGCATCGTTTGTGAATCTCAACAGTCCTTTTCGCGTTGCAAACGACGTGGATGGAACACAATTCAATGGATTAACTGTCAATTACCGTCAGCCTCCCGCCTCTTCCTGGAGAATCGAACCATGTTCAACGACGCTGGACTTCGAAACCGATGCAATGATGTCTTTAAAGGGCATGTCTCATTGTGAAATCATCGCATCAACAACGTGTATTTTCAGACCAGATCACCCCCAAGGCATTGAATGGTTCATCGAGAAAGCGCGGCAATTCTGCTTTCCTTTGACACTTGTGACGGACGAGAAAGCTTCCGAATTGGGCTTTCGTATTCGATTGACGAATGACGATCGCCGTTGTTGGTTGCTGTGCCGACCAACGAACTTCGGGCACAACCAGGCAGAGCGAGAAGGTAGTTTATTTCTCTTTCATTTCGACCATCTTGCGGCTGGCTTCGAGGGGATCCTCCGCAAATGGTTTTCGGCCAACGACGTGATGTGGGATGTTATCTATCTGATCATGGATGCGCACCGAAATCGACATTCAATTGAAGCGAGATTTTTGCTTCTTGCTCAAGCGATCGAAGTCCTCAGTCGAGCAACGAGGTCTTCCGAGTACATGCCGGAAGAAGAATACGATGAAGTCGCTTCTAAACTGATTCAGGCTATTCCAAGCAACGTTGGCAAGGACCACCGTGCGGCATTGACCAGTCGCATAAAATTTGGAAACGAACACTCCCTCCGCAAGAGAATCCAGCTACTTGTTGAGTCGCTTTCCCAGTCGGCCCGAGATGTCGTCTGCAAAGATCCAGCCATTTTCGCCCGGGGAATCTCTGAAACTCGAAACCATTTCACGCATTTCACCGATGAGCTTCGGTCAAGAGCGTTGGATGGCGCCGCATTGTATTGGGCGGGTGAAAAGCTACTTGTTTTGGCTCGAATTTTGCTTCTGAAGCACCTTGGCATCAAGGAAGATATCATCGTGAAACGGCTTAAAGAGCACCCTCAATTAATGCAGACCATCTGGCTTGCTAGGCAACATCCCGACTGCCGGGAATAATAATCCGGACGTTTAGTCCGTACTCCGCGAAATAGACTCTAGAAGTGATTTGGCAATTTGCCCTGAATTTGCTGCGGCAACACTAGTGGATTTCGCTGACAGCCATGAAGAGATTATTCCCGCTTTGGTTGAGGTTATGCGAAATGACGTAGCTCCGTCGGTGCGCTATTCGGCATCGACTGCTTTAGGGAACATTGGTCCCGCTGCGGAATCTGCCCTCCAAATTCTCAAAAACGTAGTGATCGAAACTCAAGATGACACCTTGAGACGCCGCGCTTTTGAGGCGATCCTGAAGATCAACAAACACTCAAGAGCGGCCCGGAGTATTTTCGAGCGGGCCTTAGTGGGGCACTCGGATCCTGTTCGAAATCTGGAGAACCGAATCTATGCCAGCAAACAAATTCAAGGAATCGGAGAGGAAACAGATTGGGCGATTCCCTATCTGATCGATGCACTGACCTTAACCGCCCGGGACATGGCAAGCGGACGGCTGTCATCCTTGCATCAACCGGCGTTTGACGAACTGCTCGCAACGCTACTCCAAATAGGGCCAACTGATCGTCGAGTTTACAATCTGCTCAAGGCGATAAGAGATGATGCCTTCACCGGTTCAAGAACTCGGCGGTATCGGGAGCTTGAAGATATTCGCATCCGCCTTGATTCCGAGATCAAACTTATTGAACAAAACAATTAAGGTCTCAGCACGAAGGAGCCAGAAATTTTTCGTACTCACATGACCGGTTGCATTTGGTCCGCCAGACGTTGAATTACTACGCCTTTCTAGGCCCGAAACGCGATCCGTAAAATTCTCCGAGGTGCAGGTCGACAGGCCCTCGCGAATTTTGTAAAATGTTTTGTTTGGCCTGGTGATGGTGTGTTCGCTTGCGGACGATGTCACTATCATTGTCCTAGACATGACGCGGGGTGGAGCAGTCCGGTAGCTCGCGAGGCTCATAACCTCGAGGTCGCAGGTTCGAATCCTGTCCCCGCCATTTCTCTAAATCGTTAATGTGCCTAGATTTAGGCAACCTGCCGCAGGCGGCAGTGAATTCCGTGTACTACCGCTGTACTATTTTTCGCGAAGTACAGCCCGGACTTCACGCTCATGTCGTCTCGAAAAATCCCTGCCTATCGCCATCAAAAGTCCCGGAATCTGGCTGTCGTCCGTCTCGATGGCCGTGACCATTATTTGGGGCCCTGGAATTCGCCGGAATCCAAGGCTAAATACGATCGGCTGATCTCCGAGTGGCTCTGCCGCAACCACAAGAACGGAATTCGGCGAGAGCCCTCGACCGTACGCGACTTGCTGGCCAACTACGTACGGTTTGCCGATCAGTATTACCGCAAAAACGGCAGCCGGATTCGGGAATTCGGCTGCATCATCGAAAGCCTGCGTTTCGTCCGCCGGCTTCACGAGTCGGACCTGGTGGACACGTTCGGTCCCCTCGCCTTGAAACGCGTCCGCGAGGCCATGGTCGAATCAGGCTGGTCCCGCAAATACATCAACAAGCAGGTGGCCCGCGTCGTCCGCATGTTCAAATGGGGCGTGGAACATGAGCTCGTACTCCCCGGCACGTGGCAGACATTGCGGGCCGTGCCCGGGCTTAAAAAGGGACGCACCAAGGCTCATGAATACGAGCCGGTACAGCCGGTCAGCGATGCGGTGGTTGAAGCCACGCTCTCGTACCTCTCGTCGATCGTCGCCGATATGGTACGTATTCACCGATTGACTGGCTGCCGTCCCACCGAGATTTGCCTATTTCGACCGATCGACATCGACCGGTCAGGCGATGTGTGGCGTTTCATGCCGCCCATGCACAAAACGGAACATCAGGAAAAGTGCCGAATCATCCTGATCGGTCCGCAGGCCCAGGTAATCCTAACAGGAGAACTGCAAAGTCTTTTTTTCGAACCTTGGGCTATTGCGTACCGTAGAGTCCACAGCGGGGGGCTTCTTTATTTGGAAGGAGCCATCCATGCGT
>JANQPP010000013.1 GCA_028289405.1 Pirellulales bacterium
GACCAGTTCCCGACCGGGAGATGGGGATTGTCCCTGGTCGAGGTCCAAACCAATCTCTTCATGTCGGGAAAGAAATAGGAGCACGCATCTTGGCCCGAGTCGTTGATGCGGCGAATACGTTCGCCCGTGTCCGTGAACGTGTATGTGAGCGCTCCCCCAGCAGCACGCGCCGAAGAGGGCGCCACTGCCTCCGGGTCCTGGGTTTGAGCGATGACGTGCAGACTGTCCGGCGCGTAGTAGGCCTCTGCGGATTCGGGCAGGTTAGGAATCTTTCGAACGGGAAGCTCGACGCCCTCGGGCGGCAACACCACCCAATCGGCCTCGCTAGGCATTTCTACGGCCGTGCATGCGACCAGCGAGGAGAGCACGAGCCCTGCAACCGTAACCTTGATCAGATCGTGACCCACCGCATTGCCCCTGGTTATGTAGCCTGGAGCAAACCCTACTCCTTGGTGGGCCCCGCAGGCAATACGGCCATGGGCCGGCAAAAAGCCCAATTGTTGTGGCTACACCACAGCCGCGGGAGACGCAATCGACCGCTGGTCGGTCGTCCTCTATGTCTGGTATTGTTCCGCAAGTCGCCGCGGGTTTAGCTGCGGGGCGGGGGTACACCGGTCACGCCGGGGTGCTTTTTGCAACACGAGACCACAAATCTACATAGGGGGGTCCTATGTCCTTTAGACGCCTGCTCTGGTCAGTCCCTTTGGCCGCCGTATTGGCGCCGGTTCCAATGGCGCTCATTTCCACGCCGGGGTACGCCCAGGTGGAAGAGATCGTTGTCACGGCACGCCGACGCGAAGAGTCGCTTCAAGATGTTCCGCTGGCTATCAGCGCGTTCAGTGAAGCAAACATTGAACGTCGTGGTATCGACGACCTTAAAGATATTGCCAAGTACACCCCGGGCGTAACCTTGGACGAGGGCTTCTCGGCCCAAGATACGCGGGTCGTCATTCGCGGCCTATCCCCCACCCGCGGCCGGCCTAACGTGGCCTTCCTCCAGGACGACGTGGATATTTCGTCGGAGGCCATCGAAACCTCCGGTGGCGGGCTGTTCATTAACCCGCGGCTGTTCGATCTCGAGCGCATCGAAGTGGTCAAAGGACCCCAGAGTGCGCTCTTCGGCCGAGCAGCCTTCGGTGGTGCCGTTCACTACATCACCAAGAAGCCCGGAGACGAATTCCAGGGCCGCGTTGGTATCGACATCGGCGATAACGGCGCCCAGGAAGTAACGGCTTCCCTCATGGGCCCCGTGGTGGAAGATGGCCTGTCCCTAGGCTTGAATCTTGCGAGCTGGAGTCACGACGGCTACTACCGCAATTCCATCACCGGCGGGCCCGTGGGCAATACGGAAGGCGTTGGCGCGGCGGGCAGCCTCGTGTTTACGCCGAACGAAGTCTTTAAAGCAACGGCGCGACTCGAGTACACGGACGACGAGTTCGGGCAGCAAGCGATGGCGGCGGTACAGGGAACCACCGTGTACCAGGTGCCAGCTTCCGCCTTTGGCACGGTCATCAGCCCAGGCGTGACCTCGATTACGCAACCGGCAGGCACACCGCCGAGCCCGAGCGATATCACGATTGCACACACGCCGAATCCGCTGACGGGAGGCACCTCTGACCTTCGCGGCGTGGATCGAGAGATCTTCCGCGGCAACCTGCGGCTGGATTTCGATCTTGGTTTTGCTGAGCTGAGCTCCATCACCTATACGGGTCGCGGAGACTCCTTCCAGGAAATCGATACCCAGCGCAGCGG
>JANQPP010000026.1 GCA_028289405.1 Pirellulales bacterium
CATCGACCGTTTCCTGGATGGCGAACTTTCAGGTGAGGAGTCCGCCCGCTTCCAGCGACATCTGGCTGGCTGCGAAGCTTGCCAAACAGAGTACGAAGCACACCAGGAATTCCAACGGTGGGTGGATCAGGCCAAGGGGCGTTTCGATCATCAGGCGCGGGACGTCGGGCCACGTATTCAACGGGCTGTCCGTTGGCGGAGGAACCGGCCGCGCCGTTTGGCTTTGTCTGGCATCGCGGCCACGGTCGCTTTGGCAATCGGCTGGAGCCAGTTAATAGAAGCCCCACATGAGATGTCCCCGGAAGTCGTGGCACACTCTGCCGCGAAAGTCGATATCGATCCAGCCTCCGAAGTGCCGGCAGCGACGAGCAAGGCGAGTGTTCTGGTGCCCGAGGAGGTGCCCTATCTGGCCGTGCCGCTCCCCTCGACAAATCCCAATGTGACCATCATCTGGCTGCATCCCACGTACGAATCGAGTTCCAAACCGGATGCTTCCACCGCGCCTCCCCGCGCGGAAACCCTTGTTGCAAGGAGAATGTCATGAAGTTTCGCTACATGTTTGCCGTAGCTTTCCTGGCCTTGGTGGCCGGGAATTTCCAGCTTGCGTCGGCTCAAGAATCAGAACCAAGCCACGACTTGGAGCGAGCCCAACTTGAGTTGGAAATCGCCTTGCAAAAGGCAAAGCAAGACGCTTTGGAAGACGAATCTGTGGAGCGAATCAAGGAATCCTTGGCAATTGCCCAGGCGGTTACGAATGCAGCCGAAAAACGCCTGGGGAACGAACACCCCGAAGTACAGCGTGCCAAATCGGTCGTGGAAAAGGCGGCGGAACTGCTTCAGGAACTGCAACCGCTTCTTCAGGTCTATCGTTTGCGTTACGTTCCGGCATCCTCCGCGAGATCGCTCGTGACAGATATTCTCGGGGAACAACCACGCTTCCGCGTGGCCGTGGACGAACGCATGAACTCGCTAATTGTGCAAGCTCCCCGGGGTGCGACAGAGCATCTGAGGGAACTTTTGCAGGCGATTGATGTTGCCGGGGAAAAACCGCGCGAAATCCAGCTTACGCTCCCCAGCGAAGATGCCGCGAAGCGGGCCGTGTCGGAACTGCGGTCGAGAAAGCTGATTGGAAAATGGTCGGCCATGCACGATGGCCGGCGTTCCCTGTTAACGTTGACCGCCGAATCGCCCGAAAAATTGGATGAGCTTCAAGCCGAACTAGCACGCATCGAAGAAGAGTTGGCTCCCAAGTCACGGATTGTCCGCGTCGTGTGGCTGATGAGCGATCTTGCCGACCCCAGGCCGCTTCCCAGCGATATGAAGCCCGTCGTCGAGGAATTGGAAAAGCAGGGCATTCACGCCATGTCCGTGGCGGCGCAAACCTCGGTTCGGACTTTGGACCGCTTCGATCTTTCGTGTTTGACGAATCTGGAACCGGGCACCGAATCGACACGCTTGGCCATCGAAGGCACTTTGGAATCGAACGGGCTGTCTATTTCCTTGCTAGCCCGCCGCGACAAGTCGGAACTGGCTCGCATTTCCACGGTGATTCGCGCGCCGCTGGGCCATCCGGTCGTGCTGGGCGTCAGCCCGATCAACGCAAAGGACTCCGCCTTCGTGGTCATCGTGCATGACGCGGAATGAAGTCACGGAGCACGTCAGCCACGCGGATGATCGTGCTCCGCGGTCGCACCTTCAAACGTCTGCGCACACGGTGGACTATTTCGACCGTCGAGAGGCCCAGCCGAGCCAACCCAAGAGGCCCATCGCCAGCAAGCCCAACGTGGACGGTTCCGGCACGGCGGCACCGCCTTGAGCCCCGGCGAATGCCGATTGGAAATCGAGAAAGTCTTGCAGGTCGATGCTGCGATCGAAGTTGTTGTCCCCCATGGCGAAGGTGACGTCCCCCGTGGAGCGGAAGTTCGCACGGAGAATGTCGTAATCGGCGAGATCGACCGAACCGTCCGAGTTGAAGTCGCCGAATTCGCCGAACTCGTCCAGTTCGAAACCGTTCATGGCGAAGAAGTTTTTGTGCACGGCGTTGCCATCCAATCCATCAATGAATGGGGCGAACCGCAACACCACGTCGTCGCTGCCGGTGGCGGTGAAGGAAGTAACGAATGTCGAAGGCAAATTCTTCGGATCGGGGTCGGTATCTCCCTGGAAAATGCCGAGACCAGTGCCGGTGGTGGAATCGGGACTTCCTCCCGGAGTGCTATCGGTGATCTGGTTATCGGCCAAGAAATCGAAGTTGGCACCACCATCGGTGGAGATTTCGACTTGGAAGTCGCTCCACATGTGTTCGGTGTCGTGGTGATAAGATAGCCAGCGGTAGTTCCCTTCCGGCAGACCCTCGAACGTTAATGTCATGTACGTCGGCTGCGTGGCCTCCGTGCGATCCCAATCGCCATTGCCGCCATTGCCCGTTCGCGAATCGGCGCCGATCCAATCGGTCAGCAGGTCCAGGTTGTCTCCCAACCAGTTGGCATCGTTTCCCGCGCCACGGTCAATCGCCTGCTGCACCCGGCTATCAGTCGTGTTGGGCCACAGGGGCGTCATCGTGACCGAGGTCCCGAAGGCGTCGTAGTCGCGAGGGCCAAAGGAATCGATGTTTTCGTGAGCCGCGTCGTAGGGCTGATAGCCCTCCTGATTGTGAGCATCTCCGTCTTGAGTAGTGGAATTGAAATCGACGAGCAGCGACTGAGCAACCGCCGAAGAAGCGAACAGGAGCGTAGCGAACGTCATACCGACGGCGATGAATCTCTTCAACATGTTTTCCCTCACGGATGTTTATCTACTTCTTGAATGCTGCCGATGCCGTGCACGACGGGCGCTTGGCAACACCTAAACGATGTTCCCTGGTGCAAATCGCTCCCAATTCACTGGGCGCGCATTGCCATTCATCCCCCGCCCATTTCGCGACCGAAGTGCTCGTCACGGAGCAGTGTTCGCACCGAACCGTTGCTCGTGATTCTTTGCGCTCGTGATTCCTTGCCACGGGATGAAAGAAGGGGGCCTCCACCCAGCCTGTTCCGCGTGACACGGTCGCGGCAACTAGTGTGACCGATACGCCGCGCCGATGCAAACGTTTTTTCTAGTAAAATCGAGTTTATTACAGTAAACAGACGCCGTCAGGAGAAACGGCTCGATGAAAAATACCGCTGCCTTCCGCAACACCCGGGCAATCGTAAAAACACGCGAATGGTACCCAGCAGTTAACCACGACGACGTCTTTGGCGATGAAGTAGTCAGTAGCGATGACGGCGTCTTCCACGCTTGGGAAGAAATTATTCAGAGGTGAACGAGGCCCCTCCGTGGTCCAGGGATCACGAAGAGCGCGGCTGGGTGTCCCTACCATTTACGAGAAAATGTCAGTGACGTTTCGCATCCCTCCCTACCTGCGGCTGCACACGGAAGAGGCCGAAGAAACCTCGCCGGACGAACCCAAGTTCGTTCAGGCCATGTCGCGGCTTTGTCGGGAACTGAGCCGGCAACTCGGACAACAGGTTGAATACCACGCCGGCCCGATATCCACGACAAAAGAGGATTCCACGGTCTCCATCTTGCCCGTGGGCACCGCTCAGGACGCGGACGACGGGTACTTCGTTGTGAGCAAAACCTCCGGAGTGACTTCCGAAAGGTGCGAAACGGTGAGCCACGCCGGGATGCCGCAAATTCTCGAGGCGTTGCTTCCTCTGGCTCGCGAATTCCGTGAAACAGAGAAAACGCTGCAACGCCGCGAGGCGGAACTTGCGGCACAGGTCCCGGTCGTGGAAGTGGCCCGGGAGGAGGAGCATTTGTCCGCCCGGTTGCAGGCCGCGTTGAGATGTGGCGCGATGGCGGTACGGGCATCCGCCGCAGCGTTGTACTTGCTTGACGAAGGGACTTCCGAACTCAAGCTGCGAGCGTGTTGGGGAATTCCGACCGAACGGCTTTTGGAGCGTCCCCGCTCCTTGGCGGGCGCGACCGCCGACTTGGAAGCGTTGACAGGACACGCGGTGGTTTTGGAGAACCGGCAGCTCTTGCATGTGTGGCAAGTACCGGAAGAGGGTTTCGAGGCGGCTGTGTGTGTACCCGTCTCCAGTCCCTCGACTCCCCTGGGGACGTTGTGGTTATTCTTCGACGAGGAACGCACCATCTCGGACGAGGAATCGAATGTTGTGGAAGTGGTGGCCGCTCGTGTCGCGGCGGACTTGGAGCGGCATGTCCTGCTGCAACACGTTTCGCAACAGCGAGCCGAAGAGCGGCATCTGCCCCGACTGGCCGAATCCTGGAATGCCATGCCCCGCACGCCACCCGAATTGGCCCACGCCCGCGTCGCCGGCTGGACCGAGCGTGGCGGGCCATTCGCCACGACGTTTCATGATTGGTTCATGCTGGATAACGGAGACGTCCTCATGGCCGTGGGGCAAGCCGAGGAGTCCGGTCCGTGGGGCGCGAGCCAGCTCCATGAGTTTCGCTGTTATTTGAGAACCGCCACGCGGTTTACCTCCGATCTATCCAGCTTGGCTGGTGATTTTCTCCGCCAGCAAGAAGACCCGCAGGGCCACTGTGACGTCTCTTTCTTTCTCGCCGCGCTGTCACCGGAGGGAAAAGAATTGCGTTACGTGGCCGTGGGAAATGTCGCCGCGACCTACCGACAAGACTCACGGACGCGACGGATTCGGAGCGGCAAGCCAAATTTTCGCCCCGACGGCGAGCTGGCCGATCCGCGCGAACGTCAAGTCCGTCTCGAACCGGGAATGCTGTTCCTGTTCTACTCGAAAGTCGCCTCCGGCAGCGGCAGCGACAAAGCCCTATTGCAACGGGCGGCCTCGTTCCTGCAAACCGAGCCGTCACCACCTCGGGAAGCGGTTTCCATTTCTCCCACGCCTGTCGCGCAAAGCATGGTTTGCTTGCAGGTGGCCGGAAAACTCGCCACGAAGTCGGGCAGCAGCCTCCAGGACACGTGGTAGCCGCCGCGACCGATCACAAGCCGCGCATCATCCCTCGATCTGCCGCAATATCTCGTCTGGCAGTGTTGGCGTGGCGCCAGAACGGGAAGCCACGTAGGCTCCCAGCGTGTTGGCCAAAGCGGTCGTGCGAGCAGGCTCCCAGCCCTGCAAGTAGCCGAGGAGAACGCCCGCGCTACAGGCGTCCCCCGCACCGACGCTGTCCGCGCCTTCTTCCCGAGGGAATTGGGGAACGGGTGCCGTGATGGCTCCTTCGGCCGTGATGAGCATCGTGCCCTCGGAACCTCGTGTGAGCACGACGGCGTCCAGTTCATAATGCTGGCGAAAGGTCTCGGCCTGCTTGTCCACCGGCGCGTCGGTCGCTTCCGCCGATATCCCCAGCATGGGGCCGATCCTTGGCAGTTCGTGTTCGTTGAATTTCACAATGTGTGCCAACTCGCAACCCGCCTGCAAGACATCGGCGGTAAAGTACTCTTGCCGCAGATTAACGTCGAAGAGGCGAATCGCCTGACGGGCATGGCGCAGGAATTTCTGAATCGCCGTGCGAGAGGCCGTGGCCCGCTGGGCGAGCGACCCGAAACAGACCGCTCCACAACCCTCCGCGATGGCTCGCCACTCCGGTGTGAATTCCAGCCGGTCCCAAGCGACCTCTTCCACGATTTGGTAACTAGGCTGCCCTTCTTGGAGAGTGACCAGCACGCGACCGGTGGGAGCGTCGGTATCGATCTGCAAACCACGAGTGGGAATGCCCCGGCGGGAGAGCTCCTCCGTCATGCGACGTCCCAAATCGTCTTGGCCGATGCGGCTGACCGGTAGTCCGTATCCGCCGAGAGGGGTGACAAGCTGATGGGCCTGAACGGCCACGTTGAGCGGAGCCCCACCCAGAATCGCTCGGTTCGGGAAGACGTCGTACAAGGCTTCCCCCAGCCCTGCAATCACCAAGGGTCGACGCTGCGGCGGTTTTTGCTCTTCGGGAGGCATTGGCGACATTCTTCCGTTCTGAGCCTCGTCCACGGGCGTGCGGCATTTTTGCTAAGATGTGCCCTCTTTGGGCGAACAACCCGTGAAAACCAACACGTATTCGTCGTTTTTGCAGGGGTGTTCCTTGCCGAGGATAATTCGCGATTTCTCATGAATGAACTTCACGTTTATTGTCCACATTGCCGTTCCACCGTCAAAGTTCAGCCTGAGCTGGCCGGGCAGCTCGCGAGTTGCCCCCTGTGCTTTGGCCAATTTCGCGTGCCAATCACGGAAGGTGGCGCCACGCCTTCGTCCCCGGCAACTCCCGCCGGCTTTGCCGGTTTCGCTGGGAATCGGCAGAACTTCGAGAAAACCGTCGGCTCCGCCCGCGTGGCTTGTGGCCTGTTGGCCATTTTTGGCGGGCTCGTCGGATTGCATAAATTCGCGTTGGGCCGCATGGGTGCCGGCCTGATCATGCTGCTGGCTACGTCGCTCTCCTGTTTTCTCCTTTCTCCCGTGCTCTGGATCATTGGCATCATCGAAGGAGTGCTGTATCTCCTATGTACCGATGAGGAATTTTATCAGCGGTACATCGTGGAGGAACAAAGCTGGTTCTGATCTGCTGACCGGAATTTTCGTTGCACTCCTCATCCTCTGCCATATTGCGACACCGCTGCGAGTGTTCTAGGTTAAAAAGGCTGGAGCGGTACGCCGGAGAAGGGGATTCCTCCGGTCGTGGGCAGCGGAACATGCTCGCGCGAGGAGTTCCGGTACGCACCACGAAAGGCGATCGCGATCACTGTGGCGTAAGGAACAAACAAGAGGAGACGAATCATCATGCAAACACATCGCTCATTCCGCACGGGCATTCGATGCTGGCTGACGGCGGTTTTGGCGGGCAGCTTTCTGTTGGGCACTCCAGGCGCCTTGTACCTGGTGGCTGGTGAGGATGCCCAGTCCCAGCAGAACCTCGATGCCACGTACGACCAGATCGTGAGCCGTGCCATCGAATATCTCCGGACGCGCGGCCGCAATGACGATGGCTCCTACAGCCCGCAGCTTGGTCCCGCCGTGACGGCGATCGTTACCACTGCTTTATTGCGGCATGGCCGCGCGGTCGAGGATCCACTGGTCGCCAAAAGCCTGGCGTATCTGCAAAGCTTTCAGAAACCGGATGGCGGCATCTACCGCACCGATTCCCTCTACGCCAATTACGAGACGTGCCTGGCCATTATGTGCTTTACCGAAGCGAACCAGGACGGGCGTTTCGACGGCCTGCTCGACCGTGCCGAGGCGTACGTCAAAAAAATACAGCATGACGAGGGGGAAGGCTTTTCGCCCGATCATATGAGTTACGGTGGAGCCGGCTACGGTCGGCATAAGCGTCCCGATCTCTCCAACACCAGCTTTTTGATCGAGGCCCTTCAAGCGACCGGAAACGGCCCGGAAGACGAAAACATGCAGAAGGCGCTGCTCTTCGTGAGCCGTTGCCAGAATCACGAAAGCGAGTACAACTCGGCACCGTTCGCCGTGAAGAATCCGGACGGCGGATTTTATTACACGTGCGCTGCCGGCGGTTCTAGCCAGGCTCCCGCCACGCCTGACATGCCCGAGGGCGCCCTGCGGAGCTATGCCTCGATGACTTACGCGGGCCTGAAAAGCATGATCTACGCCGGACTGGACCAAGACGACGAGCGGGTTCAGGCCGCTTGGGAATGGATCCAGCAGAATTACGATCTCGATTCGAACCCGGGCATGGGGGAGGCGGGCCTGTATTACTACTATCAGACCTTCGCCAAGGCGCTGGCGTCGGTTGGGAACGCACAAGTGAAAGACGCTTCCGGCGAGGCGCACGATTGGCGCGCGGATCTCGTACGCGTCCTCGCCGAGCGGCAGCAGGCCGATGGCTCCTGGAGCAACGAGAATCCTCGCTGGCTCGAAGGGGATCCCAACCTGGTCACCGGCTACGCTTTGCTCGCGCTCTCCTATTGCCGCGAAACACTGCCTGCCGGTGTCACGGCAACGCAATGATCACGGTGTTTGGGAAGAAATGAATCTCGCGAACACTTTCAAAGGGTCCGGATGCGGATATCCTTGAGGCGAATCCGCATCGGCGGGCCGGAATGAAGCTGAAACGCGAGGATGCCTGAATCGCGGAAACCCGATTCGTGCAGATCAATGCCGATGGCCATGACGCGGCCATTGATGATGTGCGTGAATTGGTGGCCGCGAGCCAGCACGATGTATTCATTCCAGTCGTCGCGGTGGATGGCCTGTTCCAGTTCCCGGGGATCCCCCACCGAGCCGATTTTTTCCACCACATGTTTTTCGGGATTTTGAGGGTCGGCGCGAACAATGACGACATCTCCCCGCTGCCCGAGAAACATCCGTCCTTTTTCCTCGAAGAACATGCCCGAAAAGCGGTCGATTTTTTGTTCGCCGGCTGGATGCCACCGGGCTTCGAAGTCGGCTTGCAAGCCACGCACGACGAAATCACCCATGTCCTGGCTGCGATACTGCACGCCCGAATTGTAGCCCTCAACTTGATAAGAAAACCGCAGCTCAAAGTCGGAGAATTCTTTTTTGCGATAGATCAAAAACGTGTTGTGCGGCGCGGGATTCTCCTCGGTGGTTTCCCCCACGATTTGGCCATCCTCCGCTCGCCAGAACCGTTGGTCGCCGTCCCAGCCTTTTAGAGAGGTGCCGTCAAACAGGCTCGTAAAGTCTTGCGCCGTGGAATTCGTGGCCGACAAAGCCAGCCATCCGCAGACCATAGCAACGAAAAACGTGCGCGTGTGGAGGGAAATCAATCGCATGGCGGACCTTTAGATCAGACCGAAATAGCTTGGTGGAGAGGTCAACAGCAAACAGCCAGTTCCACGATGGCCGAGCGCTGCCTCAATATCCGAATTCAACCGTCGACTTTGAATTTACCCGCCTCTTCCAAGTAGGCGATCACGCGGTCGGCCAGTTGTTCCGGCGATTCTTCCGCCGCATTGAGCACCAATTCCGGGTTCTCGGGAGCCTCGTAGGGGTCGTCGATACCGGTAAATCCTTTGATCTCGCCGGCGCGGGCCTTTTTATACAAGCCCTTGGGATCTCGTGATTCGCAAACTTCCAGCGGCGCGTCCACGAACACCTCGATAAAATCGCCGTCGGTCATCAGTGCTCTCACGGCGTCCCGGTCTCGGCGATAGGGGCTGATGAAGGCGGTCAGGGTGATCAAACCGGCGGAACTGAAGAGCTCTGCCACGGCCCCGATACGGCGGATGTTTTCTTCGCGGTCCTCGGCGGAAAATCCCAGCCCAAACCGCTTCGCGAAATCCTCGCTGTGCCGCTCTTTCAGCATGTTGGGGCCGGCATTCAATCCGTGCCGCACGTTGTCACCATCCAGCACGAAGGAAGGCGCGCCACGTTGGTGGAGTTTATGGTCCACCACGTTCGCGACAGTGCTCTTGCCGCAGGCGCTTAGGCCCGTGAACCAAATGACGCAGCCGCGATGTCCCAAGAGTTTCTCCCGCTCTTGCCGCGAGACAGTATGGTCGTGCCACGTCACATGTGTTTCTTGACTCATTTTTGATCCGATTTGAGGTAAAAAGACAGAGAATCCGAAATATGGCGAGACATGGATGGGGACAATGATCCCCGCCGGCTTACCAGGCAGCATGGTAACGTACGCGGGATGCGGGGAAAAGTGTGAGGCGGGAACGGTATCAGTGGGTTGGTAAGAGAAGAGACCGCTTCGCCGGTCAGTCGGCGATTCCCGCCAGTTCACACAAATGGGCTTTGGCGATTGGCTGCGGGCAGCTCCACACCAAGAAGAATAGTGCTTCCCGGCACCAGCGGCTAACGGGATGTTCGATAAGGTAGCCGGTCCCCTTGGCCGCCGTGAGCGCCGCCTGGGTGGCACGCATCACCAGGCTATTGGCCCGACCGCGAAGTTCTGCGGGCGTACAGACGGTTTGCCCCCGAGCCAAGGCGAGCAAATCCGCTTCGGCGTCATCGAGCGTGCCTCGAAACCCCTCGAATACCTCGGCTAGATCATCTCGGCGCTGGCGCTCTTCCTCTAAATAGTCCACGGCGGCACGGGCCAGACCGAGCGCGAGCGTGGACGTTTGTAATCCACCCGTTCCCGCTCCCCTTCCTCGCGACATCACATCTTCCACGGGACCGGCCAGCATCTCCTGGCTGCCGATGGCCACGTCATGAAAATGCACTGCGCCGGTGAAGCTGGAGGATAATCCCAGCAGCTTGGCAGGGGGAGCAACCTCGACGCCGTCGCGCGCTGTCGGCACCGCACATAGGACTTGTCGGCCATCCTCGAGCGTGGCACCGGTCACGATCAGATCCGCGAAAGCGGCACCGGTGACCCAGGGACTGAAGCCCCGCAGCTTCCACTCGCCGCCCGACTCCTCGGCTTTCAAGACCGGTTCCGCCAGATGCCGCCGGCTGGTGGTGAGATGGGAAATCCCCACCGTGGCGAATACCTCGCCGCGCGTCAGCTTCGGCAGCCATTCCCGTTTCAATGGTTCGTTGTCGGAACCCGCGATCCGTTCACAGGCGCCGGTCCGTTGCGTGATGATGAAGGTGGTCGTGAGGCAGGCGGCGCTCAAACGCAAGTAGCCGCGAATAATGTCGGGATAACTCCAAGCTTCGCCACCCCATTCCGTCGGCATGAACCAGGCGAAAACGCCAGATTTGCCGCAGGCGTCCAACTGATCAGCGGGCCAGATGCCCTCCAAGTCGGTCGGCCCGGCGCGTTCCAGCAGGAAGTCACACAAACCTTCGAGCGCGGGGCTATCCGGCGTATGAATCGGCTCGGCTGGAGCTTCAAAACGTGTCATTTATTTCGACCTTCAGGCTGCCATGGATCGTCCGTGCCCGGAGACCACTTTGCGTTCGGAAGAATCCCAGCCTAGTCCGCGAGACTTGATAAAAGCCAGCAAACCGGGATGATACTTCGAAGCTTGGCCCGATGGAAAAGCGGGAAATACCGAGATTCAAATTAACGCAAGCGCCCAGTGGGCACAAACGCCGGCCACGTAGTGACGAATCATGCTGCTTGATCTGCTTCTTGTCTGCGTCGGTTTGGCTCTGCTGCTGGGGGGAGGCGATCTCCTAGTCCGTGGCGCTTCGAACCTGGCGAGCCGCCTAGGTGTATCGCCGTTGGTCGTGGGGCTTACCGTGGTCGCCTTTGGCACGAGCGCTCCCGAATTGGCGGTGAACATGGCCGCCTCGATCAATGGCAACCCAGATATTTGCTTCGGCAATATCGTCGGCTCGAACATGGCGAATATCGGATTGATCGCCGCGGTGACGGCCCTGGTGCGTCCCATTCCGGTGCAAACGGTCGTCGTCGCCCGCGAAATCCCCATGATGTTGCTGGCTACATTGGCCGCGATCATCATGGCCAGCGACTTCGTCCTGCGTGGTGAGCCGAACCGCTTCGACCGGGCCGAAGGGCTCGTGCTGCTGCTGTTTTTCGCCATCTTCATCTTTTACAACATTCATGACATCGTGCGCAAGCGAAACGCCGTTCCCGAGGATGGAGAGTTGCGTTTGCCCATGACCGCCGGGGGCTTGGCCCGCGATTCTGCCTTCTTGGTCGCGGGTCTCGCGGCACTCGTATTTGGAGGAAAAGTTACGGTCGATGCCTCGGTCAGTGTGGCCACGCGGCTTGAGCTTCCGGAGTCGCTGATCGGCTTGACTTTGGTGGCCGTGGGGACGAGCCTGCCGGAATTGGCGACATCCATGATCGCGGCCATGAAACGTCAATCGGATCTCGCCATCGGCAATGTCGTCGGTTCGAACATCTTCAATCTGCTCTTCGTGATGGGCATCGTGGCCAGTTCTTCGGAAGTACCGGTACCGGACGGTGGGATGTGGGACCTTGGCGTTTCGGCGGTTCTCAGTATGATTTTATTGACCTTCACGGTTACGCACAGTCGGCAAGTCCTGCGGGGTGAAGCAGGTTTTTTGCTGTTAGCATACCTTGCCTATGTGGCCTGGAGATTCCAGTCCATTTGAGACGTTCTTTTGTTACGCGGCCCCCATCGGGTGCCGATACTCAACTTACCGAAGGTCGCGGACGCTGAAGTGGCCCGGTACATCGTGAAGTTTCAATGAGGGAAAACCGATGACGCGAGTTCAAAGTCCCGCCCCAGGCGCTACCCCCGTGGAAACCTCCTTGGATTCCATCGAGCTTTCGCCCCAGTCGCTGTACGACAAGTGCGTGGCCATCTCGCGGAACTTGTGGTGGAGTTGGCATCCCGAGGTGGGGACCCTCTTCCGGGAATTGGACCCGGTACGCTGGCGGCAACTCGACCACAATCCGGTGGCACTTCTCCAAGAATTCACGCCAGAACGGCTCGAGATGCGGGCTGGCGAGCTCGTGCTTTATAGCCGCATCAATCAGGCTTATCGCCGGCTCAAGGAATACCTGAATCCGGGCCATACGTGGGGCACCACGAACTCCGGCGTGCTGGGTTTCAAGCCGGTCGCCTACTTTTCGGCGGAATTCGGCATCCACGAATCGGTCCCTATCTATTCGGGCGGCCTGGGGGTCCTCTCGGGAGATCATATCAAGAGTGCCAGCGGCCTGGGCGTTCCGCTCGTGGCGATCGGCCTGTTCTATGATCAGGGATACTTTCGGCAACATCTCAATGCCGAGGGGTATCAAAAGGAAGAATACATCCAGACCGACGTAAAAAAATTGCCCATGGATCCCGCTTGCGGACCGGACGGCAAGCCGATCACGGTCAAAATCGAGACGCGTGCCGGAGATCTCCTGGCCAAGGTCTGGCTCATGCGTGTGGGGCGCGTGAAGCTGTATTTGCTCGATTGCGATGACGAACGGAACAAACCCGAGGACCGGGAATTAACCGCGCGCCTCTACGGCGGTGACCAGCGGACCCGCATTCGGCAAGAATTGGTGCTCGGCGTGGGCGGCGTTCGGGCGCTGAAAGCTCTGGGCATTTCGCCGGGCTGTTACCACCTGAACGAAGGCCACTGCGTCTTCGCGACCTTGGAAGTCATTCGCGAGCGGATGACCGAGGAAGGCATGTCCTTCGACGAAGCGCTGCGGGATGTCTCCCAGCATACGGTCTTTACCACGCACACCCCTGTCCCCGCCGGGCATGACCGCTTTGACGGAGGACTCATCGAGGAGCACTTGGGGCCGCTGCGGGATTCCTTGGGCATCTCTTCGGAGCAGCTCATGGGGCTGGGCCGCGTCGATCCCCAAAACCACCATGAGTCCTTCTGCATGACCGTGCTGGGATTGAAACTTTCCCGGCGGGCCAATGCGGTCAGTTCGCTGCACGGCCATGTGACGCGGCGGATGTGGGCCAATTTGTGGCCCTGGCGGGTGGAGGAGGAAATCCCCATCGGCCATATCACCAACGGCGTACATATTCCCAGTTGGCTCGCCTGGCAGATGCAACAGCTCTACGACCGGAATTTCCCAGCGGATTGGGTGCTTCACATGGGTAAATCCGATGTCTGGCAACAGATTTACCAGGTCGATCCCGGAGAGTTGTGGGAAACTCACTACGCCTTGAAGAATCTGCTGATTTCTTTCGTTCGCCGCCGCGTAAGCCGGCAGTGTCTGCGACGCGAGGAGAGCGAAGAGGCCGTGGAGGCCGCGCGCAACATCCTCGATCCCCATGTGCTGACCATCGGTTTCGCCCGACGTTTCGCCACCTACAAACGGGCCGACCTGTTGACCCAGGATTTGGATCGTTTTTGTCAGCTACTTACCGACACGGAACGGCCCATTCAAGTCATCTTCGCGGGGAAAGCGCATCCGGCGGACGAGCCGGGCAAGGAATTGATCCGCAAGATCGCGAATCTCCGTCACAACCCCGCCTGCGGAGGTCGCGTGGTCTTCATCGAGGATTACGACATCAACGTCTGCCGGCATTTGATTCATGGCGTGGATGTGTGGCTCAACAATCCGCGACGGCCCTTGGAGGCTTCCGGAACGAGCGGGCAAAAGGTCGTGCTCAACGGCGGCTTGAATTTGTCCGTGCTGGATGGCTGGTGGGCGGAAGCCTACGACGGTCAAAACGGCTTCGCCATCGGACGAGGCCAAAGCCATGTCTCCACGGAAATCCTCGACGACCGGGACCGGGAAGATCTCTACCGGACGCTGGAAGAGGAAGTCATCCCCCTCTACTACGACCGGGATATCGACGGTTTACCGCGCCATTGGATTCGTCGCATGATGAACTCCATCAGTTCCTTGGCCTGGCGGTTCAGTGCCCATCGCATGGTGATGGATTACAACAATTTGGCGTACCTTTCGGCGGCGGGAGGCCACAGTTCGGACATGAGTTACCGTTAAACTTCGAGGCCGGAACCCCAGCGGAGCGCCTCAGTCACTTTTCCACGAAAGTGTAATTTGGCTTCGTCTCCAACGGGCTCGGCTGTTTCGCGTCGCATGTCCGAGGCCCAGCTTCCTTGAGATGTCCCGCATGCCGAAGCCCGGTTCCAAAGCTTCGCTACTGATCATCTTTCTCACGGTCTTCATCGACCTGCTGGGCTTTGGCATCGTACTGCCGTTACTGCCCATTTATGGCCAGCAGCTTGCCGCCGATTATTCGCCCGCCGCGCGGGGCTGGATTCTCGGCCTGCTGATGGCCAGCTTTTCGGCCATGCAGTTTTTGTTCTTGCCGGTCTGGGGGCGGCTCTCCGATTTTTGGGGGAGGCGTCCCGTGCTGCTCATCGGGTTGGCCGGATCCACGTTCTTCTATGCCGTGTTTGGTTTGGCCACGATGTGGCAAAGCCTGTTGGGGCTGTTTCTCGCCCGAATCGGCGCTGGGATTGCCGGTGCCACGATTTCCACGGCGCAGGCTTACATTGCTGATACCACTCCCCCAGGCGAGCGGGCCAAAGGCATGGCGTTGATTGGTGCCGCCTTCGCCCTCGGCTTCACGCTGGGGCCGGCGCTCGGGGGGGCGGCTCTGCTGCTGGGTAGCTCGGGTGCCCATAGCCCCTGGCCTGGATTCTTGGCATCCGCCTTGTCGGGAGGAGCCTTCCTATTGGCTCTAGCGCGGCTACCGGAGTCCGCGCATCGGGACTCTTCCTCGGCCCAGCAGCGGATTTTTTCCTGGCAAGAGTTGCAAGCAGCGCTCGGCGTGCCGACAGTGGCTTCCTTGATTACCGCATCCTTTCTCACCGTTCTGGCCTTTGCTGGTTTCGAGTCAACGCTTTCCCTGCTGATACGGCGGATCGTGTTGCGGCAGGCGGAGCAGAACGTTTCCACCGGGTTCCTGGCCGGTCTGTTTGAAAGATTCCGTGAAGCTGGCATCACCGAATCGGGCCGCGTGGTGGAGATCATGGTGCTGGCCGTCTTTGTCTTTGTGGGCCTCACGCTGACACTGGCTCAGGGCTTTCTCGTCCGGCGGCTGGCGGACCGCTTGGCCGAGAAGACCATGGCCTTCATGGGTTGCTTGGGCTGTGCTCTTGGCTGTGGCGTGCTGGCCTGGTCCGCCCGGCAAGATTCCTTCGCGGCGATGCTCGCTGGAGTGGCGCTGCTGGTAGTGGGTTTCGCCTTCGTAAGCCCTTCGCTGCAATCCCTGATCTCACTCCGCACTTCCGAACAACAGCAGGGGGGAGTCCTCGGCATTAATCAGAGCGCCGCGTCACTGGCACGCATCTTCGGCCCCTTGCTCGCCCAACGCCTCTTCGTGGGCGCGCCCGCCTGGACCTATCTGGCTGCCGCCGTGACCATGCTTCTGGGGCTCGGGCTCCTGCTGCGAATTCCGCGGACTTCGACGTCGTCCGAGACGCAAGGACCGTCCCGCGCTTGAATCCTCCCCTTCGCCAGACGTAAACTGTGCGTAAATCTGCGGTTGAACGTCTGGTTCACTGAGGAGCGCGATATGCATATGAACGCGGCCTGCCATCGTCGGGAGTTATTGCGGATCGGCGCGTTAAGCCTGCTTGGCCTGCCGGCGGCTCGCCAGGCTCACGCGGCGCGTTCGCACTTCGAGCCCCGCGCGAAGCGCTGCCTGTTCATCCTGCTCCAAGGCGGGCCGAGCCATCTTGACCTGTGGGACCCGAAACCGGAGGCTCCCCAGGAAGTACGCGGTCCCTTTTCCTCGATCGCCACGAACCTCCCCGGCCTGCGATTCGGGGAATTGCTTCCCGCCACGGCGCGCGTCGTTGAACATCTGGCGGTGATCCGGTCGATGGAACACCGTTTTACCAACCATATCGCGGGAACTTATATCACACTCACCGGTTCGGAAGATCAGCCGGACCGGGATCGCGAGGCGGCTGCGGAGGATTTTCCTGGCCCCGGGGCGGTCATGAACTATTTGCGGACGGAACCCTCCTCGATTCCCACGAGCGTTTCGTTACCGAATTGGCTGAGCATTCCGGGACCCTCCAACCGCATGCCGGGGCAATACGGCGGATTCTTGGGCGGAGTGCGGGATCCTTTTCTGATCGCCGGCGATCCGCACCGCCAGGATTTTCGGCCTCTCTCCTTGCATTTGCCGGAGGAGGTTCCTTCCCATCGCATGGGACGCCGCTGGTCGCTGCTGCGGCAGTTCGACGCGGGAGCAGGGTGGATCGAACGAGAAAACCTGGCCACGCACGACCATTTGTGGGAAAGCGCGTACGAGCTGCTCTCCGATCCCCGCGTGCGAAAAGCGGTGGACTTGGAGGAAGAAAAGGAATCCGTGCGCGAGCGATACGGGATGACCCGCGTGGGCCAGTCGCTGCTGTTGGCCCGGCGGCTGCTCGAGGTCGGCGTGCGGTTCGTGGCTTACAACGCGTTCAATCAAGAATGGGACACGCACGGCAATCTCGAAAAACGGTACCAACAAATCGTGCCTCCCTTGGACCAGGCCTACGCTGCGTTGATCGAAGACCTGGCCGAGCGATGCATGCTGGACGAGACGCTGGTGGTCAACACGGGTGAATTTGGCCGCACTCCGGTCGTGAACCAGCAGGCGGGCCGGGACCACTGGCCTAGCGCCTATTCCACCGTACTGGCTGGCGGAGGAGTTGCCGGAGGCGCCGTTTGGGGCGCCAGCGACCAGCGCGGCGCGTACGTGGCCCGGGACGGCGTGGCCCCCTCGGACGTGCTGGCCACGATGTGGCATTTGTTGGGCATCGACCCCGAAACCGAATTGCGGGACCGCCTCGACCGCCCCCAATTCCTATCGCGAGGCCGCGTGCTGCATGAATTGATCTAGCGCGTGTCGCCCGGACGCGTTGTGCTCGTGTCGCTGGAATTCAAAAGTCCAAACAGCGATAATGCGGCTACATACTACGCCAACTGGCTACGGCAGTCGAATCCCGCCGAAACTCACTTTGACCCCATCCTGCCTTGAATCGGAAAAGAGAGATCTACATGCGCCAATTTGCTTTCCCCCTCGCGATGTTCTGTCTGCTCGGCCTTGCCGCTTCCGCTCCCGCCGAGAATTGGCCCCAATGGCGGGGACCCGACTTCAACGGCGTCGCGCCGAGTGGCGATTACCCCATTGAATGGAGTGCGGACGAGAACGTGGCCTGGAAAGCCGCCTTGCCCGGCCGCAGCGGCTCGACTCCCGCTGTCTGGGAAGATTTTATCTTCGTGACTTGTCCCGGAGACGGCAAAAACCTGGTGCTCTGTTTCAACCGCCAAGGGCAAGAGTTATGGCGTACCGAAGTGGGCGGGGAGGTGGCCGGCAAGCACCGCAAAGGAAGCGGCACGAATCCGTCCCCCACCACCGATGGCGAGCGGGTTTATGTCTATTTCAAGAGCGGCGACTTGGCCGCCTTGGACTTCCAGGGAAAAACGGTCTGGCACCACAATCTGCAAGAGATGTACGGTGAGGACACGCTGTGGTGGGATTTGGGCACTTCGCCCGTGTTGACGCCCGAAGCGGTCGTGGTGGCCTGCATGCAAAGCGGGCCCTCCTATCTGGCCGCGTTCGATAAGGAAACCGGTGACGTGCTGTGGAAAGTAGACCGCATGCTGCCCGCGCCGCGTGAGTCCGCGCAAAGCTATTCCACGCCCGTGGTGCACGATACCCCGCAAGGCCCGATCCTCGTGGTGCTGGGGGCCGACCATGTCACGGGCCATGACGCGGCCACGGGCCATGAACTGTGGCGCGTGGGCGGGCTCAATCCTAACGGCGAGCAATTCTTCCGCTCCATCGCCTCGGCGGTCATTTGCCAGGATTTGGTGATCGCGCCGTACGCGCGTGGCGATTCGCTGACCGCCATCCGCTTGGGCGGATCGGGCGACGTCACCGATTCACATGTCGAATGGGAACGCCATGACTACTCCGCCGACGTGCCCACTCCCGCGGCTCTCGGCAGCCGCGTCTATATCTGCACGGATAAAGGCGAAGTTGCCTGCCTGGATGGACCGTCGGGCGACGTGGTATGGGCGGACCAGGTGGAAAGGTCCCGCACGGCGTTCAGTTCCTCACCGGTCGTGGCCGGAGGGAACATTTACATCACCCGTGAAGACGGCACGACGTTTGTCCTGGCCGGTGGCGATGAATTCCGCATGATCGGCAAAAACGCACTCGGCGAGGACACGTTGGCCACGCCGGTCTTTGTCGACGGCAAGATTCTGCTCCGCACGTTCGAGCATCTCTACTGCATCGGCGAGTAAAGCAGCGCTCGCCTGGCCGAAATCACTCCACGGCGCGCGAGGCAGCCGTCCTCACGAGCCGCGGAATGATGTAGTAGAGATTATTTGCCATCACGCAGGATGATCTGCGGCATGGGAAGAGAGACGTTCTCTTGCTGGAGAATTTCAAGCTGCCGCAGCGCCGTCTTCAAGTGCCCTGCCGTGGCGGGGTCCAACTTTCGCAAGCGTGGCCAAGCCAGTTTGGCGAGCCAGTCCGAGCTTCCTTCCCCTAGGCCGGAGGGAGCGTTCAGCGAAAGGGGCTGGTCTTGGTCATCCTCGCCGGAGAGGCTTTCGGTTAACAGTTCGGCGAAATTTTTGGGACGCGGGACGGGCCGCACATCGTAGTCCTCCAAATCAGCCAGTTCCGCCGCGTGGGCCACCGCGTCCCGCAGTCCGCCAAGGCGGTCCACCAATCCCAAATCGAGGGCTTGCCGGCCCGTGTAGACCCGGCCCCCCGCCATGTCTTCCAGATCCTTGGTCAGGCGTTCCCGGCGGGCGTTCAGCACGTGCTGCTTGAACACGTCATAAATCTCGTCCATCCAGGACTGCAACATTTCCCGCTGGGCTGGCGTGAAGGCGCGGTTCGAGGAAAGAATGCCCGACTGCGGACCCTGTTCGAATTCCTTGAAATTGACGCCGAATTTTTCCCACATATCGCGCGTGGCCAACTTGCCGGCCACCACGCCAATCGAAGCGGTGATCGTGGCGGGATCGGCGAAAATCGTGTCGGTCCCGCAGGCGACGTAGTAGCCGCCGCTGCCGGCCACGTCCCCCATGGAGACCACGAAAGGCTTCTTCTCCCTCAGATCGAGGGTCGCTTGCAGGATGACTTCGCTCCCCACGGCGGATCCGCCCGGCGAATTGACCCGCAGCACGACGGCCTTGATCGAATCATCGTCCGCCGCTTTGAGCAGGGCCTTGCGGATGGGGCCGCTATAGGCGATGCCGCCGGCGCCGAAGGGAAACCCGCCGGGAGCCGCTTCGCCCGCCATGATGGGGCCTTCCACATAGACGATGCCCACGGCGTCCTTCTTCGCTCCAGGACGAGAAGGGCCGCTGAGCAAATCGGCATAAAACTTCAACACGCCAAACGGGCTCGACAAGTCAATTTGCTTCGGCTTTTTCTTGCCATATTTCTTGTCGAACTTGAGATCCTCGCCAAAGCGGGATTTCAACTCCGCGATGAATTCGTCCCGGTCCTCCACCGCGTCAATGATGCCCAGCTCCTGCGCCGCGTCGGGGCTGAACAGCCCCTTGTCCATCCACTGTTGGACCTGTTCCTCGCTGGTTTCGCGGCCTTCGGCGATCATCTCCACGTACATCGCGAAGAGGTCGTCAAGCAGCCACCGCAGATTCTCTTCCGCCTCGGGGCTCGGTTCTTTCCGCGTGTAGGTTTCCGCCGCGCTTTTGTAGTCGCCACAGGTCAAAAAGTCGGGCTCGACTTCCAGCTTGTCCAGCAGCCCGCGCACGTGCATCGAGGCGCCAAACAGTCCCGTGAGCCAGATGTCGCCGTTGGGCACGACGCTGAGCCGGTTGGCCACGGCATGCACGGCATGGGAACGGGTCGTGAGTGATTCGGCATGCGAATGGATCTCTTTGCCGGCTTCCTTGATCTCCTTCAAGATGGAAAGCGTTTCCTGAAGCTGGGCGTGCCCAAGGGCGGCTCCATTGCCTAGGAGGACGATGGCCTTCACTTTTTCGTCATCGCGAACTTTTCGGAGCCGGGCCGTCCACTGTTCAAACGATTCCACAGCGCCGCCGCCGAAGAGCATCAGATCTTCGCCTACTGGGGCCTCGGCCAGGGGCCGGTCAACGCGAAACACGGGAACCACCGCCGGCGTGGAGCCTTCGGCAAAGACCGGCTGGGATGCCACGAGCGGCGCGAACGACACCGCGACCAACAGAATCAAACTACGCACAATTTTCATGGCCCTGGCTCTCCTCGACGGGTGGAAATTTGGCTCGGCAAGATGCCGATGGTTGGGAAAAGATGGCGCCGCGGACCCATCGCGAGTATTGACGGGCGCGCGGAGGAACTCTCAGAATTCTGGCCCATAAAACCGGCGAACTCAAGCCACTCAACGAAGCAGCTCTCGCCGGTAAAAGCGGGACAAGACGGACAATCCACCATACTTCGCCACGAAGCGCCGCTTCTTGGCGGAATTCCGTTGCAATCCTTGAGAGGGCGACGATTCCGTCCGTGGCGCGGTTAGCAGGCTGTTGATTTACTCAACAGCCTGCGGCATCACAGGAGGTGATGTTCAAAATAGCGACGTAAGTCGTTATTTTGCGAGCTGGGAACAGCTTAGCGGTGACCCTGGCGAGGTTGAAAAACGCCACGATGGTGTTTTTCAACGGGTTGTTACTCCTCGCCTCGATTGCCGTTGCCTTCGGGCTTGCCTTCGCCTTCGTTCCCTTGCTCGCCCGGCTTCTTTTGGTCTTTGTTGGCTTGGGCCTGTGCTTCGCCTAGCAGACGGGCCAAAGCGGCCCGGGCGGAACTCCCCTTCAAAGCGGAATTGACCCGCACGACTTCAATGGTGGAAGAGGGCCGCGCCGCGCGGTCCAGTTCATGGACAATCGCCTTGACATGGACCATCACCACGGGAGCGGCGGAGACGACCAAGGAATTCGAGGTCTGATCGACGCCCATGGACAACAGACCTTTGAACCGGGGCTTCTTGGTCTGTTCGTCGTCGCCTTCGCCAAAATCGTAGATGATCCGCCGTTCGGGACGATCTTCCTTCTTGTTGTTCTGCAGCGCCTTGTCGTTGGAGCTGAGCAAGTCGCGGAAGACGTCCTTGACAACTTCGGCCACTTCCTCCGCTTTGGCAAACTTTAGATGAAAAAATTCCGTCTGATGGGCGGACTGGGAATCGTCCGTGGGCGGCTGATCGTAAAAATCGATCAGCTCACGCACGGTTTCCAGTTGCTCGGGCGTTCCGCCTTGGACCAGCAGGGTGTTAGTGTCGCTATCGGAAACGAATTTCAGTGGGCGGCGTCGCGACAGGGCACTGCTCGATTTCTTCGAAGAATTCGAGCGAGGGCGATAGCCCCAATACCAATAGTCAAAGTTGGATCCGGATTCCTCTTCTCCTTCCTCGAAGATCTCTTCCAGGTTGAGCTTCACCGAGTAGGCCCAGGCGTATTTGAGCCGGAAGACGATGAAGTCTCTGGGCCGTGGCGCGAAGTCATCAATCAATTGTTCCAGCCGGTCGAGCGCCTCGGTATCGTCCGAGGAAATCATCAACTCCCCCTGGGGACTGACTGAGATCCGGATAGGGGGCGGTTCGGAGGGTTCTTCAATTTCGGGCTGCATCGCTTCCCGCTCGGCAGCTCTCTGTTCCGCTTGCAGCTTTTCGAACAGCTTACGCAACTCTTCCTGGGAAGGCTCTTCGGAAGCTTCTTCCGATGTGAGCTGAACAAGCTGGATCCGGGGAGCGGCATGATGCGGCCTGGGCAGCGGCACCAGACGTGCTTGGCGTGGCTCTTCTTCCTCTTGGTCTTCTTTGTCCGTGGAAGTCGCCGTTGGAGGAAGGCCAATGATTTCCAACGGGTTTTCACCCATATTGGGCCAAACTTCCCGCAGTTGTTCCAGGAATTCTCGTGTCTCCTCGCCTGGAGCAACCTCGAAGTAGCGGGTCTTCTGCGGTTTACCCCCCTCGGGCGGGATCTCTCCCAACTTCACCAGCAGGTTGCGAACTTCGGCATATTCAATTTCATTGGCCCACAGCAAAAGCTGATTATTGGCTACATCCGCGTCAACGCGGAACTCATCCTTCTTCTCATCTTCATCGTTGTTGCGTCTCCAACTATAGAAAGAGAAATAGCCACGCCGCTGATTTTGGCTGTCATCCTCTTTCTTACCCCCCATCATCTTTTCGATCGTCCCCGCCACGTCGTCCGCGTAGAGCCGCCGCAAGGCGATCACTTCGAAAGAACGGCTGCTGCCGTCGAGCTTGGCGATCAGCTCGCTAATAACTAATTGGTCCGCGCGGCTGCCGGTGGCGATGAGCGCGTTATTCTTCTTATCGACTTGCAGCTTCGTGGAGGGTTCCAGGTTGCCGACCTCTTCCAGCGTCGTTTTGAACGCTTCGGGATCGAGAGAGGCCAAGCGGTGGATCTGCATGCGGGCCATGTTGAGCAGCAGTGAATTCTGAGGATCGGGTGGCGTGTCGATGGTCTCCACGGCCAGCTTGATCAGAGCCATCTTGTTCGGCGGAGCGTTGGCCAAGATGCTGTTGTTCCGTACGTCCGCGACGAGATAAATTTTCGCCTCTTCCTTTTGTCCTCCCGGCTGCCCGCCTTGTTTTTGTTGCTGGCGCATCTGCTGCATCATCTGCTGTTGCTGACGCATTTGCTCGGGCGTCATCGGGCCTGCAGGCTTGGTCTCGACGCCCAGCAATTCCTTGAGATTGTCGATCACGTCCGCGGCACGCGTATATTGCAAGGGAATGTTTTGTAACAGACGCTCTTGCCCGCGGTCCGACTGTTCGACGCTCAGCAGGGCATTCACGTCCCTCAGGTTTCTCGCCGTATCGACCACCTCCACGCGGTTGGTCGCCTTGAGCGGCGTGATCTTGTGATTGGCGCTGAGCATCGGCTTGATTTCCTCGACCGCTTCCTCGGCCATGAGCCAATCGAGCGGGAAGGAAACCTTCAAAAATTCGTGCGGGTGGCGTGCTTCAAGTTCTTCGGGCACCACGCGCGGCACGGCGCTGGGGTTCATCCCCTCGATCTTGACGACGGACATGACCTCCTCATTGACGAGGATCGTGAAACCCCGCCGCAAGAGGTGCATGTTAATCAGGTCCCGCGTTTCGGGCACTGTATAGCTGCGGCGCGTGGTGAGATTGAGATAATCGGAGGGGAGTTCCTGCCAGTCGAAGCTGAGCTGGGAGATATCGGCGAGCCACTCCAGCACCGCCTGCCAGGGTTGGCCGCGAAAATTGAATTCGACCTTCCCGTCATCGCCGGGACGTACCTCCAATTCCGAGGGATCTGGAGGGGTATCCGGAGTATCAGAACGCTTGACGGTCTTCGATGCTTCATCCTTGTTTTCTTCGCCCTTCTTTTCCCCGCCTTGGCCGTCCTTGGGTTGTTCACCGTTTTGGTTCGGTTGCCCAGGTTTTTGCCCTGGTTGTTGTGGTTTCCCGCCCGGCTTGCCGGCTTTGGGCCCTCCTCGCGCGGGACGTGCTTGACCAGGCGGTTGAGCGTGAGCGCTTTGTTCGACAAGAACCAGCGCGGACAGTAGAGCGCCCGACAATACCGCCGTGAGGAGAACGAATGACCTTCGAACGGTCCGTAAGCGCATGTCCATAAGAGACCTCTTCTCTGTGAGTTGCCTGTCTTCGTCCACTAGCCGAATGGCTGGCCGCCGATTGATGGGCCTTGAGTCTGGCCTGGTTCTCTGCCGGTCCAGGCAGTGAAACAGCCGGTCGCCTAGGTTCTCCATTCTGTCTTTTGTCGCCTTTCGGCGCGCTCAAATCAAGTGGAAAAGTGGAAATTTCTTGGAATTCGTTGAAGTCTCCGGATGCCGGCTCCTCGGAATTGGTTCGAATCAAACACCAAATTCTTGTACTTTTTCTTGGCGTCCTCCGCATAAATCCTCGCAATTCTCTCGCGAAACGTCACGCAAATCGTTGGCTTCGATTTCTCCGTGCCGCTAACCTGAGAGATTGTGAAGACCATAACTTCGTGCGCATCGGAGACTTTGGGAGGAGAGCGGAGTGAGACGGAGCGGGAAGAAACGGGGGCTGGGAAACATGGTGGTTCGCCGAGCGGGCATCTGTGAACGGCTGGAACCCCGAATGTTGTTGGCGGGAGATCCCGCGTTTGACGTGCTCGTGTTCACGAAGACCGCTGGCTTTCGCCATGGTTCGATTGCCGCCGGCATCAACGCGGTGGAAAACCTGGCCGAAGAACATGGCTTCTCCACGCTGGCCGCGGAAGATGCCAGGATCTTCAACGACCGAGATTTGGCCCCTTTCGAAGCGGTCATCTTTCTGAACACGACGGGCAACGTGCTCAACACCGCGCAAGAAGCCGCCTTCCAGCGATACATCCGCGCGGGAGGCGGGTTCGTGGGCATCCACGCCGCCGCCGACACCGAACATGACTGGGCTTGGTACGGAGATTTGGTGGGTGCCCGCTTCGCCTCGCATCCGGCCGTGCAGACGGGAACCGTGGTTGTCGCCGATCGTTTCCATGCTTCGACCGAGGGACTTCCGGAGCGGTGGGAAGTCACCGACGAGTGGTACAACTTCAACCTCAACCCACGCGGACAGGTGCATGTGTTGGCCACGCTGGACGAACGGACGTATACCGGCGGCCAGATGGGTTTCGACCATCCCGTCGCTTGGGCCCAAGAATTCGACGGTGGGCGCTCCTGGTACACCGGGCGGGGGCACACTTCGGGTTCATTCCGCGAACCGCTGTTCCAAGAGCATCTGCTGGGCGGGATTCAGTACGCAGCCGGTTTCGCGCCCGCCGATGTGGGTGCCACGCTGGACCGCAATTACGAAAAGGTCGAGTTGGAAACGCGAGTTTCCAATCCGATGCAACTGGACGTGGCGCCCGACGGCACGGTCTATTTCATCGAGCGGGGAGGCACCATGAAGGCCCACCTTCCCGAGGAGTCCCGCACCGTGCGAGTGGGAGCCCTAGCGGTGACCACCGAGCATGAGGATGGCCTGCTGGGCATCGCGCTCGATCCTAACTTCGCGGAGAATGCGTGGGTCTATCTGTTCTACTCTCCCTCGGGGCCGGTGGCCGAGCAGCGGGTTTCCAGATTCACCATCGTGGACAACCGGCTCGACATGGGTTCCGAGGAGACCTTGCTGCGGATACCCGTGCAGCGCAGCAATTGCTGCCATTCGGCCGGCGCGCTGGGATTCGGACCGGACGGCGATTTGTATATCTCCACGGGGGACAACACGAATCCCTTTGCATCCAGCGGTTACGCGCCGATCGATGAACGGCCTGGACGTTCCGATTTCGACGCGCAGAAATCCTCCTCCAATACGGACGATTTGCGTGGCAAAATTCTGCGAATCCATCCCGAGGCGAACGGAGCCTACAGCATTCCCGAGGGGAATCTGTTTCCCGCCGATGGTTCGCAAGGCCGTCCCGAGATTTTCGTGATGGGCAACCGCAACCCGTTCCGTTTTTCCGTCGACTCGGAGACGGGTTGGCTTTATTGGGGGGATGTGGGCCCGGACGCGGGAAGCAATTCAGACGCGCGCGGCCCACGCGGGCATGACGAAATCAATCAGGCGCGGGAAGCGGGGAATTACGGTTGGCCCTACTTCGTGGCGAACAACTTGCCCTACCGGGATTATGACTTCGCCCGGCAGCTGTCGGGGATCACTTTCGATCCCCTGGCTCCCGTCAATCGTTCTCTCAACAACACGGGGGCCGAACTCCTGCCGCCGGCCCAACCGGCTTGGATCTGGTACCCCGGCGGGCGAGGTACCGATTTTCCGGAATTGGGCACGGGAGGCCGCACCGCAATGGCCGGCCCGGTGCACCATTTCGATCCCGCAACTTCCGAGACGCGCGGGTTGCCCGAATATTTCGATGACACGTTGTTCATCTACGAATGGTCCCGGGGTTGGATTCAGGAAGTGAAAATCGACTCCGAGGGAAATGTACTCAAGATCAACCCTTTCCTGCCGTCATTCGATTTTCGCCGTCCCATCGACATGAAGATCAGCCCCGACGGGGCGATGTACCTTTTGGAATGGGGCTCCAATTTCGGAGGCGGCAACGCTGACGCGAAACTCGTGCGGATCGACTACACAAACCCGCTGCCGCTGCCGTCGACCCACGTGATGGTGGATCAGCAATCCGGCGAGGTACCATTGGAAGTCGGGTTCTCGGGTGAAATGTCCCGAGCGGCGGTGGACGGGCCACTAGAATTCGCTTGGGACTTCGAGTCGGACGGAGTGGTCGACGCCACGGGTCCGGAAGTTTCCTTCACCTATGCCCGACCGGGCACTTTCACGGCCACTTTAACGGTGACCGACGCGGCGGGGGGCACTTCCTCGGATACCGTGGACATCGTGGTAACAGGCACACCGCCCGTCGCCGTCGATGACCTGTTTCAGGTCGCCGTGGGAGTGACGCTGGAAGTTGGCGCGGAAAGCGGCCTGCTCGCCAACGACGATGGCGTTGGTCTCTCCGCCATGTTGGGCGATCTGCCCACCCATGGCGATCTGACTCTGTTTGAAGATGGTTCCTTTCGTTACGTCCCTCGTGCCGGTTTCTTTGGCGTGGACACGTTCACGTACTCCGCCTTGGCTGGCCAACTCTCCTCCGAGCCGCGCACCGTCACAATCGAGGTCCGCGCGCCCGGGGATGCGAATCTGGACGGGCGGATCGATCTCAACGATTTCTCGCTGCTGAAAGCGAACTTCGGAATGAATGGCACGACATGGGGGCAGGGGGATTTCGACGGGGACGGGGATGTCGACTTGGAGGACTTCACCGCGTTGAAGGATGGCTTTGGCCAAATTGCGTTGGAAGCCGCCTTCGCTATTTGGCAGTAGACCGGAAAAAGCTAATCGCCCGGTCGAGCATTCATGATCAGACGCAATGTGCCGCGCCCGAACATCGCGGCGGCTCGCGACCGGAGATCAACACGCCGGGATCGGTGCATAGCGGGCGGAGGTGCGGCCAATCAAGCACGCCAAAGGGGGAAACCAATGGCTGCCACGGCACGCCGCGCTGTTCGATCTGTTCATCTCGGATGGGGCCCAATTTTCGCGCCGCCAATTCCAGGTACGGCACGCGCTCCGGCCGCAGCCCCATGATTCGGGCACATGTGGCGTCCACGGCGGTGGGATGAGTACCCACGACGACCAGGCCCATGTGCTTGGGGCTCCCCATGATGGGGCCATCCCCCTCCATGCACTCGATACCATCGATCACGGAGATCGATTTGGGAATCGAGGCGTTGATATCGACCACCGTGGCGGGAATACCGGAATAGTGCAGCACGTTCTTGGGCCAGCCATAGATGATGCCGGGAATCGTGCCATACAGATTCTTCATGGAGGCCGTGAAACCCACCCAGTGGTGAGTTTTGAGCTTCGGCAGGGAGACGATCAAATCCGCCGTCACCACATCCTGGGGGAAGTGGAACCCTGAGAGCCGAGAGACCTTGCCGCCGTTGGCTACCCAGGCGACGTCCTGATAGTTAAGGTCGGCGAAGGGAAGCCGGGATGATTTCAAGGCATCGCCGATGCCTGATTCGAACAGGGCGAATTGCGTGTCTCGCACGTGGCCAGGGGCTTCACCCACCGTCACTTGTGCGCCCCAGCGCCGGAAGACTTCCGCCGTAGCGAGCACCATGCTGGGGTGCGTGGTCATGTGGGGGGCATCCCGCGATGGCTCCACCATGTTCGGTTTGAGCAGCACGCGGCGGCCCCGCAGACGCTCTGGCTGGAGGCCGGTCGCCAGTAGCCCGTCCCGAATGGTTTGTTCCAGTTTGGCGATGTCATAGCGCTGCCGGTCCGCGATGAACACGGGCGACTTCTTTTGCCACATCGCCTTGAGCGAGGTGTAGCCCAACAGTCCCGCCAGCGCGGCGCCGCCTCCCACGAGCAGCGCGCGGCGGTCGAGCCCTTGAGGCTCGCCGCTGATGTCATGCTCCACGGGAGGAAAGGCAGTGGATGAGTGGCTCATAGGGCGATCTCCTCTCGGGGCATGGAGAGTAGGGGAGAATCATCTCCTAACAGCGTGAGCAGCACGAGCGCCCGTTCCAACGGGCCGCCGCTCTGGCTAACAGCTTGCAGCCGAGCGCTTTCGAGCAGCCGGTCCGCGTGCGGAGGCCAGGCATCGTGAGCGGCCAGGCCGAGCAATCCGTAACATAAGGAAAGAACCGGCGTGGCGGGCGCCAGGTTCCGCTGTAAATAGTCGAGCGAGCGTTGGATACGCCCCGATTCATCGAGTTCGTCCGCCAACGCCATCATGACCAAGCCCGTAGGTTGCAAGTGGGGCCGCAAGGTCTGGCCGAGAACGACGGTGTTCCCGTAATTGCAGCCGCCCTGAGGCAATAGTCGGTCGATCAGCAGCCGAACCGCTTCCCTCGTGCGAGCGTGTTCTCCATGGCCAGTCGATTTGAGAGCCAGAACGCATAGTGCCGTCGGCTCGCACCAGGAATGCGTCCCCTCGACCCAGGGCCAGCCCACGAGGGTGGTGTCGTGTTCGGTGTCGGCGCGGGGCGGAATCGTTTCCCCTTCCGTTTGCAAGATCCAGTTCAATCCCCGCTCGCGGGCGGAAGCGTAGGGGCTAGCTTCTTCCGGTGATTCACGTAGGGCCTGCTCCCAAGCCAGGACCGCCAAGCTAGTGGGCCAGCGCGGACCCGCGTGACCAGGAAGTGTGCTGAGGCTCCCCTCGTCGCGCTGTGTGTCAGCCAGCCACTGGCAGGCGGCACGGGCTGGTTCCATCCGTCCATGGCCATGCAGAGCTAAAGCATTCAATGCTGTCGGCTCGGCGGCGGGAGCTTGCCCAGGGGCATATCCGTTTATCGGTGACTCGGAGATCGCGTCTAGCAGAGGTTTGGGATCGAAGGAAGAAAACATGGTTTTGCATGGCACTAGTGTATGGGAAGCGGAAATGAACCTTCCGCGTGCACGCGCAAACATAGCTTGGGAATGGTTTTCTCGCGGCGCACGGCTTGAACGTGGCGGAAAACCGCACCATTTATCCTTATCCGTTGGATTGTTTCGCGGTTTGGGTCCGGCATTCCTGCCCGCCACGTCCACTCCTCGGCCTGGCGAAACGGCTTGTGTGGTCTTTAACGCGGTTCCCGTGACGACTTGTACGGAGAACCTTGGAATTGGTGGAAAAAAATTAAACTCCGCATTTGACTCCCGCCCGTGGTGACATAGGTTTCCAATGTACAGGTCAAACGTGAGTGTTCACTCGCGAACCTGAGTGGGGCGTTCGCCCCATGTGTCGGATTCTTTCCTAGAGCGGAATGTCGCTAGTCGCGGCTTCCAGGAGGAGGACGACGAAGAAAAGGCCTGCGCCTCTTTGTCCTCGACAAAGGCAAACTGGTCGCGAGACCAGGACGCAAAACCATGGGCCAGGGCAAATGCCTTGGTCGCCTGGTTGCCGAAGGGATGAAGCCGGCACATCCATGTCAAATGGGATGTGCCAAACCGGGGCGCCGCGGAACATTCCGTCATGAACGGATCTCCGAGGCAACGCGAAGTTTTCATCACCAGAGGAATGAAGGATTGGAGAGGCATGTTTCATTACAGAATGGTGGCCGTTCGCTCATGCTCCGCAGGCCAGCGGTTCCTTGCGAACCGCGCGTGGAGACGGCCTCTTGATCTTAATGAAGAACGGTTCGGCGCGGCTTCCTCGGGAAACCGTGTCCGAACCACCAACGGAGGAATGAATGAAGAACTTCGCTGACAAAGTGCAACGTTTCCTCAAATCGGAAGATGGCCCCACGGCGGTTGAATATGCCGTGATGTTGGCCCTGATCGTGATTGTCTGCCTGGCGGCGATTACGAACATTGGTACCAACGCCAATACCACCTTCACGAATATCGCCGACTCGATCTCCGCTGGTAACGCCAGCTAGAGCATTTGGTTTGGTTGAGGCTTTCTGTTTTTTGATCTGACGAACGAAACTTATTTACATAATTGGAGATACTCATGTCGAACTTCACGCAAAAAGTACGTCGTTTCCTGGAAAGCGAAGATGGCCCCACGGCGGTTGAGTATGCCGTGATGTTGGCCCTGATCGTGATTGTCTGCCTGGCGGCGATTACGAACATTGGTACCAACGCCAATACCACCTTCACGAATATCGCCGATTCGATCTCCGCCGGTAACGCGAGCTAGCGTTTCCCGCCGGGTTTCCGGTTGGACCGGATTGGAATCGTGGATGCAGAACTCCCCCGGCAGCGGTCTCGTTGCCGGGGGATTTTTCACATGCTGGCCGTCGTTGGGCCGCGAGGGGAAGGATGCCCTGGTTGGCCCGTTTCCAGCTCACACAAGGGTCAAGTTCGATGTATCCGGTCGTATCTGCCGACATCATGTCCCACGCGGTACAAATCGTCGCCTGTTGTTTCACGTTGTTCGCGGCATTCGCGAGCTATCTTTTTGCAACGCGCATTTGATCCGCGGGTTGCCGCCGGTGATTTCCATCGACGGAGATTGAACTTCGAGACCGCAAACAAGGAGCCTGGGAAAGATGAGTGACGCTAGCACATGGGGATCCGTTATCGCCGAGCATTGGCCCATCTGGTTGGTCACGGTCGTGCTCATCGTGGCCGCGGTGATCGACGGATACCAACTCAGGGTGCCCAACTGGCTGACGTTTCCCTTTGTGATCAGCGGATGGATCTATAGTGTCGCGTTCTACGGTGGCGAAGGGCTGGGCTGGACCCTAGTCGGAACCGCCGTGGGGCTGGGACTTCTCCTGCCCGCTTATGCCATCGGCGGCATGGGAGCCGGCGATGTCAAGCTGATGGCTGGAGTTGGAGCCTGGGTCTGGGGTACGGCTACGTTTTACGCCTTTTGCTATTCCACGATCATCGGCGCGGTGATTGCCGTGGGCATGGTCCTCTTCCGGAATAGCTGGCGGAAACACCGTGACCAGTTTTGGGGAATTCTCACCGAGATTCTCACGATCCGCGATCCGAACGAGCTTTCGGCGATCGCGGCGGAACGCAAGAGTTCCATGTTGTTATTGCCCTATGGAATTCCGATCGCGATCGGAACTATTGCTTACTTCGCGACTACGGGGATGTTGATATGAGCCGACAGCGAAACTACTTCCAGATGTCCCGTCGTTACTTCGCGCATGATGCCCAAAACCGTCAAGACCCTTCGCTCCGTTCCCGGCGGAAAGACCGCCGCGACCGTGCGGGCACCACGGTCGTTGAATTCGCGATCATCGCGCCGCTCTTCTTGCTGCTGCTCTTCGGGATCTTGGAGTTTGGTCGGGTCGTGATGGTTCAACAGCTCATTACCAATGCATCGCGGGAAGGGGCGCGGATGGCCGTTGTAACCTCCCCGGATGACCCGGCCGCCTTGTCGGTCGTGCAAAGCGAGATCGCTTCGCGGTTGGCTGACGTGGCCGGCGTGCAGCCAGGTGATCTACAAGTGAATATTACTCGGCATGCTCCGGTCAACACCACTGTTGGCGGTCGTGTCGAAGTTGATGTGTCGGTTCCTTTCGATAAAGTCAGTTGGCTCAATGTGCCAATGTTCCCTATGACCCCGCAAACGCTGACCGCCAAGAGCGTCATGCGGCAAGAAGGGTTCCAATAAGCTTACGAAGCGACGTTATTTCAGTGGAGAAAATGCTCGATGCCGTCCCCAAACGGATTGTGGGACTCGTTTTTGGCGTCGTGGCGAATTGGAGGCACTCGCGGACAGCGGAGTAAATCATGCGTGGAAAATCGTTAGTACTCCTGGCTCTAGCGCTCGGATGCGGATTAGTAGCGTCCGTGGGTATTAGCCAGGTGCTGGATCAAAAGCCCAAAGTGGAGCCGGAGTCCCTGGAAACCGACAGCGTGCTCGTCGCGCTGCAGGACGTGGAATACGGGACTCCATTAACCGCCCAACTGGTCAAGCTGGAAGCTTGGCCGAAAGACAAGATTCCCACCGGCGCCATCATGAATATCGAAAACATCGAAGGACGGCGGGCCCGTTCCAAGCTGTTTTCCGGCGAACCGATCCTCGAGGCGAAGCTCCTGGGAGTGGATGAGGTCGCGACCGCGTCCTTGCAAATTCCCAAAGGCTACCGCGCTTTCTCGGTAAAGGTGACCGCCAGCAGTACCGGCGGCAGCCTTATCCTTCCGGGCGATCGCGTGGATGTGCTGGTTTATGTCCGTACTTCGAACAACGGCATCAACGAAGTGTCGACCCAGACGATCCTCCAGGACGTCAAAGTCTTCGCCGTGAATCAGATCTATAACAAGGACAACATCGATACCGACGGAACCGCGATCACGGCCAAGACGGTCTCGTTGCTGGTAACGCCGGCACAAGCCGAAAAGATCGCGCTGGCGGAGGAACTGGGCAAAATTCGGCTTTCCATCCGCAGTCCTGATGACGATCTGACCGCCGACGTATCCGGGGCGCAGCTCCAGAGCATCTTCGGTAATGGCGAAAAGAGCGATCGTGACAACGAAGAGGAACGCCCGGAAGAGTTCGCCTCGAACTCCGGTGCCAGTTTTTTGGAGTGGGTCCGGGACAAAGCCTCTGATTTCGCCGCGGATCTGCCTGCCGCGACTGGCGGGGATGAGAATAGTTGGACGATGATCCTATTGGCTGGAAACGAAACCCAGGAAGTCCTGTTTCGCGAAGGCCAAGCGCTGCCGACCATTGTGCGGCGGAGCCGCGCGGACTCGGGCGGTTCGGGTAGTTCGGGCGATTTCGGTAGTTCGCTCCTAGATGGCAACAGGTCTCGTCAACAGCAGCTATTGGAGCAGTTGGAGGGGGATGGCGGTGACTTGTTGAATGGAGACGATGGCTCTCTCCAGGACCAGATTGACCGCCTGCGGGAAACGCTTGGGGATGACGTGCTCGATCCCCAGAGCTTGTTCCGAATCATGCGACGGAGAAGATAAGAACGAGAAACGCAAACCGACTGGGGTCTCGCTGAGGCAATACAGGGGCAAAGCACAACACCCATCGGCCTAGATACGGTTCATAAAGGCCCGACCACGGAAAAGGGCCATCACCACAAAACAGCAAAAACGGGAAGTACAGGGATGTACTATAAAATACAAAACAAAACGGATTTGGCCACGGTTTGTTGGTTGTGCGGCCTGGTGGCTTGGTGTGCCCTCGCGAGCACCGCACAAGCTCAATACATCGACTCGTCTTCGATCGTCTACGACATCGAAAAGCCGAGCGACCGTATCGAGATGACGGCGAATTCCAGCCGCATCCTCAATCTGGAACAGCGAATTCCACGGGCGCAGGTCAATAACCAGGAGATCCTGGAACTGACCGCGCTCTCGCCCAATCAGATTCAGCTTTTCGCCAAAAAGCCGGGTGTGACCCAGGTCAACATTTGGGGCGAAGATGACGAAATTCGCAGCATCGACATCATCGTCTACGGCGATGTCCGTGAATTGGCGATGATCCTCCAGGCCCAATTCCCCGATGCCTCGCTTCAAGTTCGGGCGCTCTCCAACAGCGTGGTCATCTCGGGTTTCGTGGATAAGCCAGGCCATGTGACGCGCATCATCGAAATGGCCCAGGATTATTATCCGAAGGTAGTGAATCTGATTGAAGTGGGCGGCGTCCAGCAAGTGCTGCTGCATATTCGCGTGATGGAAGTGTCGCGGACAGGTTTGCGGCGAATGTCCACGGACTTCAATCTGGCGACTTCGAGCGGGTTTTTGATGACGAGTGCCAGCGGTTTGATCAACGCCGCCGCCGCCACCACTGCCAACATTGGAAGTGGAGCCGCAGCCGCAGCCGGAACAGCCGGCCTGAATGCCTCGGATACGGTCCGCTTTGGTATCCTCGGTGATAATCGTGCCTTTTTCGGGCTGATCGATGCCCTACGCCGGCGGGATCTGGTCAAGATCCTGGCCGAACCCACGCTGGTGACCGTCAGCGGCCGACCGGCCTTCTTCAACGAAGGGGGCGAGTTTCCCATTCTCGTGCCGCAAGCCTTGGGCACGGTTTCCATCGAATACAAGAAGTTTGGTACACAGGTCGACTTCGTGCCCATCGTGCTGGGGAACGGCAACATTCGCCTGGAAGTTCGCCCCCGCGTGAGCGAAATCGACCCCACGCGGAGCATCGTGGTCAACGGGACGACGGTCCCCGGCCTGCGGGTCCGCGAAGCGGATACGGGAGTGGAAATGAAGGCCGGACAAACCTTGGCCATGGCCGGTTTGATCCAGACGCGGGTTGAGTCGGAAAACTCAGGAATCCCGTATCTAGCCGATCTGCCCTACGTGGGGACTCCTTTCCGCAAGGTGCAAGAGACGGTCCAAGAGATCGAGCTGTTGATTTTGGTGACACCGGAATTGGTGGACGCCTTGGATCCACATCAAGTGCCGCCTTGCGGTCCTGGCCAAGAGGCGACCATCCCCAGCGATGGCGAATTGTACTGGAGGGGTTATCTCGAAGTTCCTGTTTGCAGCGAAGATGGCAGTTCTGCGAAATACCAGGCGGGTGGAGCCGAAGCGATACAGGGCCATCCCCACCACAATTCGTCCTGGTCCGGCGAGAATCCGAATGCGATTCCCTCCGAGATGATCATGCCCGGAACGCCGTTGCCCAGCACAAACGGTGCAGCCCTGCATGGGTTGCCGCCAACCACCAGCGACCGCTCCTGGTCCACGGGAATCCCCAACATTCAGCGCAAGGCTTCCACGCCCTCGCGAAAGCCGGCTTCGAAGGCCACGGAATCTGACGAACCGCCCGGGCTGATCGGTCCCGTGGGGTACGATTCCTAAGGAGGGGTATTCCGCTTCCGCCGGAGATTTTCGCAAGCATCGACATTGATACCCCTGGCCGCGTGGCCACATAACACCATGGTTTGGCATGAATAGCGTCCTCAGAGTCACCATTGTTGATCCCAATGACGACACGAGGGAATCCCTCAAAGGGATGCTCCTCGGAATGGATCAGGTGTGGCTGGAAGCCGAGTGCTCTCGGTACGAGTTTTTTGCCGACGTGGTGTCGCAGACTCAGCCGGACATCGGCGTGGTCATGATCGACCAGGACGTCGAACGGGGTATCAAGCTGATCAGCGAAGTGCGGGAGGCTTCCGCCAAATGTCAGATCCTCGTCGTCAGCAATTCCAACGACGGAAACTTGATCCTACGAGTGATGCGGGCGGGCGCGCGTGAGTTTCTCACGCAGCCCATCCGTATCGAGGATCTCGTGGCCGCCCTGGAACGCATTGGCAGCCAATATCTGGGCCGCACCGGGTCCGGCACGCAGGGGGCCAAGGTCATCTGCGTGGCGGGTGCCACCGGAGGCGTGGGCACGACGAGCGTCGCGGTCAACCTGGGCTGCTATTTGGCACGGGAAGAGAAGCGAAATGCCGTGCTCGTCGACTTGGATCTCTGTTTGGGGGACGCGGACGTCTTTCTGGACACGATCCCTGAATATACATTGGTCGATGTCGCGCAAAACGTAACCAGATTGGACTTCACACTGCTGAAGCGGTCGTTGACGAAACACTCTTCCAAGCTGTTTTTGCTGCCCCGCCCCGTGCAACTGGAAGACGTGGACCTGATCACCGCCGAAGACATCAGTCGCGTGATTGGGCTGCTCAAAGCCACGTTTTCCCACCTGATCGTCGACATCTCGAAGAGCTACAACGCTATCGACCTCACCGCATTGCGGATGGCGGATGACATTCTCCTCGTGACGCAACTCGACCTGCCCTGCCTTCGAAACGTGGTCCGGCTCGTGACCTCCTTCGGAGACATGGAGGGCATGCTCGATAAGGTGAGAATCGTCGTCAACCGCGTCGGTTTGGATCAGGGGCATATCAGCCTCAAAAAGGCGCAAGATACGATCGGTCGGGATATCTTCTGGCAGTTGCCAAACGACTATCGCGTGATGGTCCAGTCCAGGAACAACGGGATTCCGCTGATCGAACAGGCCCCCAAAGCGGCGATTGCCCAATCGATGCAGCTCCTAGCCGACGCGGTTTCCGGTGATGAAGCTGCCGCGACTGCCGCCATCGCCGCCAATGAAAAGCTCTCTTTCGGCAAGCTGCTGAACTTCTTGCCAATCAAGGCGGGCAAGAAAGAAGGGGGCTGAGCCCGCGGCCATGGTCCTGAGGGACCTGAAACGCCCGCCGCGCGATCCTCTGGCCCATTCAACGGTCGCGAATCGCTTCTCCTCGTCGCATGGCGTACGCTTTCTTGGAGTGTTCCGGGAACTTTTCGTATCTCCGGCACGTCTCAAGTTAGCGAGCCGTGATCCCCACTCACTCGCGTGACGCTGAAGATTTGTCCCCTCATGAATGGAACACAGGAGAACCGCCCCATGCGCTGGGAACCAACACACATCATCAAATTGGCCATGACTTGCTGGCCGGCCCTGCTGGGTGTGGCCTTGGCCGCCACCACCACTCGAGCCAACGAGGAATCCGAAAAGGCTGCCGCCGTGCCGCTAAAACGGCTCGTTCTCTTCAATTCGGGCGTCGGCTATTTCGAACATGCCGGCTCCGTGGCGGGCTCGGCTGAAGTGGAATTCCGCTTTCAAACCGAAGACATCAACGATCTGCTCAAAAGCCTCGTAGTACGGGATCTGGACGGTGGTTCTATCTCCACGGTCAGCTACGCGTCCCGGGACCCCTTAGCCAAGACGTTGAAAGCATTCGCGATTGATTTGACGACCAATCCTTCGTTGGCCGACCTGTTGGCACAAATTCGGGGAGAACGGGTCGAAGTGGATGCCCCGGAGCGGATCCGTGGCCTGATCATCGGCCTCGAGAAGCGGACCGTGCAGATTGGCGAGGACCGTTATCAAGAACGAAATATTCTCAACCTGTTGACCGAAGAAGGTTTGCGCGCCATCGCACTGGAGAGCGTGGGAAGAATTCGCTTGGCCAATCCACGGCTGGACGCGGAATTGCGCCAGGCTTTGGCCACGCTCGCTCTCGGTCATGACAACGAGAAAAAGAGCGTGAAATTGAACTTTGCTGGCGAGGGCGAACGTCGAGTGCGGGTCGGTTATGTTCAAGAAACTCCAGTCTGGAAAACCAGCTACCGCTTGGCGCTCGATGAGGATGGCCAGGCGTGGCTGCAGGGCTGGGCCATCGTGGAGAACACCACGGATCAAGATTGGGAAAACGTCTCCTTGACGCTGATGAGCGGCAGGCCCATCTCCTTCCGCATGGACTTGTATCAGCCCTTGTACCTACCTCGTCCTGAAGCGGAGCTGGAGCTTTTCGCCTCCCTCGGGCCGCAAGTCTACAGCGACGATCTCATGATGGATCGCGCGGAATTGGTGCTGGAATCACGAGAGGCCTTGCGACGTGGTCGTGAAGAACCCACGGCGGAAGCGGCCGGACGCGGGATACGGGCTTTCGCGGCGCCTCCCGCTGCCACGGCGGACAGCTTTGCGGGGAAAAACGCAGCGGCTGCCGAATACTTCTCTCAAAGCGTGCGTTCGCTCGCCGAAACGGGGCAAGTGGGAGAGCTGTTCCAGTATGTCATCCAAACGCCGGTTTCCCTCGCACGTCAAACTTCGGCCATGCTGTCGATCGTCAACGAACCGGTCGAGGTGGAGAAAATTTCCATTTACAACTCGACGGTACATGCGAAACATCCCCTCAATGGTCTGCGGTTGAAGAATTCCACCACGACCTATCTGATGCAGGGCCCCCTTACCATTTACGATTCAGGGGCCTACGCGGGAGACGCGCAGATTCGCGACCTGCCGCCAGGTTCGGATCGGCTGCTCAGTTATGCCATGGATCTCAACATGGAAGTGGCTCCCACTTCGACAGGCCGCCCGGAACACTTGGTGAGCGTGCGGATCGCCAAGGGAACTCTCCTTACCAAACGCAAATTCACCCGCACGCAAACCTATGCCGTGAAGAATTCCGGAACCGAATCACGCAAGGTTCTAGTGGAACATCCGTGGGACCGTGCTTGGACGTTGGTCAAGCCCGAGGAACCGAAAGAGCGTACTCGGGACGTGTACCGATTCTTGGTAGAGGCTTCACCGGATGCCACGGAGGAATTGAAAATCGAGGAAGAGCGCGTGGTCCAGGAGTCGATCGTTCTGACGAACCTGGATGATCGACGCATCGCATTTTATTTACAACACGCTTCCGTGGGTGGAGCGATTAAGGCAACCTTAAAACACATCGTGCAGAAGAAGCGGGCAATCGAGGAAGTGGTGGTTTCGAAGCGAGAACTAGAGAAGCAACTCAAAGAAATTACCGCCGAACAGAACCGCATCCGCGAGAATATGGGCCAACTTGCCCGCGATAGCAGCCTCTACCAACGCTACGTGAGCAAATTCGCCGATCAGGAAGATCAAATCGAAGAGCATCGCGCGGAGATCCGCCGCCTCGCGGAACGCGAGCGAGAACTACGCCGAGACCTGGAAAGCTACCTGATGAATCTCGATATTTCTTGATCGAGGGAGGAATGCCTCGCTCAACATGGATTGGGCTGGCTTCGCGCACCTCGCGCGGAGCCAGCCCGGTTTTGTTTCCGCTCGAAGAACAAGACCCAATGCCGGTCAGTTTTGATTGGCTTGTGCATCAAGTTTCCGGACTTGGCGGAATTCGGTGTATTCCACCTGGCGGAAAGTTCCCAAGCATTCGTGGGTCCGGTTGAGGACCTGTTTGTCGACATCCAGAAGCCGCCAGCGGAGTATGTGCCGGCTACGGACGGTCAAGTCTTCCCCTCCCAGCCACTGCTGGGCGGGAATGTTTAGTTCGACTTCCGTGGGAATGAAATTGTGCTCGCGGAGTGCCGCGTTAAGTTCCAAGCGAGGGAAGGGCGGGATCGTGCCCGGACGCGTGAAGGCATTCAGCCGGGCATACCAATCCATGAATTGCTGGTAGGCTCCCCAATCGCGGTCCCGTGGCGCCACTTCTCCCCATGCGGTGTACTTCAACAAAGGGTCCGCAAGCGTAAGAGTCCCTTCATCGTCGTTAAAGGAGACGTCCAAGGTTGGAGCCGCTGTGAATCGGAGAAATTCATCCTTGGATGCCAGCACGCGCCGGCGGAGAGCTTCGCAGAAGCGTGCGATCTCCTCCATCTTAATGTCCGCGCGTATTTCACGCTTGGTATCGAGCAGCACGAAGCGGCGTCGAGCCGGATCGAAGACTGTGATTTCGTGATCGGCCAGCAAATGATCGTAAGTCACGCCCGCCCTGAAGATGGTCAACGAACGGCTTACTGGTTCCGTCGCTTCGCCCACATAGATCGAACTTTCCACACGGAAGTCTTCTGCTCGCGCTGTCCATGATCCAAGGCTCAAGAGGAGCGACCCGCCATACAGGAAGTACGGAAGAATTTTTCCCGGAAGACCGGTTCCTGCGTGTTGTCTCATTGCATCCATGCTAGAAAAGCGGTGAAGGTAGGGTGCTGTTCATCCGTGAGCAGTCGTCCGTGGCGGCAGAATAGGAAGTCCGGGACTGGTTGTAAACTCCGTTTTGGCTGAAATATTTCCCTCGTGGCCACTTCTTGCCATTAAAAAAACCCGCCCTGGAGAAACCAGGGCGGGCAGGAAGTTCAAACCTTCTGATGTCGAGGAGCAACTACTGCTCAGACACCGCCTCACGACCGGAGCGAGTCGCCATGGCGTGCCAGACCGGGATATCGATCCCATCCTGGACGAACCGTACGGAGGCGTCGGCCATCGCGGCGACGACACCACCCTTGTGGCGGCTACGAGCCAAAGCATAGCTATTGGAATCGTCGCCAGTCCCGCGAGGATTCTCGCACCGCATCACATTGTTCTGCGGAATTGTGGCAAAACATGCCGACAGATTGTCCAACACTAAAGAGGAATTGGGTGATCCTCGGGCGACGAATGCGGACGCGCCCATCATACCCACCGTCCAGGCACCGCGGATGTCCGTGCGGTTGTCCCATCCGAGGATTTCGCTGACAAACAGTGTGTTGGACGTACCGTCGTTCTGCATGTCGCCAATCCGAGTCCCCTTGCCGGAGCCGGCTTTCCAACGGCCATTGAGCGTGGCATGGCCGTCCGATTGCTGGACATTCCGCCATTTGTCAAGGGTCACGACACCGAAGGCACCTGCGGGACGCTCACAGGAGAATTGGCCCGTACCAAAACGCTCCTGAGCACTACGATCCTTGACCTGCAGATAGTTGCTGCAACCCCAATTCGCGGCGTAATTGCCCTTCGCGATTCCGATATTGTTCGCGAAACGGAATCCAGTCGCCGGGGCATTGAGACGCTCTTGTTCGCTCATCTGCCGGGCACTGGGACAGATGTAGAAGCTGGGAGTGGTCAAACCGATTTCCCACTGCCGACCGTTATTATTCGGATTGAGAGCAGCACAATCCTCGGCGGCATTGCTCACGTTGTCCAAACAATCCATCAGGCCGTCGTACATGGCGGTTTGTTCCAGTTCGGCGAGAATGCCGGCCGCCCAGTTGGGACCTTGGCAGAAGCCACCTTTGCTGCTTCCCGCGCCCGCGACGGCGAGGTTTTGGGGGTCGATGCAGCTCGGCAGACCGGGGGGAAAGCTCTGGTTGGCATCATGATGCGTGTGCAACGCCAACGCGATCTGCTTCAGATTGTTCGTACATTGAATACGACGGGCCGACTCGCGCGCCGCCTGCACCGCAGGCAATAGCAGCGCTACCAAAATGCCGATGATGGCAATCACCACCAACAGCTCGACGAGGGTAAAACCCTCACGTCTGTGCTTCCTCATGGACACGCCTCCTGAAATAAAGAAAAAATAAAAATGAGAGCCTGCTGGCACTACGCCACAGGAAAAAGCCGAAAGAAGACCCCGATCAAAGGAAATTCCCGGGGAAAATCGCCCGTGAAAATTGGCGCAAGATTGTCCCCCCTTGCTCGCGGCAGTGTAACAGGCAACACATTTCTCGTCAAGTAAAAATGTCGTGGGTTCGGATAACAAGTCTCCCGGTTATATCCGAATTGCAAGCGAGTTCAACCAATTTGCCGCAATTTAGGAAATTTTTCGTATTTTGCTTTAGGGCTTGCCAGTAAGGCAGTTCTCGCCGGATCGCAGCCGCCCCGTGGCACTTACCACGAGATGCCTAAACGGTCCGTCGCGGGAATCCCAACCGCTTGTCGACCAAGTTTCTTAGCGGTTGGCCTGACAAATAGCGGAGCAAATTGTCGCGAAAAAACTCCGTCATCTGGTCGATGCGACGCGCGCTCTGGCCCGCCACATGCGGAGTAATCAGGACTTGCGGCAGGTCCCACAGTGGATGGTCCGGCGGTAAGGGTTCAGGATCGGTCACGTCCAGCAATGCCCCTCCGAGGTGGCCATCTCGCAGCACTTGCATCAAGTGCTCCGTCACCACCAAGGGGCCTCGGGCCACGTTGACCAGCAGGGCGCCGGAATTGAGCTTGGAGAATCTATCGAGGTTCAGCATGCCCCGAGTCTCCGGTGTTAGCGGCGCGGCCAGAATCAGCACATCCAATTCGCCCAACACCTCTTCGAAAGCCTCCGGCGGAAGCAAATGCTCGACATAGGCGGGTCGGTCAAGTGGGAACAAATCGCAGGCCAGGATGCGCGTTTTGAAGGCTTGCAACACCTCCGCCAAACGCCGTCCGACCCCGCCAAACCCCCAAATGCCGATCGTCAAGTGATGCAAATCGCGTGTGGGACGTCGTACGAAGTCGTGTTCCTGCTGCGCTTGCAAAAAACGGGGCAGACTCCGTAGCCACGTCGTCAACATGGCCACGGTATGTTCGGCGACCTGGTCGGCCAGAACTCCGGAAGCGCTTGTCACCGCGATTTCCGATTTCACCACCGACGGCACAAGGAAATGATCGAGGCCCGCCGCGGAAGACTGGATCCACTTCAGCCGCCCACCTGCGACGACGCGCTCCCAATCCATGGGGACTTTGGGATGGCCACAGAAAATATCCGTGTCGTGAATTTCCCTAGCAATTTCTTCCTGTCCGACGGAAACGATCTCCGCCTGGGGCACGGTTTCACTCAAAAGAGCCACGTGCCGCGCTTCAACCGGATAGCAAAGTACGATACGCATGGAGGAGTAGATCTTCTCGAAAAAAATTCCAACGGTGGTGTTTCGGCACCTGCAACTGGAGCCACTTTCGCCGCACGCCTCACGCGCACGGCGTCATGTCCACGGCTTATTTCGCGGCGACGTATGGGCTGGCAAATTGCGGGAGGAATGTGACACGCTCGTGCGACACTTTCCGTCCGGCCTTCGAGTTCAAAGCCACGTTACGCTTAGACACGACACGTCGCCCTTGGGTGCAAAAAAATCGGCGCCCATTTTCGGCGAGAGGGTCCAAGGCTGGCAAGCGGCGCTTGAGAAGACGATCGGAAGGATAGGCGAAAAGGCCCGCTGCGGGAATTAGTTCGGAGGGACCAAGCGGCAATAGATTTGGGCCAACATCTGCTGTTCCAGGTGCTCGTCACGACCACGTGGAATCCAACCTCGGCTCGCATTCAGCTCGAGCAGAGGATCGGAGTAACGGTTCAAGGAATTATCATTGCGGAAGATGGCCGCGCCAGCCGTGGCATGTTCTGGTCGAGGCCGGTCTTCCAGTTCTTTGTTGACCACCACCTGGACCCAAAAGCCGCCCTGTCCGGGGACGACGCTTACCGTCGCGGAGCGGCGAATGGTTTGCAGCGTGCTTTCCAATTTTTCGTAGCTGGTCGTGGAGTCACGCCGCCACGGTTCGAAAAAAGTAGAGCCGAGACTGGGATAGGTATAGAGCACGCCTTCCTCGACGTAGTCTTCGATTCTACGGACTGGCTCTTCCCGCTCGATGCGAAAGTAATCGTCCACCACGTCGGCCACATTTTCCCAAACCCATTCATGATCAACCTCCGGCACCCACTGCGGGTTGGCCAAAGGGGGAGCCGGTTTCTCGAAGATTTTCAGAGATGGCGGCGTGTAATCGACCCACCAATGCTCGCTGGTGCAGCCGCTGGAAAGTAGGGCCAGTACCAGCAGCGTTAGGCTTGGCTGGGAAATGGATCGAGATGAATGAGGAGACATTTCCGCTGCCGTTTGTGGAGAAAGCGGTTTGCGTGCTGCGAATCGTGTCACCACCGCATCGCATGACGCGGTGGGTCCGCGGCAGGGCGGCAAAAAAACCGGGGCAGTCTCGCGATTCCCGGTCGAAACTGCAAGGCCAGTTAAGACAGCGGATGGGGTAAGCCGTTTTCCAGGGGACGTCGAGAATATTCGACGACCAACGGTGATGTCAGGTCCGATCTTGACGTGGCGCTTCTAAATCAAGAAAATCCCCGCCCCAATCGAATTTCGAACACCGCCTCACAGCGTTTTCGTCGCCGCGAGATCGGCCATGTGCCGCTGCTCCAGGCCGAAGCCTTGAACAGGTTCGGTATTTCGCTCTGTGGGCAATCATCCTTCTTCCGGGAAAGGGAAACGACGTGCCTCATCGACGATTTCCATTGCGATCGCTTTTGCTTTTCGCCGGTTTCCTGTCCCTACCCCACTGGGTATCCGCGGAGGATTCCTGTCGATTCCATTATCAGCCCCCGGCGGTGGGAGATCGGGCCGAGCAAGTGCAGCAGTTTCGGCTGAACTTGAACCTCACCATCCAGCAGGATGGGCGTGTGCTCGAGGAAGTCCGAGGCAACGTCGAGAATGTGCAAAAAAAACAGGTGGAGTTGATCGGCGTGATGAACGGCGTCACCCGGCGTGCTCGCGTTCGGTTCGAACAGGCGGAGCGTCGCAGCTTCGAAGAGGGGAAGCAGCCCAACATCCAGCGGTTACCGGTGGAAGGGAAGTCCTATGTGGCGGCGCGGGAGAATGAACGCCTGTTAATCACCGACGAAAAGGGGCAAGTTCCTCCTCTGGCGGAATATGAAATCGTGGCCCAAAGCATGCAAACGCTGGGCAAACCCAATCCGCTGTCGTCGTTTTTTCACGGACGGACTGTCAAAGTAGGGCAGACACTGGAGATGCCCACGGAGATGGCCCGCGAACTCTTCGGTTCGGGAGATTCCGTACACGATGTGGCGGCCTTCGCCCTCACTTTGAAGCGCATCGAAGGCTCGCCGGCGCAGCGGGTCGCGGTCTTCTCCGCGCGGATGCAGGCCAGCTCACGGTTGGCTGCGGGGATGAAAATGGAAATCTTGGGAGAATTCCGCATGGATCCCACGACGTGCCGCGCGTTGGGGGCGAAGCTTAGCGGGCCGGTATCCTTTACGCAGCAAGCCGCGGCGACGGGACCGGCGATCGAGATGGAGGGGAAGGGCAACCTCAACGTGGAGATCCAAGCCGCTTATCAGCCGGCTCGGTTGGCGACGCGGACCGTCCGCCAACGATAGGCTTGATTACCTACTTGCGCGGGCGTTCTGGAGCCAGTTCGTAACGTCGAATCTTACGGTCGAGCGTGGAGCGTTCGATCCCCAAAATGCCGGCGGATTGGCTTTTATTCCAGCCAGTCGAGCGAAGCGTCGCCAAAATGTGCATCCGCTCGACTTCCTCCAGGGACATGGGGCGGTATTCGCGTTGCGCCATTGTCCCTTCCGCCGTGTCGCCGGCAGTGCTTAAAGTCGAAAGCGTCAAGTCTTCGACATCAACGTATTCCCCCCGCGTCAGCACCACGGCTCTTTCCACGACGTTCTTAAGCTCCCTAACATTTCCTGGCCAACGATAGCGGCGCATCTGGTCCATGGCACGGGGAGTAAAGCCCCGAATCTTCCGGCCGGTTTCCGAATTGAATTTGCGCAGGAAATGGTTCGCCAGTAGGGGAATGTCTTCCGGGCGTTTGCGGAGCGCGGGCACCACGATTTCCAGCACGTGGAGCCGAAAGTAGAGGTCGCGGCGAAACTTGCCGTTGGTGACGTCTTTCTCCAAATCACGATTCGTGGCGGCGATGACCCGGACGTCGACTTTGATCGGCTCACTGCCCCCGACGCGCTCGAAGGCATGCCCTTCGAGGACGCGAAGGAATTTGGCCTGAATGGAGGGGCTCATTTCCCCAATCTCGTCGAGCATCAGCGTGCCGGTGTGGGCGGCCTCGAATTTGCCGATTTTGCGCTCCGTGGCGCCGGTGAAAGCCCCTTTCTCGTGGCCAAACAGTTCGCTCTCCAACAGGCTTTCCGAGAGCGCGGCACAGTTGAGACATACAAACGGCTTTTTGGCCCGGGGGCTGGCATAGTGCACGGCACGGGCCACGAGCTCTTTTCCGACGCCACTTTCCCCGCGAATGAGCACCGTCGCCCGGCTGGGCGCGGCCCGGGCGATCGCCTGGGAAGCCTGGACCATGAGCGGGCTTTCCCCCACGATTTCGCTTTGCGCGCCGAGCAATTCGCGGAGTTGGAGATTTTCATCGCGAATTTGATTCAGATTGTCCGCGAGTTCTTGGCGGCGGCTGAAGTTTCTGAGGGCCACGGCCAAGGTATCCGCCACCGCGAGGGTAAATTCCAGATCGTCCGGGTCGGGCACGCGATCTTCGCGGGTGGAATAAAGGTGAATCAGGCCGAATGCCTTACTGGTGCCTTGCCGCACGGGCGCGCAAATCACCGTGGTGGCAGTGATTTCCCCTTTGCTGTCACGGCTGCCCAGGTTGCTATCCCCCATGACGTTGCGCGCCAGGACCGCTTCTCCTTCACGCAATACCATGTCCGCCAGGAACGTGGAAACGCGATGATACTTGGATTCCGTGTCCGTCCGCGACGCGACGACTTCCAGCACGGGGCCGTTTTGCTCGGGATTCTTTTGGCGAACCAGCAGCAAAACGGCGCCGGCGTCGATCTGCGTCCCTTCGAACAGCCCGGCCAAAGCCATTTGAGCCATGGCCATTTCATCGGTGGCTTGGGCCAACTCGAAGGCCAAGCGGCATAAGTTGGCCGCCGCCTTGCCCACGCGAGGTGTTCCCGCCTCTTCGTCTCCCGCGTTGCGCAAGAACCGTGTATGCCCCCGACGGTGGGTGATCGTGGGCGGGTCCAGAATTTCGGAATCTCCGCCGATGCTGTCCGAAGTCGCGGCGGATGAGGAACCGTCCTCCGGTTCGGCTTCCTGCGTCCTTGGGGCGCCGGTGTCCACGAACGCCTTCGAGAGATCATGCACGAAGGCTAGCTGGGACTGGCCGATGCGAATGACGTCGCCCGGCTTGAGTACATAATCTCCACGGACCAGCTTTCCGCCCACTAACGTCCCGTTGCGGCTGTCCAGATCGCGGAGGGTCCATTGCCGCCGGGAAAAGAAGATCTCGGCGTGGGTCCGACTGCAACGCTCATCCTTGACGACCAGTTGGTTGGTGGGTGCCCGACCGACCGTGACCGCTTGTCCGGGGATCAAACGAAAAACATCGGTCCATTTGGATCCTTCGCGGATGACGAGATAGGCTAACATTCGGTGCCTGACGATACGAAACGCCCAGTCGGAAAGGCGTTAAAGTTCACGAAGCTGCTCTCCTAGGATCGGCCAACTGCCTCTACTTTATCTGCCCCGGGGAGCCGCTCGCAAGACGGGCCGGTCACCGCTAGGGCGTGCGCCGCCTCGTCCGCCTCGCCTGGCGCAGCGAACCTTTGGACCCGTTATTCCCATGCAATTTGCTCCGGATCGAGCAGGGATTGCAAATAATGCACCGCCTTCTCGAGTTGGGCATCGGCCTCGAATATGTAAGAGGCGGAAACATCTTCAGGCAAGCGATGGTTGGGCAGCAAATCGCGTTGCCGCCGCAATTCTCCGAGTTGCCTAAGTCTGTCTTCGTCGAGCGGTACATCAAACCCAGGATCAGGGTGGACTCCCCAAATATCGTCCAACTCCGCGTCATTTACCCGATGAATATTGGCGCCGCTCGGACGCCAGTAAGCGGCCGTGGTGAGCCGGAGGAGCGCTTGTCCTCCCTCGATTTCCAGCACCTGTTGGACGGTGCCTTTGCCCCATGTCCGTTCCCCCACGACCACGGCCCGGCCATGATCCTGCAAGCACGCCGCGACGATTTCACTGGCGCTGGCACTGGTCGAGTTGACGAGAACGGCCATCGGGAGATTGGAAAACGTATCCTTGGGGCCAGCCTCGAAGGACTCCAAGATCTCTCCGGCTCGATTGCGCGTGGTGACGATCGTACCCGATTCCAGGAATAGGTCACACGTTTCCACGCCCGCTTCGAGCAGACCTCCGGCATTTCCTCGCAGATCCAAAATCAGCGATCGCGCGTCATGTTCCACCAAGGATTTCAGCGCATCGCGCAGTTCATCCACGGTATGGCCGCCAAAGAGATGAACCCTTACGTATCCGATGCGGGGATCCGATTCGAGGCGGAAGTCCCAGGAGCCATCGGCACGCCGCTGATCTCCCATGACCGAGTCGACCTTGATCATGGTCCGCTGGATCGTCACCTCGCGAGGATCCGGCTCCCCTTCACGGTCGATCGTCAGGACCACGGTTTCCCCTTGTTTGCCCCGCATGGCCCGGACGGCGTCGTCAGTGCTCTGAAAATCGCCGGTCGCCTCCCCATCAATCGCCTTGATTACATCTCCTGGCTCGATCCCCGCGCGATGGGCCGGCGTGCCGACGATCGGGCTGATGACCACGAGGCTGCGAGTGTCGGGGTCGAATCGCATGCGAATTCCCACTCCCGCGAATTCTTGATCCAAATCTTCATGGAACTGCTGAGCGTTCTGTGGGCTGATGTATCCCGAATACTCGTCCAATTCGCCGAGGACACCCTCCACCGCCGCTTCATATAGCTTGCGAGAAGAGACCGGGTCCAAGGCGCGTTGTTCGACCAGATCGAGAACTTCCTCGAAGTAGCGCGCGTAAGGGTTCTGAATCGCGCGTTGGTAGCAAACGAGCGAAATCAGCAAAAATCCCGCGATAAAGAGGCGACTTCGCCGTGGCATGCGGCCCACCAGCCCATGTGGAAATTCTCAACCAGCCCTTATTCCATATTATCCTAGGCGGGAAGCGGCAGCCAGCGGATGCCGCCATCAGAGGCATGTGTCCAAAATAGGCGTTCCGTTCAAATCACAAAGCCGGTTAGACCACCCTAGGACTGGCAAGCAAATAGATCTATTCGCAAGCGGGAGTCGCTAAATGTCACCGGGACATGTCTCCCTCGGATTTCCGGCTCAGGTTAGCGGTATTTTGACTATTTGGAGACATGGCTAGCGTAGTGCCTACGACATGCACTAATCCCAGAATTGCCACCAATGCCGCTGCAACGGCTGTTTACCGCTGGAGAAGTCGGCCAGCTTGCGGCCATGCGCGTCGATGGCTCCGTTGCACCGTGCTCCCCGCATTTCCGCGATGGTCACGCGGGCTCCTTTCATGTTCGAACACCGCAAGTCGGCCCCGGAAAGATTGGCGCCCGTGAGATCGGCGGCACGCAAGTCCGCGTTATACAAGACGGCGCGATGCAAATTCGCGCGCAACACGCACATGGAAAGGTCCGCCTTGGTGAAATTGCAGTCGGTGAGATTCGCCCCCGTGACATCTCCATAGCGGAGAATCGCTTCGGCGAAATTGGCACGGGGCAGGTTCGCGTTGATCAACTTGGCGTCGGTGAGGTTCGCATGGCGAAAATCGACCTCATCGCAGAAGGCGCCATTGAAATAGCAGGCCTGCAAGTTGGCATCGGCGAGGCAAGTGCCACGGAGGTCGGCATGCCGCAGGTCGCTATTGGAGAGGTCAACCCCCTCGAGATTCAAACCCGCCATATCGGCACCGGCCAATTGCGAGCCCTGGAGTCTCGCGCCGTCGTTCGACTCAAAATCGACGACCACCAAGACGGCTTTGGTCTCTCGATGCTTGATTTTGAACATCCGCCACCACCTTCTTTGGGGCACCTGGCCCTTTCGGTCGCCTCCGGAGATGTGTGCCGCAGTTGGCGTTTCCGCCCGATTTGCATCTTGCGGAGCGATTCAGCGCGCCGCAAATTGCCATCGGGCGTATGGACCTGGCCAACGACTATTCGCCACACAGGACGGTTTATTTTCCGGAAACCGCCTCTGCCTCTCCTCGAACCGGTGGTTTGCTCTCCATGCGGTTGCTCTGTTTGCGAAGCCCTCCTCTACGTGATCTGTTGACAGACCTTTACCGTAAGACTCCCCCCCGCCCTGGAGACGTCGTCTTTTCCGACGTCTGCCAAAGCGTCCCTCATTATAGCCATCCGCTGGATACCACGAACATAGATTTTGATGGAAAATTCTCCAGCAAATTGAGAGGACTTCCATGACCCGCGGGCGGTGCACATCGTGCGGCCGTAAAACCGGCGTGAAGTCCGCGGATCTCTCGACGCGGTCCAACCTCCACCTTACTGGTATTGATAGTTCGCGGGGCCAGGCATGACCGTGGGAGCATCATAGGGATTGGAGTACGTCGTGACCGGCGCGGGACCGACCGGTGGAGCGTTACAGGACGAAGCAGGCCCCCACGAGCAGCCTCCGGGCAGCCACCGACAGCCAGCCAGTCCTGTCGTAAGTACCACAATCCCCACAATCGCAAGTATTCGTCGCATCATTGCATCCTCTCTTTGTTCCCGGGGTAGTGAGCGGGCTGCGAGAAGCACATGCACACGCCAGCCGGGCACCCAGCTTGAAACCGGTGTGCCCGAAAAACGTCGCGCGTGTTCCAACTTCTCGGACCGCTCGGAAAACATCGTCGCCGAGGATTGCATGTTCTCGGCAAGCAACTCTACCTCGCGGTCAATGATGTGCAAACGCGACGCGTCGCTTTTTTGGCACGGAATTTCCACTCCTTCCGACGCAAGCCGTGGAGGGCATGCTACACTTACCCTAAAAGCTGTTGTCAATTCACATCGTCACGTGTCGTTGAGATTCCGATTAATGGGTACGACCCGCGAGACATGCGACGGAGCGGGGCGCCGTGTCGCAAGGCGCATAGGAGGTCAAGGATGGCTGTATTTCTTCATTTTCGGCCTCGGGTTGAGTATTTGTCTCCCGTATGTCTCGTTTGCCGCGCCGGTGGCGATTGAAAAATCTTCATCCGACCCGGCCGTCACGGCGAGCCAACCCCAGGATCTTCCGGTTTTCCCCGAAATGGAAGAAACGGTGGAAGCGGTCACGCTGCCTACGTCCGTGGAAATCCCCGACGACGAAATCGACTTTTCCCTCATTGAAGACCCTACTTGTCTGGATGAAGTCTGGCTGGTCAGCACGCGAGGAGTCGGCTGCCCGTCCTCCGTGGAAGAAGTGCTCCACCGGCTCCGTTGGTGGCGATACCGCCAGGGCCACGGCTGGCGCAAAGCGAGCTGGGAAGAATTCCAAACGACGGCTGCCCCGGCTTCGTTTCCTTTGACGACCTCTTTTTTTGTTCACGGAAACCGCATCTCTTCCGGAGCGGCGAAATCGGGCGGACTCGCCACCTACCGTAGGCTTACCGGTTGTTCGCGGCCACTCCCCGTGCGATTCGTGATTTGGTCTTGGCCCAGCGACCAGCAAGGTGGTCCGATCCGAGATGCTCGCGCCAAGGCCAGCCGTTCGGACGTGGATGCCTATCTCATGGCCTGCTGCCTTTCGCGAATGGCCTCGCCGGAGGAAATTTCCCTCAGCGGCTATAGCTTCGGAGGCCGGATTATCACGGGCGCGCTGCACTTGCTGGGCGGAGGGAGCTTGTGCGGACGCCACGTGGAGTATATTGGCCCCGCTGGTTACCAGGTTGTGCTTCTCGCGCCGGCATTAAATAACGACTGGCTGCTGCCGGGCCGCCGTCACGGGCAAGCCGCCCAAATGACACAGAGGCTTCTGGTCATGTTCAACCCGCGCGATTGGGTGCTCAAACGCTACCACGTTCTTTCGCGGGGCGGACGGCCACGGGCACTCGGTTTCACCGGACTTGCGGGCCGAAGTCGCTTGGAATCAGCGGGCGTGGAGGTGCGACAGGTGAATACGAGCGGTGTCGTGGGAAAACAGCACGATCTCCAGCGCTACCTGTCCTCTTCGAGACTCGTCGGCATGTGGCGGGATTTCTCCTTCCCACGCATTATGGTGGAGACCGCGCCCTAGCCATAACCTTGGCGAACCGGGCCTTTCGCGATGACTTGGCATTTGTGATGGCCACCATGCAGCCTTGTGCCTGGCGAAACGGAGAGTTCATTCCCTCCGCCGAGCGACTGTCCATTCCCGTGTATGACGCGGGTTTCATATTGGGCGTCACCGTCACCGAGCAAGTTCGCACCTTTCGCGGCGAACCGTACCGGCTGGAAGAGCGCCTGGCGCGGCTCAGGAACGGCTTGCGAATCGTCGGCCTGGAGATCCCCTTTACGGAGACGGACTTGGCGGAAGCGGCCCGCGAATTGGCGCGACGGAACCACGCACTGCTCGATCCGGACGACGATTTGGGGCTGGCGATCTTCGTCACGCCGGGCGCGTATGCCACGCTGGCTCCGCATGCGGTGGATGTGAATCCGCTGGTGGCGATGCATACGTATCCTCTGCCGTTCGGGCTGTGGCACAAAACCTACACGCAGGGGCAGACGCTAGTGACCACGAGCGTGCAGCAAGTGCCCGAGTTGTGCTGGCCCCGGCATCTCAAGTGCCGTAGCCGCATGCACTACTATCTGGCCGACCGCCAAGCCCGCGAAACCGATCCCCGCGCCCGGGCGCTGCTGCTCGATGCGGATGGCTGCGTCACGGAGACCTCCACGTCCAACATCCTGGTCTACAGTGAAGAGATCGGTTTTCGTGTGCCACCTTCCGAACGCGTGCTGCCGGGTGTCAGCCAGCAGGCTTTGCGGGAAATTATCGAGGAACTCGGGCACCAAGTGACAGAGCACGATTTGACGCCCGCCGACGTCGCCGCGTCGGACGAAGTACTCCTCACGAGTACGCCAAGCTGTTTGCTCCCTGTCACGCGACTGAATGACTCAACGATCGGCGCTGGCCAACCCGGGCCCCTTTTTCAGCGGTTGCTGACCGCCTGGAGCGAGAAAGTCGACGTCGATATTCGCGGTCAAGCGGAGCGGTTCGCGGCACGCTGAACAGCAAGCCGGGACCAGCCTGGTCACGCCAATCACCGCCGGCCCCACATCAGCAGGTCACGGACCGCCGGCTGCGCATGGCCGCAAGCGCCAGCAGTCCCATTCCCGCGAGCACAAAGGTCCCCGGCTCCGGCACGGCAACGTTGTGGAGGAAAACGTGATCCAGCACCAATTCGCCAGCGAAGGCAAAAAAGGGCAAGTCCACTTCATTGCCATCGGCGATGGTGCCTTGCAGCCTAACCCCAAACTGGTCAGAGCCTTCAAACAGAGGAATTTTTTGCAGAATCAAGTCCTGACCAAAGACATGCAACGTGACGTTAAGTCCATCTTGCAGGGAAAACTTTAGTCCATCAGCGAAAGTGCCTCCCGAGAGAACGATCGTGCCGCCGTTATTAGGCGGAATGTCTCGAGTGAAATGCCCGCCGGAAATGTTGAATCTACCGCCGCTTCTGAAAGGGCTGATCGGTTCTGATGGGCCAAATCCAAAGTCACCAATGATGCCTCCTTGAATATCCACAATGCCGAAATCGGTGATACCAATAGCGCCAACTTCGGCGCCGTCTACTACGGTTAAGCGGGGGGGATCCAAGAATGATACCCCACCGTCCAAGATGAATCTGTCTTCGGGCGCGGAGTTGGTACCATCGAGTATGAGGCGGTCGCCATCAACCAACGTAATGGTCTCGGCCTTGGCATTTGACATGGTACAGCCAATCACAATCATCGCGAATATTCTTCCAATACGGCATTTCATACGGCACATGGTTGAACCCTTTCTGTATCGACAAAATAGGGCGCGTCGCGAGTCTGCCAACACAGGCCCACAACACGCCCCAGAAATGGAATGTGAAGAAAATGGTCGCTACTGGTAGATCACTTGCATGCTCTCTTGCCCGCCAGTGATCGTGGCGATCGCCTGCTGAATGTCGCTGATGTACATGAAGACCGTCGCATCGAACGTAGAAGCTTTCAAAGAACTGACGCCGGTGACGGGGTCATTGTTGCAGTCTTGGCCCGTCCCCAGAGTATGCACACCAACGAGTGCGAGCACATTTCCTCCAGGCGTGGCAACGGTGGCAAACGATGGACCTCCAGAGTCTCCTTCTTTTACTACGCATTCGTCGTCCCGGATGCTCTGGGAAAAAGTCGGATGGTCCTTGCGCATCACGTATGACATCTTAGGCTTTATGCCGAATCCGTCGTTGTCGAAACGAGCCATTCGATTACGTCCCAAACGCATACTCTTTCGCCAGTCCTGATCAGGAGCCGCGAAGTCGTGGTTGCCCCACATGAAAATCGGACGGCCAAAATAACGGTCAGGGTCGGGATTCACGCCGCCGCTGTCGGTGAGTACCAGCACCGGATACGTGGGAATCCCCTGCGGAGTCACTGGCGCATCGAGTTGGACCAGAGCCAAGTCGGAACCGGCTGCACCGATCTCGTGAGCCAGGCCGTAGGGATCGGGCGGGAAATTTTCCCCCCCACCAGTTCGGATAATTCACATGGAAAGGCCCGACCTGCGTGGCGTTGGGGCCGTGCCCTGTGTGAAACCAGACTTCCTTGCCTGGATCGGGTCTCTGGTGATTGGCCGTGATGCCAATCGTGGGCGTCAGCATCGTGACCCAAAACCTGTGGTCGTGTGCACGTCCCACGCCGGACCAGTCCCAGCCGGCGCCAATGAATTGGCTACAAGCGGTGCCGCCACCGCAGTCATGAAAGCGGTAGTGTTTGGCGGGATCGTATTTCTCCGCGCGTCTGTCGTGAACAGCAAACCCGCGCCTACACACACAGAAAATACGGCCTGCGACGGGAATCGGGACAACAAGGAACGTTTCATCGTACTCTCCTCCTAGATAGAGCAAGACGAAAACCAGCGGAGGCGTCTCCGGTGGCATACGTGCCTCCACCCCTCACGCTAGTAAGACGTGAGCGCTCTGTCCAGCAGTTTGCGCGGATTTCCCGCGCGGATGTCTGAGGCAACGGTACTGGGGGTCCAAGCACTGCTGGGCAAGCCAGCAGTGGCACCGAGCGTGGGGTTCTGCAAGCCAACGGTTCCACGGTCGTGGGGGTGAAAAACAACACGAAAGTGCTGGTTCACAAATCGATCGATTTCACTCAGACGCAGCGGGCAGCGTAAGCCGCCAGCAGCGATGCACGCGGCGATTGCGAAAATCGTCGGGCACGGTCTGCCGGCTGATTTCTCGGGCCTGATAGATTTCCTCCACGGCTGGATCCAAACGAAAGCGGCGAAAGTTGGAGGAGAAGAACACAATCGCGTCCGGCGCGAGATGGGGCCGTAGTCGCCGCAACAGTTCCGCGTGGTCCCGTTGCACGTCCCAATCGGTGGCGCGGTCCTTGCTGTTGGAATAGGTCGGCGGATCGACCACGGCCAGACCAAACTTCTGGCCGGCGGGCGGCTGGTGCAGGAAATCCCAGACGTCGTCTCTCACGAATTGATGCCGCGAGCCCTGGATGCCGTTCAACTCCAGGTTTTCGCGTGCCCAGTCGAGATACGTGGCCGAAGCATCGACGGAGGTCGTGGAGAGCGCTCCGCCGTTTGCTGCGTAGACAGTAAAGGCTCCCGTGTAGCAGAACAGGTTGAGAACATGCCGCCCGGCGGCCTGCTGGCGGACCATGTCCCGCGTAATGCGGTGATCGAGAAAGAGTCCCGTGTCGATGTAGTCGGAGAGGTTAACGCGGAATCGCAGCCCACCTTCCGACACTGTGAACATCTTCTTCGCCTGATCCAATTGCGCGTGCTGCCGGTTGCCGCGTTGCCGCTCACGGCTTTTGACGAAGACGTGTTCGGGCTGAATGCCGAGCACCTGGCCCGCCGTGTCCGCCATCAGGTCGAGCCAATCCGCGTGCTGGGCCGCCGTGTGTTCGTGCGGCCGCTCGTACTCCGTGATGTGCAGACAGTCTTCATATCGATCCACGACCAGCGGAACCTCGGGGATATCCCGGTCATACAGCCGGTAACAGGTGATGCCGAACTTGGTGGGCCAGCGCCGCAGGTGCTTCGCTCGTTTTTGAAGCCGCCGCTGAAAGAGCTCGGCCTGCTCCCGGGATCGCCTCACCAATCCGCCGAAGGCCGGTGTCCGCTCGCGTTTCGCGGGCATGGCTTCCGTGGTGGCGTTTTGATGATTCTCGTTTGGCTCGTCGCTTTGATCTTTCGTGGCTTCGGCTCGTGAAGAAGGAGGCGGCCCGAAGAATTGATAATAAGTACAAGGAATCCTGCCGTTGTAGAGTTTTCTCCTGCGGTCGGCGGGCTGCCCGGCCAAGGTTTCAAAATCGGGATGGGAGGTAAGGATATAGTGCGACCAGGTGGGAAAACGTCGCAAGACCTGCGGGATGGAGCGATACAAAGCGCCCACGTCGGAGGCGGTTCCTAGTCGCTCGCCGTACGGTGGGTTGCCGATCAGACATCCCCATTCCTGTTCCGGCTCGGAATCGGCGAAAGCTCGGCGACGGAAGCGGACCAACTTCGTTACCCCTGCCCGCTCGGCATGCTGGCGGGCCATCCGCAGGCCGCGCTCATCGATGTCGCAGCCTTCGATGGATGTTGCCTCATCCTTTCGCAGCAGGTCCCACGCTTCCGCGCGGGCCTCCTTCCAGATCGCCCCAGGGCAGGTCGGCCACTGTTCGGCGGTGAACTCGCGTTTCAATCCCGGCGCGCGGCTTGCCGCGATCAAAGCCGCTTCGATGGGAATCGTGCCGGTTCCACAAAACGGATCCAGCAGGGGGCGCTCGGGCTGCCAATAACTGAGCAGCACCAAACCCGCAGCCAGCGTCTCCCGCAAGGGAGCGGGACCGGTCAATGGGCGGTAGCCTCGCTTGTGCAAACCGGCGCCGGTCGTATCAAGTGTCAAAGTAGCTTGATCCTTGAGCAGCGCCACTTCCACGCGAAAGTGCGGACCGTCCTCGGGCAACGTCTCCACGTGGTGCGCGGCGAGCAGCCTTTCCACGATCGCTTTTTTCACGATCCGCTGGCAGGCGGGCACGCTCGAGAGCTGCGAGCGGACCGATCTTCCCTGCACGGGAAAACTGGCATCGGCTGGCAACCAGTCTTCCCAGGGGAGCGCCCTCACGCCATCGAAAAGCTGCCCGAAATCGTTGGCCGCGAACGTGTCCAAGTGAATCAGTACCCGTTCGGCGGTGCGGAGCCACAGATTCGCGCGGGCAATCGCCGAGAAGTCGCCCATGAAGGCGACTTTCCCCGGTTGGAATTGTTGGGGCGCGTAGCCCAACTCCTTCAATTCACGCGCCACCACCGACTCCAGGCCAAACATGGCCGTGGCCAGCAGCCGGATCGGTTCTTCCATCAAAGCTCCTCAAGACCGCGCGCGAAACACTGGGGCCGCACACCTTACTACCCAATCGGACAAGGTGAACTCTTCTCAGCGGCTATTTTCCATCGTACGATAGTTGACGCGCCGATGAATGTGGAGCCGTCCTGTGCTTTCACACGAAAATCGCGCGCATGAACTTTCGCCCGCTTTCATTTCCCAACCATCGAATGATGGAGGTTTCCCCCATGTCCCGCCCCGCCATCTGGTGCTGCCTTCTTTCTTTCGCTTGGCTCACCTGCCCAGAAGCTTCCACCACTGCCCGAGAGAGCGACCGGCCCGCCGCGAATTCCGAGCAATCCACGGTCTTCACTTGGGATCTACGTACGACCGAAGAGGTCGCCCCGGAGTCGGGACGTTTTCACCAGGTCGAGCGGACGGAGATCTGGCTCCCCTCGAAAACGGCGTTCATCGTGTGCGACATGTGGGACCTACATCATTGCCTCAACGCCACACGTCGCGTGGGCGAGTTGGCCCCGCGCATGAACCGCGTGTTGAATGAAGCCCGCCGCCGCGGCGCGACAATCATTCATTCCCCCAGCAGTTGCATGGACGCCTACGCCGATCATCCTGCCCGTCGGCATGCGCAAGAAACACCCCGGGTGGACAACTTGCCACCGGAAATCGGAAGTTGGTGCCACTCGATTCCCGCTGAGGAGCAGGGAGTCTACCCGATCGACCAATCAGATGGCGGCGAAGATGATGACTTGCGAGAACACGAGCAATGGGCCAAGCAACTCACAGCCATGGGGCGAAATCCTGGCGCGCCGTGGAAAACACAGACGTCGCTGTTGGATATTCATGATGAGGACTTCATCAGTGACGACGGCGAGGAAGTCTGGAGCATCCTCGAGCAGCGCGGCATCAACAATGTCGTGCTGGTGGGCGTGCACACGAACATGTGCGTGCTAGGCCGCCCGTTTGGCTTGCGGCAAATGGCACGCAACGGAAAGAATGTGGTGCTGATGCGGGACATGACGGACACGATGTACAACCCGGCCATGCCCCCCTTCGTGAGCCACTTTACCGGCACCGACTTGATCGTAGAGCACATCGAGAAATATGTCTGCCCCACGGTGACCAGCGACCAAATTCTGGGGGGGGAGCCCTTCCGCTTCCGGAATGATACACGGCCCCACCTGGTGATCGTGATGGCGGAAAAGGAATACCACACGGCAGAGACGCTTCCCGCCTTCGCGAAGGCAAGATTGGGGAAGGAATTCCGCGTGAGTTATGTGTACGAGGATCCGGACAACCGCAATACACTACCCGGCATCGAGGTCCTGGACGAAGCGGACGTGGCGCTGATCAGCGTCCGTCGCCGCCACTTGCCGCCGGAGCAGATGGAAGTGGTCCGCCAGTTCGTACATGCGGGGAAGCCGGTGGTTGGCATCCGCACGGCCAATCATGCCTTCTGCCTGCGGAACTCAGGACCTGAAGCGGGTCTAACGGATTGGCGGGACTGGGATCCTTATGTCTTTGGCGGCCACTACACGAACCATCACGGTGATGGCCCGGATGTGGACGTGCGAGTTTCCCCGGAAGCGGCTGAGCATCCGATTTTGACGGGAGTGGACGTCGAGTCGCTCCGAGGCAAGGGTTCACTCTATCAAGTGAATCCCCTCTCCTCCTCGACCTTCACATTGCTCACGGGCACCATTCCGGGAAAGCCGACCGAGCCGCTCGCTTGGACGAACATCACTCCCGATGGTGGGCCTAGCTTCTATACTTCCTTGGGACACGTCGGCGATTTTGAACAGCCGGAGTTTCAAGACCTGTTGCACAACGCTCTGCGTTGGGCGGCGGGAATTCCGATTTCAGCGCGGCAGGCCGACGAAGGAGAGGAACTGGCCGCCGCTCCCTAGCCAGCTTCAGGAGATCATGGGCTACCGTTCACTGCGCGAGTGCGTACAGGATCTTCGGCAGCGCGGTGAACTCATCGACGTGGACGCGGAGGTCGATCCCTATCTAGAAGTCGCCGCGATCCAGCGGCGGGTGTATGCCGCGCACGGGCCGGCTCTCTACTTCCCTCGGATCAAGGGTTGCCAATTCCCCCTGGTGAGCAACCTGTTCGGTACGCTGGAGCGGGCCCGATACATCTTTCGTGACGCGCTCGCCGGTGTGCGGCAAATCATTGAACTCAAAGGGGATCCCGGGCAGCTTGCCCGCCACCCATGGCAGGCCCGGCAATCCGTCGCCGCCGCCGCGCACATGTTGCCGAAACGCGTACGTGGCGGACCCGTTTTGGAGGCGGAGACGCGCGTCAGCGAACTTCCTCCGATCCATAGCTGGCCCCTGGACGGCGGGGCATTCGTGACGTTGCCGCTGGTCCATACGGAAGATCCGAACGCGCCCGGCTGGCGGAATTCCAACCTGGGCATGTACCGCATCCAACTTTCCGGGAACGAATACCGTACCGACGAGGAAATCGGCCTGCACTATCAGATCCACCGGGGCATCGGCGTCCATCACGCCGCCGCACTCGCCAAAGGTGAACCGTTGCAGGTCCACATCTACGTCGGAGGACCGCCGGCGCTGACCGTCGCCGCGGTGATGCCGCTGCCGGAAGGTTTGCCTGAACTGCTCTTCGCGGGTGCCTTGGGACGTCGCCGCGTGCGGCTGGTGACGGGACGCCACCCGCTGCCCGTGTTGGCCGAGGCGGATTTTTGTATCGTGGGAACCGTGGACCCGGAGCGCAAGCTGCCCGAGGGACCGTTCGGCGACCATCTCGGCTATTACAGTTTGAAGCACGATTACCCCGTGATGAAGGTGGAGAAGGTTTACCATCGCCGGGACGCCATCTGGCCCTTCACCGTAGTGGGACGGCCTCCGCAAGAGGACACGGTATTCGGCGAACTGATTCACGAGTTGACCGGTCCGGCCATCCCGCAGGTGATTCCCGGCGTCCAGGGCGTGCACGCGGTCGACGCGGCGGGCGTGCATCCCCTGCTGCTGGCGATTGGCAGCGAACGCTACCAGCCTTTTGAATCCACCGATCAGCCGCAAGAAATCCTGACTCAGGCCCACGCCATTTTGGGCCAGGGACAGCTTTCGCTGGCCAAGTATTTGTGGATTGCCGCTGGAGGAGATGATCCCTCGCTCGATGTACATGACGTGGAAGCCTTCTTGCAGCATATGCTCAGCCGTGTGGACTGGCGGCGGGACCTGCATTTTCACACTTGCACCACGATCGATACGCTCGACTATTCCGGCACCGGCGTGAACCAGGGTTCCAAGGTCGTGATCGCCGCGCGCGGGCCGCGCCGCCGGCCACTGCCACGAGAAATCTTGGGGGATCTAAGATTGCCCGAAGGATTTGCACAGCCCCGCGTCGCCTTGCCGGGCGTCCTCGTTGCGCAAGGACCTCGCGTGTGGGACGCTCCGGCGGGAGAAGTGGCGCGGACCTTCCAGGCGTTTCATGCTGGCCTGGGACGGCACGATGCAATCAATGCCTTCCCTTTAGTCGTGGTGGTGGACGACAGCGAATTCACGGCCGCCTCGCTTCGCAACTTTTTGTGGGTCACCTTTACCCGCAGCGATCCGGCAAGGGACATCGAGGGCATCGAATCGTTCATGGAGCACAAGCACTGGGGTTGCCACGGCTCGCTGGTGATCGATGCCCGCCGCAAGCCGCACCATGCCCCGCCGCTGGAAGAGGATCCGGACATCACCCGCCGCGTGGACCAATTGGGCGCACCCGGCGGTCCGTTACACGGCGTGATCTGATGCGTGACGTCATTGCAGAACTGTCGACAATTCCTCGCGCCAGCTTGTCGCCAACAAAGGACAGCTCACCAGTTCACGCACCGCGTCGATATGTTCGCTGGGAGCACGGCGGATTTCGAGCAGCCGCGCGATGGTCCATTGGGGAAATGGTCGTTCCCGCAAGGCAAATACGTCTCCTGCCTCCACGTTCCCCTCTCGCAACACGCGCAGATACCAGCCGAGCCGGCCATTTTGCCAAGCCTGTTTGGTCAGCTCCTTACGCCTCCAGCGGCGGGACAACTTCCAACAGGGCTGCCTTGGCTGCGAAACCTGTACGAGGGCCTGATCTGTTTCGTAGATGTCACCCAAACACACGTCGCTTTCTTGTGTGCCCGCGATGGTGAAGTTTTCTCCGAACGCGCCGTACGGCAGGTCCGTTTGAGCCAGTTCCTCGCGCCAAAAGGGATAGTGTTCTTCGGCGTAGGCTAGCACCGCCTTGTCTGGCCCGCCATGGGCGCTCAAATCTGCTTGGCCGTCCCCGGCCAAATTCGTGGCGCCCAGCCAAACGGCTCCTTGCACGGGGGATTTGAAAAAGCCCGTCGTCCAGGGGCGGTCCAGCGGATCCGCTGCTTCTTCCTGCCCATGCGTTTGGGGCAGACCGACTTGGATGCTCACAATATGAGGCTCGGAAAACATGTGATTCACCACAAGGAAAAGGGCGTGGAATCCAGGGTTCCAGGATAAGGCATGGGGACTGGTCTCGAAACGGGCGGGTAGCCCATCGATGCTGGGCTGCTATGCTGGAAAAGAGGTTCCTACCTTTCGGCGATATGTGACGAACCCTGGGCACTGGAGCACGGCAACGTGATGAGCGCACCCTATCGAACGCTTTTCTGGCTCATCTGGGCAACGTGGCTGGTCCATGCCTGGCCGGCGGGCGCGGCGGGCCAACTCTGCCTGCAAAATTACCAGCCGGAGCGGCATTATCGGTTTCACAATTGCCGTGGCCGACTCTGCGATGCCTTTATCGGCAAGGACCAGGATTGGTCCGGCATCGGGCGGTTCACCAACAACGTCAAATGGATCACGATGATCTCGCCGACCATCGGTATCACGGCGCATCACCAAAGGCCCACGTTGAATTCCGAAGCCTACTTCTTCGTCGGCAACGGGCCGACCGCCAAACGCGTGGGGCCGTTCCGCGTGATTTACAGGACGGGAGACGCCAATGACCGATTCCGCTTGGGCCACGAGGTCGGCGGAGCTGGCTCCGATCTGGCCCTGGTCCAACTGCATGTTCCCGTGACCGACTATCGCGTGACCACTTACCCGATTCTCGTGCTGGAGGACCAAGCCGGACAGCTTGATTTGAAACGCTACCGGGGACGCGAGATCCTAGTTTGGGGCCGGGACCAGGCGAATAGCGCCCGCTTCTCGGACGTGTTGCGGCAGATGAGCATGCGAGTGGGTCGCAATCGCGTGCTGGCCGTTTTCACCGGTGCCCGGCCTGGCATCCAGCGGATCACGTATACCCACGATGCCCCAGGACAGCGGGACAGCGTGGGAGCGGACGAGGCTTTGCTAAAATTTGGAGATTCCGGCGGCCCCACATTCATGGAGATCGGCCAGCAGCAGGCCGCGCTGATCGGCCTGCACTACGGAGCCACGGCGGGACGGCAACCGTGCGGACAGGAACCCCGCCCCTCCGCGCCACACCGTTCGGAAGACTCCGCGGTCTTCCCGCATGTCGAAGCGCTTCAGAAAGCCATCTCCACCATCACCAGCGGCGACGAAAAGCTGGCGGTCATCAAAAAGTAGCGCGCGGTCGGCGCGGATTTATTGCGGCGGATTGTCGGAGCGGTCCTCGGCTCTCCGCTCGGTCTCGCGGCGGTCCGTGCCCGAGCGGCGGTCGTCTGATTGGCAATCTCCAGTGCAGGGACTGCATGGTACGGGACTTGTGTGGCATGAACCTTTTGTGAGTTCCGGCACGCTGTCCCGGCGTTCGGCGATTTTCCGCCGCTCCTCGTTTTCCCGTTTCTCGATCAAATGGAGCAATTCGTCGGGAACCGGCAGAATCGTGTCATGATGCATCGAATCGACTTTCGGATGTGATCAGATGGTTCAGTTTGCCACCGGTGGCGGGCCGGACGCCGGAAATGGTGGAAGCCCTTCCTGATATCCGGGCGGCGGCGACCAGGGAGCCGTGTAGCTCGCTGGCACCGCTCCCCCGAGGGAGAAGGGACGCCGGCCCTGGACCATCACGCGGTCTTGCTCAAACATAGCGTCCATTACGGGCGGAAGGCGTACGGGACGGTGGTGTCGATGAATCGGGTGCTGACTCCAAGGGAGCGGATATTGTTTCAGTTGCTCATGCACGAGCGGAGGGTGGCTCGTCGCCGCCGGCAGGCCGGTCGCGCAGTCCACGTCACAGGGGCAATTCACCACGTGCGGCACCAGGACGATCACAACTTCGCTGCGTGTCTGTTCGTAGCGCGTCCTTTGAAACAGTTTGCCGACGAGCCATAAATCCCCCAAAATCGGCACTTTCGTCAGATCATCGGTCTGCTTCTCCTGAATCAGGCCGCCAATCACGACGCCCTTGCCATCGGCTAACAGGACATCCGTCTCCACCTCCGTGGTGCTCTCCTCAGGCAGTTGCGTATCCGGATTGATTTCCCCTTGCGAAACTTGAGGTTTGACCCGCATGAGCACAGTGCCGTCGCGGCTAATGCGGGGCGTCACGGTGAGGATCACGCCGACGTCGAGAAAATTCACGCTCTCCAAGGAGCTCGTCTCCGTGGTCGTGGTGACGCGGAAGCCGAGCTGTTGACCGACTTGAAAACGGGCCTGCTGCCCGTTGACTACCAAGACCTTGGGAGAGGCGAGGGTTTTGGTGTCGCCATAAGATTGGAGTGCCTCCAATAAGCCATCGAATTCACTGCCATCAATCTCGGCAAAGAAGGCTTGCGGCGCCAAGGGATTCGCCAGGCCATTGACGCTCAGGTCAACGGCGGTGCCTGATAGGTTAAAGGCCTCTTGAATATTCACGCCATGCCTGGTTTCTTCGCTCAAGGTAATTTCCAAGATGCTGGCCTCGATGAGGACTTGCCGTGGCGGGCGGTCCACCTGCGCCACGTACTGGCGGATCGGGTCCAGGAACGCCGGCAGGTCCTCGACCATGATGACCTCGCGCGAACGCAGGTTGCTGGACCGGTCGCTGGTCATGATCGTGGAGAGGCCCACCGGCGAAAGCAGTCCCTTGATGCCTTGGTCGATATCCGATGCGGCTGCGTAATCGAGTTCGAACACGGTAACTTCCCGCCCCTGAACTCCCGGCGGCAAACCGATGGATGAGGCGATGCTGGTGACGTGGATGATCCCGCCCCGGTCGTACCAGGTATATCCGCCCACGGCGAGGATGGCGTTCAGCGCCTGATCCAACGTGACGTGATGCAAGGTGATTGTCACCGATCCGGCCACATCATCGGCGCAGACGATATTCAGCCGTAGTTTTTGTGCCAGCATGGTCATCAATTCCTTGACCGGCGTATTCCGCACGGCCAGGGAGATGCGTCCGCCGTGGTCTTGGATTTGCAAGTCCTGGTCGGACCGCGTGCCAGACAGAGGAATCCGGTGAGCCCCGGAAGGAGTCAGAATCGGCTCTCGGCCAGGTGGCGGGAGGGAACCGGCTTGGCGCAGCGCGACGCGCGGCCCGCGTGAAGCAGGAGGCGCGTTCCTGGGTGCCGCTTCTTGAGCGGCCATACGTGCTGTTAGCACCAGAAACATCGTGGCCAGCAACACTCCCCGCGACAGCAAGGCGCGGCGAATACTGCAGGACTGTTTTTCCCTCGGCGTGGAGTCACGCATCATGAGGATCCTTCTCTATTCCGTGGATGATTCCAATTCAACCAGGGTCACGCCGTCCAAAGAAATTTGCGTGACACGAAGTCCGCCAAACACATCCCCCACGCGGACTTCCCGATTGCCGATCGCCGCGACTGCTTCCTCGCGTGAGACGACGACCCAGCGGACGCCTTGTTCCCGAATTTCTTTTAAGATTCTATCTCGGGCCGCCTTGGCCGCGGCGGCAGCTTCCTCCGCCGGATCGGGACCTTCTTCCGTGGCCGTGATCTGGTTCGCGGGAGTGGCATCGTGCCACGGAGGAGCCATGCGAAAGGGATCATGTTGGCGGACATGGGCCACCTCCATGACGGGCCAAGGGCTTGTCGTTTTCTCCATCTCGGCTCCCAATCCAGGCTTTTGGGCTAGCTTCTTGGGCTGGCTTCTTTCCTTGGTGGCAGCCGTGTCATTCTCCGGGACGGTCGCCGTCTCGCTCCTCAAATCTCCAAACTGAATTACGCACGTCATCACGAGGATCACGGACAGGATGCCGACCAATGCCAGTCTTCCCGGGGTCGCTCCAATTTTTTCCTGCCACGTTAATTCATGCATGGCGCGACGGTCCTTCCGAACTGCCCGGCTGGAGGCGAAAGTAGAGCATCAGTCGCAACTCGAACGGATAGACATCCTCACCCCTAGACGGCTCAATTTTCAACTCGCGTGCCGTAGTGAGGCGAGGCAGTTCATGCAAGCGCGCGAAAAATTCGCAAATCGCATGGTAGGTTCCCTCGCATTTCAAATAAGCCTCAAACTGGGCATGCCGCTCATGCGATTCGACTTCCCCGGGCGTGTATTCGCGCAACCTGACTCCCGTTGCGTCCGCGATTTCGGTAATCATCCGCAGGAATTCCGCTTCACGAGGCTCTTCGGGAACGCGCTGGCGGATCGCTTCGGCAGGTTGAAGCATGCCCATCAGCGTACGCTGCAATTCGGCGTGTTTGGAACGCAAACCGGGCCCCGCCAGGAACTGATCCCGGAGCCATTTCACGTGTTCTCGGTCCCGCTCATATGCCCGAGCCAGGGGGAAGGCCACGAGTTGGCCATACGCGAACAGGCTGCCGACCAGGAGCGTGAACCCCGTGGCGTGCAGCCACCAACCGAGCCTCGTATGAAAGTTCCCTAAGATCTTCATGGAGTGAAAATGTCTCGCGCTCAAAAATAGCAATGCACGTGGTAGTCATGCACTTCTTTGCCATGCAGTTGTCCGACGCCCGTGGAAACCAGCGAGATCTCACGGAATCTGCCACTTTCCCTCAGCAAGGCAACGAACCGCGCGATGGACACTTGGTCCACGCTCCAGCCCTGTAACTCGATGCGCCGCGGGCGGGCCGTGTTCTGGTGGTCTCGCGTAAAGTGCAACTTCTTCACGGCGACCTTTCCTTCGCACCCGTGTGCGGCCTGGCTCACCAAACCTAGCAAAGTGATCAAGGGCTGCTCAGTGGCCAATTCTCGAACCAGGGATTGCCGCTGGCGCGTGTCGAGGATTTGCCTTTGCACTTGTTGGATCCGCCGTTGTAGGCGGTTTAGCGGTTCATATTCGGCTTCCCAGTTCGCCGCCAAATCATGCGTGGATTCATACCGCCGCCAACTCCACGCGGCGTGACACGACAAGCCCGCCACGGCGATGGCGTAAACCGTGAGCCAAAACCGGAGGCATTGCCGTAGCGATTCCGACCGCTTGTAGGGCTCGGGTAATAGGTTCATGAAGGACTTCATCCGGGCCACCTCGGCAATAGGGAGAGCGAAATCGCCGAGGCCAGCAGTTCCATTGGAAACCGCGAGTCGGCCCCATCTTCCAACTCAGGCCAATGCCAGCGCCGCACGGGCAGGCGGCACCTTTGGTCGAGATAATGGTCGATATGCCGGACCGTCGCCCCGCCTCCGGTCAAATACAGTTGGCGGGGACTCCAAGAAGAATGCTGCGTGCGGAGGTACAGCAAGGTCCGTTGCAACTCTTCCAGAAAACCTTGCATGAAATCGTGCAAACATTCCTCAATCGCGGTTTGAATGCGGGCCTCTTCCAGGTCCGTCTCGCCGGCGGGGAAGCCGTGATTTTGCAGCAGCTTCCGTGCTTCGTCCCGCGTCGCGTGCAATTGCTGGCAGAGCGTGGCGACCGCCAGATCAAACTGGCAATCACGCAGCACGCGAACATAGCAAGGCGTGGCGTCCTGGACGACACAGAACGTGACCCGCGAGCATCCCCAGTCAATCACTGCCACGGGGCGCGACGTGGACCCCATGAGGCTTGCCGCGCGGCTGAGCGTGAAGGGGAGCCCGTCGAGGACTCGGCCCGACAATCCCGCCGCCCGCAGGTCCTCGCCCATTTGCTCCGCCCAGGCCGCGCGGATGGCGAGCACATTCTTTCGGTGGTGTTCCGATTCCTCCTCCATGGCAGGCAACAAGCGTGAAACGGGAACGTCCCAAGCCGCCATTTCCCAAGGCCCCAAGCCGCCCAATCCACACTGTTGAAGCTGCTGCTGGGCCTGCTGTCGCCATTCGCGCTCATCGCGAGTTTGCACCTCGATGGTGCGGTGGTCGCAGAGGGCCATGGGCAGCAGACACGCGGCGGGGCGTCCACGAAACCGTGGACCGAGTTGCAGACCAGCGGTGATTTCCTGGGAGGACGTTTCGGGAGCGCGCGTCAGCCAGTCTTCGGCGGTCCAGGGTGGAGAGCGCAGGATCACCTTGGCCTCCGAGAGACGCCATTGGCCTCCCTTGCGGTGAAGCTGGGCCAGCTTCACCGCGTGGCTGCCCACGTCGATGCCGATCCATCCGTTGCGTTTACTCCACACGCCCTCTGCTCCTGTTCCCTTCCTGCATTCGGGTCCCGGTCATTCACCATTTGAGTGGCTCGCCGAGCGGATCTAGTGAGCTGGTTCTGCTTGCGAAACCACGTGCTTTTCCAGTCGTTCCAACCGCTGGTCAATCCGCTGCAGCACCGCGAGCATCTCCTTCAGCACGATTTCGGAGCGGGCTCCCCCACTTTGAAACGCGCGACGCGGTGGGGTTTCCCGTACGTCGGCGTCTGAAGGGGAACCGGTCCAAGCCCAGGCGGCGGCAATCAATAGGAGGCCCAGCAAAGGGCCGCGCAAGCCATTCAGCAAGGCTTCTTGCAGCACGCGGTGCAATCTAGAAATACACATAAAAAAGGACTCCCTAATACGTTTGTTGTGCGAAGGTCGTAAGGTCGAAGATGGGAAACAACACCGCCATGACCACCACCGCCACGGCCAATCCCATGGCAATGGTGAGGGTCGGTTCCAAGATCGTGATCAGCTCGCGTAGCCGCGTTTCCCCCTCTTCCTCGAAGTGCTCTCCAATGAGCTGGGTCACCATGCCTAGCGTTCCCGTTTGCTCGGCGGTGATCATCATTTCAGCGGCGGTGTCCGGCACGAAACCGGATTCCAACAGAGCCGTTCCCAGCCCTCTACCATTCAGCACGTCCTGCTCCATCTTGACGAAGAGTTCGTGATAATACGCGTTCGAGACGGTGGTTTTCGCTAGGCGTAGACTTTCGAGCAGAGGCACGCCGCTGTCGATCATGATTCCCAGCAAGCGGCAAATGCGCCCGATCAGTAGCGCCCGCGTGACGTCCCGCACGAGGACGACTTGGAGCAGCAAGCGGTCGGTCAAGCGACGGAGGTGGCCACTCTTTCGCCACCACCAAGCCGCCACGACGATGAGACTGATCATGGGTAACCATAACCACGCGCGTGCCCGCACTTCAGCGGCGACCGCCACGAGGCACCTTGTGAGGATCGGTAGCGGCGTTTCGAATTGAGCAAAGACCTCGGCAAAGCGAGGCAAAACCAGCAGCACCAAACCGCACAAGACGAAGCTGGAAACCACGGTGAGCACCAGCGGATAGGCCAGTAGGCCCCGCAGCGTGCTATCGCGGCGGAGCTCGCTACGTTGCAGTTGGGCGAGTTGGCTCAGTACGTCGGTCATTTTCCCCGAGGCTTCCCCCGCCGTGATGCTGGCGATGTACGTGGGTCCGAAGATCGCCACATATTCGGAAAGGGCCTCGGAAAAAGAATTACCCGCCACGACGGAACGGTGGATCCCCAGCAGGATTTGCCGCATGGCTGGCTGCCGGCTCTGGCGGGCCAGGGTTTGCAAGGCGGTGGAAATATCGACGCCGGCACGCGTCATCACGGCCAGTTGCGCCGTGAGATGTGCCAAATCTCTTTTCGGTACGCGATTTCCACGTGGCAAACCGGCCAGGCTGGTTCGAGATGTTTTTCTCCCGATTTTAGGGAGATCTTCCGTGCCGTCCCACACGCCTTCCATGCCGCGCAAGGGTACGGTTCGCCCGCCGGACAGTTCCGTTGTCCGCGAGGATTCGTTTGGAAATACGCGTTTTTGTTCGGTGACTTTCATGGCTTCTTAAGGGATGCGATGGAAACACGCGATGGCCTTTCCGTTTGAGCATCAAGCGAACGCCGCGACCCTTGCCACCTCCTCCAAGCTCGTAATCTCTTGTTCGGCGAGCCGAAATCCCTCTTCCAGCAGGCCGTGTCCTCCACGGGAGAGAAACCAATTGCGTATTGACTCCAAGCTGGCGTTCTGGGTGACCATTTCCCGCAATTCCTGGTCGAACTCCAAAATCTCATAGATGCCGGTTCTTCCGCGAAATCCCGTGTCCAGGCAGTCCCGGCAGCCCTCGCCTCGGGCGAAGGTGCGGCGCTTGTCGCCCGGATAGTGCAACGCCTCCAGGAAGTCGGAGGAGGGGTAATACACCGTGCGGCATTTTGGGCAGATCGTGCGAACCAGCCGCTGTGCCACGACCCCAATGACCGACGCACTGACCTTGTAGGACTCCACGCCCATATCCATCAGCCGCGTGATGGCGCCGGCGCTGTCGTTGGTGTGCAGCGTGCTCAGCACCAAGTGCCCGGTGAGTGCGGACTGCACGGCGACTTGGGCGGTCTCCGCGTCTCGAATTTCTCCCACCAGGATGACATCGGGGTCTTGCCGCAAAATGGAACGGAGCGCCGTGGCGAAGGTTAGCGAACGGGTTTTGTCGACTTGCACTTGATTGACCATCTCAAGCTGGTATTCCACTGGATCCTCGACGGTCACGATGTTGCTATGCACGCTCTTGATCAGTTCGATGGCCGAGTACAGCGTCGTCGTTTTGCCGCTGCCGGTAGGTCCCGTGACCAAGAGCAACCCGTGCGGGCGTTTCAAAAGCCGTTTGAGTAGCACCAAGTGGTCCGGCGGAATGCCCAAAGCGTCGAGATTGAAGGTGAGCCGTTTTCGGTCGAGCACCCGCACCACGACCTTCTCCCCCAGAACCGTGGGCAGCGTGGAGATGCGTAGATCGACCTCCTTGTGTTCCACCGCGACTTGGCACCGCCCGTCTTGCGGTACGCGGTGCTCGGCAATGTCCATCCGGCCCATGACCTTGATCCGGGAGACGATCGCGGGATGGATGTCACGACGGGGCCTGAGCACTTCCAGCAGTTGCCCGTCGATGCGGAAGCGGACCTTGGTGGACTTTCGGCCCGGTTCGATGTGAATATCGCTGGCGCCACGGCGAAGCGCTTGCAGAATCAGATAGTTGACCAAGTTGATGACGGGGCTGCCTTCCACCAACGATTCGACCGAAGCGACGTTCAGGTCGAGCGTATCGGCTTGCAGTTCCACCGCCTGTTCATCCAGGTCGGCGGTGACTTCATCGACTTCGAAATTCTCTTCGTAGCAGCGGGGCAACATCCTCTCGAGGTTGCTGCGAAACGCGAACACGGGCCGGACCCGCTTCCGCGTGATTTCCTCGAGTTCATCGAGGTATTCCAGCTTTTGCGGTTCCGACATGGCCACGGTCAATTCGTCGTGGACACGGAACATGGCGATGGCGCCCAACCTTTCCGCGACGGACCGCGGCAAGGACCGCACGACCGCGGGATCGACCAACCCTTCTCGCAAGCGGACCGCAGGCAGTCCCAATTGCCGTTCGATGAGCGGCAGCAATTGCTCCTCCGTCACCACGCCCATGGCGACCAAGGCTTCCCCCAGCCGTTGGCCTTCCTCGGCTTGCAGCCGCAGCGCGCCTTGGAGCTCATCAGACGTGATGAGCCGCAGGTCCACGAGCATTTCTCCCAAAGGGAGGCTGCTCGTGGGGGCATGGTCCAAAGAGGCATGCAGCGCGCGGCGGGAATGTCGCGTCTCCGGCACTAGGGAGGCGAGCGGGCTGGACTGGTCAATGATACTCATTGCAGGAAGCTCCCCACGGCGGACTTCACATCCTCGAAGACTTCGAACCGCTCCCCCACGCCCGTCGCTCGTAGAATGTCTTGGCAGAGAGGATTTGGCGCCGCCAGTTTCAGCACCCCACCTCGATGTAGGCTGCGTTCCCGGGCATCCAGCAGGAATTCCATCCCCCGGCTATCGAGCAGCGGCGTCGCCTGCAAATCGAATACGATTCGCGGCGGAGCGCGTTCGAGACAGGGAGCCAGGGTTTCCATCAACGTGTCCAGAGTGGACAAGTGGATCGGTTCTTGTCCCCGAATCACGTCCACGGTACCTTGCCGGCTGCAGTGAAACATCCTTGTCGCTCCTACGCCACGGGCAGAGATACGGTAAACGTGCTTCCCTTGTCCCATTCGCTCTGAACGGTCAATTTGCCGCCATGCAACTGCACGACCTCGCGCGCCAGGGAAAGCCCGAGCCCCGTGCCGGATTCATGTTGGACGCGTTGGTCTTGGCCTCGAAAGAACTTATCGAAGACATGCGGCAGGTCTTCTTCGGCGATGCCGATGCCCGTATCCGCGATGTCGACCAATAATTGGTCCTGTTCGATGCGGATCCGCATCGTGACACGGCCTTCTGCCGGTGTGTACTTCGCGGCATTCCCCAGCAGGTTGATGAGCGTGGCGGATATCTTGTCCTTGTCGATATGCATGGACGGGAACTTGGCGGGCAAGTGGCACTCGAACGTGATGTGCTTTTGCTCCATCTGGGGACGTACTTTGGTGATCACTTCCTTGAGCAGCCGTTCCAGATCCACGTTTTGGCGAGTGAGTGTCAGCGAACCCACTTCGATGCTGCTGATGCTCAGCAAATCATCGATCAGCCGGGCCAGCCGCGTGGCTTCGGCATTGATCGTGTTGCAAAAATCCTTTTGTTGCTCGACGTCCGCCATGTCACTCAAGACGAGCGTCTCGGCGTAGGCCTTGATGTTCGCCAGCGGGGTGCGTAGTTCGTGCGTCGCGGAATCTAGGAATTGGTCCCGCATCTTGTTGGCCAACTTTTGTTGAGTGACATCCCGGACGGTCCAGACGTGCCCTACCCCTGTCTCGCTGTCGCTGGATCGCAGGGGCTGCCGGGAAATTCGCAGGACCCGCCGGTCTTCCCCTTCACCGCTGGGGATTTCTTGAATGCAGGTCCTTTGTGACGGTTCGTTGAACAACTCCTGGGCCGTGCGGGGCATATCGGCCAACTTCCAGCACTCGTGGATGTTCCTGCCCTCCAGAGCGTTTTCTCCGTCGGGAGCCACGAGGGCGCGGAGGACGTCGTTGGCAAACAGAATGCGTCCTTCCAAGTCGGTGGCGGCGATTCCGTCGGGCAGGCTCTGGAGAATAGCCTCGACTTTTTGGGCCTGACGGTTTTCCAGCGCTTCCCTTAGGCGTTTTCTCCATTCATGCGATTCAGCTTGCGCACGCAGATGTTCCACGACGCGGTTCCAGCCCCGCAGCACGGCGAGATTGCCCGGCAGCGTGGGAGGCGCGAAATCCGAGAGCACGGGCTGAATGGCGGCCTCACGAAGCTGATGTTCCAACTTGCGAAAAGGAGCCACCAAGCGATTCAGCGCGACCGCTCCAGCCGCTAGCAGAAACAAGGAACCACATACCACCCAAGGCCCCAGGCCCTTCCCCCAGATCCACGCCGAGGAAAGATCCGGCTCCGCGATGGCGACCACGAGCGTACCCACTTTTTCTTGTTGGGCTTTCAACGGAATACGGAATTGCCAAGAAGCGGGCCTGTCGCCGTGGGAAATGTGCCGTCCCGACAATCCGTTCCAGCGGATTCGCCAGGAGTTTTCCTCCAAGGGTAAACCGGCTTTCCATTTCTCCGGCCATTCCGCGATCTGTTGCCCATTCTCGTCGAGGGCCGCGCAAGCTAAGAGTTCCCGTGTTTCGCCGAACTCGCGCAGAAGTTCTTTGGCCCGTCCTTGGTCGTTTCGCAACAGGGACAGCACTAAGGAAGACTCGATTTTTTCCAGCCCTTCCAAATGGCGCCGTGCCGTGCCGTGCAGGATGGCCCGGCGGCTGGCCCATGCTCCGCCCACCAATACACAGACGAGTGCCGTCAGGCTGAACAGCAGATAGTAGCTGATCACCTTTTGCGGCAGCGCAAGTTGGCGGGACTTTTGTAACATGGCGAATCGGGCGCGCTCGATTGGAATTGGCGGCTAATTCTCAGTAGGCCGTGACGGAAAGCAGGGCGGATGCCGTATCTCGAGCAGCGCTGGTTAAACACCGGCTTGCTTGGGCTCGTTTTCGTCCAGGCGTTCCAAGCTGGCCTGAAGCTCGCGAACCAACTCCTGCGGGCTGAACGGTTTGGCGAATATCGCCGTGATTTGTAGCTCGTCGCGGAGCAGCCCGAGGTTCAGTTCCAATCCTTTGGCCGTGAGCAGGATGATGGGCAAATGCTCATATTTGGGTTGCTGCCGCAAACGACGGCAAAGTTCCGTTCCCGTCAGGCCAGGCATTTGGTAGTCGGTGATGACGGCATCAAAGTTTCTGTTCTGCAATACTTCCCAGGCTTCACGGCCATCGTTGACGGTCGTGGTCTGACACCCTGCTTCTCCTAAGTTGAACTCAATCACTCTCGCCAGCGTGGCATTATCGTCGGCAATCAGCACGTGCGGTTTCGTGTGAGGTGTCATTCAATTGGTCCTTCATTGGCTGGAGCCGCTTCTCGAATTTACATGATCGCGCATATCACGGAATCCGCTACGAATCATCGACGCGAGAAAGGCGGCGGCTTCGTTAAACTTCGCAAAAGCAGAAAAAATTTCCTAAAACCCCCATGCCAACGCCCTGGAGGCAACCAGATTTCGTTTAACTCGAACTGCCGCCATAGGATCTGTTTCCAGACATCGATGGCTGGGACGATATCCGCGCGTCGCGGGCTTGATACGTGAAATGTCCCCTCGCAGAACGCGATGGTCACGCTTATGTGAAAGGCTTGATTGGGCAGCCCCGACGAAACTCTGGTGAATATGCCTTGCTAAAAAAGGCAGCGAGCTCGCCTCCGGAGCTGCAAAACGGCTTCTTAGAGTTGGTTGTACGTGATGGCGTTATCGCTTGCGAGTGTGTCCGTCGAGTTGACAATGAAGTCGCCGGTTTGGTTGTTGTACTGCCATCCTTCCGACGGGGATGCGTCCGCTACGGGTCCAGCCGCATCGGTCGAGATTTTGATATTCGCATTTTTTGCCCCTACAGGGCACCTTGGGAACGTGCCACGAAGATACGGGTCAAGATCGGCAAGAAAGCCCGCTTGCGTCGCGTCCGTAGTCGCTGGCAACGAACCGGCGTTTTCCGCGGCGTACAGCTCGATCGCATTACGGACCACCGCGAGGGTTTGGCGAATACCGTTGTCGGTCGCCCTGGCGGAAGTATTGAGAAACTTTGGCGCGGCCACAGCGGCCAAAACTCCCAAGATCATCACCACGACGACCAGCTCCACCAGGGTAAATCCACGTTTGCGTTTCATCGCAGCGTTTCTCCAGACTTCGAGCATGTTTTTTTCGCTTCCTGCACCACTTTGATGCACTGCCTGATGCGTGTGGAGTCCCTTGCTAAAAGAATTTAGGTCATGGAAAGCGGGCAAAACGGCATGTAGCCAAGAGATGCCGTCGCTGACTCAAGGGTGGTAGTATCCGATAGGGAAGATACGGAGGTTTCCGATTATGCCGGTCGAGTAGAGGAATTCGTGGATAAATTCGTCACCAGTCCCATCAGTGTTCTAGATTTGTCTTAGACCAAATTTATTCGCGGCGCTCCTGGCATCATTGCTCAAGGCCAATCTCCTTCCTTCCACTGGTCTCGCGAGCCGTGCCGGGCAGCCGCATTGCAGGGAGAATAGGCGGCTCATGATTCTCAATCGGGCTCTCTTGAAAGGCACGGACCCGCGCGTGGCCGCTTCTCTCGTGGAGTGGACCCGGGAAGTGCAGGGAGAGCTGAGGAATCTTCTCGATGAGGATCCGGCCCTGTGGTTTCCCTCCTCATCTCCAGAGCCCTTCGTGGCGCCGCGTTGGGCACCTTTGGATCTGGAACGTGGCCTGGTCTTTCCGCTCGCCGAAGACGTGATGCGAGCGACACTCGGGCAATGGGAAATGGATGGCTACGAAACCCTGTTCGTGGAACAAGACGGAAAGAGTGGCTGGATCGTCGCGCCGTTCCTGTTCAATGAAAACCTGGCCCTGGTGGCCACTTGTGAAACCTCCTCGGAGGAAGCACCTTCGCGGCTCAGGTTGATGCGGCTGTTTCAGAAAGAGTGGGAACAACGGAAACAGTTGGCCCGCCTGCAACGTGAAAACGAAGCCTTCGCCATGCAAGTCACCGAAGACTTCGAACAACTCACCTTCTTGCGCCGCATGGCCGAGCAATTGGAAACGACGAATCTATCGCTCGATCTGCTGGAGATGGCCGAGAACATCTTGCCGGTGTTGCTGGACTTGATCCATGCCGAAAGTCTCGTGCTGATCCTCGAACCAGCAGAAGGAGACGCGGATCAGCGGAGCCTATTCACCTACTGGACAGGACCGGTATTGTTTTCCGACGCGATCTGTAACCGGATCGTATCCGAATATCGGAACACCGCGCTACGGCGGCCCGTGGTCCACAACCATTACCAGGAAAGGCCCGAGGCTTACCGCTTTCCAGAGGTGCGAGAATTGATGCTCGTGCCCGTGAACAAATCGACCATGCTCATGGGCTGGCTGATGGCCTTTAATCATCGGCCTGCCACGGGCGACACGGGGCATCAAGCAATTTGGCAACATGCCCCCCAGGAATTTGGCACCTGTGAAGCCACGTTGCTGTCTTCCGCCGGATCGATTCTCGCGTCGCATGCCTACAACGTGGAGCTGTTCCGGGAAAAGGAACAACTGCTGGTCAGCATGGTACGATCCTTGGTTTCGGCCATCGAGGCCAAGGATGAATACACCAGCGGGCACAGCGAACGCGTGGCCCTGTACTCTAAATGCCTCGGCGCGGCCTGCGGTCTCGACGAGAAGGCATGTGATCGGCTCTACCTCACCGGTCTGCTGCATGACATCGGTAAAATCGGCGTCAGCGACGCGACGCTGAAAAAGCCGGGTTCATTAACCGACGAAGAATTCGAAGAAGTCCGCCGCCACCCGGAAAAAGGCTGGTACATTCTGCAAGATCTCACGCAGTTGAGGTACGTGATGCCCGGCGTCGTGCACCACCATGAGCGCTTCGATGGAAAAGGGTATCCCGACGGGTTACAAGGAGCGCAAATTCCACTCGATGGCCGGATCTTAGGAGTTTGCGACGCCTTCGACGCCATGACCAGCGACCGCCCCTATCGGCCAGGGATGTCACTGGAAAAGGCGACCGCGATCCTCCAAAAAGGCGCGGGAACCCAATGGGATCCCGAGATCGCGGAGACATTCTTGGAGATCATGCCCACGATCCTCCACATTCGAGAGACCCACAAAACTCAGCCTCGCTTGCCGCGCGCGAAACGACCGGTGGCGGCCGAGTTGGACCCGTCATCTCCCGCCGTCCCCGTGCACGTGCCTTGAATGGCGCGGTGTCACATTGCTCGCTGGCCGCCGGATTGCGTGCCTGATTGATCGCCGCGTTTTCATTCCTGGGACTCCCGAATCCCTGCGGATAAAGCGACATCCCCCCGCGGCACGCACTAGCGTTTTTACCGCGATTGGCTAACCATGGAACTTTCCGACGCGAAGTTCTCGGCGCTTGGTCCACGAAGAAGATTCACCGAACGCCTGTTGATCATTGATGGAGGTTTGCGGTGGCAACCGTGCACGTGCCCGTGCTAGCCGAACAAGTTGTTGAGCTGCTCGACGTCCAGCTGGGACAAACCGTGGTGGACGGCACACTTGGGGGAGGCGGGCACACGCGGTTATTGGCCCAAGCCGTGGGCGGCAAGGGGTTGGTGCTGGCACTGGACCGCGACCCTCACGCTATCGAGGCCGGGCAAGCCGCGTTGGCCGGTTTGCCCGTACGATTGCGGCAGAGTAATTTCGCCGCCCTACCGGTGATTCTGGCCGACGAAGGGCTGGCTGCCGTAGACGCGATCCTCCTGGATTTAGGTCTCTCCAGCGACCAACTCGCCGACGACGCGCGTGGTTTCAGTTTTCAATCGGCCGGGCCGCTCGATTTGCGATTCGATCCGCGCGAGGGCCGGCCCGCATGGCAATGGATCGATGAGCTTTCGGAGAAAGATTTGGCCAATCGAATTTACGAGTACGGTGAAGAACGCTTCAGTCGGCGAATCGCTCGAGCCATTAAAAGCGAGACACCTGCTGGAGGCGAGTGGACCGCGAGCGGATTGGCCGCACTAATCGCCCGCGTGTTGCCCAAGGGAAAAGCACGCTCACGCATTCATCCCGCGACGCGGACTTTTCAGGCGTTGCGGATTTTGGCCAATGAGGAACTCGACTCGCTAGAACGGGCATTGCAAGCTTTCCCCGATTGCCTTGATCCTGGTGGCAAGTTGGCGGTGATCTCTTTCCATTCCCTGGAAGACCGCCTGGTGAAGTGGGCGTTCCGCGACAGTCCCCGCTGGCAGGTCCTAACCAAGAGACCCCTACGCCCCAGCGAAGAGGAAGTTTCACGGAATCCCCGCAGCCGCAGCGCGAAGTTGCGAGTCGCCTCCGCCATTGGCTGACGACTATTGAACGGGCGCGTGGCGTTTGCGTCTCGCCCATGCCCAGCCGATCTGGCACGCACTCCCCCCCAGCAAAAACAACCAAATCGCGGCAGGCTCTGGCACGGCGACGGCCACCGGTTCGGCCAAGCTACCGAAATTCTCCTTGAAGATACGAAAGTCATTGAGGTCGACGTCATTGTCCAAATCGACATCCCCTTCGGAAAGCGAAGCGGGGCTGTTGGAGAAATGATCCCTCAGCTCGATGAAATCGCTGAGGTCGACATCCAAATCATGGTTGATGTCTCCTGGCCTAGCCGAAGTGTAATGCTTCTGAATTTGCTGAGTCGTTAGCGCTCTTGGGTAGATCGCTAGCTCGTCAAGCGCGCCATGGAACGAGGTGAGACCGTCACGAAGCCCGACGGTCAGCTCGCGGTTCAGACCGGCGCTGACCGGCGTGAGCGGCGCGCCCGGATCAAACGCTTCCCACAGCTCGCCATTGCGGTAAAAGCTGAGTGAGTTGTCGGCCCCCATCACCACGGCCACGTGGTGCCAAGATGGCGATTGAAAAAAAGGCTGTTCGCGCGCGGTCCGCAAATTGGAGACCCCAAACTTGCGGAAGGAGAGATTCCCGCCATTTTGGAAGATACCGAACCCGCCGCTGGCTTGATTTGCCGGATCACCGTTTCCTAGCAAAAACCGATTGCCTTCCGTACCGGCGGGCATGACCCAAAATTCCACCGTGAAATTATTCGTTCGTCCGTTGAGGGCCGCATTCGATCCGAACGAAATCTGCCCGGGTTCATCAATGCTGAAAAACTTGGCACTATCGGGTTCGCCGGTTGGGGCGCCGGGGAAATCGAAGACTCGCTGACGGTAGGCGCCGTCTCGCGCGCCGCCTGAAAAATCCTCCACGATTTGTTGTGCCGCAACCCCCTTGAAGCGGGCTTCACCCAATCGCCAATAGCCCTCGGGTTGGTCGGAAAGTACCGCCGCGGAGTAAGGAAACGCCTGGCCAATTTGAGGGCAGAACGTGAGCAGCATTCCCCACAGCAATCCGGCTTGCCAAATGCCCGAGAGTCCGGCTGACTTTTCCAATGGCCGTGGGATGCAAATCATGCGTTACTCCATCTTTGCCAGGCGGTTCCATCATTTGTCCGAAAGGCGATAAAGCAGACGTGCGCCTGGCGGCACAGGCCAGTCCAAAATCCTCTCTCGGAAACAAATAGGAAAACTATGAAATCTTTACCTGTTAGTCAAGAAAACTGCTTGGCTTGAGACAAAATGACATGAAATGACTTGAAGTGAACCGACGTCCATCGTGTCCGGTTTACCGGAGTGGGCAGAGTTGAGCGGGATGAGGCCTTTAGATATGTTTGGCGTTGAGTTGCGGCAAAGCCAAGATTTCGTACTCACCTTTGCCCGGTAGCCTCCACATCAAAATCGAGAGCGACCAGGAGCCAAGCATGGGCTTGTTTGACGGTAAGAAAGGGCTCATTCTCGGAGTGGCCAATGACTATTCCATTGCTTGGGCGATCGCGCGATATGTGATGTCCGAGGGTGCGGAATGTGGGTTTTCGCATCTGCCCGATCGTCCCGATGATGAGCGGCAGCGAAATCGGCGGCGCGTGGCCCAACTCACGGACAAGGAACCTCAAGCAAAGTTTCTATTGCCCTTGGACGTGACCCGCGATGAATACATGGCGGCGATCGCGGAGAAATCCCGCGAAGAGTTCGGGAAGCTCGATTTCGTGCTCCATTCGATGGCCTTTGCTTCGCTGAACGACCTGAAGAACGATACCATCGCCACGAGCCGCGAGGGATTCAAAACCGCGATGGAAATCAGCGCGTACAGCCTGCTGCATGTAGCCCACGCCGTGCAGGATTGCATGTCGGACAGCGGTTCCATTCTCGCCATGACCTATTTTGGGGGTGAGAAAGTCGTGCCCGGCTACAACGTAATGGGGATTTGTAAGGCCGCGCTGGATGCGGCGGTGAAATACGCCGCATTCGATTTGGGGCCTCGAGGGATTCGCGTCAACGCAATCAGTGCCGGGCCGTTGAGAACTCTGGCTGGGCGTGGAGCGGGTGTTGAGGAGATGCTCCTGTTTTACGAGCGCGTCGCCCCTTTGGGACGCAATATCACACATGAGGAAGTGGGGCGAGCAGGCGGCTTCTTGCTGTCACCCCACTCCGCAGGCATCACCGGCGAAATCCTGCACGTGGACGCCGGCTACAATATCATGGGGACGCCCGGGCGTCTGCTGGAGGATCTCAAGCAGAACGCCAATTCTTGATCGTGACCACCGCCTCAATGAGTTAGGTCCACGAAGAAGACCCGACGGATTCGCCGGGTCTTCATGCGTTGCCAGGCGATATTTTCTACCGTCCGCGATTACTTCTTGGCGGGAGGCAATTCAAAGTCGAACGTGTTATCGGAATCGGGGCCCACTTCCACTTCGAGGGGAGTTGTCTCAGCTTTCTCGTATTCGTTCGCGATCACTCCTCCCTTGCGGTTGCGGGGAGGCGGATACGTAGAAATCGTAAATGAGACCTTGTATTTGCCGGCAAATGCACCATCACCCGGCTTCACCGTCGTCAAGGTGTAGCTACCATCTTCTTGAATCGTGCCGCTGGCCCCTTTGGCCAAACGGCTATCCCCTCGTAGCCGCCTCTCCGGGTTGAAGGTGATCGTGTTAATCCCGTTGGGCACCAGCGGCACCGTGCCATCTTCCATTTTTACATTGCCCGAAACGGGATACATTTCCTGGGGAGCATTGCTGCCGCACCCCGTTGCCAGCAGGCAAATTCCCGCTATGGCCGTCTGCATCAACCATCGTTTCAACGTATCATCCCTCCTTCCGAGAGTGTTTTCAGTTTTTTTTCTAGACGTGCCCGCATTGTGCGGTACGCCGCGTTCGAACGCTAGAGGCTTTTTCACAAAAAACGAGGACGCGCCAACTCTGTACGTGGCGCGTCCTCGCATGAAGTTTATCAGTGGCCTACGACAACTGGCCAAAGATTATTGCAGGATTCTCGACATGTCGACAGCGATCCCATCCACGGGAGAGCAGAAACGGTCCCAAGGCGCGAAGAAGTCGCCATATTCGCCGGAAGTCTCTACAAAGTTGCTGATGAAATGGACGCTGGCATCGGCGGTCGCCGCGTGAACACCGCCTGGATGCAAGCTACGGGGCGCGGCTTGCCAACTCACGTTGCAATCCCGCCAGCAACTCATGCAGGCAGCGTCGAGGACGGACTCACCCACGTTACTTGGGTTAACGAGCCACGGACAGTCCTCGATATCGTCCGATCGCTGATTACAGGGATTTGGGCCGTTGGCATCCCCATTAAGGCCATGTTTGAATAGCCCGCTCGCTCCAGCGGTCCCCATGGCCCACACGCCTCGCCGGTCGCGTGCATGGATCTGGCCGCCGTTACGGACTTCCGACAGCAACATAGTGTTGGATGTGCCGTCGCTAATCTCGGCGATGGAGAGGGAACGATTGTGCGACATGACCCCCATCCGTTCCGGATCGGACGTCCAGCTACCGAGAGAGTCGCTAGAGAATTCAAGCGAACCGTTGCAGGCATAATTGCCCCGGGCCCAGTTATCCCCTTCCTGACGTTGGCGTCCTTCACCAAATTTGACGTTGTGGCCAGCGTCTGACGGGCAGACGAAGCTGGAAACCACGACGCCCCTCGCCTCCCGGTTGTTAGCGTGGCTGATGAACTGCGTGAGGTCGAAAGAGTCCTGGAGGGCCTGCTGTTCCATGAAGGGGAGAATGTTGATGATCCAGTTTGGTTGAAACTGATCGCTGGTGGCGGGGTTTTCTCCCTCGGGAAACACGATTCCTGGGGGAAACGCCTTGTGTTGATCGTGATAATTGTGAAGAGCCAAGGCCGCTTGCTTCAGGTTATTTACGCACTGCATGCGGCGGGCCGCTTCCCGAGCCGACTGGACGGCGGGCAGCAACAGCGCCACCAAGATCCCGATAATTGCAATTACCACCAACAGTTCCACCAAGGTGAAACCATTCGCTGAACGTCCTCTGTTTGCCATGTTTGGCGACCTCCTCCGAATAGGAAAGAAATGTTTAAAAGCTCAATGAATTTGGCACCTTACGACACCGCACCCTGCGGTGGCTCCGTGTGCCGTGGCGACCACCCGCACGACAGCAACAGATGGCCTGCCTCTCTAAACCTGGTGTCCAAGAAACTGATCACTCGGCACAGGAAGAATTCGTACCAAGGCCCACAACTTGCTGAACCGGCAGGATCTGTCCATACAAGCTGATGCATTTTAGCTTACGTGGATCGTAGTTGGTTGCCCAAGTTTTGTCAAACAAGATAAACGGGAATTCTCATTGAAAATCGGTTTTATCGAGGAAAATGGCCCGATTCAGTGTGAATTCACACCATCGAGCATCCTTTTTTGGGGTAAATACTGCATGTCATGCCCCAAGACATTTTTAGTGCGAACTCACCAGCCGGCATGGCTACTCAGGCAAGCGGCCGATGCCTACATAAGGAAGTTCGCCTTCACAGGCGACGAGAAACGCCAGCAAATCCTCTCTTTCCGACTCGGAAAGCTCGAACGGCCGAATCTCGGGACTGAGCCACGGATTCGCCTGGCCCCCCCGGGTGTGCCAGTCCAACACGCCTCCTAGCGTCCGGATTTGGCCCGCGTGCATGTAGGGACCGGTGAGATGAATATTGACTAGAGTTGGCGTTTTGAATGCGCCTTGATCCTCTTCCCTGCCGGTGGCGAGGTATCTGCCCAGATCGGGTTCCACCGGGTCATCCCAACTGACACCCAAATTGTGAAATTTTTCATCCGTGAGGTTGGGGCCAGTGTGGCAGGCCGAGCAGCGAGCTTTGTCGCCATGGAACAACTCCATGCCACGTAGCGCGGTTTCCGGGAGGGGATGAGCCTCGGTCAATCGCACCGCCTCGACATACTCTTCACGCTCCGCGGCTGACAGGCCTTCGGTCCCAGCCGTTTCATAACGTTGACGTACGCGCCAAGCATCCACCGCTGTCGGACCCGTCACCAGTGCCCGCTCGAATGTGGCGATGGCCTGGGCGATGGCCGTCATGGTGACCCCGCCGAAGATCACTTCAAACTGCCGATGATACCCAGGGACCGCGCTCACTGCCTGCACGCAATCTTCCAACGTCGTTGCCATCTCGTGAATGGCCGTCAAGGGTCCCAAAACTTGATCCTCGAGGGAAGCCGCTCGACCATCCCAGAATTGGGCGGTGCTCAAAATGCGATTGAAGACCACCGGCGCGGCACGGTCTACCTCCCCGGGATGGGCATCTCCCGGTCCCAACGTAGGATCCGCGTAGCGCATGGTGGGATGATGGCAGTCGGCGCAACTGATCGCCAGGGATTCGTGCGATAAACGGCGATCGAAAAAAAGTTGCCTTCCCAATTCAATTTTGGCCCGAGTCAACGGGTTATCTTCCGGTACATGTACTTGTTCCTGAGCTTCGCGCAATCCCAGAGGCAGGATGAAATCGAGAGGTTCGTGCACTGCCGGATCGGCAAGCCAATTTTCGATTTCCGGCAACGTGAGCGGCCCATCTCCCGGTATCCCCGCCGTCAAACCGGGAGATCCCAGGAGAACCTTGCCTTGTGAGTAATGAATAGGGTGTGAATTCACGCGGTCCGGATCGTAAGAGCGATGCGGGGGCGGTTCCGCTTTCCGCCTCGCGTACGGCGGTTGCACATTCCAAGAATCGCAGCCCACCGGCCCCACCGTGAATAGGGCCAAAGCGATCCGTTGAATAGTGATGTTCACGAGGCGCATGGCGAGTCCTCTCAGATGGCGAGGGCCGAAAACACGCTTCCGGGTAGCCGTATCGGGCATTTTTCAGTTTAACCCCTGGTTGACAGCTTTGCCCAGCCGGGAACAGGGGTGGATTTCCCGGGAGCAAAAAACCTCCGTGCGCTCGGCGCAATGGGCAAAATCAAAACTTTCGCTTCAACCGCTACAGGCGGAACAGCCGACAAAGTTTATGAATACCAGCTTTTGACGGGTCCACTGCGGCCCCGGGGAGCCGCCGCGCGGTCAAGCGGCCACGGCTCATACAGCCAAGATTTGGGGGGATATACAATGAATCGTGGGCACTTTAGTGCATGGCTTGCGGCCACGCTGCTCGTAGGCGGTTGGGGATGGTGTATTTCTTTTGCCGGTCCCGTTCAGGCGGACGACGTCGAAGCGGCGCTGTTCGACGGTCCTGAAGACGACGGATGGGCCGTGGCCAGCGATGAACAGGTCATCGACGCAGGCTACGACGCCTCTTCCGATGCTCACCATCACGGCTATGAGGGTGAGTACGTGAACTACAACGACGGATATGGGCATGGTGGCTATACCGGAGAGTATGGCGGAAGTTGCGGAAGCGGCGGCTGTGGCACGGCGGGCTGCGCCACGTGCAAACTTCCGACCGTTTGGGCCCGCGCGGATTATCTGTTTTGGTGGGTCAAAGGCGGCCACGTCCCCGCGCTGGTCACCCAAGGTGGTGATGGCACGCTGGCCAACTCCACGGTGATCTTTGGGAACGAAGACATCGGCACGGATCATCGTTCGGGTGGCCGGATTCGCTCTGGCGTGTGGCTAGGTTCACGCCGGAAACATATGGTCGTGGGCGAATTTTTCGCATTGGGCGACCGCAAGGAAGGCTTCGCTGCTGGATCTTTCAACGACACGATTCTGGGACGCCCTTTCACGGACGTGAATGGCGGTACGACCCCCAGCGCGGTGTTGATCGGTTCCGCCTTCCGTGAAGGCGTGATAACGGTGGAGTCGACCACCGACGTCCTCGGCGCTGGTGCCTACGTGATGTCAAACATCTACCGCAATCACGGCCCCAAATTGGACTTCATCTGGGGGTATCGCTTCCTCCGCGTGGATGATGGCCTGGTAATCCGTGACAACGCCACCGCGGACGCTTTCGACGGTTTCGTGGCTCAAGGCACGACCTTCGACGGCGCGGACGTGTTCGACGTGGAGAATGAGTTTCATGGCGGTGAGGTCGGCCTACAGTGGCAATATCGCCGCAATCGCTGGTCCATGACGCTGCTGGGTAAGTGCGCTTTCGGGAACACGCGGCAACAGATCAATATCAGCGGCAACAACTTGATTACCACGCCCGGCCCCACGGTTGTCAACCGGATTGGTGACGTGCTCGCCCAAGAGACGAACATCGGCACTTATACGAATGACGAATTCGCCGTGCTGCCGGAAGCGGGCGCTGATCTGACGTACCACTTCAATAAGCACTTGCGGTTTACCGTTGGGTACTCATTCCTCTACTTGAGTGACGTGGCTCGCGCTGGCGACCAAATCGACCTCCAGGTGCATAGTGACCTGTTGAATGATGTCACGCCGGTGAATCCCGAACGACCGCAGTTCGTGTTGCAAAACACGGACCTGTGGCTGCAAGGGATCAACTTCGGTATCGACTTGACTTATTAGTCAAGAGCAGGGCGGTCGGACGCGCCCGGCGGGCGCTGCCGGAAGTTATTCCCACCGAGAAGACGTTAAAATCGCGTTATGCGGTTCACGATTCCCAACCAACGAGTTGCCTTTCGTTCCTTGTGGGACGGAAGGCAATTTTCGTATGTAGGCGGGCTACATGGTTTTCCACATCCGCATCAAAATTCACGCCGCGAGCCCCGTCTTCTCTACCGTTTTGAGCGAAGGTGCGCATAGCAACAGATAGCGCCCTTCGTTCGTCAGCACGCCATTCCCCATATCCCATGGGGTAGCCGGCTTCATTGCCTGGCCACTAATGCAAATCCCGCGCGTTCCTCACGGAATCTTCGCGATTCAGCATTAGGTTTGCGATTGGTCATGAGCGGAAAAGGTCTTTCTGAGGGCGCCATGGGCGTCGCGGAACAGTGTGGCCACTCGACGGTGATTCGCTTCTTTCGTTTCGACGGCAGTCGTTCGCGACTAGCTGACGTTCATTCCCCGGCGTGCAAACCGTGCTGGAAGGAGAAAACATCTCAGATGTTTCGCAATCAAAAAAGTGATTTACGGCGTATTCATTTGTGCTTGTGCCTGTCGTCCGTGTTGTCCTTGTACTTCGCTGGCGCGGCCTCCGCGCAAACCACGGTCAGCTTTCAGCAAGGTTCGGGCGGATACACCGGCACCTTGGATGTGTTCGTGGGCCCCGATGGCAGCGGGATTCCCGGTGACGCCTTGGGCAATCTATTGGGATCCGATGTGCCGGAGACCTTCTTGGACGGGCGCTACTTCGAAATCTCGAATACCTCCGCTGATAAACAATTGCTCGTGCATTTCGACAATATCTTCGGGGATGGGGAGGGACAGATTCCGCCTGGAGCGCACATCGAAAGCGCCGTCTTCACCTTGTTCACCGGTGAAGGAAGTGGAAGCGCCCGCTCGGGCGGGCCGTATGGCGTGGCGCAATTGCTCGCCCCCTTCTCCACCAGCACCGGTTGGGCCGATTTTGGGGATGGTTTCTCGGGTCCCACCTTCGCCAACGGTGTCGCCAATCGGCCCGTGGACAATGGGTTTCGTGGTCCGATGGAGGGTTCAACCTTCGCGGCCAACGGCCAGGGCAGTGCCCAGCACGCGGATGTGACCAGCATTGTCCGGAATTGGTCCAATGGCGAAGAGAACCACGGCCTTACCGTTCGGGCGGGCACGACCGATGGCTGGCAGGTCTTTTCCACGGGGGTTTCCGAGATTTCGTTGCGACCCAAACTGGAAGTCACCTACGACACGCCCCCCGCCCCACGACCCAAACCGCCGTGCTGCAACAGGGGACCGATGGCTATACTGGCACGACCATGGCCCGCCTGCTGGCGGATAACACGACCGATGATGGCGCGGTTCTCGATGAAGAATTCATCGACGGTCCGACTTTTACCGGTACTAGTTCCGATAACCAAGCGTTGATCAAATTCGACAGCATCTTTGCCCAAGATGGCGGCCCGGTTCCGGATGACGCCTTGATCACGGAAGCCTTTTTGCTCATCGATACGGCCACGCCGGAGCGAGACCAAAACGCGGGCACCAATGGAAATTATTCTGTCCATGCCGTGCAAAGAGACTGGGACTTGTCGACCGTTTACGGCGATTTTGGAGGTAACGGGCCAGATGAATTGCAAGGTGAAATCGGCCCGGCGCTCGATTTGACGGGAGCCTTGATTGCGGACGCGCGGACCGAGTTGGACGTGACCGAGGCGGTCCAAGCCTGGCAGGGCGGCGCCTCCAATTTCGGTTTCAATATCCAAGCGGCGGACACCGCTGACGGGTGGGCCTTCAAATGGCTGGCCTCCGACAGCCCGCCGCAACTCGTGGTCAACTTTACCGACGAGATTCCGAATCTAGCGGACATCAATCAGGACGGCACAGTGGACATCGCCGACTTTGACCTCATGAGCTCGGCGTTTGGGGAGACCGGCAACAATTTGCCCGCCGACATCGATGGCGACCAATCCGTGGGGCTCAGCGACTTCGTGATTTTGGTGGAACGGTTTGGCACGTCGGCCGATGGCGCTCCCGCCCAAGCCGTTCCCGAACCATCGGTCTGGCTCTTGGGGCTGTTTCTGCTGGCGGCGGTGCCGCTGTTCAGGAAGCTTCGCAAGTAAGCCCGACATCCCATCGGAGTGCATAAGAAACTTTAGGAACAGAAATTGAAGTAGGCTGCTGGAAGGAATCTTTCCATGAATTCATGGAGCTCGTTGCGTGGCCGCTCCGCGCGGACGCTGAAGTCAAATGGCTTTACCTTGGTTGAACTGCTGGTGGTGATTGCCATCATCGGCATTTTGGTGGCGCTCTTGCTGCCGGCGGTGCAAACCGCGCGGGAAACGGCCCGCCGCTTGGAGTGTTTCAATCACCTCAAGCAGATCGGCCTGGCGATTCACATGTATCACGACGACCACAAGGAAGTTCCTCCTGGCTGGTTTGGAGAATCGCCCGACAGCGCGATTCACGTTCGTCTGTTGCCGTACCTTGAGTTGCAGAACATTTACGATCGGTACAATTTCGACGAACCATGGAATGCGCCGGAGAACCATGAAGCCACTCGCATCGATATTGGTGTGTTCGTGTGTCCGACCGCGCCGCGGGACGACTCCCGCCGCTACGTCACGGACTACTGCGTGAATGAATACATTCACCCTTCCGCGCAGAGCATTCTGCGGGCATCGGGCGTGCGAAAACGGAGCACCTACCAAGGGTTTTATCGCAACCCTCCCTCTGCGGGGGGCGAAGGGCATCCGCTCACGGTTACCTTTGCCGAAATCGAGGACGGGCTTTCCAACACGTTCATGATCTTCGAGGACGCGGGCCGTCCGCTCTCTTATGTCGATGGGCGGGAAGTGGGGACGGGGGTCAGTGGTGCCCGGTGGGCCGACCGACGTTCCGAAATCTGGACACACGATATCTGCGGCGGAGGAACGCAGGCTTTCAACTGCAACAACAACAACGAGATCTATGCCTTCCACCCCGGTGGCGCGAATTTCCTGTATGGAGACGGCAGCGTCCACTTCCATGCCGTCGGCATGGATCCCGAGTTGTTCGTGAGCCTGTTTACCGCTTTCGCGGGAGACACCGTTGCCGCCAACTAATCACATTTCACGACCCGAGCGCTTGGCTCTGGCCGCGCTGGCATTTGGCTTGGCAGCCGTCGTCTGCGGGTGCGGAGACGACCGCGCGCGTGTTCATCCCGTCTCTGGCAGAGTCCTTGTCGAAGGAGAACCGGCTGGTGGCGCGGTCGTGATTTTTTATCCCCAAACGGAAGATCTGGAACGCAAGAAGTTTCGGCCCAACGCGGAAACGGACGAGGAAGGCAATTTTCAAGTCACGACGTACGTGCAGGGAGACGGAGCCCCGCCGGGAGATTATCTGGTTTCTGTCGTCTGGAATTCATGGAGCAAAGTCGAGCCCTCTCCAGACGGGATGGAGGATGACGAGACCAAGGTCTCGCAAGTCGTGGACCGTCTGCGGGGCCGCTACGAAGATCCGCAAGCATCCGGAATCAGCGTGACGATCGAGCGTGGGGAGAACGTTTTACCTCCCTTTGAGTTGGAGTAAATCGCCCCGCCGTGAAGAGCTGTTCGATCATGCTCGGCTTGTAACTGCTGACGAGACTTGCGATTCGCAATACCGCGCGAACTTGTGGTAAACACTACTCGGACAAGTTGCCGAAACGCAGCGTGACATGAGCCGACCAAGATTCGCCCGGCTCCAAAACGCGCAGTCCGGTTTCGTGCCGCTGTTCGCGAAGGTGAAACGCATCGGGAACACAAGTGTAAGGCTCGATGCAAATCGCCTCACGATGCGGCGGGTTGTAGACCACGCATTCACGGAACGCTTCCGCGAAGCGGATCTCAATCCCCAATCCCGAGCCAGGCTCACGAACCGTGGCTCGTACTTCTCCGTCGGTGCTCGCCAGTCCCGTGAAGACATCGTCGAATTGAGTCTTCGAGAAGGGTACGCCTTGGGCCAGCTTGCCACGTTCGCTGGCTGGTAACACGCGGCCCGTGGGCAACAGTTCATCCAATTCCCAGTAGCTTTCCACCGGCACTTGGACGCGAGGATTCACGTCTCGCACGAAATGGGCGCCCGGCAAGCGGAAGTAGGGGTGAAGGCCCAATCCGAAGGGCAGGCGATCCTCGCCGGGGTTGTCCACGGCAAACTGGGTGTGCAATTGGTCTCCGGCGATCTCGTACGTGGCCGCCAGTCGGAAATCGGCGGGCCACAGGCCGAGTATTTCCGGCGCGTCTTGGGACGCCTGGAATTCAGCATGAATCTTGGCTTCCAACTGTTCGGTGACCCGCCAAGGCCGGTCGAGCACGAAGCCGTGAATCGCGTTTCCCTTTCCGTCTCCGGTGGGGAGTGAGAAATCCTTGCCCTCGAAGGAGAATTTCCCCTGGCGAATGCGGCCGGGAAATGGAAAGAGGATCGGGATGCCGCTACCGGAGGCGCGTTGCGACCCGTCTTCGAAGCCAGGCGCGGCCCAGAGCACTTCATGCATGGCTTCTTCGACCGGTACCTGCCAGCGAAAGCAATTGAAACCGAAGCCGGTGTGCACCTCGGCCTGGGATCCATGCCGAGGATCGCGAATCGTGGCAATGGGGGAGTCCGTGCTGTGTATCATATTCCCTGTCCTGCGAGAGAGCGGAACCGTTTGTACCGGGTCCGCAAGATAGGAAGCAAAACAGGGGAACGCAACCCATGGCCCGGCTCAGGGCAGGCCGCGAATCTCCTCGGCGGGTAGCACCGCCACAGGAGGCCTTGGTGTTCCGGTGTGTTGCCGGCGGAGGCGATCCACCGTCAGCGTCATGACGAAGATTACGCCGCCGAGCAGGAGTAGCGTCCGCAGCACTCCTTTCCGTGTGACGCCACCAAATGCTGCATGGGCCGCGCCCTGTAGCAACACGAAATAGCCAAGCAGCGAAACGGCGAACAGTGAGGTGGCCAGAAGATCTTCCCCCATGAGCGCTTGTTGTTCCGCCGCGGGGAGCCGCGTCAACACGAGCAGCCCGACCAGCCCCTGCAGCAAGCTGGGGAGCAACACCCACCAGGCTCCCAAGCGGACGGTTGCCGCGCTGGATGTTTCGGTCAGCTCCAATCTCTGCCGCGCGGTGAATGCGGCATCGAACATGAGCCATCCGCCTGCCGTCGCCAATGCCGCCACCACATGATGCAGCCCGAGCATGACGACATACGGGTCAAATCGCAGTTCACGCAGCGTGGCCGCGTCGAACACGATTTCCGCGGGTACACCCTGGGATGCCAAGTGGCTCAGGGCGACGAACAGCGCGGGAAAGTGATACAGCAGGTTCGTACTGGACAGAACCGCCAGCGCCGCCACGCTCCAGCGGCGCGGGCGAGAAGTTGGTCGATCTGGCCGGCAGAACGGAATGGCCAGTGCCACGCAAATCGCGGAGAAGGCCAATTCGGACGCGATGAAGGCGTAGCGTATTGAAGGAAGGCGGCGAAAGATCTCCATCAGCGGCGAGTCGGCCTCGAACATGAGCAAACCGACAAGTACGCCACCTAACAGCATTCCCACCACGAGCGCGATCAGGCTTACTACAAGTTGCCTCCGCGCCAGACGCGCGGCTGCTCCCTCTGGCAGATGCCGCTCGCGAAACAGCAGCCAGGCAGCCAACAGCGGCAACGCGGAAGCCGTATTCACGCACAGCAAGTGGGGAAACAAGATCAGCATCGATGCCCAGGCAGCCAACGTCACTCGACGGCCCTCCTTTTGCGTTTCACCCTGTCAACGTGGCCGATAAGGCGATTATTCCCTGGATGTGCGGGAAACATGTTGCGAAATTCGATTTGCACGGTGGCAGTCACTGGCACATATTTTCAAGAGGTCGAATGTTTGCTTCGTCCTCTTTGCGACTGTGATAATTTTTGCCCCTCCGGAACTCACATGCCCGTCAAACAGCGTACTTCCATTCTGGCACGAGCCGCCCGGTTTGTCGCCCTCGTCTCACTGACAATCTCCTTCTCGTTTGCCAACGGATTTCAAGCTCAGGCAGAGGATGCGGAATCAACGTCCGCCTCTGCTGGGAGCATCCGGTATGCCAAGCTGCACGCGCGATTGAAACAAATCTGCGAAGATGCCGCGAACCTCTCGCTCGTCGAACTGGGGGACTCGGTGGAAGGCCGCCCGTTGGTCGCGGTCCGTGTGAATGGAAATGGTCCAGACAAGGCGGAACAGGATGAGCCCGTTCGGGTCTGGTGCCTGGCTAATGTCCATCCGCATGATTCGGCAGGCATCGAGGGTGTGCTGCAATGGCTGGAACAACATGTTTTGAATGAAACTGAGTCTCTGCCGGCGGGCATCGAAGCCTGGCTCGTACCCTGTGCGAATCCTGACATGCATGCACGCTTACGGGGACAGACGCTCCCAGAGCAGCTCCCGCCCGCGCTCGCCGGCTACATGCTGGGAAACGCCCAAGGCCGCGATCTGGCGGCGGACATGCCCGCGCTCGAGACGCCGGAAATGCAGGCGCTGGCACGCCAATGGAAGACCGCTCCGCCCGATCTGCTGATCAACGTGGAGGCTTTTCGCGATGTCATCGATGTGGACTCCGCCAACACATCGGGATCCATCCTTTTCGTGCCGACCTATGCGCCGCCCTGGAAGAGCTTGGGGCGTTGGTTCGTGGAAGATCTGCTCGCTGGCATCATGACTGCGGATTTCGATGCGGCGATTCCACTCTTCGATGCCGCCACACATCGCGACGTTCCCGCCTGGCGAGGACGAGAAATCGCCGAATATGGTGCCCTGCGGGGCGCGCTCGCCGTTTCTCTTGTTGTACAACGCAAAGCATCGCCTCAGGTCGTCTCCGGCTTCGTGCAGGAATTGTTGTCCCGTGTTTCCCGGCATCAGGAGACGCTGCGCGAGCGGCGAGCGCAAGCGCGGCGCGAGATCACGGAAGCAGGCACGTCACCTCGCGTGGGAGATCGGCTCCGCGTGGCCCCCGTGCTCGATCCTGACCGGGAACATGATGATGCGGAAGTAGACATGGATCGCGACGAGCCCGTCGAAGTTACGCGTCCCTTCGGCTATTTGCTGCCAGCGGATGAAGTGCGGGCGATCGACCGCCTGCTTTGGCACGGGATTCAGGTGGCACGCCTCACCGACGATACCCACCTCACGGTGGAAACGTATATGGTGCAGGGTATCAAGCAGGCCAGTTCGCCCGTCGATCAGGCGCCCGTCACGACCGTCGAATCGCTTCCCAAAGAAACCGAATACAAAGCGGCGCCCGGCACCTTTTTCATTCCCACCGGCCAACCGCTGGGACAGCTCGTGGTCCACTTGCTAGAACCCGAGGCCGACTTAGGGCTCACAAGGCATCGATTCTTCGATCAGTCGCTGCGAGAAGACAGCCCGCATCCTGTGAGAAGGCTGCTCGCGCCGATCTCTCTTTCCACATCCGATGTCGAACGCGTTGAACCGGCACGGCGGCTCGAACTGGATGACATTTACGATCCCCAGCGGATGCTCCCTTTTTTGAAGGCGGGACCGCAAACGCCTACATGGATCGAAGGTAGCAACGCCTACGTCCGTCGAGAAAAGAACGCTCTCCTACGGGTCGAAGCAGAGACCGGTTTCGCGGAATTGCTCTACGAACCGGCGAGTTTTGCCCACGCCTTACGCGAGGCCACCGGAGACGACGAGTGGACGGAGGAAAATCTGCCCAACCTGCGGCTCAACCCTCCAGCCAGCGCCGGGCTATTTACCGTAAAAGAAGATTTCTATCTCTGGCGATTTGAGACGGAATCCTTGACCCGGCTTACGTCCTTTCCCGGACGAAAATGGCTGGCCACCTTCAGCCCCAATGGCCGTTGGCTCGCTTTCGTGCACGAGCACAATCTGTGGACCATCGACCTCCAGACTCAGCAAGCCCGGCAATTGACGACCGAGGGAAATGCCCATTTGTTATGCGGAGAGCTCGACTGGGTCTATCAGGAGGAAATCTACGGGCGAGGGAATTTTCGCGGCTACTGGTGGAGCCCCGACTCGCGGCGCATCGCCTTTCTTCAATCGGATGAAACCGATGTACCGACCTACATCCTTACCGACGACGTGCCCGTGGACCAAGTCGTGGAAAAGGTGGCCTACCCCAAATCAGGCGATCCGCTACCGAAGGTACGGCTGGGAATCATTTCCCCCCTCGGTGGCGATCCGCGCTGGGTGCGTCATCCTAAATACGAGCTGCACGAACATTTGATTGTCCGCGTGGGCTGGACGCCCGACAGCCGCCACGTCGCTTATCAGGTGCAAGACCGCCCGCAAACCTGGCTCGATCTCCGCACGGCGGAAGCTGCCAGCGGAACAAGCCGCCGCGTACTCCGTGAGGAGAGCCCTGCTTGGGTGGCGGTGTTGGACGAGCCGCACTGGCTCCGCGACGGTTCTTTCCTGTGGTTGAGCGACCGTTCCGGCCAGCGGCACGTGTATCACATCGATGCGAATGGCCAAACGGTCCGCCAGCTCACCGCCGGTGACGGCGACGTACAAACGTTGCATGGCCTCGATGCGGAAGAAACCTGGGCCTACTTCTCCGCCGCATGGGGCACGCAACGTGCCGTGCATTTTTATCGCGTACCGCTGGATGGCGGTTCGACCGAGCGGCTGACCGCGCAGGGGATGGACCATCGCGTTTCGCCCGATCGCGAATACCGCTATTTCGTCGATCGGCGGAGCCACCTCCACGCGCCGCCGGAAACCCACCTATTCCGCTGCAATGGAACCTATTTGCATGCGGTCGATCCACAAGCCGCGGACCATTTGCACTATTACCGCATGGCATCGCCGGAATTTCTGGAGGTCTCGGCCCAGGACGGAGAACCTTTGCCAAGCATGCTGCTTCCTCCCTTGGACTTCGACCCGGCCAAGAAGTTTCCAGTGCTTTGCTATGTGTATGGGGGTCCCCAGGCACCGGCGGTGTGGAATCGCTGGAGCGGCAAGCGGCATCTTTGGCACCACCTGCTTTCGCGGCACGGATTCGGTATCTGGACGATGGACAACCGGGCATCCGGCACGCGGGGCATCCGGCACGCGTGGACCATTCACCACCGCATGGGACGGCAGGAATTGGAGGACTTGGAAGATAGTCTCGACGCGCTTCTCGCCCGAGGCGGGGCCGACCCCCAACGCATCGGGCTTTGGGGCTGGAGCTACGGCGGGTACCTGACCGCGTATGCCCTCACGCACTCAAAGAAATTCGCCTTCGGAATATCCGGCGCGCCGGTCACCGATTGGCATAACTACGATGCCGTTTACACCGAGCGGTACATGGGTTTGCCGCAAACGAACCAAGAAGGTTACGAGCAAAGCTCCGTGGTCCAGGCCGCCGAGCATCTGCATGGGCGGCTGTTGCTCATCCACGGTAACATCGATGACAACGTCCATCCCAGCAACACGTGGCAGTTCGTGGAAGCCATGCAAAACGCCGGAAAATCCTTCGAACTGATGCTCTATCCTCGCAACCGGCACGGCGTCTCACGGCAACAACAGGCCCGCCATTTGGCGGAGCTGATGACCCGGTTCGTGCTGGAGCAAAAGTAGAAGGGTTTGGAAGCGAATTGACGAATCAAGACATCCACGCGCCGCGAAAGAACATGTCCGCCACCTCCGAGGAAAGCGTTTCCAAACGCGAACGGAGGGTCTCGCGGAAACGTTCGCTCATCGCCAGCGGCGTGATGTTGTGTGGCCTGGCACTGGTCCCCTGGATGGTTGGCGGAAGTCTAGTCACTCCTCATAACCAAACGAAGCTCGAAGTTCCCCAGGATTTAGCGGTCGAACCTGCCACGATCTCCAGCCAATCGGGAACATCCTTGGCAGCCTGGTACATTCCCGCCGAAGCCGCGACATCCACCATCGTGCTGGTGCATCCGCTGCACGGCTCGCGGAGTGTGATGTTGGATCGGGCACGGATTTTTCATCAATCCGGCCATGCCGTGGTGATGATCGATCTGCAAGCTCATGGCGAGTCGCCGGGCGAAGCGATTACCATGGGACACCTTGAACGGCACGACGTGGCCGCCGCCGTGGAGTTCGCGCGAAAGCGAAACCCGGAGCATCGCATCGCGGTCGTGGGTTGGTCGCTAGGAGGTGCCGCGGCGGTTCTGGCGTCGCCGCTCGGTATCGATGCCTTGGTGCTCGAGTCGGTCTATCCCACCATCAGCCAGGCGGTGGAGAATCGAATTGAGATGCGGCTCGGTTCGCTGGCCGCCGCGGCCGCGACGCCGCTGTTATTGTGGCAACTGAAGCCTCGGCTCGGCATTACCCGCGCGGACTTGCGGCCGATTGAAAAGATCGGCGCGGTCGGCTGTCCGGTGCTAATCATCAGCGGGAACCAAGACCGGCGTACGACGCTCGAAGAGACGCAAGCCCTATTCGCGGCCGCGGCTGAACCGAAGAAACTTGCCGTGATCGCCGGGGCTGGCCACTGCGACTTGCTCGCCTTTCGCCCGGAAGCCTACCGCCGACACGTGCTCGAGTTTCTCAACCGACATCTGCGCGGCACTTTCGAATGACCTCCCATGAAAACCGACCAGATCGGGTATGCCGAGGCACGCCGTTGCTCGGTCCCTCAGTCGATGCGTCCCGACCAAACGTGACTTTCCGATCGTACATCGCCACGCCGTAACAGGTGAAACCCAAGTCTGAGGACGGAAGCGGAGCCAGGGCGATCAGGAGCAGGCAATTATTCAGCTTTCGCATGGCGACGTGTGAGAAAACCGCCATTACTGGACGATGACATCGCCATACCCTGGAGATGTCCCCTTCAAGTAGCCGGCCAGAGCACTGCGAAGATCAGCCCCGTGGCCACCGCGTAGGCCGCGCCGTCCACCAGGTCCATCGCCACGCGGCGGCGAAACCAGAAGACTCCGGGGAATTGGCCGGCGCAGTGGGTCAGTAGCTCCGCCGTGGTCACGAACTGAAACACCCGTAAGAACGACTCACCCCTCGGAAGACCAAGCGACGCCAGATAGCCAATCACGAAGGCCGCCACGAAGAAAAAGGCGAGCGTGAGGGCGATGTTCACGCCCATGTTCGGTGGAGAGGGCCAGAGCACGAGCATGCCCCGGCATTTGGCCTGTTTGCGCTGAAAGACCTCGCCTTTTACCTCCTGCATGTCATGCGTGTGAGGGAACAGGTATTGGTCCGCCGCGACTCCTTTCTCATCCAGCCAGTTTTGGAATTCATCCTCGACCGGGAGCCTTTTCCATTCCGGTTTGTGATGCGGCAGCAGCATCCACGCCACGGTGCTCAACACGTGCGTCGCCAGCCCGGACAAGAGTATCGGCAGCCACAAGTCGAAGACGGTCATGAGTTCAATCTCCCAAAAATGGCAGGACGCCGGATACTTCACCCTGGAGTGACGATTCAATCAAGCCAAGAGTTCACGAATCACGTGGGCCGGAAGCACGCCGGTTAAACGTTGGTCGAGCCCCTGGTAAGTGTAAATGAAGCGTTCGTGGTCATAGCCGAGTTGATGCAACACCGTGGCGTGGAAGTCCCGGATATGGACTGGATCCCGCACGATGTTGTAGGAGAAGTCGTCCGTCTCGCCGTAAACCGTGCCCCCCCGGGTACCACCGCCGGCCATCCACATCGTGAAGCAGCGGGGGTGATGGTCGCGGCCGTAATTGGTCTTGGAGAGCCCGCCTTGGGAATAGATGGTGCGGCCGAATTCGCCCCCCCAAATCACGAGCGTTTCATCGAATAGCCCTCGCTGCTTGAGGTCCTGGATGAGGGCGTGGCAAGGCTGGTCCACGTCCCGGCATTGGTCGGGCAGACGGCCCGCCACGTTGGCGTGGGTGTCCCAATTGTTGTGGTAGATCTGCACGAAGCGGACGCCCCGTTCCACCATCCGCCGCGCCAGCAGCGCTGTGTTGGCGAAAGAGCCGGGCTTGTTCACATCCTCCCCATACATGGCGAGCGTCGCCGCGGATTCGCTGGCCATGTCCGTTAGTTCCGGCACGCTGGACTGCATGCGGAAGGCCAATTCGTACTGCTGGATGCGGGTATGCGTTTCGGGATCTCCCACCAGCTCATAATTCAGCTCGTTGAGGGCCTTCAGCCCATCGAGCGTGGAACGGCGGACGCTTCTCGGCACGCCGGGGGGATCGTTGATGAACAGGATCGGATCCCCGCTGGTGCGGAAGGAGGTGGCGGCATGTTCGCCGGGCAGGTAACCGGAGGACCAGAGCCGGGCCGAGATCGCCTGCACTTGTTCCGTATTGGAAGGCCGCGCGATCATCACCACGAAGGTCGGCAAATTCTCGTTGAGCGAGCCGAGACCGTACGACATCCACGCTCCCAGGCAGGGCCGTCCGGTGACCTGGTTCCCCGTTTGCATATAGCTGATGGCCGGCTCGTGATTGATGGCCTCGGTGTGCATGCTGCGGATGAAGACCATGTCATCGGCCATCTTCTTAGTCCAAGGCAGCAGTTCCGAAATCCACATCCCGCCTTCGCCGCACTGCTCGAATTGGTATTTCGAAGGGGCAATGGGAAAGCGGGCCTGGCCGGAGGTCATCGTGGTCAGCCGTTGCCCCTGGCGGACGGAATCGGGCAGGTCCTTGTCGTACCAGTCTTGCATGACCGGTTTGTAGTCGTACAAGTCCATTTGAGGTGGACCGCCGACCATGTGCAGGTAGATGATGTGTTTCACCTGGCCGGGAAAGTGCGTGGGCATGGCGCCGGCGGTGGTTCCCGGAGTGCTGGTCGCCGCCCGCAGAGGAATCTCGCCCAGCGAGGCCAAAGCGGCCGTTCCTAACAGGTGCGATCCTCGGGCGAAAAAATGCCGCCGCGTGATGTTTTGCCGGAATTCGTCAAACGTGGTCATGTTCAATCTCCGTCAACTGGCACTTCGCCGAGCACGGGTGAGGTTATTTGTTGAGGACTTCATCCAAATTCATGAGTTGATTGGCCAGCATCGTCCAGGCCGCCAACTTGGCCGCGTCGAGCGACTCCTCCGCTTTCGACTCCCCAACCGAGAGCAGTGCCCGGGCGTCCTCGGGATGTTCCGCGTAAAACGTGGATAGCTCTTCCCAAGATTGGCGAATGACCTCGACTTCCTCGGTGCGGAAATCACGGGCCAGCAGCCGCTGCCCCATGAACTGCAATCGCGCTTCCCAGGAACTGTGCGCCTCGAGCAATGCCCGTTGCGCCAAATGTCGGGCCGCTTCGACGAACTGTTCATCGTTCAACGTGACGAGCGCCTGCAGCGGCGTGTTGGTGCGTTCCCGACGGACGACGCAATATTCGCGATTGGGGGCGTTGAAAATTTCCAGTGAGGCGGGCGGCGCCATTCGCTTGATGAAGGTGTACAAGCTGCGGCGGTACAACGCCTCGCCCGAGTCGGGTTCATATTTGCGCGTATTGCTGACGTTCATGGCGATTGCCTCCCACACGCCGGGCGGCTGGTAGGGCTTCACGCTCGGACCGCCGATCTTCCGTACCAAAAGACCGCTGGAGGCGAGGGCATAGTCGCGCACCATCTCCGCGTCCATGCGGAAGCGCGGCCCGCGCGAAAACAGCCGATTTGCCCGGTCCTTTTCCAGCTTTTCCGCGGTCACGGCAGCGGATTGGCGGTACGTGGCCGAAGTCATGATGAGCCGGAACAGTTCCTTGACGTCCCACCCCGATTCGCGGAACTCCACGGCCAGCCAGTCCAGCAACTCGGGATGCATCGGCAACTCCCCGGACACGCCGAAGTCACCCGTCGTCCTCACGATCCCCGTGCCGAAAACTTCCTGCCAGAACCGATTGACCGTCACCCGCGCGGTCAAGGGATGGTCCGGCAAAAGCAGCCACTGGGCAAAACCCAAACGGTCTCGGGAGTAGCTATCGGGGAACTGCGGCAGCACTTCCGGCGTACCGGGCGACACTTCGTCCCGCCGTTGGTCGTACTCCCCACGATAGAGCACATACGCCATGGCGGGGTCGTCCGCTTCTTGCATTACATGGGCGATCGTGGCTCGATCCTGCACGGCTTGCTTTTCTTTTTTCAATCCTTCCAGCCGCGTGCGGAGCGCCTGGTACGAGGGATCGAACGCACCGAGCCAGAAATCATACAGCTCCTGCCGGGTCTCCTCGTCCAACGATTCGTGGGCGCCCGAGAGCGCGCCGGCGAAAGCGGTCAATTTGGCGAGTGCCTGCACTTCCGCTTCGTCGAGCGCCCGTCTGTAGATACGCAAATCCTGCGCGGCGCCGGTGAAGGAGGCCCCGTGGCTGCGCTGCCCGATCTTGAAGGGCACTTCCGTCTGAATCTCCCCGGAGAGCTTGTCATTCTCCACGAGTGTCGATTGCGGCTCGCCGTTGTAATAGACCTTCACGCCGGACGCCTTGCCGGAACCGTCATAGCTCACGGTGACGTGAACCCATTGATTGGCGGGAACCTGCTCCGAGCCCACGACCTTCAAGCCGTCTTCTGGCCAGGAAGAGATGACATGCATGCCGATCTGCCGCCGCTGAATCCAAAAGTCCCAGCCACGGTAGTTGTCCGCGTTGTCCATGCGGGCACAAATCGCGCCGCTGCCATCGCTGGCGGGCACCCGGATCCAAGCCGTGCAGGTAAATGCTTGCTCCCGGGAAAAATCACCGATGTCTGAAAATTCGGCCGCCGCGCCTTGAATGGCGAGTGCTTTGCCTGTTAGGCCCGCTTGCCAGGAAGTCGAATCGGCCAATTCGACCTCACGACTTGCATCGTCCACCCACACCGTGGCCTGTTTGCCCTCCCCTTCATCGAGCGGCGCGCGAAAGTAGAGGCCGTCTTCCGGCAAACTGTCCTGGAGGGATTGCACGGAGGCGGATGCCAGCCACGTCTTGAAGTCGTCGCCGGCTTCCTCGCGGTGGTGAGCGAGATGATCTTCCGCCTGGCGGACTTGCTCGGTGAGAGTCGTCCACAGTTCCCGATCTTCGTCTCGGGGAACCACCACGATCGGAGGCGTGTCCCTGACGTTCCCGTCCCGCACCGGCTGGGTCGTGTTATTGAAGAAGGCGGCCATCTCATAGAATTCCCGCTGGCTCACGGGATCGAACTTATGGTCATGGCAGACGGCGCAGCCGGTGGTCAGTCCGAGCCAGACCTGCGACGTCGTCTCCGTCCGATCCCGCGCGTAGAGCACGCGGTATTCCTCGTCGATGATGCCTCCCTCGTTGGTGGTCATGTTGCAACGGTTGAAACCGGAGCCGATCTGCTGGTTCAGTGTGCGGTTGGGGAGCAGGTCGCCCGCCAGATTTTCCACCGTGAATTGGTCGAAAGGCATGTTCGCGTTGAACGCGCGGATCACCCAATCCCGGTAGGACCACATCTCGCGATAATTGTCGAAGTGGATGCCATGCGTGTCGGCGTAGCGGGCATAGTCAAGCCAATAGCGGGCCCGATGTTCCCCCCAGTGCTCTGAATCGAGGAGCCGGTCCACCAGCTTTTCATACGCGCGGGGAGAGCCGTCCTCGACGAATTCTTGAACAAGTTCAGGATCAGGCGGCAGGCCGGTAAGATCCAAGCTCACTCGGCGAGCCAGGGTGCGGCGGTCCGCCTCTGGAGCGGGCTCCAAACCTTCCGCCAACAGCCGGGCAAGCACGAAATGATCAAGGGGATTTCGCGGCCAATCCGCGTATTTGACGTCGGCCAGTTCTTCGACATTCGGCAACTCGGAGCGCTGGGGAGGAATGAAGCTCCAGTGAAGTTGGTATTCAGCCCCAGATGCGATCCACCGGGCCAGCAACTCCTTTTCCTTGGCGGTGAGCGACTTCTTCGTTTCGGGAGGCGGCATCAATTCCTCGGGCTCCTCCGCCTGGATCCGGCGAATCAGCTCGCTTTCCTCCGGCTCGCCTGGGATGATCGCCCCCATGTCGATCGCGGCTTCCCGTTGGTCCAACCGCAAGTCCGCCTTCCGCGAAGCGCTGTCGGGGCCGTGACAGGCAAAACACTTGCTGGCCAAAATCGGACGGATATCCCGGTTGTATTCCAACTCTTCCGCCGCGCGGGCCTGAAAGATACCGCTCGCGAAAAACACCACACAGGCCCAGACGGTGACGGGCCATTTCGCCCGAGTGCCGCTGCTCATAATTCTTGATGAGTTTTGCATTGCCGTGGTTACATTCATTTTCATGCCCCAGAACAAATCTTGTGGGGTCGCCTATTTTCTGACGCCATATTTCCACTAATTTACACTGAATCGAAGCCTCGGGGACATGCCCCACGCGGATTTTCTGGTTCATGATCCAGGACGTCAGGTAATCTGTCCCGCCGTGACCGCGAATCCGATCTCCGCGAATTGCAGCTCACGGCAGATGTCGTACAGCCGGATCAGCTCGCCGTAAGGTACGTCCCCGGCACACACCAGCAAGACCGGCGAAGTGGTGGACGATTCCGCAATTTCGCGCAGCGCTGCCCGCAGCTCCGTCGGCGTCGAACATGCCTGCTCGCCAACGTGCCACAAGACGGTCTCTTCCGGCAGCGACACGCTGACCACCACTTGACGCGGATCCGCCTCTTCCGGCGCATCGATCGGTTGGGGTTCGGTCCCGGAGGTTGGCTGAAGCTGAGTGGGGAGTTCCGCTTCTAAGCGTTCAAAGCTGGCGGTGCAGACGAAGAAGATCAGCAGCAAAAAAACAACATCGATCATGGAGGTCATTTTCAATTCCCCCTCTTCCGCCGAGCGATTTGCATGCGCGGGAATTCTCATGGTACCTCCGAAGTCGAAGGGGCGCGCAAGGCCCCGAGCGAAATCTTTGTCACGCCGCTCTCCGCGCAGGCGCGGAGCACCGGTTCCACGAATCGAAAAGGGACCGCGCGGTCCCCCCGCAGCCGGACTTCCAGGGGTTGGTTCGAGGCGGCCCGTGACCGCGTCAAATAGTTCGCCAGTTCGGGCGGACTTAGCAGGGTGTCTTCCACGAAGACTTGCCCGTCGGTGGTGATCTGGATCGCCACGCGGCCCGGGGCAACCGGCGCCGGTTCGCTGGCCGTGACGGCTTCCGGCAAATCCACGTCCACGAGGGCTTCCTGGCGTGTGAGTTGGCTGGCCAGCAAGAAAAAAATGATCAACTGGAACACAACGTCGATCATCGGTGTCAAGTTCATTTCTGAGATCAGCCGCCGTCGGCGGTGAGGCACGCGCATCAGTGGGGTGCCTCGCGGCTGGGCAAAGGAGGCGGCTGCTCGGCACGCACATGGGCACTCTTGACCCGCTTTAGTGGCCGCAGGGCATGCAATGCGGCATAGGCGGTCTCCGCCATCAACTGGTCCACGCGATTGCGGCAGATGGCCAGCGCCGCGAAGGCGGGAATGGCCACCACCAAACCCATCACGGTGGTCACCAGCGCGAGGTAAATCCCCCGCGCCAAATCCGCGACTTGGGCCACGCCTTCGGTATTGGCGACCTCGCGAAAGGCCATGATCAAACCCACCACCGTTCCCAACAGGCCGAGCATGGTGCTCGTGTTGCCGATCACGCCCAGGTATTCGATCTTGCGTCCCAGTCGGGCGGACTGTTCAGCCAGGGCATCCTCGGCGGCCTTTTCCACGGCCTGCCATCCGCCATCCGCCTCGCTCAGCCCTGCCTGCACCACGTGCGAGAGCACGCTCGGCTGTTCCCGGCAGGTTTGTAGGCTTTGGTTGACTTGCCCCCGCGCCAGTTGTGCCCGCAGTTCATCCGCCAATTCCGGGGGCATGAGAACTGTTTGCCGCAATGTAAAGATTTGTTCGATCACCAAGGCCACTGCCGTGAGCGAGAGAGCCAAAATCAAGAGGCCAATCACTCCGCTAGCACGGATGATTTCGAACAGGTCCGGTGGCGGCTCTTCTCTTGACGAAGCGGAGGTATGGAGAGGCCCCACTTCGTTTTGAGCTACGCCCCGGGTGAGCCACGCCAGGCTCATCATCAGCATGACCGCCCAGATCAGCCAGCGCCGTCCCCTCGCACGCGGGATGCGGCGGGAAGCTAGCGCGTCGTCGTGTTCTTGGCCCAATGGCGTGAGCTGGTTCATCATGAAGTTTTTGTCAGGGGCTAGGCAATCGCGAAATGTCGACGTAAGCGTACTGTCCCCCATTTTGCTCGGCCACGGTGCGGAGGAAGCTGTTCGGCGACGGATAGGGGCCTCGGCCAAATTCAATCGTATGCACGATGGTCCCTTGGTTAAGCCGTCGAATCCTCGCCAACTGGGCCCCGAAGAGCTTCGGTTCATCCGCGTCGGTCAGAAAAAACAATACATCGGGCCGCAGACGCAGCGCGGCAGCCAGGGCTAACTCATGCGAGGTGCCTCCAGACGCTTGGATGCCCTCAATGAATTGGGCCGCCCGACGCTTTTCCGCTGTCGTGCCGAATATCAACCGGCCCGACCGGTCAAACTCCCGCAGCGTGTTGTTATAGAACAGAATTTGAAACTGGTGGTGGTCTTCGAGCCCTTGCAAGGCTTGTAGTAATTCCGCCTTCGCGGCAGCCAGTGGGGCTCCCCCATATGCTCTCATACTCACCGAACGGTCGAAGACGAAGGCGAAGCGGTTCCCTTCCCCTTCCAAGCCGAATACGCGGACGGTTGTTTTGCCCCCCAATGCTTGCCCGAGCGCCGCGGCGGGCGACAGCTTCGATTTGGCCGGTTTCCCGCCACTTACCCGCTTCCCCATCTCCACTAGCAAACCGGGCAGGGGTGCCGGCGCGGGCACTGAAGATGCGGAATCCTCACTCTTTTCCACCGTCTCTTCCGGCGGAACCTCGGTCTCTTCCTTCGGCTGAGGCTCGGGCGTTGGTTCCTCGGCGGCGGACTCCTGTTCTTGGTGATCCTCACCTGACGAGGGTGGCAACAAAACAATCGTTCCCACACGCCCGGTAATCTCCGCACCCCCCGGTTCCGGCGGGTTCCTGCCGAACCATCCCAGGCAGACAATCAAAACGGCATGGAACAAAGCCGACAGCAGCCACGCCGGGAATTTCGGACGCGGCGTGACCTCCGCAGCCGGAGCGGGCAAATCGTTTGCTGCGATTGCGGGCATCGCCATTCCTGTCTACCGGGTTCGTGCCCTGGCTCCTTCGAAGCGACGCCGAGAGACCCTGTGTGATCTTCGGCACCACATTGGCGCGACGTGGTGTCCGCGTGTCCAGATGACGATGATTGGCTATTCCGGGGTGGCGAACTCCAGCCATGCGACCAAAGGTTGACATGGTCCGCACCCGCAAAGCTATGATAACTTTTCGGTGGAAAGCCGGGATTTCCCGAGTTTTTGATATCGTTCTGCGGCGCTCGAAGTCGAGAACACTGTTCAAGATCTATTGTAAACGCCGGGCGCCGGCCCGGGCTACGGGGACATACCAGAGGAATGGATTTGCAGATCATTCATTATCCACATCCGACATTGCGGCACGTTTCCAAACCGCTCAAGCGAGTCGACGCGGAGCTGCGGGAAATCGTCCGCCAGATGTTCGAGCTGATGTACGCGGCGCAAGGGGTGGGCCTGGCGGCGAACCAGGTCGATTTGCCTTATCGCCTGTTTGTGGCCAACTTGAAGTCGGACCCCGATGAGCCGGGAGAGGAACATGTCTTCATCAATCCCGTGATACGCCGACCCAAGGGGTTGGTGGAGGGGGAGGAGGGCTGCCTGAGCATTCCCGGCGTGTACGGGCCAGTGAAGCGGGCCGAAACCGTGCAAATCGAGGCGTACACGCCGTCAGGCGAACGAATTGAACAGACTCTGGAAGGTCTCTTCGCCCGTGTGGCTCAGCATGAGGTCGACCACTTGGATGGTGTTTTGTTCATCGACCGGTTAACCCCCACGGAACAGAAGACCAAAAAAGACGTGCTAGAGGAATTCGACATCGTATTCCAAGGCCGGCGGCAGCGCGGCGAGATACCCCCGGATGAAGAAATCGCCCAACGATGGCATGAACTCGAGGCCCTCCGGACTTGATGCTGCCCGCGCGGCATGGTGCACTTTTGCATAAGGGTAGGAATGCCGAAAACCGCCGCAATTGGAAAGGCGAACCCATCGCATGCGAATCATCATGATGGCCACGGGCGAATTCGCCGTGCCGACGTTGCGGGCCTTGGTGGCCACAAAGGAAGAACTGCCGGTCGTAGTCACTCGACCGCTGCGGCGCGGCGCGGGACGGCACCGGCATGCGGATTCGCCGGTACGGCAAGCCGCCCGTGAACTCGGTTTGCCGCTCCTCGATCCTCCTGACATCAACAGCCAAGAAGCCCACGATTTGCTGGCGCCTTACGCTCCGGAACTGTTCATCGTATGCGATTACGGTCAGATTCTCTCGCGGGAAACCTTGGGTCTGGCCCAGCATGGTGGATTCAACCTGCACGGCTCCCTGCTGCCGCGCTACCGAGGGGCGGCACCGGTCAACTGGGCCATCTACCACGGCGAAGAGGAAACGGGCGTCGCGGTGATTCATATGACCCCTCGGCTCGATGCCGGGCCCATCGTGGCCCGAGAAAAAATCACGATCGGCAGCCAGGAAACCGCGCCGGAGTTAGAACAATGTCTTGCGGAAATCGGCGCACCCCTCGTCCGCCAAGCGGTGGCCGCGCTCCGGGCCGGCGATTTGCAGGAGCAACCCCAAGATGATGCCGTGGCGACACGAGCCCCTCGGCTAAAAAAGCAAGATGGAGAAATCGACTGGCAGCGTTCAGCAAAGGCCATCGACTGCCAAATCCGTGCCTTCAAGCCGTGGCCAAAGTCTTTCACGACATGGCAACGCGGCGAAGCCCAGCCGTTGAACCTCATCGTGGAGCAGGCGGTTCCCCGCGAACACGACGCGGATTCCGTTCCGGGCACCGTGGTCGTCGCGGAGAAGGAGCAGTTGGAGATCGCCACGGGCGCGGGAGTGTTAGCCATTCAAAAGATTCAGCCCGCCGGCAAGAAAGTGCTCACCGCCGGCGAGTTCTTACGCGGCTACGGCGTGCGTCAAGGGGATGTGTGGGGAAAAGCCGCCCAAAAGAGCGGAGTTTAGCGAGAAACGCTTTCGGGAATCGTAAGGACGACATTTCGGAGCCATACTTCGCCGCCATGGTCTTGCAGCATGAGCCGACCGGAGGTCTTTTCCGCGAAGCCGGAATACTCCGAGAATTTGCTTTTCCGGACGCGGCAGTCCCAATCGTCGCTGCCAATTTCGGCCTCCACGATTTTTTGCCCGTTCAGCCAATGCTCGACGTGCTGCCCTCGCACGAGGATCCGGCCCGAATTGTATTCACCCACTGGTTTGAGCCGTTTGCTGGAATGGGGCGCGTACAGATCGTATAACGCGCCGGCGGTCTTTGTCGGATTTAGCGCGTTGCGGTGCCGTTCATCGTCTAGCAATTGGTATTCGCAGCCAAGGAGGCGATCGCCATACCAGTTGACGCGGTATTTGATACCGCTATTTCCGCCGCGAGCGATCTTCCACTCGAATCGCAGGTCGAAATCGGTGAATTCCTCTTTAGTGATCATGTGCCCCGCGCGACTGACGCGATGGATTACCCCATCGGTGACTTCCCAGCCGCCCGCGATCTTCTTTCCCTGCGGAGACATCCAATGTTTGAGCGACCCATGTCGAAAGAGTTCAAGGGAGCGGTCCGCGGCCACTGCGATACTGGAAGCAACGGCACAACACACGCATGCCAGCAGCAGGCGGAACGTGACAGGCGACATCAAAGATCGATTGTGCATGGCAAGCAGGGAAGGGGTGATGATGGCGGGAATCGGCTGACTCGTCTTCATTGAGGTTACCTGGACGCAAGGCCCGTCAAAAGGCTCCATCCACGGGGAGCTCGTCTTCACGATGGCCCAGCCGGCGGAACAATTCCCGCTCGACGCCGTAGCTGATGGAGCGCACCGAACCATCGCAAAAGGCCAAAAAACATCCCGAGGGGTGGGCGCTGCCGAAGCGTACGGAATTCGCGAGCCCGGGCCGGTCTTGCAGCGGAGGATTGGACGTGGCTCGCGTAATGTCAGCTGCATGGCCGCAATAGGCCGTTTCGTTGTTGCCGGGGTCGAGTCCGTCCTCGTAATCGTCCGGAATGAGGTATTTCTCTCCTACTAGAATCGTATTGCTCGTCCCGTCCACGATATCCCCGATGCGAATCTCGCTGCGAAAGAAGAGGACACCGCTGAAGTCGGAATTGCTATCCCAGTCATAGTCGGGCCGGTCGGCCGTGTTCAGGTTGCTAGGTGGACTCTCCATGTTCCGCTGCGTGGCTCCCCCATTGGCCGCGTAGTCGTTCTTGGCGACTTCACCAATGAAATCCGCGTTGAAGTACGTAAAGCTGGTGAAAGCGGCGTTGGGCGCCCGGCGGCTCGGGCAATAGAAGAAAGAAATGGGCGTGGCAATCACTTGCGCTGCCGCCGCTCTTTTGGCGGAATCGGACTGGCCGGACCCCAATTGGTGCAAGGGAGACTGCTCGATGTAAGGAAGCACGTTGTATAGCCAGCCCCCGGGCTGTTCCTTGCCGCTGCCACGATCGGGATCACCGACCCACAACGGACTCCAGCCATTAGAAGGAAACCGCTTGTGCTGGTCGTGATGCACCATCATGCCCAGCCCCATCTGCTTCAAATGGTTTTGGCACTGGATCCGCCGAGCCGCTTCCCGAGCGGACTGCACGGCGGGAAGCAACAGCGAGACCAAAACTCCGATGATCGCAATGACCACGAGCAATTCTACAAGCGTAAAACCCCTGCGACGCTTTGCCAAAAGCGGGTACATCATCGATCATCGCCTCGCTGAGTCATGTGGAAAGGGATAAGCGGCAAGCCACCCCATCCCTGAACCAGGGCCATGATACCGTTTGGAGGCGGATCGTCAAAAAACATTCACGGATTTTTAATTTCCGCTTGAAATTTTTCGCCGAGAGGAATAATTCTCGTGCCCGCGTGGAGACTTGGGCCGCGCGGGCAAATGGTCGCGCGGAAACCACTCGTGTGATTATTGAGCCTGCCGGCGAAGACGGACGCCAACGAAAAACACGATTGCGAGCACGGCCAGCAACAACGAGGAAGGTTCCGGTACGGCGGCGGCAGGTAGCACGGAGCCAAAGTTATCCTTGAGGATCGTGAAATCCGCAAGGCCGACACGGCCATCCCCGGTCAAATCTCCTTCTAGCCAGGTCGCCTCGTTGCTGCCAAAGTTCTCACGCAGTTGCACGAAGTCGTCGAGGCTCACCGCGCCATTCCCATCCACATCCCCCGGCAGCGCGCTAACGACCTGTAGCGTCCCTCCCTGTAATAGCCCTGCGGTTTGCCAGGCCAACGCATCCGACAATTCCGGCACGATGATTTCGTCGAAAGCTCCCGTGCTTTGCCCGAATGCCAGCACCTGAAACAGATCCCCAAATGCGGGAGCAAACAGGCCCTGGCCCGCATCCACGAGAGAGACCTCCAACGTGCCAGCAGCGGTGAACGTGCCACCAACCGTCACTTGGTCATGTTCGGTTCCTGCTTCCAACCCGCCGATCTCTAGCTCCGTGCGGGAAAACAGGCCAAGCACGAGATCCCCCGCAAAGGACAAATCGCCTGGGCTCATACCAGGGGCCAAGGTCCCTTCGACGATGACTGTGCCGCCCCCTTCCACTCCCGTTCCGCCGGAGAGTGTCCCCATGACCACGGCGGTTCCTTCCGGTCGGACGCGGAACACGTCTCCATTGCTGATGACATCATCGAAGAAAGTGACCGTGCTTTGCGGCGCGACCACGGTGGTCGATCCGGCCAGCAGATTCACGTCTCCCTGCACTTCCGAGACGCCGGCGGAAAAGAGCATGCGGCCCGTGCTGTCGATGCCACCCAGGGCGGTGAGCATGCCGTGTCCCAAAACCCGGCCCAAGGCGGTGTTGGTGAGTTTTCCGTCCATTAAGACCGCACCGTCGGCCAAGGTGATATCGCCACGGTTTTCTCCGCCTCCCGTGAAGCGCAGCCGGTCATCCCGGTCCACGCGGACCACGCCCACCGTGTCGTTGAGCAATTCGTTTTCCACACGACCGGTGCCACGCAAGAGTCCCTGATTGGTGAGCTGTCCGCCCGAGATGTGTGAGGCGTCCGAGAGCAGGAGTAGTTCTCCACCGGCGGAAATGTCCAACGCCCCGATTGCCTCGACGCGTCCTCCTTCCACGGTCAGCCGCGCACCGGAAGCAACCGAGAGAGGCCGAAATACGCTCAATTCCATATCGGCGGCCAAACGCACGTCGTCTCCCAGCAATCCATCAGGCTCCACGGCCAGGGCGCTATCCGTAAGCGCGAGTTTGCCGTGCGCGAACTCGAAATCGCCTTGATAGTCAATGGAGCCGACCGACAATTCTCCACCCTCCAGCCGCAGCCTCGAACCGGAAGCGATCACCATCGCCCCGGAAATCTCAAGGTCTTTGCCCGTGTGAATCGTCAGTTCGGAGGCCGGCGGATCCGCGCCGACGACGTCCAAACCGCTCACACGAAATTGCTGGACTGGGCCGCCTGCCGAGCCGAAAATATCGCCGCCTTGCCAAT
>JANQPP010000035.1 GCA_028289405.1 Pirellulales bacterium
CTTCCGACGCTTGCTTGACGGCTTCTTCAAACGCCGTGGATGCGGTATGACGCGCGGCGGAGCGTAAACCATGCGCGACCAACCACCGCCAAATCATTGCGTGCCACCGTTCTCGTCGACTCGATTGCTGCCGAAAACGGTATCATAAACAGAGATATTGGGTGGCGCAACCTGCGCGGCTGGCTTAGGAAAGCTGCCACAACGCCATTTTGAGGGAATCGCCCAGGCGCTTGTTCACGCCCAGCACGGCCGCCGGCTCGAAGCCGCAGTGGACCATGCAATGCTCGCAGCGGGGGTCGTTCCCTTGCCCCAGGGCATCCCAATCCGTGAGCTCGACCAGCTCTCGGTGCGTCTCGTAGTGCCGGTCGGTGATCAGATAGCAGGGACCTTTCCAGCCCATCACGTTGCGGGTCGGATTGGCCCAAGCGGCGCAGCGGAGATCCCGTTCCCCACGCAGAAACTCCAGATAGATGGGGGATGTGTTGAGCTTGAAACGCGCGAGCAAATCCTTGGCTTCGCGAAACTTCGAAGTGATATCGTCCCGCGTCATAAAGATCTCTTCGGCACCGGTGGGATTGGTCTCCTGCACGGCGGAATAGCCGTACGCGGGAGAGAGCATGAAGCCGTCCACGCCCAATTCGGTGAGGTACTCGAACAGCACGGCGATTTCGTGCATGTTCGTTTCCTTGTAGATGGTGGTGTTGGTGCAGACGAGATGCCCTTCCGCTTTGGCCGCCTTGATCCCAGCCACGGCCTGATCGAAGACGCCCTTCCGCTCCACGGCCAGGTCGTGCGACTCTTCCATGCCGTCCAAATGCACGTTGAAGAACAGACGGGGTGAAGCCTTGAATTCGGACAGCTTCTGCTCGATGAACATGCCATTGGTGCAGAGATACACATGCCGCTTGCGGGCGATGATCTCGGCGGTGAGCTCCCCGATCCAAGGATAGATCAGCGGTTCTCCGCCGCAGATGCTGACGATCGGCGCGCCGCATTCCTCCACGCTGGCCAGGCATTCCTCGACGGTGAGTTTGTCCTTGATCGTGGTGGCGTATTCGCGGATCCGCCCGCAGCCAGTGCAGGTCAAGTTGCAGGCGTGTAGCGGTTCGAGCATCAGCACGAGGGGAAAGTGCTGCTTGCCACGCAGGCGCTGCTTGAGCAGGTAGGTGCCCATGGTCCGCGTCAAGGTGAGTGGAAATCGCATCGTCCCTGCCTCCGTGTCGTGTGGATGTATTCCGTCCGCTGGTGACCTAGCCCGCGTGTAGCCAATCCGGCTCGTACTTTGTAACCACTTCAGGTGCGTGCCGCCTTCGGCGCCCTGGTTTTCGTGGCCCGGCTTTTCGGTTGTTCCGGAAACAATTCCGCGGCCGTGGCGACTTTCCGCTGCCAACGGGCCAGGGCCATTAGCGGGAAATAAATCGGGTACATGTGATACCGCAGGTAGAACACGCGGGGAAACCCGGTACCGGTGAACTCGGTTTCCTGCCAAGTTCCGTCCGATTCTTGCGTATCGAGCAGATATTGCATGCCACGGCGGACGGCGGGATGTTGCTCCATGCCCACGGCGAGCAGCCCGAGCAAAGCCCAGGCCGTTTGCGAAGCGGTGACCGGCCCTTCGCCCCGTAGGCTGGGATCTTCGTAGCTGTCGGCGGTTTCTCCCCAGCCGCCCGATGGCTGCTGATGGGCTAAAAGCCACTGCGCGCCGGCCACGAGAGCCGGATCGTCGGCGGGAAGGCCCACGGCCCGCAGGCCGGCAAGGACCTGCCAGGTGCCATAGATGTAGTTGACGCCCCAGCGTCCGAACCAGCTTCCGTCGGCCTCTTGGGTTTTACGCAAGTAAGCGACAGAACGATCGACCGCCGGATGGCCGAGACCATGCCCAAAGGTCGCCAGAGACTCCAGTACCCGCGCGGCCAAGTCGGGCGAACTGGGATCGATCATGGCGTTGTGGTCCGCGAAGGGGACATGGCAGAGGAATTCCGCCGTGTTGTCCCGATCGAAAGCCCCCCAGCCGCCGTCCCGGTTCTGCATGGAGAGCATCCACTTTTCCGCCCGGGCTAGCGCGTCCTGTACGCGCCGCGCGATGGCCCGCCGCGCCGTGGGGCCGCGTTTGGTATCCATCGAGAGCTCGGAGAGCGCCATGCAAACCATGGCCGTGTCATCGAGGTCCGGATAGAAATCGTTGGCATATTCGAAGTACCAGCCGCCCGGTTCACAGCGGACACGCGAGGCCCAGTCCCCTTCTCGCTGGACTTCGCGTTCCAGCAGCCAGCTCACGGAACTGCAAATTTCGTTGTTGTCCGCGCGCACGCCAGAATCCGCGAGTGCCCGCAGCGCGATCGACGTATCCCACACGGGGGATTTACAGGGTTGCAAACGAATCGTTTCCGATTCTTCGAGGATCAACCCCGAAAGCCGCTCTTGGCAGTATTCCATTTCAGGCGAATCGTCGGCATAGCCCAGGCAGCGGAGAGCCACGATGCTCCACACCATCGGAGGAAAAATCGCCCCCAGGCCATCGCTTTCCTCGAACCGCTCGAGCATCCAACGTTCAGCGACACGCAGTGCCCGCCGGCGCAGGGGAGTGAGGCCCAAGTGTTGTAGCTGTTTCCAAGTTCCATCGACCACGCGGAAAAAGCGGTCCCAACTGAAGAGGCCATGGCCCGAAGATAGCCCCGGACACTTCAAATGCGGCCATTCCGCTGGCGGCGAGAGGAACAGTTCGCGGATTCCCAGTTCCGTCGGGAGGTTCGTGACCGGCCGCGTGGCCGACATGATCGACAGCGGCACGAAAATCGTCCGCGACCACGCGCTGACGGAGTAGACATTCACCGGAAACCACTTGGGCGCCAGCAAGAATTCGGGCGGCACTGCTGGGCATTCGTCGTAGGAGATCTGTCCCAACAGCGCCAAATAAAACCGCGTGAAGCTATTCACGCGGTCCGCGCCGCCGTGACTTAAAATCGCGCGACGCGCGCGTTGCAACGGTTCTTCGTGCGGCTGGTAGCCGGTCAACTTCAGCGCGAAATACGCCTTCACGCTGGCGCTGATATCGATCTTTCCGCCTGGATATTGCGCCCAGCCTCCCTCGGGAAGCTGCTGGTTCAACAGATACCGGGCTACCTTGCGCGCGTGCTCGGTCTGATGCTGCTTCAAATAGGCCAGCAGCAGGATGTATTCACTCTGGAGGATGGAATCCCCCTCCAACTCGCCGACCCAATGCCCGTCCGGTTGTTGCACACGCATCAAGTATTCTTGCGTGCGGCGAATCCCCGTCGCGAGTCGATAAAGAAGATTCGATGCGGAAGAGCCGGCGCCCTGGTGCTCACCATTCGAGCCGTTTAACGGCGGATCCTCGCGAGGAGCTTCCAGCGTTCCCTGCCGTGCCTGGGCCATCGAGAAACCTCAATTGTTGCCGTCGTTCGTCCCTGAGCGGGCACGCTTTACCCGCAAGTGACGACAGCCTAGGAGAATTGTCGCGACGGGACAAGATCAGCCGCGGCGCTAAGGCAGCATGGCTGCATATCGTGGGGCAATTCGTGGAAGAATTTGCGGCGTGCAAGAAATAGAGAAACAGCACACGCTGGGAATTGCCGCCAAATTCAAGGCCAATCGAACCCCAGACCCTGGCCGTTCAGCACCTCGGTCCGCAGTGAGCCGTCGGACACTTGAAACATACCTGGGTAGACATCTCTCCACCGCTCATTGCCTTGGGGCGCGTATTGCCGTGCATTCCCCTCGATCGCCGCCACGCCCGGTATCCGCGCGGACAGGCTGGCGGAATGCAGGAACGATGCCCCGGGACAGGTCAAATCCTGCACGCAGAGAAAGAGCCCGTATTTTTGCGCGGCCGCGCCCATCAAGAGGGCTTCGGAATGCCCCTTGCAGGCCTTGAGTGCCACGCCGGAATAACCGAGTTCCCGGCTGAGCAGCAAGCTTTCAAAATCGACAAGCGATTCGTCGATCACGACCGGTTTGATTTTGGCCGCCTCGTGCATGCGGTTTTCCATGTGGGATCGCAGGTCGCGGTGCGTGGGCTGTTCGATATATTGCACTCGCTCCAAAGCTCGCGGCGCCTGCTCGCCGACCTTCCCCAGGAAATCGAGGATGTATTGCACGTTGGCGCACTTTTCATTGAAGTCCAGCGAGTAGTGCCACTGGGTACAGCCGCGGCGGGCCTGCGCTTCGAGGGCGACCTGTTCCACGCCAACCACTCGCGCCACATCCCAGTCGAGATCCTCGCCCCCTAGCTTGATTTTGAGGTGCGTGAGCCCATCCGCCAGGATCCATTCGGAGAGCGTTTCGGGAAGTCCGTCGTCTAGACGTTGTACAATGTCCGCTTCCGTGAGCGGGTCGAGCGCTCCCACGAGATGGTACAGTGGCATGCGGGACTTCGGTTTGCGAAGCGTGTAACGGTCGAGATATTCTCCTTGGAAGTCCTCGTTCAGGTAAGCGGACAGATCTTGATTCACCCACTCCGCGCCCAGCACATCGTAGGCATTCTGTTGCCACAGCCGGGCGTAGGCATCGTGCAGGGCTGCATCGAAAGGGCTGGCCGCCACGAGCTGCGCTAGCTTGGGCATCGGCTCCGCGAGGCCTTGCTCGCGACGGACCTGTTCGGCGACTTGTGCGTGCGACGTTTCCAAGTCCCGCGCGATTTCCAGCGGATAGCCACTCCCTTGGTATTCCTGCACGATGTCAGCGTAAGATTGGGCAAAAGCTTCCATGGCGGCCAAAGTTTGACCGGCGGATAATTCGTCACTGGGCCAGGCCCAGACATTCCCCAAGGGCATCGATCCGCGCCCTTCGGAGCGAGCGCCACTTGACGCCTCCACGCCGATTTTCACATCGAACAGGATCACATCGGTGACAACGCGACCGCCGAACTTCATCGGCGTGCGATAGGCAATTGTCTCCGTGTGGGTCTTCACATGCGTGATATGAACATCGGTTGATTTGGCCATTGAAGTACCCATGGACCCCGCCCCGAAAACAAAACGTCGCGCACGTCGTTATCGGCCACCCGACGAATGGTGTAAAGACGCGGCAGCCGTGCACGTCCGAGGCGAGACGACTCGGACGCACAACGGGAAGACTATTTGCCGTCGTCGCTTGAGGAGCGGGATTGCGTAAAGATGCGGAAAGCCTCACTCCACTTGCGGGGAGGATCGATCCGCCGGCCACGCCGCAAGTCGCGATCTTCGTCTTGCTCCGTTTGTCCTCGGTCCCGGCTCGCACCACGCGGTTGCAAACCGAGCCGACGAAGCGCGGTATCGAGCTCACGCTGGGCACCGGTCTGTTGCGCGGCGGGTTCGCGGGCTTGGGACTTGAGCTGTTCCCAGCGCTGGACGAACTGCCGCAACTGGTCACGAGACCAGCCGAGTTTCCGCAATAGTTCAGGATCGGGGTTCTCTTCTGACAACTGATCCTTGAGTCGATCGAGGGCGAAGTCGGTGGCTCGGCGGGCATAATCGAGGTTCGCATCGTCCGCTCCCGGTTCCGTCAGCGGGGCGGTCTGCTGTTCTGGCGGAACGTTTTGGCCATTCGGTCCACCTCCGCCGTTGCCGGACGCACCCGACTCGGCGTTGGGCGGCGGGGAAGTCCTTTCCCCTGGCTGGGCTCGTTCACCGCTACCAGGGCGGCTGCCCGCAGCTTCGGAACCGGCAGGGGGCTGTCCAGGAGTGCGGGAAGCCGGCTGTTGATTGGTGGAAGTTGCCCCATCCCCTGGTCGCGAAGCGTTTTCTCCTGGAGTGCGTTCCTGTACCGAACCGGACGAGGCATCGCCTTCCCGCGGCTGGCCATTTTCCCCTGGTGTACCTCGCTGCTCCGAAGCTTGGTCTTGCGGCGTACCTTGCCGTCTGCCCGCTCCGGGCGTGTCTCGTTCCGATTCGCCTTGGCTGGGCTGGGCTTCCCCAGGGCGTGTTTCCTGCTCCTTCGAGGCAGTGTTCTCCGGTTGTCCAGCACCTCCATCGGAGGCGCGGTGTTGGGGATCGCTCGAGTCGGTCGCGGGCCGAGACGCTCGTCCCTCGCCATCTCCTTCGCGCGGCTCGCGATCGGTCACGCCACGTGCCGCTCCGTCGGGAGCACGCTGCCCAGTGGTTTCACCGGGGCTGCCTCCTGGGTCCGGACCTTGTTCGCCGGTCGGTGTTCCGTCCGAGCGGGGTGTGCCGCCGGAGGAATTCTTGCCTTGCCCGCCCGAGACGCCGGAATTGGGAGTCTGGGGCTGTTCTTGTTCGGTGCGCGGCTGGCCCGGCACCGGCTGCTCGGTATCGCTTGGGCGACGATCGGAATCTTCGGCCGACCTTTCGCCTGGTTCAGGCTGCGCCTCTGCTTGCCGCTCACTCCCCGCTGGTTGGTCTTCGGCGGCCTGAGAGTTACTACCCGCATCCGAACGTCCGGAAGGTTGTCGCTCTCCCGGTTGATCAGCGGAGGGTTGCGGCGTACCGGGCTGTGCGGATTCACCGACTCCTTCCTGGGAGGATTGTCCCTGCGCGCCTTCACTTTGGCCGCTGCTGGAACCACGTTCTCCAGGCGTATTCTGTTCCTGAGCGGTCCTCTCCTCGCCGGCAGACTGTTGCGCATCCGCTTCGCCGTTTCGTGGTTCCTGGGAAGAGTCATCGGAATTCTCTCCCGGTGAAGATTCCTGTTGCGAGGAAGCGTCTCCAGAAGCATCTTGCGGACGGGGCTCCTCACCGGGCGGTGACGAGCCCTCCTGTTCCTGGAAGTGATCGTTGATGATGTCGAACGCATCTCCATCATTCGTCACCTCGGGCGAGGTATCCGCCCTGCGCTCCGAACCGGAGGATTGTTCGGTCGGTGACCGCTCCCCGGGCTGTTGCGACTGGCCAGGTTGAGATGCGCCACCCTCGCTAGAGGAGGAACCCGGCTGTTCTTGTTCCGGCTGGCTTTCCGCGTCGCCGTTTTGCTCGGCCTGGTCGCCGGTTTGTGGCTGATCTTCCTTATCTCCGGGCTGCCCCGAGGATCCCTCGGCTTCCGCTTCTCCTTGATCTCCTGCCGGCGATCCTTTTTCTCCCCGACCTGTTTCACCGGGGCTCGTTTGCTGACCGTTTTCCCCTTCGGGCGAGCCGTCCGGCGGCTGGTCGTTAACGGCTGATTCTTGTTGGTCGTCTGGTTGTTGATTATCGGCAGCGCCCTCCGGCGGCGGTTGTTGAACCGCATCACCGTTTGTAGGCGAACTGTCCCCAGCCTGGCCTTGGCCTCCTTCACCAGATTCCTGCTGCTGCCCGCCCTCACCTGTTTGTTGTTGGGAACCGTCGCCTTGTTGGTCCTGGGGCTGTTCTTCTTGGCCCGGCTCGGAAACTGGCGGCAACACGCGGATCAAGAGGCGACGGTCCGAGTCGTTTTCGTTCGTTCGTGGTTCCCGGTTGTCCCAAGCGGTCAACCAGACTTCGGCTTCATCGCCGGGGGCAAGGCCAACTTCGGCCGGCACGAGTGACCATGTTCGCAAATAGGTCCCCTCTCGCGGCTCTTGCAGAAGCAACACGGACTCCCGTTCTTCCTCCGCGACCGATATGCGGAGGGCAATCTTGGTCAGGGCGAAATCGGGATCCCAAGCTCGAAGTTCCAGATCCAGGCTGCGGTTATGCGGTACTTCATGTTCCTTACCGAGCGGCGCGAGGAATTCGGTACTCGGAGGATAATCGGGTATCACTTCCAAGGCATAGGTTGCCGGCCGGGGGTTGATCTCCCCTTCGGAATTGCGGAAGCGAAGCGTGTACGTGCCCGCGAAGGGTTCTGCTTTGTTCCCGGTAGGAAGCCGTAAGGTGAATTCCGTTTGGGCCTGCCGCTGTTCAAACGTCATTTCCAATTTGCCCAAACCTTCCCGTTCCAGCCACGCTTGGGCAATGGGCTGATTGGCGAGGGCTTCCAATTCGACTCGGGTCCCTTCCAGTGCCCGCAGGTCGCCTTGGCTGGGCAAGGCCCGCGATGGCAACCCGGTATACGCGGGCGGTTGCAGCCGTAGGTTGTCGACCGTGATGGTCGGCGCGACGAGGACCTCGATGTTGAAGTTTCCCGTGCGCGCGTCCCCCGCCTGGAGGTAATAGGTCACGTCGTCCTGCAACCCAGATTCTTCGGGCGGGAATTCGCAGGCATACCAAGAGTTTTCCAATTGGCGAAATAGCGGCGCTTCCTGGCGGACGTACTGGCCATCGGCGGAGGTATATACAACCTGCACCGTGTCCTGATCAGTGGCCCCGTCCACCCGCACGCGCACCGGAATTCTCTCTCCCCGGAGGGCCTGTGTGTCTCCTGGTTCGACTTCCAGGATTCGTACACGGGTCGGCGCGGGGATGTCGGCCCAAGGAGCGGCGACACGTGCCAAGGTCCGCCAAGGGTTTCGCGGTGAAGCGACCTGGTACACGCACCAAACCACGACCACGGCCAGCAAGACGTACCCCAGCCGAATCAGCGGAGTGCGATCGACGGAAGAGCCGGGCACGACCCGCGTCAGACTCACTGCGGCTTGCTCTTCCACAAGCTGGTAGACCTGCCGTGGGACGGGTGCCCCTTGTTCGCGGAGGAAGAGCGCGTTCAGCAGCGCGTTCTTCAACGACGGCTGGTGCGACTCAATCGTTTGCGCCGCGTATAGTGGATGAATGCGGCGGAGCAACAATGGGAGCGCCTGTCGGTAGAGGAAAACCGCCATGGCCACCAAGAACAAGCCGGCGACGATCCAGCGTCCCGTACTCCCCAACCCGCCGGAGACGAGCCAAGCATCCACGACGGCCACGGCGAAAAAGTAGGCCAAGGCGAAGATCGCGAATGCGATCCAAGCTCGGGCCGTATCGGTAACTTTGACATGCCGGCCAGTGGAGGCGAGATGCCGCTCGATGAATTCGTCGTATGCGACGTAATCGCCGGTCCTTTTGGCAGCCGGAGTCCGCCCCGGAAGTGGCGGTGGCAAGTTTTCCGTGGTCGTCGACATGGCGAGGCAGCTTCTTCAGGACGACATTGTTGTTGTTCCGTCACGCCACGGGCCGCACCGGTCTACAGGCGACAAAACCGAGTGCGAAACGCCGAGCACGCGCATATTTCGAGCACGCGCATATTTCTCCCTCATTGATTATAGACGACTTTGCAGCGCGGCGCGTTCCTTCCGCAGCATTCCACCAGCCGAATTCCCGTTCTAAGGCCAAGATAACTAGGAAGATGGGCGATCCGCGCAAAAAAGAAGCGCGGCGAAGTGCCGCGCAACTTTTGGCCAGGTCGTGACCAATCCACGTTTTCCCGCAGCATTAGCCCCGGGCGGCGGCGTAACGATTCGCGACTTCCGACCAGTTGATCACGTTGAAGAACGCGGCAATGTAGTCGGGCCGGCGATTTTGGTAATTGAGGTAGTAGGCGTGTTCCCAGACATCGAGTCCCAAGATCGGCTTATTTCCTTGCATCAGAGGGGAATCTTGGTTGGGCGTGCTTTCCACCACCAGTTTCTTGTCGCCCGTCACGCTCAACCAGGCCCAACCGCTGCCGAAACGGGTCGCGGCGGCGTTGGAAAAGGAATTCTTGAACTCCGCGAATCCGCCGAGTTCGCCCTGAATAGCTTGCGCCAAATCGCCCGAAGGTTCCCCGCCGGCATTGGGTCCCATGATCGTCCAGAACAGAGAATGGTTGGCATGGCCGCCGCCATTATTTCGGACCGCCCCGCGAATGTTCTCGGGAACGCTGTCAATCTGGCTCACCAAGGACTCGATGGAGTGCTGCTCCCATTCCGTCCCTTCGATGGCGGCATTGACCTTGGTGATATAGGCCTGATGGTGCTTTGTGTGATGGATTTCCATGGTCCGCGCGTCGATATGGGGTTCGAGCGCGTCATAGGCGTATGGCAGATCCGGCAGTGTGTAAGCCATGTCTGAAACTCCCTTCCGAGAAATGATCGTGGTACCTACCAAAAAAAGGTGGCGACGCGAGATTCGCGGCTCCGCCACCAAAAGCTTTCCTTTGCAGGAAGGATAGTAGATGAGCCCGAAACTGACAATTGGCCACCTTGGCTAGAATCGACGAAAACAGATTTCAAGCCAACGGACAAAACCTTCGGTTTGTTTCTTCCGGCGGCGTTACACGGCCGACGGACACTCATGCTCGCAGATGCTGCAATGTTTCGGCCTCAGGCTCTCAGTCGCGGTTCAGGCTTTCGCGTTTCGTACTTCGTTGATCACGGCCTGCATGGCGTCCAAATATTTGCGAAGTGCGTTTCGTCCGGCGGCGGTGATTTTGTATGTCGATTTTGGCCTTCGGCCCACAAACGCTTTCTTACATTGGACATAGCCGGATTCTTCCAGCTTGAGCAAATGAGTTCCCAACGCGCCATCAGTGACGTCGAGGCGCTTGCGGAGCGTCGTGAAATCGAGTGGGCCATCGACGGTTAAGGCGGTAAGAGCCCCCAGCCGGACCGGTCCATGCACTTGCGTATTCAACCCGTTGAAATCAATGGGCGGCATGAGCTTCTCCTCGAAACGTTGACGCCATCAACCATGCGGTAGACAATCCGCCTAGAACAAGGCAGCCACCAGCGAAAATCCCCGCCGTTTCATAGGTGCCAAAGGGGAGTAAAAACCCTAGGAGGAGAAAAGCAGCGGCCCAGCCTAGACGATGCCATTGGCCCCTGTTAGGCAGCGCATTGAGAAGAAGGTAAAGCCCTGCCAGAAAAACGGAAGTCATGGCAAAAGTTCCCAAGGAAAAACCAGATCGCATGAGCAGCGTGGCAAAAACCAAGTACAAGGGAACCGCGACACATGCCGCCAAAAGTGTCCAGAGTGTTTCGCGCCAAAACAGCGGAGATTCCGTCTTCCGAAAGAGACCGATGGTCGACATCGAAACCAAGCCAGCGAACCCGCTAGCGACAATCAGGGACACATAAGCCCAATTCACATTGCCGTTCCCGGGCCGCATGGCAACGCTGGAAAAAGCCGTGACCGCCGCCAATAGCAAGCCGGCAAGCGCCGTGGCCATATGGAGCCAAATGTGCTCCCGAAAGAACAACGGACGCGCACCGACGGCTTGCCGCATCACTTCCAAATCCGCTTCTACTCGGCACAGTTCTTTTTCGTCCATCTTGTACTCCTTTTTAAAAATTACTCTTGTTTTTAGAGTATATGCCGTGCGATATGCCCCGTCAATGGCTTTGGTCTTGCCTATAAAGAAGCATTAGAAATGCTTACGCAAGGCCCACGACACGCCTCAGCATCGACACCAAGTCGGACCGCTGCTGGGAGATCAATTCCAGGCCGACTTGCGTGTTGGCGAAGAGAACCGCCTGCCGGTCGAGGAGCAACTGTTCCTCTTCTTCGTCGATGTCACTTGCCCGGTCGATGGCGGCCTGAGTCTCTTCCTGGAAAGCCGTTAGTAGCGAAGAAGAGGATGCGATGGCTGAGTTGGCGAAGCCGTTCACCCGCCCCTCCACGCGGTCCAAAAAACCGAGCGCCTCATCGACCACTCGTACGGCGAGCGGAGCATTGGTATTCAAGCCCGAGAGGCTGCCGCCGGTGACAAGTTGGCTCAACGCGCCCGTGGAGCCTCCCAACTCGGACGAGAGCAGGCTGGGAATGGGCAGAAAGGAACGCTGCCCCACATTGGTCGATAGCGAAAAGCCAACCGCATCGGGCAGAATCGTTACCGTGTTGAATTTGCCGGAGAAGCCCTCGGCGAATTCGATCTGATAACGCCCCTTGCCTTCTTCCAGAATCACGCGGTTGCCACGCACGGCCGCGCGGCCCTCGACGGCATCCAAACCTTCTACCCGGGCGAGCGCGTTCACGCCCTGGGCCGTGCCGGTAACATCCCCGCCGATCACCGCGAACGTTCCGGCCACCACATTATCAACTCGCGTGATCGCGGAAGCTCCCGTCGCCTGGCTCGTGAGAACGAGGGAATTGCCGCTCACACTGGCAACGATACCGGTCGTGGCCTGATCCAAATTGATCGTGTCACGGGCCACCAGCAGTGAGTCCCCGACGTTCAAAGTGATCGCGGAGGTACCCGTACCGGTGAGGTCGAACGTGGTGGACTCTTGGATCGTGCCATCGGGAGTGATGTGCGTCAAAATCGCGGGTTGCGCCGCGATGTTGGTTTGCAGCGAGAGTCCGTTCTCGGTAAAGACGTCGAAACTTCCGGAAAGCCGTTCGAGTTCCACGAAGGACGTCGCTCCGGTCGCGGTGCTCGTGAAGACCAGGTCATTGATTTCGACCGTCGCTGACACCCCGGTCAAATTTTGCACGGCGTTGATGGAATCCCGCACGGAAGTGAGATCTTCATCCTGCGCGACGTTGATTGTTTGCGTGCCTAGCGCGCCGGAGAGCTGAAAGGAAGCGGCCTGAGTGGCCTTTCCCGCCACGCCGGTGTGGATCAATTCGGCGGCACGGGCAGGCTCTTGCCCCTGGAGCGTTTGGCCGTTGATGCTCGCGATAATATCGGTGCCGTTATCCGAAACCGTGCCGGGACTGCCTTGGATGAAAGTGCCGCTGGTCACGTCAATCTGCACGAGAGCGTCGGAACCGAAATCGATGCTGGAGAGCGTAAGCGTATCTCCCGCCGCCGCGGCGGTGACGCCGGTGAGGTGGCTTTCCAGGTTGATGCGGTCGGCGACTTCCAGGAGCGTGTCGTTCGGACTGCCGCCGTTGGTGGAAACGGATATCGTCGCGCTGCCGCGATTACCGGTGAGCGTGAACGTGGCATCGGCGGTGACTTCACCGGCGACTCCCGTGTAGGTCAACTCGGCACGGGTTGCCGGTTCGAGGACGCGGCCCGCAATGGCTGGCAGAGTAGCGAATTCCCGATCCACGCCCTGAGCCGTGCCATCACCATTTCCTCCGGTGACAGCGAAGGTTCCGCTATCGACGATGACTTCAATCTCGGCATCGGCACCCAAAGTTGAACTGTTCAAGAAGAGCTGATTGCCCTTCGCGGTCGCTTCAACTCCCGTGAATTTGGTTTGGGCGTTGACCGCCCGGGCAACTTCCTTCAAGGACTGTGCGGTGTCGACGGACAGGCTTTGCGTTCCCAGTTCGCCGCGCACGCGAATCGTGGCATCGGCGGCGACTTGCTGATTGCTTCCGGTGTACACCAACTCCGCCGGTTCAGCGGCCACGGCTGTTCCCGGCGGTCCCACCGAGAGGACTTCCACGCGGCGGATTTGGGAGGGATCCCTCCCCTGCACGCTGAAATTCGCGGAGCCATCCAAAAACCTGCGGCCATTGATATCCGTCGTGGCCAAACGATTGATTTCCGCGACGGCGGTGTCGATCTCGGCTTGATTCGTGGCGCGGTCTTGGGCGGAAAGACCTTGATTCTCGTCCTCCAGGGCTTTCACACGAATGGTGTCCAACTGCGTCCGAATTTGCGCGAGGTTGACCTGAATCTGGCTCACGATCGAGGAGGCGGAGGCGACATTTTCCAGCACACGGTTGATCGTGCTCAACCGAGTTTGGGAACGGCCCAGTGAGAGAAAAGCGGAGGGGTTGTCCCGTGGGCGGGGAGCTTTGCTTCCCGTCGCCAGCCGCAAGGCATGGAGTTCGGTGGCGGCTTGCGATTCCGCGAGGCGGTTGAGCAAGGTCCGCTCGATGCCAGAAATCCGCACACCGATGCGTCCCACGATGGTTTTCCTTTAACTTCTACTTTGGTATTCGACGAACTTGAATGATCCCCGGCGGATGAAGGCGATGGACCGCCCTTACTTTCGTGCTCTCATCGATTTCCTGTTCCCCACGAGAAGGCTTCGAGAATTACTTTTTTCTCAATCGGAGCCAGCCAGTTCCCGGCAAGCTCGGCTTTTCCTCCACGATCGAGGAAGAGACTTCTTCCGCCATGAGGTACGAGCGAAGGCTTTCGCTGATTTGTGCGGCATGCGCCCGCAGATCCTGGCGGCGGCGGTCTCGTCCCTTGCGAGGCGAAATATCGACCTGAATGTTGGTGCGGATCTTTTTGGAATGCTCCAAGTCGCCCGTCGCTTGGATCTCTTCATTCAGTTCGGAGAACTTGAGTTCCATCACGATCGGCATCTTCCGATCCAACAACATGCCGTTCGCTTCGCGGCTCATGACGCTCAGGTGCAACTTCACGGAGCTTTCGTCGCCGTGCACAATCTCGGCTTCATGGTCCGCGACGAATCCCCACAATTTTTCGAGGGCGAATTTGCGGGGCACGGTTGTGACTAGAGTTTTGTAGAAGACCTTGGCGGGGGCGCGGCGGCGAAACCATTTTTGCCCCAGCCAACCAGGGGAGTCCTTCGAACCGTCGATCCCCGTGCCCAACTGCACGACGGTATTGCGCCCCATTTCCTTGGCTTTGAGTAGAGCCCGATCGGCCCGGCGAAAGACGGTCTCGGCCGTGTCGCCCGACTGAAGTTCGGTGACGCCAAAACTGGCCGTGAGGCGTCGGCCCTCCAGCATCGGTTGGGGAATACTTTCCAAAGATGCCCGGATTTGCTCGGCGCGTGCTGCTGCCGCGGCGTTCGTGCAATTGGGGCTGAGGATCACGAATTCCTCACCGCCGTAGCGGGCCACCAGATCTCCACCCCGGCTGGAATTCTTAAGCAAGGTCGCCACGCTACGGATCGCTTCATCCCCGGCTTGGTGTCCACAAGTGTCGTTGATCTTCTTGAAGTGGTCGATATCACATATGACCAGGCTGAAAGGCATGGCCAGTTGCAAGTATTCTTTCACGTAGGCTTTCAGGGCCCGATCGAGTTCGGCGCGGTTGGCCAATTGTGTGAGCGCGTCCAGAGTGGCCTTGGCGTGCAGGTTTTGGCAGCGGCGGAAAAGGGAATCCTCTCCCGAGGCATCGCGGATCAGCAACGTCGCACCGTGGCATACCCCGTCCAGATCGATCACCGGTTCGGCGTACAGATCCACGAGGATGCGTTGTTGGCCGGCTCCCGCGATCGTGGCCCGCAATTCCCCGGTACTCCCTTTGGCCACGGCACACACGAGGGGACACTCTTCTCCCTTTAGCGGCTTCTCTTGCTTGTTTCGCAAACCGATGAGAGTCGGTTCCCACTGGTGTTGGAAAATACTCTCCCGTGACAAACCGGTGAGCCGCTCCACTCCCTGGTTCCAACGTATGATCCTCTGGTTCCGGTCAACGAAAATCACGCCATCCCGCATGCGGTCCACGAGCCGTTCGTGAAAGATCGTTTCACGATTTTCGGGCGGGACGATGTTCACCGCTGGTTGCCGGGACCAGTACGCATTCGCTTTGGAAGGATCCAAATCCCGCAACCAGCGGCGCGCGCCTTTGTGGTGCCAGCTCCGGGGATCCGTGGCGCTCATCTCGCTGAATTCCTTGACGAGCTCCGGGTCGAACTGGGTACCCGCGAATTGGAACAATTCGTGGACCGCGCGTTCCTGCGAGAAGGCTTTGCGGTAGACGTGGTCGGTGGTCATTGCGTCGAACGCGTCCGCGATGGCGACCATCCGCGCGCCGCGAGGAATTTCTTCTCCGGAAAGTTCGAATTCACCGCGGCTGCCGTCGAACCAGGCGGCGGAGTACTCCACGAGCGTGAGCAGCAAGGGGGAGGCGCAGCAGTGGCTCAATATTTCCTGGCTCATGGCCTTGTAGCGGTCCATCACGGCGGCTTCGTCCGGGGCCAATGGAGCCGGCTTGATCAGAATATGATCGGGAATGCCTAACTTCCCGATGTCATGCAGTAGAGCCGCGACCTCCAGATCATCCCGTTCGACCGCGGACAAACCAGCGGCCGAGGACCACGCCGAACAGGTCAGCGCGACGCGCACGGAATGCAGCGCCGTCACGGCGTGTTTGCAACGCAATGCCGCGATCAGACCGCTGGCCATTCCCAACCGGACTTGCAGTAAACGGTTTTCGTCACAAGACGAAGTACTCGCCCCAACGGCTGCGGTCGCGGTTTCGGCCCCGGCGGCCTTCTCCAGCAGTGATGTTAGACTCGATCGTTGGCCGGCCATGCTGTTCATGGACCTAACGAGTCACACGAAATGCCATAGGGCCACGACGCGATTCCCTGTTATGTTTTTCGTCGTGGCACGCCATGCGTCATGGCGCGGCTAGTTCGCGTGACTGTCGGCCCACATTCCCAATCTAGTGTTGCCCCATCGCGCCGTTCGGGAGCGAATCCCCGAGGACGGTCAAGCTCGAATGCAAGTATCGCCACCGCCTACCGGACCTTAAAACGAAAGGCCCGTCAGGCAAAAATACGTCACGCCATGAGATGCCGCAAACTGGCGATTTTCTTGGTACCGGCCCCTTTTTTCTGAAAAACCGGCACGGCCGGAGCGGTGTTTTCGCGAAAAGCGATGCGGCCCCCAAATGCCGTAAACGTTTCACGAGCACACAAGATTCGGCTTGTCGAAAGTCGAGGCCGTTTGCTACCCTTGGCCGACTTTTTTCGCGGTCTCGCCGGAGATTTCACAACCGCATCAGACGCAGCGCATTAGCCGCGGTTCGGCTCATACCGCCAGTTACGGAGTTTCCGATTGACCGCCTCAATCCGTTGCTTTCCCATTTGGGCAGGCATTTGTTTCTGCTTGTTGTGCGGTTCAACCGCACTGGCACAAATGCCCGGCCCGGTTCCTGGGCCGGTCGGAGCCCCAACCATCGTGGACAGCCGGGCAGGCCGTATGCCCGCGGAGATTCCGCCCTGGGGTAGGCAGATCCACCCGGCTCCGGCAGTGCAAACCTATCCTCCGTTGGCCCCGGCGAATGCGGGACCACTTCGCGTGGCTCAGGTGACTCCTCCCGGGCAGCCGATTCCGACCCCAGGCTGGCCGCCGGTAGCGAACCCAGTGAATGCGGGGCCACCAGCGCAACCTGTCGGAACTTCGCCCCCTCAGATGCCGTGGCCTCCTCCTGGCCCGGTGACCGAGAACCTGCCCTCTCCACCGGGAGCAGCCGTTTTTCCCAAAATCGTACCGGAACAAATCGTGGAGACAATTGTCGAAGAACCGATCATCGAACCCCCTCCGCGAGATTGGAAGGGGAGCATGGAGGTGGGCGCCAATGGCTCGGAAGGAAACAGCGACCTGTTCAACTTCCGCTTCGGGGCGCACTTCAAGCACGAGACCGATGACGACATCCTGCAGGCGGACGCCACTTACCGCAATAACAAATCAGAAGGCGAAAAGACCGTCGATCGCCTGTTCCTGGAAGGTCGTCAAGAATGGCTCTTTGACCAGTCGCCGTGGAATTTGTTTGTCCATGGTACGACGGAATATGACGAATTCCGGCCCTTCGATATCCGCGTGACCGGGGACATGGGTCTGGGATACCAGTTCATCAAGAACGATATCACCACATTGACCGGGCGGTTCGGTAGCGGTGTGTCGCACGAGATCGGTGGACCCGATGATTCGGTTGTCCCGGAAGGCGTGTTCGGACTCGATTTCGAGCGTCAGATATCGTCACGCCAGCGATTCACCGCCAAGGTCGACTACTTCCCCGATTGGACGGACTACGGCGATTTCCGTGTCAATAGTCAGGCGAATTGGGAATTCGTGATCAGCGAAGAGAACAATATGAGCTTGAAGTTCGGCCTGCTGGACCGCTATGACAGCACTCCGAATGGGGTCTCTGTCAATGACCTCGACTACTCGGCCACGATCTTATGGAATTTTTAGCACGCGATGGAATGAGGCGTGCCGGCATTCGCGCCGATTCGACTCGTATTGAACCGACCATTCATTTCATACATTCGCGAACGGTCGGCCCGCACACCACCTACCTGAGCGGATTCAAGCGGCTTTGGCCACGGTCGTGACTTGGCTCCCGGATCCGGTCGAGGCTAGGCGGAATTGCTCTTCGGCAAACCGCATCCAGTCGACGGCATCCAACGCCACAGCGGCCAGCTCGCCCATCAAGGCGGACTCACTTTCGCCGTTGAAGACTTGTTCCACGAACCAGCGACGAATCGAATCAGCCAGGAGGTGGTACTCCAATCGAGGGACCAGTGCGACTCCCTCCATGAGCACGTCCTGCTCACTCCGCAACAGTTTCTCCGTCACCTCGGCATGATGCCGGGCGATCCGCGCCATCGCTTGCAAACTTTCTTCGGCGTCCGCCACGCGTTTCAGTTGGCGGCGGACGATCTCCGTGGCGGCTGATCCGATGTCCCGTGTGTTATTTGCCTGCATGCGGGCATGCTCCCATCATTGGCGAGAAAAGGAAAGCAAACGTCTCTCGACACTGCTCGCGGTTAGCCGGCCTTGCTTTGTTTATCCAATCCGAGATCCGGATCGTCCCTATCCTCGGATCGGAGTTTCAACGTGGCTGCTGGAGGGGGTAACCGCCTTTCCGGCGTGAACCCTCGGGTCCCTTCACGGAAAAACTCGAAGAAATTTGAACCCGGCGGATGGGGAAATTTCTCCTGCAATGACTCCAACAGGTCCGACCAAGGCAAGCCACTGCGGTAGATGTGTCGATAGGCTTGTTTCAACGAATTGATTTGCAGCGAATCGAAACCGTGACGCCGCAGACCGACGAGATTTAACCCCACGACAAAGCTACTTCCGCCGTCGATCGTGACAAATGGGGGAACGTCTTTCACGATTCGCGCGTGCCCGCCCACCATGGCCAATTCGCCGACACGGCAAAACTGATGAATTCCCACCGCCGCGGATATGTAGGCGCGGTCCTGGACCGCGACATGGCCGGCCAATCCGGCATAGTTCGCGATGATCGTGTGGTTCCCGATTTGGCAATCGTGGGCGATATGTACCCCGACCATAAACATATTGCCATGACCAACTTGGGTGGCTTGGTTGGCATGCAAGCCACGGTGGATGGTCACGTGCTCCCGCAGGATATTGCTATCCCCGATATGGCACCAGCCGGTTTCCCCGGAAGCTTTCAAGTGCTGCGGAACACCACCGAGAATGGCGCCTTCGAAGACTTGGTTTGCCGCGCCGAGAACGGTTTTTGATTTCACCACGACGTGGCTGGCCAAGACGCAATCCTCGCCAATCACTACGTCGTCTTCAATCACGCAAAAGGGTCCGATCCGCGTCCCTGGGCCGATTTGCGCTCGGGGGCTGACCACCGCTTGTGGATGGATGTACATGTTTATCGACGCATCCTTGTTCGTGGCTATCGCGTAGCTTTCGGGTTCCGTTGAAAAACATCTGGGCGGCGTTTTTCAACCTCGCCGCAGTGTTGGCTAACATTGGCACGGAAAAGCTGCTCACGGCTCGCAAAATAACGATTTACGTCGCTATTTTGAGCATCACTTCCATGTGATGCGCAGCCGGTTGAGTGATTCAATGGGCTTTTTCCTCGCGGCTTGCCGGCGCATGACCAATGGAATCCTTATCTTTTGTCGGATCGGACCTATCGAAGGGAATATCAAATTTCGTGGGAGCAAGTAAATGGGAAAAGTCGAAGGTCGCCCGAACGCTTCGATTTACGTGAATTCCGTGGTCACGGAAATTGCTCGAAAAAATCGGGCCCGTTCGCCGTTTCGTTTGCCCGAATCATGGAAATCACGTCGGAAAATCTGAGAATTTGTTTGATGTGGTATGCCAAACATTTAGAATGCCCCTTGCATTACGCGGTAGCATCCTTCGTTTGAGAGATTCGATACCTGGTTCCGTCTCAGGCTTTGAAACTTCCTCGATAGGTTTCGCGACCGCTGGCCGGTTACTACACTGCATGCTTCGGTGTTCGACGTGTCGCGAACACCGCCCACCGCAAGTGGCTGCACCACTGCCACATTTTCCACATACGAAGGGGACTATTTCGTGGAAAAAAAACACTCGTTGTATGATGCCGGGGACAAACTAAAGGACGAAGGCAAATTGGAGGAGGCTGTCGATAAGTACCTGGCTGCCATCGAGGAAGACCCGAAATTCGCGCTGCCCCATTCCGCGTTGGCCGTTGTGTATGGCCGCCTCAATCGGCACGAAGAAGCCGTGAAGCATGCACGCCAAGTGTGTGAACTCGAACCGAACGATCCTTTCAGCTACACGGCCATGAGCGTAACGTATCAGCGGGCCTTCGCCGGCACCGGAGATCAGGCCTACATCCAGCTGGCCGAGGAGGCCATGGAACGTGCTCGCATGCTCCAAAGCTGACGCCGCTCGAATCCTATTCGCGACATAGATTGAAGACTTCCCCCGCACGGCAAAAGGAGATGCTTCGAAGTTGGCCGGCGTTACGTGGCCTGTAGCCCCTTCTCCGCGATGGAAAAGCGGAGAATGCGTTCATCGACCGCGCTGCCACGGTGCTTGGCGACAAACATGCCTCGGGAATACCGATCTCCCTCCCGAATTTTCCCCAAATATACGATCGTATTGGCATTCGCCAGCGGATCGCCTTCGGATATCGGGCGTGCCATGAGCTCCTCCAACAGCACTTCCGGGGAAGTGACGAGAAGCAGGCAAGCCGTTTCATGCGAATGGTACGCATGGGCTTGCACGCATTCTTGGTGCTGCCTGAATTGCTCTCGCAACAGATCGCGGGCCACCCACGAGGATTCCTTACGCACGATTTGATGGTAAACGTATTCGAATAGTTCGTATTGAATTGATTCGCTTGCCCGCTCCACCGGTTCGATGCCGTCCACGACCACGCGCCGCGCGCCACGGAGAAAATGGCCATAGACGAACGCAATCGTCGGTGTCAGCTTGGCGATTAATTCTTGACGCCAGGCGTGCCACTGGTCCGTCCCCAGATCATTTCGCGTGACACGGCGTCCCTGATAGTCGAAGGCGCGAAAGTATTCGGGCAACTCGAAGGACAAGTCGAAGAGTTGGCGGATCGGACGCGGAGGAAGTCGATCCAGACCACATTCGACCAGTTCCCAGCCGAACATCCGCTCGGCGTATTCTCGATGATTTTGCGAATCCCCTCGGCTGGTCATGTCCATGACAATGCCGCGCCGGCCTTCCTGCATTAACCCGGCTTGGGCAAATTGCAAACCCAATTGGGTCTTGCCGATCCCCGTCGCGCCGACGGCCACGGCCAATTTTCCCGGCAAAAAACCACCCCCTAGGGCGACATCCAATTCGTCGATTCCACTCGACAGCCTTGATTGCGAAATCGAAATGTCACTCACGGGCACACTTTCAACAGATGGATTCCCACACACCCACCAACAGGCTCACGGCTCGGTCGATCTCTTCCTCTTCGGTATACCAGCCCAAGCTCAGGCGGATGGTACCTCGGGCGGTTGCCTGGTCCAATCCGATGGACGCCAGCACGGAGGACATGCCCTTGCCACCAGCGTGGCAAGCCGCCCCCGTTGAGGCACACAGGTCCGGAATTCGCCGGAGCAATTCGCGAGCATCGACGTCTGGAAAATTCACGCTCAAGGTATTGGGAAGCCTTTCAGCGCCGTCTCCGTTGATGGTCAACGAAGGTCCCATTGCATCGCGCAACCGATCTTCCAAACGATCTCGCAATTCGCGCATCCGCACGTGTGCCAGATCCAAGCTATTCGAGGCCAGTTGCGCGGCTTTTCCGAGCCCGACAATGAAGGGCACATTTTCGGTTCCGGCCCGCGCGCCCCGTTCTTGTCCCCCGCCATGCAATAGCGGATCAACGGAAGAGGCCGCGCGAATGTACAACGCGCCGACCCCCTTTGGTGCGTAGAATTTGTGACCGGCCAGCGACAGAAAATCCACTCCCAGCTCACGTGCTCTCACTGGAACCTTACCTACCGACTGCGCGGCATCCGTATGCACCAAGATGCCGCGCTCGCGGCAAATCGCCGAGATCTCCGAGATCGGTTGCAGTGTTCCGATTTCGTTGTTGGCATGCATCACGCTGACCAGGAATGTGTCAGGCCGCAACGCCTCCAAAATCATCTCCGACCGCACGACTCCCAAGCGATTGCAGGGCACGACCGTCACCTCCATGCCGGCCTGACGGAGATATTCGGCCGGTTCCACGATGGCCGGATGCTCCAAGGCGGAGATCACAAGATGGCCGTCCCGCACCCTACCCGCGGGCATGCCGAGGCCCTTGAGAACCCAGTTATTGCTTTCCGTTCCGCCAGCGGTGAAAAAGATCTCCTCCGGGTCCACGCCGATCAATTCGGCGACTCGGACGCGGGCATCGTCCACGGCCGCTTGGGCCGCAACGCCCATCGCGTGTCCGCTTGAAGGATTTCCGAAATGCTCCGCCAGGAAGGGAAGCATGGACGTTTGCACGGCCGGGGCGATGGGAGTTGTCGCGTTGTAATCGAGATAGATCTGCTTCATACCACTTCATCCTACAGCGGCTCGAAGCAGCGCCAATTCACGGGCTTCCGTGAAGCCGAGAAAAACCGGGACAGGTAGGCGGTTTCGCCTAAAAAAGCCTTGCCCCGGACGGTGTTTGGTTGAGTGGTTGTATCACGACAAAAAAACCGCGAAGAGGAAATGCTTCCCCTCCGCGGTCCGAATTTGCGGTCTGCGCGGCGGCTCGTCTTGCTACTGCTTCGGGGCCGCTTGTTGCCGGGCACCGGGCACGACGCGCTTCTGTACATCCGTTTCCAAGACACCAAAGGCCGTTTCGTGGCGCTGGATCGTCAAATGCAGCGCATGCAACAGCCGCTTCGCCGTGTAGTAATTCGTCACCAATCGTTGATTGATCGTGACCGGTTCGGCTGGCACGCCAAACGGCTGCGAATTCAAGCCGAAATCGATGATCAATTCCTCGGGCGTTCCTGTCACGCGGCAGAAATTGGCGTACGAGGTCACGGCTCGCGAATCGTCCACCTCGACCTGCCGATTGCCCGCCTGAGGCTGAGGATTACCTTCGGGCTTATCGGAGGTTTCAGCAGGTGTACCGGCCACGTTTTCCGGGTTTTCAGTCGTCTTCGTCACAAGAGGCTCCTTTGGGTTCTAGTACGGGTTCCCCGCGTGGTGTTTTAAACACCCTCAAAATATATCTTCTAGAATTTGGGCCTGGGCATTCACACCCGCTTCATCGCCAACTACCGACGGAACTTTCGTCGTCCTCCAGCAAAACCAGATCACAGGCACGAGGCGGGCTTTCACCATTGTACAACCCGATTCTAGCAGAGAGCCAGAGAATGGTACGCCTCTGGCGATGAACTAGGCGAAAATCCCTCGAACTGTCGAGCGAGGAAATCATTCCCGACTAATTTAAGGGATTTCGCGAATATGACAAGCTTGCGGCAGTTGATATTTTCCTCATACCCGGGCTTGAGTATCCATGCTGCCCCAAGCTTCTTCAATCTACATGCCCCACAACTCCGCTTATCCCGTTCGCGAATGAATTCGTATTCGGCAGAAGGCGACCTTAACCGGTCGTGACGCTGGCGTCATGCCTGACGCGCGTAAAAAAACACCCTGCCGCTTTAGCAGGGTGTTTAGCGATTGAGTCGAAAGATTTGTCTCGCGTCGGCGAATGTCAATTACTTCTGCTTCCGCCGGAAGAACATCAAGGCCGTAAGACCAAGAACAGTCAAAGCGATGGAAGAGGGTTCCGGAACCAAGATTTGGCCACGGATTTCACCACCAGGGAACGCGGTGGAGTGGATATTGACATACCACTGATCGTTCAGCAGGTCACTCGCATTGGCACCAGGAATCGTGGTGATATCGACGGACCCAGACTTGAAAGCACCCAGATTCAGGTCGATCAAAATTCCAGCTTCTTCCCCGGGGCCGGCCGGACCATGGATGTGGGCCATGGTTTCCACGCCTTGCAGCAACACATCCGTGTACAAGATTTCCCAGTTCAAGACGTTGGTTTCGGTGTCGAAATCGAAAACTCCGACGCCTTGTGCACGGCTGCCCGTGTCGAAGGCAGACCCATTCAGAGTCTGCTGGGCCGAATTGATAAACGAAACAAGGTCAAGCTTTTCTGCCTTCACCGCTGTCGTGCCAACCGTCAAGACGGCAGCCGCAGCGAGCAAAATAGTCAGGCGCTTCATGTGGTGTCGACTCCTCGAATCAATCGCAAAAAAGGCAAATTCCTCGAAGCTGTGACGTCTAGGCGAATCCTTCTAATCTCTCCAAACCGGACCTTATTCTAGCCACACTTTTTCGATATGCAACAAAATTTACCAAAAAATACCGAAGTAGCTAAAGCCCCGCATTTTACCGGTCTGAATAGACGCACGTTGAATTTCAATTCCGCCGGAAGTCCAAAAGCACCCCTAGACACTAGGGAGGCCTCTTTCTTCGTTGGCAATACGGTAACTCATTCCATACCGACATTCAAGCAGTTCGTTCAGAAAAATCGAGATATTTTTCACGCTCCCGCTAATCCCCCTAATCAGACAATAATTTGGTGAAAACGAGTGTTTTGGGAAAAATATGCGCAGGGGCTCCAAATATCGGAAAGCCTCAGTCGAAACCACAGAGCATTCCATCGAGGCTCGGGAAGCATCCAATTTCGCTACGAATCTCCTTGTCACGGTACTTTTTTCGCCAAATCTCCCAAGAATTCTGGTGTGAATCGGGCCGATAATGCCGCCATAATAGGGAATCCAAACTCACGGGCTTAACGTATTTGCCCACACTGCCTCGGAGGCGGCCAAACATGGCACAACCGATCGAAGAAAAACATCGCTCGCTTTCCATCAACATCAATGGCAACTTGTCCCCCTGGCATGAGGCCGGTGTCAGTCCGCTCGATTCTTCGGTGCTGGCTGGCGATGCCGTATGGGAATTGTTGCCCCTACGGCACCGTCGCATTTTTCGGCTCCAGGAGCATTTGAATCGCCTGCGACGGTCGGCATTGGCTTTAGGCTTCCCGGTTATCCCCTCCACGACGGAATTGACCGAACAGGTCCGCTGCACGCTTGAAGTGAATCATTTGCGAGACCATGCGGCGGTTCGAATAACCTTGTCTCGTGGTATTCGGGGTGACATGGGTCTCGAAATTGGCGCCACGCCGGCGACGCCGACTCTAATCATGGTGCCCGAGGTATCGCGGCGCGAATTCCCGGATGATGGAATCAGCATCATCACCAGCGGCATCCGACGACCGCCACCCGATTGCCTGGACGCGAAGATTCACCACTGCAACCTAATTCCCTCCATCCTGGCGAGACTGGAAGCCAAGGCGGCGGGAGCCGACGAAGCACTCATGCTGGATCATCGAGGATTCGTGGCGGACACCAGCTCCCACCATATCTTCGTCGTGGATCACGGCATCGTCTTCACAAGCCGCACCGTGGCCTGCGCCGAGGGGATCGCCCGGGCGGTATTGATGGAAATCTGCTCCGAGCAGCAGATCCCTTTTCGCGAGACCGATCTCACGCTTGCCGAGGTGTATCGTGCGGAAGAAGTGTTTTGCGCCAGTTCTTTGGATGAAGTGGTTCCCGTGATGCTCGTGGATGGCCGGCCTATCGGTGAAGGGCCGGTCGGTCAGCTCACGCGGGATTTGCGTCAACGTTACCAAACTCGGGCGCGCAGCCAGGGGATTCTGGTCGTGTAGCCGCGTGCCCCTCAGGCGGGTTACAATGTTGCCTCCAAAGTGAAATTGTTTCATGTCGGCCATGGGACGACAGGCTGATTTGTTTCTTGCGCATGTCGGCATGAACTCCATCTTTCTGCCGAACTAGCTTTTTCTTTCATGGCGGCGCATGTCGACCCCTCTGCGGCAATTCGTGTTGCGTCTGGCCCAAAGCGGGCTCATGACCGAGGAAGAGATCCTGGCTTTCCAGGGCAAGCTGCCGCCGGAACTCGACGCTTCCGACCCCACTGCCCTCGCCCGGGAACTGGTCCGACAGGGGAAAGTGACGAGCTTCCAAGCCACGGCCGTCTATCAGGGAAAGAACAAGGGCCTGGTATTCGGCGAATATGTCGTCCTGGACAAACTGGGCGTGGGCGGGATGGGCCGGGTTTTCAAGGCCGTGCATCGCCGCATGGAACGGATCGTGGCGCTGAAGGTCTTACCCAGGCGAGTGGTGGCCTCGGCCCACAGTCGCCAGCGATTTCACCGGGAGGTTAAAGCCGCCGCTAAATTACTGCACCCGCACATTGTCACCGCCTACGACGCGGGCCATCACGAGGGGATCGATTATCTCGTGATGGAATATATCGATGGCTACGACTTGGGGAGGTTGGTGAGGGAAAAGGGCCGCTTGCCGGTTCAACAGGCGGTCGATTACATGCTACAGGCCGCGAAGGGCCTAAGGTATGCGCATTCCAAGGGGATTGTGCATCGGGACATCAAACCCAGCAATTTGCTGGTCAGCAGCGAAGGCATCGTCAAGATTTTGGATATGGGCCTGGCCCGGTTCGACGATCCCCGCTCCGCCGATCCCAAAAACACCCTCGTGGACGGGCTCACCCGGTTTGGCCAGATCATTGGTACCGCGGATTATATGGCGCCGGAACAGGCCGAGGACACGGACCGCGCCGACCAGCGCTCGGATGTTTACAGTCTAGGCTGCACGCTATTCCGCGTATTGACCCGGCGTCCTCCCTATCGTGGGGAGACGCTGGTGAAGAAGATCATCGCCCACCGGGACAAACCGATTCCGGACCTGTTGAAGTATCGATCGGAAGCCACGCCGGAAGTCGCTCGCATTGTCGCCAAGATGATGGCCAAAAGGCCCGAAGACCGCCATCAGGACATGGGCGAGGTGATCGAAGATTTAGAATCCGTGGCTAGTACCTTGGAAATCCAAGCCCACTTGGGTTTGAGTACTCCCACCGCCCCATCGGAAGGAAACGAACTGGAAGCTTTTCTTCAATCGCTCAAGGGACACGACGAAGAAGAACCGCAGGAAGCCTCCTCCGGCGAATCGGCTCTGCCGGAAATCCGAGCCTTGCCGCCCTCCTCTCCGCGCCATGCGCGACGTCCGCCACGGCGATTCTCTTGGACCCCACTAGCGGCTTTGTTGATGGTGACCTGCGGCGTCGTGGCCGCTGGCTGGTGGTGGCAGGCAGCGCGGCAGGCTGTGTTGCATTTGGAATGGCCTCCGGC
>JANQPP010000038.1 GCA_028289405.1 Pirellulales bacterium
CACCGCCCCGGCATACCGCCCCTCCTCCAGCCACGACTCCGCCTCCCGCAACCGCCGCTCCTCCCCCCGCTCCAACGGAAAACCCATCGCAGGCGGAGCCGTCTGAGCAGAGACATTTCCCGCGAGCAGCAGTGCCGTGCAAGCGAAGCACAGGAGACGGGTCGCCATCGAAAGGCGCTCACGAGTAGGGAGCTCGTGCATGGATAGCACTCCGTTGTTTTCCGCGAACCTGGGCCGCTGGGCCCCGAAGAAATCAGCCGTGCTTAAGGGTTTGGGGTCGATAGCAACCTCGAATAATTTCGCCTTTGTTATTGGGGAGGCCCGCCGAGCGACCGATTCACTTCGTCCAATTCCCCTGTCCAGCAAGACCGTCCCGTTAGCGCTGAGACGGCTTGGAACGAGGTTCCATGATTAGTCTGCCGCATACACTACGTGGATGCGGCGTCCGCTGGAACCACTGGCCGAAAAAATTACCCATGCGAGACAATCCTAACATATTGCCCTTTAGCATCTTAAAACCGGAGGCCCTCTGCGGCAAGCAAACCGGCCTACATGCGGGGTGTTCCGGCCTTGGCAAAGCCCCCGGGTAGGCTTGGAGATTTGGTCACGAGGGGTGGGACAACCTCCTTTTCAATTATTTCCAGCCTCCTGTGGAAATCGTGCTTGAGGGCCAAAATCCTTGAACTCGGCGCGGTCTTCAGGACGAACTGGAGAGGAAAAGCCGTTTTTCTCGGCGATTTAGCGATTTTGAGGCTTGCAATTTAGGCCGGGGGGCTATACATCTTCGGAATTCTACAAGATTTTCCGATCCAATCGTGTTTCCATTCGAGCCTTTCCAGGAGGGTAATCCATGGCGAAAGCAGCCGCAGCGAAAAAGCCACCCACGAAAACTGAGATTCTGAACAACATCGCTGAAACGACTTCCCTGAACAAAAAAGACGTTTCCGCCGTCCTGGAAGCGTTGCAGGAAGAAATCCGCAAGAACCTCGGCAATCGAGGGCCAGGAATGTTCACCCTGCCGGGGTTGGTGAAGATCGAGAAGAAGAAGGTGCCCGCGCGTCCGGCACGCAAGAACGTTCCCAATCCCTTCAAACCGGGGGAAACGATGGACGTTCCAGCCAAGCCGGCTTATAGCAAGATCAAGGTGCGTCCGCTCAAGGCGTTAAAGGACATGGCCTGACACGAACACCGGTGTTCGGGCGGCCATCGTCACCTCTTGTTTAGTTCTCGGTTCCACGCGGCACGTGGCGAGCGACGTTCAAGCGAACGCCATGAGTGTGTACGCCTTCGTCATGGACCCATCTCAGCTTTCCCGGGGCGGATTGCCGGACGTGCGAATGCACGGCTTTCGCCACCGCAAAAGTGTCGTGGATGCCTGGAATTGGGTGTCGCACGCGGCAAGACCTATTGCGGACTCGGAGTCCGTCCCGTTGCCGGAGTCGCGGGGCCGAGTATTGGCTAGCTCCGTGGTAAGTCCCGCCGATGTGCCAGGATTCGACCGGGGCATGATGGATGGTTTCGCCGTGCGCAGTGGTGACGTGCAAGGCGCGTCGCCTCAGAACCCGCTCGAGTTGGAAATCGTCGGAGAAGCTTTTCCCGGCGCTCCCTGCTCGCAAGAGGTGCGGCCCGGTACCTGTATCCGCAGCATGACCGGGGCGCCCCTGCCGTCCGGGGCGGATGCGGTACTGCCGGTTGAATATGCCGAGTACGATTCCGAGCGCATGCGGGCTTTGGGTTCGGTTCCACCCGGAAAACATGTCGGACGGCGGGGCGAGGACATTCGCCGTGGTGCGGAGCTATTGCCCACGGACCGCGTGCTGCGTCCTCAAGACCTAGGCGTGTTGGCATCGGTGGGAGTGAGCGAGGTTCAAGTCCGACGCCGGCCCCGTGTGGCGATCGTGATCACGGGAAATGAAGTGCTGCCCGCTGGGGTTCAACCGCGGGGACACCAAATCGTGGATGCGAACGGCCCAATGCTGGAAGCGCTGGTTGCCCGGGATGGCGGCATCAGCGGAGGGCCGGATTACGTACGAGACGACCCTGCCGCGATCGGGGAAGCGCTGCGAAGGCCGGTTGATGTGGTATTGGTGTCCGGTGGTTCGAGCGTGGGAGCAGAAGATTATGCTCCGCGCATTCTAGCCGAAGAGGGAGAGCTCGCCATTCACGGGATCGCCATGCGGCCTAGCAGCCCTGCAGGCATGGGGACTCTGGGCGAGAGGCTCGTGTTTCTGCTGCCCGGCAATCCCGTCTCGTGTTTGTGCGCCTATGATTTCTTCGCGGGCATGGCGGTCCGCCTGTTAGGTGGCCGATCCCCGGAGATGCCTTATCGAACCATTCGCGCGCCGCTGTGTCGGAAGTTGAGTTCCGAAGTGGGGCGAACGGACTATGCCCGGGTTCGGCTGGTCGACGGAGAGATCGAGCCGATCGCGATTTCCGGCGCTTCCATCCTAAGGACCACGGTGGAGGCGGACGGATTCGTGATCATCGCGGAGGATAGCGAAGGCATGGCCGAGGGTGACGAAGCGATCCTCCATCTCTACGATTAAAGACGTGTCCGGCGTCCTTTAGACGCCCTTCCGCACATTTGCTTTCACCAAGTCCGTCGCAAATCGCGCCCTCTCTCATGGATCGGCAGGAACAATTCCTGGAAGTCATCGAGCGGGACGAGGCGGAGCGTCGCTGGCGAGCCGTACTGTCCTGTTCGCCGTTGGGGGAAGAATCGGTTCCCTTGGCGAGTGCTTTGGGACGCGTCGCCTCGCGGGAAGTCGTGTCGCCGGTCAATGTGCCGGGATTCGATCGTTCTAATTATGACGGCTTCGCCGTGCGGTCCGAAGCGACCCACGGCGCGACGGAACACGCACCCCGCTTCTTGAACCTGACAGGCGCCACGATTACGCCGGGGAAGATTCCGGACGATGAACTCGCCCTCGGCGCGGCCCGATCAATCGCCACGGGCGGCATGATTCCCCGGGGTGCGGACGCGGTTATCCTGGTGGAAAATTGCGATGTCGATGGCAATCGATTGCGGCTGGAGCGGGCCGTCGCGGCGGGCCACGGAATTACTTTCACCGGCACCGATATCACGGCGGGCGAAACCGTGCTCTGGCGAGGAGACTTGCTAACGAGCCGGGAAACCGGTGTGCTGGCCGCCGTGGGAGTGACCGAATTTCAAGTGTGGCGGAAGGTCCGCGTGGGCATTATTTCCACGGGCGATGAGATCATCGCGCCGGGGGAACGGATGCAGCCGGGCAGCGTGTATGACTCCAACGGACAAATCCTGAGCGATGCCGTGCGGGAATGTGGTGGCGAGCCGCACTTCCTGGGCATTGTGCGGGACGATCTGGCGGCGCTGCGGAGCATGACGGACGAGGCGCTGGCCACGACCGATTTTCTACTCCTTTCCGGTGGCACGAGTAAAGGAAGGGGCGATCTCTGTTATCGAGCCGTTTCCGAACTTACGGATCCTGGCATCGTCGTGCATGGCGTGGCACTCAAGCCGGGCAAACCGCTTTGTCTGGCGGCAAGCCAGGGCAAACCGATCGCGATCCTGCCGGGGTTTCCGACGTCGGCCATCTTCACGTTTTGGGAGTTCGTGGCTCCGCTGTTGTGCGAGATGGGGGGCCGTCGGCCTTCACGGCACGATGAGGTTAACGCCACGCTGCCCGCCCGCGTCAACTCGGAAACAGGACGCACCGAATATTTGCTGGTCAACCTGCTCCCCAGCGAACAGGGCCTGACCGCGCTGCCACTGGGCAAAGGCTCCGGTTCCGTGACGACCTTTAGCCGGGCCGATGGCTTCATCACGATTCCCCGGCATACCGAGATTCTTGATGCCGGTTCGCCGGCCCGCGTGAAATTGCTCGCCGAAGAGATTCGTCCCGCCGACCTGCTGGTCGTGGGCAGCCACTGCTTGGGGCTCGAATTTCTGTTAAACGAACTGCGGGTCGAAGGTTTTTCCACGAAATTCTTCGCCGCAGGGAGCACCACCGGGCTGCAAGTCGCCCGGCGGGGAGAATGTGACCTCGCGGGCATCCATCTGTTCGACGCGAAGTCCGGAACATACAACACGCCGTTCCTCGATGACTCATTGAGACTGATTCCCGGTTATCGACGGAAGCAGGGAATCGTGTTTCGGCGAGACGATCCGCGTTTCCGAGGAATCACGCGGGAGACGTTGTTGGAACGTCTAAAAAGCGATCCCGATTGCGTGATGGTCAACCGCAATCAGGGGAGCGGTACGCGGATTCTGATCGACGGCCTGCTAGACGAGCTTCGACCGCCAGGCTACTCCGTGCAGGTGACCAGCCATCATGCCGTGGTGGCGGCGATCCTCCAAGGACGGGCCGATTGGGGCGTCGCCATCCAGTCCGTGGCTCGGGATGCTCGGCTTGGCTTCCTGGACATGACCGACGAGCACTTCGATTTCGTCGTGCCGCGAAAACGCCTGGACCGGTCCGCCGTGGTGGCCTTTCGGCGAATTCTTGAAGATCCACATATCCGAAATCGGTTGGAGAACTGGGGATTCGCCTCCAAGTGACCCGCCAAATCTTCCGCAAATCCGCCTCACACGACTCGATTGACAGGCCAAAAGCTTCTCAAATATCCTATACAGTAAAATCGCCGTACGCCAATTGAATGTTCTATTTTTCGCATGTATCCTAAGATGTATGCCTCGATTAACGATTGACGGTGAACACCTGGTTCCGGCCAACAAACCCGGTCGCATGCGGCGTTCCAAGAAATACCGGAACGGCGATCAGTTGCTGGGTTGGCTATTGACGCCTCCGCAGTTGGTTTTGCTGTGGACGCTTGGCCTCACTTTGCCGGTCGCGTTCACTTTGACGGTCGTGTTTCCGGCTTTCTCGGCACGCGAGACCGTGGGTTTATCCCTCGCCGCTTCGCTCGGGCTCACTTTGGCGGTCATGGTCGGCCAAGATATTTGGCGCCGGCGTGGCCGTGGTCCTCGCAAAACGGTTACCCGTCAGGCGACCTGAATTTCGTCGTCCTTTGGCCAACGGACTCTATGGTCCGGACGCCTCGTCCAACGTGGCGTCCACTTCCTGACCAAACGAAAGCTCCAAGGTGTGGCCATCGGGATCGCGCAGGAACACCCAATAGCCCACGGGCGGACCCATTTCCTGGGGACCCTCGACCGGGATCCCCTCGGAACGGGCCAAGGCGACGCGACGATCAACTTCTTCCCGGCTGGAACAGGCCACTCCGAGATGGGCGAATTCCCCTAGAGGGTTCTTAACCTGCTCTACTTCCACGAGTACCAGCACGAAGGGTCGCGTTCCATCGGAGAGCCACGCCACTTGGCGATTCGACTCCGACTCCTGAGACCGCAAATGGACGACCCCCATCTCCGCGTACCGGTCGTAGAATTCCAGGCTGCGGTCCATGTCCGTGACCGGCAACGCGATGTGGGTCCAGCCAACATCGGGCATGAGACGGAACTCTCCTGGACATCATGTCGCAAAAAAATTTCGACCGAAAAGCATCCACGCCACGGTCTTCGAGTGGGTCCAGACCATGGTGGTTCGCGAGATGCCTACAAATTGTCCACGACCAGATCCCCAATTTCCGAAGTGCCGTAGCCCATCTTTCCGGCAGTTTGGCTTTGCATCTTCGTGCCGGTGACGACCTGCACCGCCCGCATGATCCGGTCGGCCGCCTTGGACTGGCCTCCCTGTTCAAGCAGCATGGCGATAGCGGCGATGGCGGCAATCGGATTGATCACCTTCTTGCCGGTGTACTTGGGAGCGCTGCCCCCCATCGGTTCGAACATGCTGGTCCCGCCAGGATCCGGGTTCACGTTGCCCCCAGCGGCGACGCCCAATCCGCCCTGGAGCATCGCGGCCAGGTCCGTGATGATGTCCCCGAACATGTTCGTGGTCACGATCACGTCGTAATACTCGGGCGTCTTCACCATCCACATGCAGCAGGCGTCCACGTGGTTGTAATCAGCCTTGATGTCTGGGTACTCTTTCGCGACCTCTTGAAACGTGCGCCACCAAAGGTCGTGGCCGTAGGTTAGCACATTGGTTTTCGCCACGAGCGTCAACATTTTCTTGGCGGAGTCGCGGCGCCGTGTATATTCGAAGGCCCAACGGATACACCGTTCGCAGCCCTTGCGGGTAAATATGGCGGTTTGCGTGGCCACCTCGTCGGCGGTGTTTTTCTTCAGAAAGCCGCCGACGCCGCAGTAAAGGTCTTCCGTATTTTCCCGCACCACGACGAAGTCGATATCCTCCGGTCCCTTCCCGGCCAGAGGCGTTTCTACCCCGGGAAACAGTTTCACGGGACGCAGGTTGATGTATTGATCGAGTTGGAACCGTAGTTCGAGCAGGAGCCCTTTTTCCAGCACGCCCGGCGGTACGTCGGGATGGCCCACGGCTCCTAGATAGATCGAATCGAATTGCCGCAATTCCTCGACCATTCCCTCGGGCAAGACCTCGCCGGTGCGGAGGTAACGTTCGCCTCCCAGGTCGAACTCCTGGAACTCGCACGAGAACCCCTCGGCCTGGCTGACGGCTTCCAAGACCTTGAGCCCCTCCGCGACCACTTCCGGGCCGGTACCGTCTCCTGGAATCACCGCGATTTTCATGTGTTGTCCTGTGTTTTGTGGTTTTGCGTCGCGCGGGCCATGAAGCCGCGCCCTTGAGGATGGACTGTCCGTGAAGAGCGGGATTCTATCATTGGCGATCCCCACTCTCAAGAAAGGCGGATTCCCCAGGCGGGCTTAGGGGGACCGCTCCTTGGCGGAGAGATGCCGCGTCGGATTTGGAGGCTATCTGTTTCATGAGATTTTCATGAAGTGTAAATATCTTCGTTTGTCGTGGCAATTCGCAAAAAATCGCTCGAAATGGCTGGCGTCAACAGCCGATAAGGAAAACGCCACGGAACGGGTTTGAGGGTCTCGGCATCTCGACAGCGGACGTGAATTCCATTTTTTTCCGCTGAGGGACCTGAGTTTTGGGCTCAAAAAACGTTTTTGGCTCAAAAACCCGGGCGGTAGTTCCTTTGCGGTGTCATCTTCACGAGCATCGGAAGGCGGATTTGATTCGCCAAGGACGGGCCTCGATGCGGAATGAAACTTCTTCGCGGGGTGAAGTAGCCTCCGTGGTCGCCGCCGGAGATTTCGGCTCGATTTTGCAATACGCCGCGTCCTATCCGCTTGCCGTGCTGCAGGGCCTCTCTCGGTGCATGCGTGAGGCCTATGAAGGCTGGCTTCTGGCGATTGCCTTGCCCTTGGCCATGCTCTTGTTAACGACCTTGATTATATGGAACACAGGTCTTGACCTCCTGGTGGCCCGGCAGTTCTACGGATGTCTCGATGTGCCTTGGCCGGCGAGATTCGAGGAGCCTTGGAACACAATCCGTTTGCACGGGGAAATCCCGGGAGTCATCTTGGGAACGATGGGAATCACCTTTCTTGTGCTGAGCCTTTGGCTAAAACAGTTCTCAAAAAACCGGCCAGCCTGGTTGTTTTTGAGCCTGGCCTTCGTGCTCGGTCCAGGGATTCTCGTGAACGCGATCCTGAAGCCGAATTGGATGCGTCCCCGGCCAAACCAAATCGTCACGTTTGGTGGTGCCCGCGAATTCGTACCGGTTTGGGGCATGGGAAATGACGCTGACTGTAAATCCTTCCCTTGCGGACACGCTTCAGTCGGATTTTTTCTGACGGCTCCGGCTTTCCTTATCCTTCGCCGGCGCCGGACCTGGGCCATTCTGTGCCTTTCGCTCGGATTTTCCGCCGGGAGCTTCATCGGCGTGGCCAGAATCGTACAGGGTGGCCATTTCCTTAGTGACGTGATCTGGTCCGCTGGGATTATCTATCTCACAAATATTTCCCTGTTTTACGCACTGAAGCTTCACCGTGAACCGCCGGATATCCAAGCGGAGATCTTCCCTTTCGCCTCGCGTTCCATGGACGACGTGACTTTCCATGATGCCTCCGAGCAGGAACCTTCCGCCAAGGCCGCATGAAACGCGGGATTTCCTTCCGCCCTTGCCTGGCAAACTGAATTGTCGTGGCGGCACGATTGGCCTTGCTGCCGGACCTCGATTGCATCTAAAAGATCGCGGGCACGACGGGAATCATCCATGGGACGTATAGGCAGGCTCGTCTTTCTGGAGACACTGGCTGAATTCGCGGCATGTCTGGCGGTTTCCACCCTCGCACTCACGCTTTGCATGGGTGCCCAGGAGGCGGTCCGCCGGGGATTGCCGCTAGATGTGATCCTTCGCGCTTCGCTGCTGGTCGCGCCGGAAACCTTGCGGTTCACGATTCCAGGCTGCGTGCTCTTCGCCTCGTGCAGCACGTTTGCCCGCTGGTCAGCCTCGAATGAACTGCTCGCTTTACAGTCGGTGGGCATTTCTCCGTTCCGCGTCGTCTGGCCGGTCCTGCTGCTGGCCGTCTTGTTGAGCTTGGCCACGTTTTGCATGTACGAAATCTGCGCCGCTTGGAGCCGGCCCGTAGTCCGTGAGTTGTTTTTTCGATCCATGGAACGAGTTGTTTGTGGTTCGCTAAAAAATGAAGGAACGTTCGCCACGAACCAGGCGAAGATCATCGTTTCGGACGTGGAGGGAAACACGCTCTACAACCCTGTCTTCTTGGCCCAAGCAACACCTGACCGTCCCGCCGTGGAAGTGGTCGCGGAGCGCGCCGTGCTGAACCTCAACTGGAAAAACAAATCGATCAAGATCGACTTCGAAAACGGCAACATGCAAGTCGATGGGAATGGGGCCTTTTACTTCAGCGATTCGTTTCAATACGAGACGGCCATCCCGGGCTGGAGCGAACTGGATGAAAATTATGTCTCGCCGGCGGCCCTGCGTGGTTCCTCGATCCAAAGCCAAATCGACCACGAGCGGCGGACGATCCAGCAACTCGACGAAGCCCTTTCCGAACAGCCGCCGTCGTCAGAAGCTGCCAATCGGCAGGAATCCGAACAGAAACGGGAACATCACCTGCGGCGGCTGTTTCGGCTCCAAGCGGAACCGCAACGACGGCTGGCGAACGGATTCGCGTGCTTAGTGTTCGTGCTGCTGGGCCTGCCCGTCGCGATCAAGATGGGGCCGGAAGGCAATCTCGCCGTATTCTTTGTCTGTTTTCTGCCCATTCTGATGCTGTATTACCCTCTGCTCATGTTGGGGGAAACGGTCGCCCGAGAAGGATTCGCGCCTCAATATTCCGTTTGGCTGGCCAATGCCACGTTCACACCAGTGGGAATCTTTTTCATGCACAAGTGGATGCATCGGGCATGACAGGAAGACGCCAAGCACCCACAGCCTGGCCGGCAAGAAACGCACGTGAAGCAGGATGACAATGCTCCCAGACGAAACAGTACAACCGACAACCTGCTCTATCTTTCCTAACGATGAGCCGTCGGGGCCTTCCAAAACGATGGTCCACCTGGTTCTTGCCAGCTTGATCGGGCTGTTCGTTTTTCGCCTGGCCTATGCCATCTTCGCGCCCTTCGACCTGGTTCACGATGAAGCCTATTACTGGGAATGGTCGCGTCGGTTGGATTTTGGCTACTTCAGCAAGCCGCCCATGGTCGCCTGGCTGATCGCCGCTTCGACCTCCGTGTTTGGTGACACCGCCTGGGCCGTCCGGCTGCCCGCCGTTTTCCTCGGAACCTTGGGCCTCTTATTCGTCTATTTGCTCGCGCGTCGCATGTATGGCGAGAACACGGCTCTGTGGGCCGTCGCGCTGGCGGCGGCGACTCCCGGCAACGCGGCCGGCGCGCTAATCATGACCATCGACGCGCCGCTCTTGTTCTTCTGGAGTGCGGCCCTCTACACCCTGTGGCGGGCCTTGGAACGCCAAACCGACCGGCCATGGTGGCTGTTGGCGACCGCCGTGGCGGTGGGGCTGGGGCTGCTCACGAAGCAAACGATGTGCGGGTTCGTGGCGCTGGCCATCGCGTTCACCCTGTTCTCCAAACCGGATCGACGGGAATGGAGAAGTCTGGGATTTTGGTCTTGGATCGGCGGGGCATCGCTGTTCTTGCTGCCGGTGTTGGTCTGGAATGCCCAGCACGATTGGATCATGCTGCAACACACTCGTGAACATTTCACTTCCACAAAAGTCGATATCGTTCGAAGGATCCTTGTTTCGCTGGAGTTTCTAGGCAGCCAGGTGGGAGCCGCCTCGCCGGTGACGTTTTTCGGTGTCATGGCGACGTTCGCGGCAGCGGCGTGGATGTTTCCTCGCTTGGAGCGGAGGGAGCGGTTTTTGCTCTGCTTCTCGGCTCTGCCGCTGGCGGGCGTGTTCGCCTTGAGCCTGACCCAGCGGGTGGAACCAAATTGGCCTGCTCCGTTTTATGTTGCAGGTGTCATTTTATTCGCGAGCGCGACGCGCGGGCTGTTGGCTTGGCGGCCGCGCGGATTCGCAACCGAGGTTTGGCGGCGCCGCGCTCTGGCCACCGGCATCGCGTTTTCGCTGGGCGCGTATCTACTTCCGTGGAGTATCGAAGCCTTGGGATGGCAAGGAACTGGTTGGGATCCTTTGATTCGGCTCAGAAGATGGTCGGACGTGGGCCAGGACATCGCCTCGGCCATGCCGCCGATTCTCGAGGCGGAGCAATCGCTGATGCTGGTGGTGGGCAACCGCGCCGTGGCCAGCGAACTGGCTTTTTACAAGCCAGACTCCCGGCCCGTGCATCTTTGGTCGGCGCAAGCCGAGCCGGCCAGCCAATACGATATTTGGGGATTGCCCACGCTCGAAGCCGGAGCGGATGCCGTGGTGATCACGGAAGCGAACCGCGACGTCCCGCCGGAATTGGCCGCCTGCTTTCAGTCGTGGACCGCTTGGCGGACTTCCCAACTCCCGATCGGCCAGGATATGCGGCACAGCTACCAGTTGTGGCTCGCTCGGGATTTCGTGGGCTGGCCGGACATGAACGGTCACCGCTTGGCCAACCAGCCGCCACCGCGCGGCGTTAGTGTGTTGTAACCCCGATGACGAGCAAAACCGCTACACGCAGGTGACGTTCGCGCCCGTGGCCCAGGATCAATTGGCTGCTTGGCTTTCTTGCGGGATTTCAGCGCGCATCTCTCGTACGCGGCGTTCCATGTACTCCGCGTTTTGGCGGTCTCCTTCCCGGCCCGTTTCGCGGAGTCTGGCCGCCACCGCTTCCACCTTGGCGAGCATTTTGTTCGCGGATGGAAAATCGCGCAATCCGATAAAGCATTGCGCCGCGTCCTCATAAACGTACCCCTCGGCGCCGGACGGATCGACTCGCAGGAACTCCATAATGAGCGGCTTCGCCTCCTCGAAGTTTTCTTTTTTCATCAGTAGCCGGGCCAAGATCGCCGTGGCGTCGTACCAGTCGTCCGTACCTTCTTCCGTGACGGCACGAAATTCTCGCCAAGCCGGAATGGAGACTTTCGTATCACCGAAATTCAAGGAAAGCTGCGCCTTGTGCGACAGAAGCCGGAAGCGGGCTGCGGCATCGTCCCCGGCGGCTTCCAGGCGGCTGTCAATATGGGCCTGGAAATCATCGAGCCGCTTTAGTTGCGTGAAATTGTAGTCGATGCGATCGAGTAGGGATTCGCGTTGCTCGGGGGAGAGGGAGTAGGTGGCCAGCATCCGCCGCGTGGTTGCCAGCGCTTCCTGATGTTGGTCCGACCACTCTTGCAGCGTACGCAGCGTGCCTTCGAGCCGCCGAGAAAGTTCTTCGTCAGTCATCTCCTCTAGGTGCCGTTGCACCAGTTCAATGGCCGCCGGCAGGTTGTCTTCACGCCGGAGACGACGCACTTCGTTGGAAACCGTTTGCAGCACCGACTCACGTTGCAGCCATGCATCCCGGGCCGCCTTACGAGCGACGTAGCGTGACTTCAAGCCGGCCGCTTCGGGACCCTCGTCCGCCAAGATGGCGTTCAAGTCCTCGGCATAAAACACGAGCAAAGGATCATCCTGACGCATTTCGATACCTTCTAGATGCGGCGCCACGGAGGAGAGTGCTTGGTCCAGCAGTGCTAGCCGGTCGGCGCCCTCGGCCTTTCCCGCTTGGGCTTTGAACCGTGCGTAGGCTTTCCGTCCCTTTTCGGCCTCCCGAATCGATACCAGGAGCGGCTGAGGACCCGTTCCGATGTCGTATCCCGTGGTGAACGCGTAGGGCGTGCCTTGCGCGTCCGCCAGCACCACCGTGGGATAACCATGGACCAAGTAGCTTTTAGCGAGGGCCCGGAGGGCTTGCTCACGCTGCTGTTCTTCCTCGGAATCGCCGAAGGTGAAGTCGAGTTCCACGAACACGAAATCCTCTTGGAGCGCCTCGACGAATGAACGCTCGCGGAAAACCTCCTGGTCCAATTTTTGGCAAGGGAAGCACCAACCATGGCCGGTGAACACGACCAGCAGGTCTCGCTCCGTCCGGGCCGCTTCCGCCTGGCCTTGCTCCAGATCGCGGATCCAATCGGGGCCGCTAAAGGATTCTTCACCGAAAACGCCCGCGGCGGGCGCGACCGAGATGAGCAGCACCAGCGCCACGCGCAAGAAGAGTGGAATCGACATCGAACCGTACCTCCTCTGTTCCTGGTAATTGGTATCTGACGCCGGGCGGATTATACCCGCCTAACCGCGATAATACCAACTATTTGTCATGGCTCATGACGGCAGGGGAAGCTGAAACTGAAGCCGTAGGTGCTACGGCTATGCCGCCTGGTACGAGAAGGCCATAAAAAACCCTCGCCTTGGTTTCCCAGGGCAAGGGTTAAAAATCCGGCGATACCTACTCTCGCACTTTTGGCACTACCATCGGCTCTGAAAGCTTAACTGCCGTGTTCGGAAAGGGAACGGGTGTGACCTTTCAGATATGTTCACCGGAAGAGGTTGCCGCCGGAATTTCACCGGACAGCAACCTGATAGATCAAGGTGGTGTGATCGTGGCAACTTCATCGAAGTCATGTACCGGCCATTCGCCGTGAAGGGCGAGCGTTCGGTATATGTGGTCAAGCTTTCGTCCGTTAGTACCGGTAAGCTGAACGCATTACTGCGCTTACACATCCGGCCTATCAACCTGGTCGTCTTCCAGGGGACTTTCGAGCCAATGGCTCTTACGAAACCTCATCTTGGAGCGGGCTTCACGCTTATATGCTTTCAGCGTTTATCCTTTCCGTTCTTAGCTATCCAGCCGTGCCGCTAGCGCGACAACTGGTACACCAGAGGAACGTCCTTCCAAATCCTCTCGTA
>JANQPP010000039.1 GCA_028289405.1 Pirellulales bacterium
AACAAAGAACGCCGTCTCTCCAAGGAGTTCACGCGAGAGAGTCTGCCGCGATCCAGACTTTTTTGACTTCACCATGTTCGATCTCCGTGAATGGGGCCAACAAATGCCGCAGTTTACAGAGATCGGCTGGTGACCAAGCATGGTAACTTTATGTGCCACAAGAGAGCCGGCATTGGCAAGCAGATTTGCGGCCAATAATGCAGCAATCTGCTGCATATTTTCTGCAACGGCTTGTTGCACAATCATCGTCAGGAATCTGATTCGGTGAGTTGCTTCCTTCCCTTCATCGTATGGCCTCACCCCCGGGCGAAGCGAATGGGCCGTATGATGAAGGGAAGGAAAAGCAACGGCGCGTCAGAGTGAACGCTTCCACTAGGCAGGACTCCGCCCAAAGCCGAGTTGCTTTCTTTAGCAGATTCGGTGGCCTCAACCGAAAAATCGCGGCGAAGCCGTCCTTGATTCTTGCTGTTGGCTTACCCCGGACGTTGACGCTGCATTAAATCATCGAAATACTGCTTTATTAAGGCGGTTCCGGTTAGATGTTTTGCGGAGCGTTAGCATGACGAAGCAGTACGTGGCCCTAGCGAGAGTTTCTTCGCGTGAGCAGGAGCGAGAAGGTTTTTCGTTGCAGGTTCAAGAGGAGGCGCTTGAACGCTACGCCGAGCAAAACGGTGGCGAGATCATCAAGCTGTTTCGGATTGCAGAGACAGCAACGAAACCGGATGAACGCCGGACATTCAAAGAGCTGCTCAAATATGCCAAACAGCATTCCGAAAAAGTGAGCGGCGTGCTGTTCTTCAAGGTGGACCGAGCTGCCCGAAATCTGTTCGACTACGTTGAGCTTGAGCGGCTTGAGCGAGACTACGGAATCAACGTGATCTACGTCATTCAGCCAACGGAAAACACACCAGCGGGCCGGATGATGCGGCGAACGCTGGCAAACATGGCGAGTTTCTACACTGAGCAGCAATCGCTTGATGTGCGAGACGGTCTTCTCCGTCGAGTCCAGTCTGGACTCTTCGTCGGGAAAGCTCCCTATGGATACCTGAATGTACGGCGGGCCGGTCGAAGCCTGGTTGAGATAGATGAGCCGACCGCTGCGGTGGTCAGACGCATTTTCGAGCTGTACGCCCATCACGGCCACACGATTGATTCGCTGATAACCCAACTCAAAGACGAAGGCTTCAGCTACCGCCCATCACAAGCTCGCTTTTCTCGGAGCAAGGTTCACGCGATCCTGACCGACCGTGCTTACATCGGCGAAGTCAGCTATCACGGGCAATGGTATCCCGGTATTCACCCTCCCCTCGTCGATCGAGCGAAGTTCGACCGGGTTCAATCGCTGCTCGGCGGAATCAAGTATCAGTCGCACGGCTTGTTGTACGCGAGCGGGCTAATCAAATGCAGCCACTGTGGCGGCTGGATTACTGGCGAATTGAAGACGAAAAGCGGGCCGCGACAATACAGCTATTACCGCTGCACAAAATACTCCCAGAAAGGTCATCCAAGGACTCGCGTTCGCGGCGAGGTTATCGACCAGCAGGTGCTCCAAATCTTCGATGCAATTCGCATTGACGATGACGATGTTCGCGACTGGTTCCTGCGAATAATCCAAACCAAGAATCGCGACAACCAAGTTGCCAGCCGCAAGCACGTGAGCGAGCTTCATCGGCAGATCAGTTCGCTTCAAAGTCAGCAAGACGAGTTGCTGAATCTTCGCATCTTGAAAGAGATCGACGAATCAACATTCGCGCGAAAGAACACCGAGCTACGCGACCGCATTGCGAAGCTCAATTTGGAGGCCGAATCGACTGACAGAGTGAAGCAAGAGCACAGCGATATAGCGGTGAGAGCATTTGAACTTTCGCAAACCCTTCGTGAGACATGGGTTAGCGCTGACAATGCTGCAAAACGGCGATTGCTCGAAATCGTCTGTTTGAACTACGAACTCGATGACGTAAGTCTAGTCGTAGAAATGAGAAAGCCCTTCGACGTTTTGGCCGAAGGGCTTCAAATGGACGAAAGTCGGGGCGAAAGGATTTGAACCTCCGACCTCTGCGTCCCGAACGCAGGAGCCTTTCGGCTTCCAAAGATCGAATGGCATACCAATTCATCCGGTTTGCCGGAACGGTGACCTCGATTTCCATCAAACGGTCTCTGGCCAAATCGTAATCGGCTGGCGAGTTTTCCGCGGCGTGTATCTCGTGCCACCGGAATTTTCTCGCAAGGCATTTTCCGTTTGGCGGATGAATCCCTTACACTACCGGCATGCATATCCAACCACGGCGCGAAGCGCTCAAGAATTTGGCGGCAATCGGGATGGGCACGTTGTGCGGCGATGTGTCCCGCGCATTCGCCGTCGATGTTCTTTGGTCCAGCGATGTCATTCTCCGCGAAAATGCCCAACCCGGGACGCGGGAGTGGATGCTCGACAAACCGCGGATCGCCGCGGAGACGAAATACCGCTGCCCCTGGATCGAAGGCTATTGTTCCCACGCGAGCATCGAGGCGGGGGAGACGATTTCATTTCACGTCAGTTGCAACCCGGCCTCGCCGTTTACGATTGATCTCTACCGCCTGGGCTACTATGGCGGAGCGGGCGGGCGGCACGTGAAGAGCCTCGGGCCGTTCCCGGGGAAGACGCAAGCCGATCCGGACATCGGCGAGAAACGCGTGCGTGTTTGCGAGTGGGATGCCTGTACTGAAATTCGCATTCCGCCAGATTGGGTGAGCGGAGTGTACATCGGCAAGTTGACGGCCGAACGGGACGGCACGCAGAGCTACGTGATTTTTATTGTTCGCGATCAGCGGCAGGCGGACTTCATCTTTCAATGCAGCGACAACACGTGGCAAGCTTACAATCGCTGGCCGTCGCAGTTCTCGCTGTACGACAACGGTGAACACCCCTGGTACTGGGGGGGCGGAGTCCTCGTCAGCTATCAGCGCCCCTATGGCAAGTATTGCCAAATTTTGGACGCGCCGCTCTCCACGGGATCGGGAGAGTTCTTTTTGTGGGAATTCCCCTTCGCGTATTGGATGGAATCGCAGGGATACGATGTGACCTACATTTCCAATCTCGACACGCATCGAAATCCCCAGGGGCTCACGCGGGCCAAAGGCTTTCTCAGCGTGGGACATGACGAGTATTGGACCATCGAGATGTTTCACCACGTGAAATCCGCCATTCAGGCGGGGGTCAACGTGGCGTTCTTTTCTGGAAACGCGGTCTGCGGACGGATTGCTTGGCATGAAGGCCAGCGGGCGTTCGAGCGCGTCGGCGTCTTCGGCCCGCCCGGCGGCACGCGCGAATTCGAGCAGATGAAATCGCTGGAACATCGCCGTCCCTACGCGAACGAGCTGATCGGTGCCCACAGCACGGGACCGGTGACTGGTGGCGCGGATTGGATCTGCACCCGCCCCGACCACTGGATCTATGCAGAAACGGGGATGAAGAAGGGAGATCGCATTCCAGGTCTGATTGGCTGGGAATATCACGGAGATCCCGCGAAGCTGCCCGGCCTGGAAATTGTCGCCACGGGTCCGACGCAGAGCGCGCCGGGGCAGCCGAACGGCGGCACCTACACGGCGACGGTCTACCCGGGACCCCAGGGCAATTTCGTCTTCAATGCCGCGACCTGCTGGTGGGCCGATGGGCTCAGCAGTCCGCCCGGCTATGTCCGCCCGAAAGCTTACGTGGAACCCCAAGGCCCCGATCCGCGCGTGCAACAGATCACGCAAAACGTTTTGCAACGAATGCTGTGATCAGACGCCGCCCGCAAGCGTTCAGCATCGCCGGACCGAAGCCGCCGGGTATGTTGATTTCGCGGCCATTCAGGGGCGAATCCGACAGTTGGGCAAATTGTCGCGCAGCGTTTGCATTCCTTCGGCGGAAATGTTTCCACGGGGCAGATGCAAATCCTGTAGTGCCCGCATCTTCGACAACAGGGGAATGCAATCATCGGTGAGCGGAATATTGAACAGAATCAAATGAGTTAACTTTTCGGTACCACGAATATGCTCAAGAACGTGTCCCGACAAGGTCGGAATATTTGATAGATCGAGATATTTTAGCTTCTTGAAGTTCGAGAGCACGGCCAGGTGTTCATCCTGGACGGTGACCGTGCTTTGGGCGCTGAGGTCCAGTAGTTCCAATTCGGTCAACGGACGTAGATGCTCGAATCCCGGGCCCTCGATGCGGTGGCTGGGGATGGTGAGTAATGTGAGCCGGGTGAGGGGGGCAAGATTGGCCAGCCCTTCGTCCGTGACATAGCCGGTCGCCGCGTAGAGTTTTCGTAGCCGGGGAAAGTGGCGGAGTTGCTCAAAGTCTTCGTCCGTCGCCAAACGGCCGTTGAGATCGACCAGCCACACACTGTGCAGCGCATCCATTCCGGCCAGCTTGATCAGCCAGGAGGGATAAGGTGATTCCGCGCCGCGGATCAGATCGCCCGAGGAGTCGAAGGTAAAGTCGTAGCGCACCTTGCCGCCCCGGGCGAGAATATGTTCCACAGCCGCCTTTTGTTCTTTCGCCGCATTCCGCTGGTAACCCAGCCAGACGGCTAGCAGGCCGACGCAGATCAGAAACGTCCGCAGCGAGTAGCGAAGGATTTTACGGCCAGGCTTCATCGTGGATCAATTGCTCGGCATGTACGTCGTCAACTACGGCATCTCATGCACAATCTCTCCGTCGAGCATGCCGGCCAAGGAACGGAATGTAAACGGGTTGATCTCGGTGGATAGCGGACGCACCGAACCGTCCGCCAGACCAAAATGGACTACGCCGTGATGGACACTACTAAATCTCAAGTAGAGCCGTAAATTCCGAGGGCCACTTCCGTTTGATAAAGCGCCAGAACCCATCCAGGTATGTACCGTCCGGACATAGCGATCCGCGATTGGCCATTCGCGTCCCACCGACTCTCCAAATAGCAACGTTTGGCTCGTGCCGTCCACGATATCGGCGAAGCGATTTCGGGATCGATTCGTGAACACGCCCTGCCAAAGGTCGCTCTTGGCACCGGTTTTGCCGAGTTGGCCGGTGCATCCCACATAGTCGGTCCGGCCAAGCAGCATCGGCTCCTGCTCATAGATGTCCGTGTTGACGATCTCGTGTTCGTAGACGGACCCCCATTGTTTCTTGTGGTCATAGTGGGCCTGCAAGGCCACATAGGCGAAATCGGCGGTACGATGAGCATCACTGGAGGGGCACAACAACGAGGGGATCCGCGCGGTCGCGATCTCCAGAATGTCCGGGCTTTTGAACCAAGAGCTGCCGATATTCCGAGCGTCAAGGTCGAGGATGCGTGCGTCCCGAGTCATGATTTCATCGAAGATATTTTGCTGCTCCAGATGCGGCAGCAGGTAGGGGAGCGAGCCGGCCCAGCTATAGGTTTCTTCGAATCCGTCGTAGAGCACTTCATCGTAGGCGCCGCCCAGATACCCGGGGGGTAGGCGGCCGTGCAACTCGTGAAACGCGTGCGCGGCGATGCCGAGCTGTTTGAGATTGTTCTTGCATTGCAACCGCCGGGCGGTCTCCCGGGCGGAGGACAGAGCGGGCAACAGCAGCGCGATCAGCAAACCGATCACACCGACGACCACGAGCAGCTCGACTAACGTGAAACCGCGTCGCCGCATGATGCTCCCCTTTCCGTGGTAGTGCGCCCCTGGATCAGACATTGTGGCAAACCAAGGCCCTCAAGACAAATGTTTCCGGAAATTGTTGGCACACCGCCGCCTCGCCACGTGCTTTCGCGTCGCTACAATGGGCGGCACGGCGGTGGAGATGGTGACGATGCGGAGGGAGTAGCGGATGGCCAATGTGGAAATCGAACCGTGGCGAAGGCCAGGCTGGGCGGAGCATACGCAAATTTTGCTCGGCTCCTTCCGGCATTGGCTGGGGCGCGATCTCCTGCCGCGTACCGGGAGCGCGGAGGAGCAAGCACGGACACTGTTCGAAGCACCCTTCGTCGTGGTCTCGCATGGCACGCAGGCGGATCCCATCTTGAACTACGGCAATCGAACGGCGCTGGAACTGTGGGAAATGGATTTGGAGACACTGCTCCAGACGCCTTCGCGTCTCACTGCCGAACCGCTGTACCGCGACGAACGGGCCCGGCTGCTAGCCCGCACTGCCGAACAAGGCTTCGTCGATGACTATCAGGGGATCCGCGTGAGCCGCACGGGCCGCCGGTTCCGCATCGAGCGGGCCATCGTGTGGAATCTGCGAGACGAAGTGGGATCGCGTGTCGGCCAGGCGGCGACGTTTTCCGACTGGATCGAATTGCCCGAAAGGACACCGTGATTCGTCGAAACTCCCAAGAAAGTATGCCGCTAGGCGAATTTATAACGTGCTATAGAATGACGGTCGGATTCAATTTCTTTACGACCACATGACAAGGAGGCGAGATGCTCATCACGACGACGAACACACTCGATGGCAGGCAGATCACGTCCTATCTGGGATTGGTCAGCGGCGAGGCAATCCTGGGGGCGAATATCTTCAAGGACTTCTTCGCCGGCATCCGGGACATCGTGGGCGGGCGGTCCGCCGCCTATGAAAAAGAACTCCGCAAGGCGAAAGACATCGCGATACAAGAAATGACGGAGATGGCGCAATCCATGGGAGCCAACGCCGTGATCGGCGTGGATTTGGATTACGAAACCATCGGCGGCAACGGAACCAGCATGCTGATGGTTAGCGCCAGCGGCACGGCGGTGGTCACGCAATAGACGGCCTATCCCAGGAGCGGTCGCATGACGATGAACACGGTTCGCGTCGGTCTGGTCGGCTCGGGGTTTATCTCCTCGATCCATGCCCGAGCGCTGCGGAATTGCCCCCGAGCAGAACTGTGCGTGGTGGCTTCTCCTTCGCCGGGGAATGCGGCGAAGTTCGCCGCGACATTCGAGATTCCCCGACACTTCACCGACTACCGGGAGATGCTTGAACTGCCGGAGTTGGATCTTATCGTGATCGGCGCGCCGAACGACACGCACTGCGAGATCACGCTGGCCGCCGCCCAGGCCGGGAAGCACGTCGTGGTGGAAAAGCCCCTTTGTATGAGTCTGGCGGAAGCCGACCAGATGATCGACGCCTGTCGCACGGCGGGCGTCAAACTGATGTATGCCGAGGAGCTATGCTTCGCGCCGAAATACGTGCGGCTGAAACAACTGCTCGTCGAAGGCGCCCTGGGCCAGCCGACGCTTTTGAAACAGTCCGAGAAACATGACGGCCCGCATGCCCCGCATTTTTGGGACGTCGAACGGTCGGGCGGCGGCGTGACCATGGACATGGGCTGCCACGCCATCGCTTTTTTCCGCTGGCTGCTCGATCGGGCGCCGCTGCGGTCGGTGTATGCCCAGATGGATACGCAAGTCCACACCGACAAAACCCGCGGCGACGACAACGCGCTACTGATTCTGGAATTCGAGAACGGCGTCACGGCCTTGGCCGAGGAGAGCTGGACGAAACTGGGCGGCATGGATGACCGCGCGGAGATTCACGGCAGCCAGGGCGTGGCTTACGCGGATTTGCTGCATGGCAACGCCATCGAAACCTACAGCAATTCCGGCTACGGCTATGCCGTGGAAAAGGCGGGTTCGACGCGCGGCTGGTCGTTCACGATCTACGAAGAGGAATGGAACTACGGCTTCCCGCAAGAGATGCGGCACTTCGTGGACTGCGTGGCGGAGGACCGCCAGCCACTGGTGACCGGCGAGGATGGCCGGGCCGTGCTGGAAGCGATCTTCGCCGCGTATGCCTCCGCCGGCAGCGGGCAGAAAGTCGCGCTCCCCTTTGCCACTTCGGCTACGAAGCCGATCGATCTCTGGCGGCATTCCGATTGAAGGGGCCTCACCGCCAGATGTGCGACGCACGCTCCTCTTCAACCAGCACACGCTGCCTCATCGGACCCACCATTGTCGTTTTGTGTGGCGGGCGGTCGCTGCCTGCCGTACGATGCCCTTCGATGAAGCCTGGATACGATACGTGTGGGCACCCTTTCCGATACGGCTGAAAAACCTTGATGAGGGTAGCGTTGCCATGAATTCCACGATCAAACTTGGTGGACTGCTGATCGTCCTGGCGGCGATGATTTTCGCCTGGTCGTTTGTTCCGCTGTATCGAGGCGACCCGCTGGAACCGGTTTTCCGCGTACCGGGAGGTTTTCGAGCCCACACGGAAGAAGCAGGCCGGTACCATCTGTGGAACCACTACCTGACGTTTCATGAGGGGAAGCAGCTTGCCTTCAACCCCAAGTTTCCCGCTGACTGGCAAGTCAGCGTCCGGGACGCGGAGGGCAACCGTCTGGAGTTTGTTCGCGACGAATCCCCACTCTGGCGGATCGGCAATCACGCCAAGGCCAGCATCGGCTACATCGACGCGGAAGGAGCCAGTGAAATTCAGGTGATGGTGAACGGGGAACGAGGTGGAGACCGGGTGCTCTCCTTTTCGCAAGCCGACTTGAGGCAAGATCTGGTAACCGCCCTCGGCAGCTTCGGCATCGCGGCGGTACTTGCTCTGGTCGGACTGCTCACCGTGATTTGGGGCCTCTTCCGCCGCGCCCGTGTGCCACCTTTCGCAACTCTGGTGGAAAGTCCCACGTAAGCTTCGTTGCACGGAAGTTTCGTCCCATCGACTGGCGAACCGGCCGATGGTGCTGAATACTTCGCCTCGCAAGAAACGCTGCGGGACTCGCCCTCCTGCTTAGGCTGGACAGCGATCGCAGTGACGTAGCTTCCGAACGATCTGCTCCGGCGTGTGTCGCTTCCTTCGCTTGGTCGTCATGGAATGGTCTCCCTGCCCTACCAGGCTCTGAGACCTTCATACCGCATGGACCAGATTTTCCACAGCAGGCCAGGCTGTGCCACAAACGACGTCACCGCAAGCGTGGTGCATCGGCCGTAAATCAGCCACCACCGGCAGAGCCGATGACCTAGCCGGGATTGATAACTGACAAATGCAAACGTTTCCTTGCGTTAGCGATATACGTAATACCAGTAATCATAAATTGGGTCGTAATAGAAGCAAAAACTACTGCTTCCGCTGCACCATTCAAAGAAATAGTCGTAATAGCCGCCTGTTCCGTAACCGCCATAGGCGTCGGCCTGGGGTTCTTGCGTCGTATCAATCGGATAGGGGCCGATGTCGTCGGAGATGCCCGCGCCTTTCAGTTCGAACGTCATGTTCGGGATCGGCTCTCCGTCAGGGGTAATGGCCGTTAGGCGGGCAACGTAGCTCCCTCGGTTCAACCAGACGTATTCGGTAAGTTGCTGGCCGTTTCGGGCGGTAGTCACGAAGATGCGTTCGCCAGCATCGTTGTAAATCTGCAGGACAACTGCCGCTTCCGCGTGCGGATCCTCCGCGGATACCGAGAAACTCAACTGAAAGAGTTGCGTCGTGCCGACATGAAGTTGTCCGGACTTTTCGGTTTCCGTGGAATCCAAAGTGCCGGCGGCGATGACTTCCAAGGGAACGTTCTCTTGTCCAAAATCAGCGAGCAGCACATAGTTTCCCTCGCTGGCATCGTTCGTTGGTGAACGAGTGACACGAACGAAGTATTCCGTGTTGGGAGCCACGTTGGAGTAAACCAAGGAGGCGTGCCCATCGATTCTGGGAGAGCTTTCGGCAAGGGTTTCACCAGCCGTGTTCAGCAGCGTCAAGCCGACTTCAAGAGCACTTCCCACTGGCGAGGCATCCAGATGCAAGAGTGGATCCGGGCTATCGGAGGATCGAATCCGATAAACATCGACATCCGACGTGCTAGCCAGCGAGCCCACCGCTTCGTAGCGCGTGCCCTCGACAAATCCCGGCGGTGTCGTGAGAACGGTCGCCGTCTCTAGCGAGTTATTCGCCTGAGTTTCCAGGTCAATCAAACCGACACGGGCGAAAAGCTGGTCGACGCTTTTGAAGTCGTCATTGTCGTCGTCATCATCGAAGCCGTCATCCGGGATTTCAGGGCCATCATCATCGTCGTCGTCAAAGTCGTCATCTGGGATTTCAGGGCCATCATCATCGTCGTCGCCCTCATCCTCCTCCTCGCCGTCGAAACCTGGAAAGTTTGAGAAGAACTCGATTTCCAGCCCGTAACGGCCAAAACCAAACATCTCGTGATCATCATCGCTTTCCGCGCGAATGCCGATGAAGATCGGCTGGCCTCCCGGGGGATTGTCCAGGTCGATGGAAACATCGTTAAATAGTGGTCCGTCCGCGTCGGACGACCCGAATTGCGTTCCATCTTCATGATAGATATCGAGTTGGCCCACGAGCAGGCTTTCGCCTTGGGCTTCCAGCCGCACTTGCGCGGCCGTGGCATTTTCGGGAACAGTCACCCTGTAAAAATCGACATCTCCATCGGGCGTGATTTCTCCCGTGGTTTCCGCTTCCATTCTCCTGACGTGGATCGACGTCGCGGTGGACAGGGAGCCGTTGCTGGTAATTTCGAACCGGTCGGCTGGCCTTGGTCCGTAGAGTGCTTGAATCGCCGCGATGTCCGTGGCGGAGAGATGTTGGTGCGTCCCCGAATAGTATTGGTAAAGTATCGAATCGGGATTTAGATTGTCGGCCAACCCCAGGATGTTGCCGGCTTCATGCAGGGCCACGGTTTGCAAATCGGCGGCTTTTTCCCCATAAAGTCCCGGCGTGGTGTTGAAGAATAGATCACCGGCCCAACTCCCCACGGATCGGCCATACGGCAGCGAATTCGCCAGAACGTCTGTTTGGTTAAAGCCGCCCACGCGGATATCACCAAACCGGGGATCTCCTTGGGCCAGCCCCAATGTTCCGAACCGGCTTCCATCGTCCGGTGCCAGGGCGAATTCAATGTTGGCGTATCGCGCCCACTCTTGAAAACCGGCGAGAATCGCCTCTTGCCATTCCATGTCCAAGGCGAGTCCGTCCATGTTGGCCGCGAGATCGCTGGGAAACCGGCCAATGTCCGTCCCGTCGCGGGGAAAGCTAATGGTCAGCGCGCTGGGCTCCGGCCAGGGAATTCCAAATTGAGTCAGCAGGTGCCGAGACTCCAAGGATTCACAACGAAGTTTCAAGATTCTCTGTACCATGGGTGCCTCATCTCCAAGCCAACGGACAAAATTTTCCGTTACATTTCGTCCTCAGGCTCCAAGCGTTACTTTGCATTGGACAAACTACGGATGTGACGTGCGTGGCTGACAAGTTGTTGGAACGTTTCGTGGCCGTGCAATGCCTCGAGGTCAGGATCGATATCAATCAAACGATGGCCGAAACCCTTCCCTAACGACTGGGCCAGCAACGCGAAAGCTACCTCCCGATCCTCGGGTTCCTGGCGTGAAGTCAGTGCGTAAACGCCCGCGATTTGATAGACGATCTGAGGATCCTCCGTTTGCTCCAGCGTTGCCTCGGCGTCGCGGATGGCCAAATCACGGCGGCCTTGCCGTGCCCATAAGATGCTCCGGCCGCTTCTAGCGGGCACAAAATCGGGATCACGGGCCACGACTTCACTCAGGATTTCAATCGCCTCGTCGGCGCGCTGCAAGCGTTCCGACAGTACATGGGCCATGTTTTGCATGGCGTCTCTCCAATGAGCCGCCGATCGCGCGGCCCGTTCAAAGTCGGCCAGAGCACCGTCGGGATCGTCATGCATTTTGGCCAAGCCCCGCGCGATCCAGCTCTCGGCGTCCGACGGGACGATCCGCATGGCCAAATCGGTATCCCGCCGTGCTCCCGACCGTTCACCCAATTCCATCCTGACGCGCGAGCGCAGCAAATAAGAACGCGCGGACGTGGAATCCAACTCGATGGCCCGGTCCAAATCCGTCACGGCAGATTCCAGTTTCCGCTGGGCCTTCCGCGCGAGGGCTCGATTGATATACGCGGCCACATTTTCTGGATCGAGTTCGATGGCCCGATCGAAATTGTTTTCGGCCAAATCAAACTTCCGTTCCCGCAGATAACAAACCCCTCGGTCCACGTAGGTCCACACATAATCGGGGCGTAGGGCGGAGCAGACGGAATAGCATTCCGTGGCCCGCTGGAAATGCCCCATGTCCAAATGGCAGCGGCCTAGCAGATACCAGAGCGCGAACCGTTCCGGATCGAGCAGAATCCCCTGTTCAAGATGGCTGGCGGCGGACGCATATTCTCGCTGGAAAAGGAATTCCCGGGCTTCCAACAAGTGATCCGTGGCGGAAATGGGAGTGATGCTCTCCGCCTGCTCGCGAAGCTGCCGAGCAATTTCTGTTTCCCCTTGTGCGTCTAGCAGTATGGACCGCTGAACCAAGAGAGACTGTGGTTGTTGTTGATCCAGAAAACAGCTTTCCGCTCTCTGGTTGTGTTCCAAGGCGGCTTGGAGGTGTTCCGCTTTCAGGGAACCCACGGCTTCTTGGGCCTGAATCTGCTTCCCCAGAGCCATCAGCAATAGCAGATTTCCAACAGCTGGCCGCAGCTCACTTTGCTGAATGGGCGGCAGGTCACGAAAGTGATCCTGTCGCGTCCAATCCTGTTCCGAAAGAACATCGTATAACGCCAAAGCCCTCGTTGCGGCGCCCAACCCGCTGAGAACTCGGGCCTGTGTGGGCCTTGGATTTTCCAGATAAAACGAAGCTTCTCGGCGGAATTCCTCAAACTGCTCGTACGTTGTGAGCGCTTTGTGAACCGTGGCGCGCTTCATCCAATACGCCATGGAGACCGCGGGAACGATCAAGAGCACGGTCAGGATTCCGGCGAGCATCGCGGCCGTAACCATCCAGGAATGCCGTCGCGTCCACTTCCGCCAGCGATCCTTGAGGGAAGGTTCCCGCAAGTGCCGCAAGGGAAGATGGTCTAGTTGCCGATCGATATCTTCTTTGAGCTGCTCCACGTCCGCATAACGCTGCTCGGGGTCGAATTGCATGCACTTCGCGATGATCGCTTCGACCGACCGAGAAATCTTCCGATGAAAACCTCGAATTCTCGGCGCCTTCGCGCGCTCGTGGAGGAGACCAGGCAACGTTTCGTCCGTGGGGCACGCGCGCGGGGCGTCAAATGGCAACTGGCCCGTCAACAGTTCGAAAAGGATGACACCCAACGAATAGATGTCCGCGCGCCCGTCGACCGTGCATTCTTGGCCCGTGAGGGCTTTCAATTGCTCGGGCGACATGTAGGCCAGCGTACCGCCCACCGCGCCACCAGCGCCATCGGTGGAAGCACCACTGGAATCGCTGGCCAGATTGAAATCGAGCAACATGGGTTCGCCGTCATCGGCGAGCAGGATATTGGCCGGCTTGAGGTCGCGGTGCAAGATGCCTCGCTGGTGCGCGTGGGCTAGTCCGCCGGTGACACGGGAGAAAATCAACAAAATTGCCCGTTCGTAACTCGCTTCAGCCAATTCCTCCAGCAGCTTCGGCAGCGGCTCACGAACGGCCAAGTCGCCGTTCTTATTTCCGTTTGGTGGACAGAAAGGCCCGCTGATTTCTTCCAGGCTTTTTCTCTGTTCGTGGATGACGTCTGGAATCACCGTTCCACGGTCGGGAATATCAGATCCGCCACTCCCCTTGGCCACGAGATCCTGCAGCGTGGTGATACCCAAGAAAGGCATGCAGATGGCGAATCGATTTCCTTCCCGATGAACGGAATGGATGGGCATGATATTCGTATGCCGCAACCGAGAAAGCGTCTGCGGCTCGGTGGAAAAGTGCCTCGCGATTTTCACCACGACGAAGCGATTGGCGAGCTCTCCTTGGCTGGCGAGAAAAACCTTGGCGATGGCACCCCGGCCAATCTCGGCGAGCAATTGAAATCCCGCGAACGTTCTTCGTGCTGAATCGCGCGGACCGCTCACGTGATCTTCCGCGCTGCGGTCACCATCACCGGTGCGAAGTTCGTGGGCCGAATCCGTCTCGCCTTGAGGCTGGCTGGCAATCAGGCTGCTCGCGTCCGCCACGGTCCGGTGAAGCCGGAATGTCAGCCTGGACCACCCCGTCACGTCCACTTGATAGGTCTCAGCGTAAGCCAAGGGGCTTGGTGTCTCGCCGGCAAGCTGCCTCTGGCGAAAATCCTCAAAGCAGATTTCAGAAAGAAGTTCCCGATCTTCACGCAGGGAGGGATGCTGGAGCAGATACTGGTCGATCGAAAGGGGCCGATCCCGCTCCCAACGCGCCTCGATGTCCACGCGCACGAGCTCGCAGAGGATCCGCCGATAATATGGCGAGCTTTCCGCTGGCAGAAATTCCACGATGTCGGGAAGTAGGCCATCACCGATCGCATCTTCGAATGCATCAAGGGCTTGCGAGATGGATGCGTGATAGGTGTCCATGGTGGCAGCGTCTTCCGGCGTGTCCTGCTTTTCGGAAGAATCTCCTTCGGTATACGCTTGAGGTTCAAGAGACGCAGCCGCCCCACAGCCCGGAACATGGGATGAAGCAAGATTCATCCGGCTCATCCGCCAAAAAAAGTCCGCCAGAAAATTCGGGCTTGGGGAGCAAGCGAATCAGCGAAGTTGATCCCCAAGGCGGCGGCGAAACTGCTGCAACACGCGCTCGGTGGTACGTTTGGAACTGTGCGTCCGCGCGGCAATCTCGGCGACCTCATGCCCCGCGATTCGCAAATGAATGATTTCACATTCCCGCGTGGTCAAATCTTCCAGCAATTCGGCCACCAGCAATCGCACATCGATGTCCTCCTGCCGGGTTCCAGGCACTCCATACAAGCTTTCCGGGTCATAGTATTTGGTCTTGCCCACATCACGTTTCGCGGCGCGATGATGCAAACCCTGATTGATCAACTTGTTGGACGCAATCGTCCGCAGCAACTGCCATAGTTCCCCGTAATCGGGCACGTCGTACGAGCCTTCACCGGCGCGGCGGAAGAAAGTCCTGAACGTCGACTGTACCACGTCGCCGGGGCCAACTCGGCGTTGAATATCCGTGCCGAGCCTCCTCCGCACGAAGCCATAGAGGCGCCTGGCGTAACGGTCATAGAGCTTCCGCGCGGCGGGCGAATGGCCCGTGCGATAATCGTCCAGCAAGCGTTGGTCGCTGAGTTCCTGGCGATCACTCATCGAGATCTTCTCGTGAGGAATCTCACGCAAAGAGAAGAATGATTGGAATATCTCATCCTGAGAGTCGCATGAAACGGATTGTAGGCTACCAGACCCAATTGAGCACCCCCACAGCTCAAAATTTGGGATTTTCTTTGCCACCGACAATTGGGCAGCAGAAGCCAAGAACGGGCGACTTTTTCCCGGATGGCCAACCGCGTGCAGAAAGTGGCCAGGAATCCATCCGGCGGGCCGCACTTCTCAAAAAACGTGAAAGTTCCAAGTTTTTTGGCGGTCGGCCCACGGTGATGTTGCTCTGCACTGTTAGGAAGTTGGCTCTCTGGGAGCCGCCGCGCAGAACCGAGATTCACGCAAAGGGCATTCTCATGAAAAGCTACCGTTCATTCCGACCGCGACTGGAAAACTTGGAAACCCGCGCGATGTTGGCCGGAGATGTTTCTGCGGATCTCTCCAGCGGATTCTTGTTCCTGGAAGGAGATGCACTCGGCAACGACCTGACCATCACGCAAAACAATGCGGGCACGATCAGCATCGTCGGGGAGAATGGCACCACCATCAACGGTGCTCCCTCGGTCCAGTTCAGCAACGTCGCCTTGGAAAAATTCGAGATCAAATTGGAGGGAGGAAATGACTTCCTCACGATCAATCGCTTGAACGCCAGCGATGACGTGAACATTGAAACGGGCGAAGGCAACGATAGCGTAGTCCTTCGTCGAGTCGCTTCCGAAGCCAACCTGGATGTGAAGGGGGGACTGGGGAACGATACCTTCCGGGGCTCGCGGTTGAGCATCGCTGGCGACGCCAATGTCGACATGGACCAGGGAGCCGCCACGGTGGTGATCGCCAACTCCACGGTCGTCGGATCGACGAGCATTGTCACCAAGGACAGCGCGGACACGGTGCGTGTCCGCGATTCCTCCATTGGCCAGGACCTTGCCGTGGAAACCGGCAAGGGGGCCGATACGGCAGTCATTAGCAACGTGGGCATCGGCCTTTCGGCGAATGTCTCCACCGATGAAGGTGCCGACGTTGTCCGCATGACCTCCGTGACGACCACCGAGGATCTTTCGGTGGAAACCGGTTCCGCGAACGATAACGTGGTTCTCTCCAGTGTGCAGTCCGGAAAGTCGATCAACGTTAGCACGGATGCTGGCGTTGATCGGGTAACCGCGACCAACGTGGCCGCCGCGGTGGATGCCGTGTTCACCGGAGGCGCCGGCTTCGATACCTTCGACGACAACGGTGTATTCGGCGGCGAGAAACTCGAAATCAAGGAATTCGAACTGTTTGTGTAGAACCAATGCCTGTTCGCACCCCGAGCGGATGGAATGGCTCCCATCTGCTCGGGAGCGTCTTGCTGGGCTCGGCTGAAAAATCGCGCCGCGATGGATGCCAATGAGGCATTATGCGCAAACCGCGAGTACGCGGTGGACCGCCTGCCGTCGCATCTCCACTGCGTCAAGACCGGCGTATTTTTCGGCAAATCTTCGCGCCGCCTGTTTTATCTCATCCTCATGCAACAGCCTCTGCAAGAGGGGCTCGAAATCGCGCGTCCCAGGTTCCACCGCGAGCCCGGCTCCCCATGCTTCCACCCGGCGGGCCGTGAGCAATTGCTCCAGATGATTTGGAACTAGCAAGGAAGGTTTGCCCGCGAGCAAGAGTGTAAACGTGGTCCCGTGTCCCGCGCTATGAATGGCCATGTCGCATTCTTCCGCGACGGTTTGCATGTCATAAAGTTCGCTCGTGATATGCAAGTTCTTCGCCGAAAATCGCGCTTTGAACGGCGTGACATCCCCATCGATACAGCACAGACATGGCTGGCCAGATTTCACGATGGCAGATAGCAATTCGTTCATGCCTCGGAACGGCTTGAGGTACATGAATATCTTCCGGCCCACCTGCGATGGCCATTGGGGCAGGACGCCTTTCACCATGGAACAATTCCCGAAGTAAGAGGGATCGTCTTCTCTCTGGTAGGGATCCAATTCCGGAAGCGTCAACAGCAGGCACTCATCACATGCGGCATAAAGCTGAGAGATACTGGCTAGTGGAGTACCATCTCGGGATTGGAGCACCTTGTTCGCGCGTTCGAGAATCGATGCTTCTTCGGCGTGAAGTTCGCGGGCATCATGTTTTTCCCAAGTCCGGAGAACTTGCATCGGTGAGTCAAACGGCGGGATTTCGAAGCCCGTTCCGGCGACCACGCGTTTCACTTCGCGACCTCGTGCCGCGAGCATGGCGGCAGGGCTGTGATTGAATACGAGGAGCTCCGGCCGGGCCAGATCGAACAAATGGGTCCAAGACGAAACCAGCGCATGCAAATGCCGCTCATCGTCCCAGCCAACCCTGGCGAGAATCTGCGGAAAGGTGAATATCGCGGTGGGGGAAGCGTACGATGTTTTGTAGGGTGCCTGCAGAAATTCGATCGGCAGATCTCCCAGAGTTTCGCTCGCGCGGCATACATCGCGAGCCGCGAACCAGACGGCATACCCTTGATCCGACAGCCCTTCGATGATTGGCCGCAAGGTTGCCAAGTGTCCATATCCGGCACCCAATTCCCACGCCACGAGACATCTTTTTTGAGTCGGCATTTCTCGAGCCTAGCTCGCTTTCGGTATGAACGTTTCGCTTGATGGAGATGTTCGGGACCATGGTCGTGCAGTGGACGCCGCAATTCTTTGGCGGTGAGGTGTACTTTGTTACTTCAGTCGTCGTTCACATCAGTACCATGATCAATCTTTAGCAGACACTCGATGGTTTCTCGTTTCACGTCAAGTTTTCGCGAGATAATTGACAGCCGGTCGGACCTCACTTCCGTTCCATTATCGATGGTGGCACGAAATCTCAAATACAACTAACCCCGCCCTCTTCACTGAGTCCAGATCGTGAGTGATAGACTTTCGGGTTGGCTTTGCCTGCCGCGTTGCACGGACGCCACGGGACACACCCCGCCAATTTTGCATGACTACTCGTGATTTCGTCGATTCGCTTCAAACCGGTCCGCGCCAGTTCACGATTTGTTCGATCAAGGCACGAAAGGTGGGTGCCAAGACGACCCGGTCTCCCAACCGTAAGTTGCAGAGAATGTCCTCGTGATCGAACTGCACGATGGGGAATTCGCCATCCGCCAAACGCGTGCCCATGGCGAAGCAGACCGGATCGTAGTTGTAATCCGGACCCTTGGCGAAGGGGATGTAGCCCTGAGGAATAAGAAGTTGCACGAATGTGTAATCGACGAAGATTTCGGCGGCGAGCCCCTCCGCGATGGGGCCAGGCGGATTGGCCAACAGCGTGAACGTGGGGAGCATCACCTGGTACCACCGGTAAGTTAGAACCAGCCGTTCATACAACGGTGAAAAAGGGGCGGGAATGCGCTGGTAAAGCTCCGCCAATTCGCTGCGTTCCGTGGCCACTTTGGCGGGTTTCCATTCCTGAGTTCCATCTTCAGGATCGCGTTCGACCAGCATGAAGTCAGGAACGATCCGGTCGCGTTCCCAGAGTGAATCGTCGAATTTCTGGAAAGTCGCGACGAAGTCGGCCAGCAGTTGATCGTCCGATGATGTCACGGCGAAAACCCTCCCGGTGATTGGATACCGAGAGCATGGACGGCGTTGCCTTGTTCCAGGTTCAGTACCGGGCGAGATATGCGCGATCGGGAAAACTATGGCACGTTCGCGGAAAGCTCGCTGGAGACCAGGAAACCGTCCTGATCCTGGTCCAGCCGGGCAAATTGTTCGGAAGAGCCCAGGAATTCACGCGGGGAAATGTCGCCGTCCTGGTTGGCGTCCATGGCGGTGAACCAAGCCGGGCCTTCCATGTCGGCAGGCCGAGCGGCGGGGCGGTACGTGGCGAAGAGTTGTTCCCGCATCTGGATGTTTCCCCGGGCAAGAACCACCGCCACCGCGTCCGGGATTTCATCGAACCGCAGCCCGTCCTGATCCGTGTCCAGGGTCTGCAGGCGTTCCGGGACGGAGTTCAATTCCCGTGCCGTGAACCGCCCGTCATCGTTGGTATCGAGTGCCGCGAAGAGCGCGTCCGGCTGATGTTCGGCTTGGCCGTGAATCTGTGCCCGTTGCGAAGCGGCCCGCTGGTTGAGATAGACCGCGTATTCGGACGGATAGACCATCTCGTCGCCATTGGCATCGAGCGCGGCGAGAGGCACATTCACCAAATCCGGTCGGGTCTCGAGTTCCTCCGCGTCGAGATAGCCATTTTTGTCCGCATCCAATCGGGCCAATTGCTCCGCCGCGCCGGACTCATCGACCGCCTGGGGAGCCAAATCTCGGGCAAAGATCTGCACTTCCGCTCCCGGAGCGTGGAAGGTGATGGCATCCGGCGATTCGGTGACGGAGAGCACGCCTTCAAGGTTGGCCTGCCAGCCGGTCAACTCCATGCTGGCCAGGCCCGTGCCATAGGCATCATCTTCCGAGTCGGATTCTGGCTTGGGCGCAAAGCGGATAGTCAGCGTGGCATGCGCGGAAAGATCCTTGAGCAGGGCTGCTTCCACGCGGTCCAGCCGCGAGTCGACGTTTAGGTCGAGTTGCTTCCAGAGATTGGGAAACAGCGCAAAGCTTTCTTCGGTAAACGTGCCATCCTCCGCGTACAAATCTTGCATGGCGTACGCGACTTCCTCCCAACGCGTGGCCAATTCCAGGTGCCAACCAGCCACGGGTTCATCGGAACGGCGGTAGCGCCGCCGCTGCTCGTCCGGCAAGCGTTCTGAAAAGTCGTCTTCCGTCAAAATGGAATCGTTTTCTCCGTCGCGCGAGGCGAGCACCGCCGTCGCGGATTGCATTTCCGCCAGAGAGAGCTGGCCGTCCTCATCCTTGTCGAGCAGTTGCCGCAGGGGAGATTCGAAACGGTTCCGGCCATGATGGCGGTTGCTGCCACGAAAGGAAAAGCCTCGCGCGCCTCCGGCGTTCCTGGTCACGAAGCGGGGCATTTCTTCACGGTCGGCGACACCGTCGCGGTCCGTATCGTAAAGCCGGATGGCTTCTTGGCGTTCCTGTTCGTTATTGATGGCGACATTACCCATTTGGCCATAAGTGAACAGCGGGCTGGAGGTAATTTCCTCCCAATGCGTCGTGCCGTCTTTGTCGGTGTCTCCCCGCTCCAGGGCCAGATCCACCAACGCTTCCATGGCTTGTGCGTAGGGCTTCCCCTCAATGAGCAAGACCACATCAAGCAATAGAGGGCCGCCCGGCAGAAACACCAACAGCCTCTCGGGGGAAACTTGGGGATCCGCATTGGAAGTGGCCGAGCCCTCTTCCGCGACGGGCCGCGCAGCGACATCGTCCGCAGTGGATTCCCCGTCAGTGGGAGCCTCGCTGCTGGCCAGTTCAGTCTCCGCTTGTTCATCCGTCGGATCCGGCTCAGCAGGAGGCTTGGGGGCTTCCGATGCACCGCCGGTGGCCTCGACTTCGGTCGGTTTGGAAGGTGCTGACGGCGGAGAGGGGGCTTGCGTAGGACGCTGGCAGCCCCAAACACTGGCGACGCACAGTACAAAACACCACATCCACCGAGAGATGGCCATCTGTCCGCTCCGATTCAAAACATGACGAAAGCCGCAAACGAATTCACGCCAGGACCGAGGAGATCGGCGTGCCTTCCGCGATGGCGATGGGCCGCCCAATATCCGTTTGATTTTCCTGGTATGGGTCGATGCCCAGCGCGAGGCAGAGCGTGCTGAGAATGTCCCCGACCTCGACTTTCCCATCGACCACTTCCATGCCGTCTTCACTCGTTTGCCCGTATGCCTGTCCGCCCTGAATTCCTCCCCCAGCCAGAACACAAGACCAGGCATTGGGAAAGTGGTCACGCCCGGCGTTGTCGTTGATCCGGGGAGTGCGGCCGAATTCGCCCATCCAGAGGATCGTGGTGTCTTGCAGCAAACCTCGGTCACGCAGGTCGGACATCAACGTGCCCCAACCATTATCCAACTGAGTGGAAAGGCGGCGAACCGTGGCGAAATTGTCCTGGTGCGTGTCCCAGCCGATGGCGTTGTCTTCGAAGCCGCCCAAGGTCACCTCCACGAAGGGCACGCCCCGTTCGATGAGACGCCGCGCGATCAGGCAGCCCTGCCCGAACACTCCGCGCCCATACGCCTCGCGGACTTCCTCCGGCTCTCGTGATAGATCGAAGGCCGCGGCGGCATCGCTATGCATCATCTTCACCGCCCGGCGATAGGCCGTATCCTGAGCCTGCGGAGCGGACACGGCATGCCGGGCGAGAAATGGCTGCTGCAGACCGTTCCACAAGTCCAGCCGGCGGTCCGCGCGCGTGTCGGCGACGCCCTGGGGCAACTGCAAGTGGTCCACGCCGAGCTGAGCGAAGGACGACGAAGCTGTCGCGTCGGCTTCACGCGCGCCGACTGTGACGGCGGCGTACCGAGGCCCAAGGAAGCCCGGACTGAATGCCGCTGGATTGAACAGTTGACGCGGCGAAACGCTCACGTAGTTGGGCAGCGCGGCGTCCGGTTCGCCCAGTTCCTTGGAGATCAGGGAGCCCAAAGTCGGGTAGCGGACCGGGCCGCCCGGCGCGTGGCCCGTGCGCATGAGATAGGTTCCTCGGCCATGGTCCCCTTCCTTTGTTTGCACGCCCCGCAGGATCGCCAATTGGTCCGCTTGTTGAGCCAGCTTGGGCAAATGCTCGCTGATCCGCAGCCCGGGCACGGAGGTGGCGATTTCCTCGAATTCGCCCCCGTTGGCATGATTCGGCTTCATGTCAAAGGTGTCCGTTTGGCTGGGACCGCCGGCCATCCACAGCAAAATGCAGTGCCGTTTCCGCTGAGGAGACTGGGCCCAGCAACGCGCCAGTTCCGGCAGCCAAGCGCAAGAGCTGGCCCCCCACATGCCGTAGCCACTCCAACGGAGCCAATCCCGCCGTGTCCACTTTGCCGGGGCAGATGCGTTTGCATTCGTGTTTGACATGGAACGGTTCCTCTTCCCTTATGATGGTGCGAAAGGGTTATTCCCGAGCCAGGTTTTTATGATTTGCGCGCTACGCCCCGTTTTAATGATTCAGCGTAAATTCCGCCGAGTTGAGCAAGGCCCACAGAATGTCGCTCATGCCTTGGGCACGTTCCTCTGGCGGACCGGATTCTGGAATGAACTCCAGGCAACGGGCAAATTCTTCCTCTCGGGGATAGCGGGACAACGTGGCCAAAAACAGGATTTCAATTCGCTCCCGGTCCGTGAAGAAGGGGGCTTCCAAGGATCGCAACAACCGGCAGCGGGCAGGATCGGTGGCTTCCACCATTTCCGGACCATTCATCAGATGCAGCGCCTGCGGCAGACCCGCGTCATAATCGGTCGCATCCTGAGTTTGTGATTGCATGGCCAGCACGAATTGTTGGCGGCGCGGGTCGAGCAAGGGGCTCTCCAGATTGCCCACCATGCCGCTGCTCGGGCGGCCCGTGATTCCCGCGAGAGAGTCGTACAACTGTTCGGCGGTCAGCGTTTTGAGGGCCATCCGGGCGAAGAGTTCTGGCTCAAACGCATCCTCGCTTTCCACGGCGCTCGATCTCTGATACGCCTCCGTCCGGGCCAGCGTCGCCAGCAATTGCCGTAAATCAAAACGAATGGCCACGAAATAATCGGCCAACTCCTCGAGCAGTTGCGGGTGGCTAGACGGATTATGCTGGCCCATGTCATCCCAGGGATGAGACAAGCCTCGACCAAATATATGCGCCCAGGCCCAGTTGACCGCCGCGCGGGGCAAGTAGGGGTTGTCCCGAGATGCCATCCAAATCGCGAGCTGCCGGCGGCGAGAACCTCCCAACTCGTCCACCTTGGAGACCGCTCCGGGGTACTGGGGCAGCACGACGTTTTCCGTGTCCGGCAGGGTGACCTCTCCCCGAGGCAAGTCGATCAGCCGTGCTCCCATGCCCATCTGCCCAGGAGCTTCGGAGAGCCTCGCGAAAAAGGCGGCGTAGGCCCAGAAGTCTTGCTGTGTCCAATGGTCAAAGGGATGGTCGTGGCATTCCGCGCATTGAATCTGCGTACCCAGGAAAATGCGGGAAGTGTTCGCGGCCAGCTTCTCCGGTTCCAGGCCGTAGGCGGTGTAGAACAGCGCGGGCCCCGAAGCGTCCGCGCCGGTGGCGACCAGCAGGTCCGCGACCAGATTGTCATAGCGGTTGTTTTCCGCGAATTGCCGCCGCAGCCAATTCTGCACGCCGACCACGCTTTGTATCTGTTCGAGAGAGGCATCGGTCGGCAGCATGATCCGCCGCCAGGTGTTCGCCAAATGGGTCGGATGCGAGGGAGAAGCGAGCAGCCGCTCAACCAACTTGGTCCGCTTGTCGGGCTGATCATCCGCCAAGAACTCGCGGACTTCGAAGACGGAAGGCAGCGTGCCGGTCAAATCGAGCGTGGCCCGGCGAAGATAGGTGCTATCGTCCGCCAACGGCGCCGGCGTCACGCCCTCATGTGCAAGACGCTCCGCGAGTAGCGTGTCGATCCGCCGCGCCATGGTATCTGGCGAGGGCGTATCCGCGAAGGCTGCCCCGCTGGCCAGCAAGGCCCAGACGGCGAGCGCAATTTTCCCGAAACAAGACAGTGTTTTTCCCCGGGACACCATCTCCATTTCCCTCCTCTCTTCGCGTGGCCGCGGCACGTGCCCGCCAAGGACTGGCCCGCCAAAAATTGGCGCGTTCCTCTCCAGCGCGACCGTCCGACTATTGTAACGCTTCTAGACAGTTCCTCCAAAGCATTTTCTTCTGGGCAGGAAGCGGAGATGGGATTCTGGTTCGTCCGCATGCGGAATCGGGAGGAGAATGTTGCGAAACTGGGCCGCCTATTCCACAATAAGGCTCTGTCCTAGGCTTCCCGGCGAGCCGCAAAATCGGAAAATCGCCGCCGCCTTGCCATTCCACCATTTTCCGCGTTCACCGCGCCAACTTCCACAACCCATCGAGGTACTACCATGGATATTCTGAATCGCCGAGGTTTTCTTGAAGGTTCCGCCGCGACTTTGGCCGCCGCCAGCCTGCCGGTACGTTCCGCGAGGGCGAACGCGAACGACACGATCCGCGCCGCGGTACTCGGAGTGAATAGCCGAGGACGGACACACATCGAACATTTCGAAAAGGTTTCGGGCGTGCAGGTCGCGGTATTGTGCGACCCGGATGAAAAGATCCTCGCCCAGCGGGCCAAGGAATTCGAAAAGCGGTACGGGCGAACGGTGGAGACCGAGACGGACATGCGAAAAGTCTTCGATCGGAAAGACGTGGACGTCGTGGGCGTCGCCACGCCCAACCATTGGCATTCCCTGGCTACGATCTGGGCCTGCCAGGCGGGCAAGGACGTTTACGTCGAAAAGCCGGGATCCCACAACATCTTCGAAGGCCGCAAAATGATCGAGGCGGCTCACAAGCATAACCGCATCGTGCAGCATGGTGTGCAATTACGCAGTTCGCCCGCAATTCGCGAAGCGGTGGACCATATGCGCAACGGCCTGATCGGTGATGTCTACATGGCCCGAGGCTTGGTGTTCCGTTGGCGCCCTTCGATCAAGCAACGCCCAGACAAACCGGCGCCGCCACATCTCGACTGGGATTTGTGGCAGGGCCCGGCGCAGTGTCGAGAATTCTCGGAACGGCTGGTCCACTATGATTGGCATTGGCACTGGAATTATGGCAACGGTGACATCGGCAACCAGGGCATCCATGAGACGGACATGTGCATCTGGGGTTTGGGTGTGGAAGATCAATTCCCCAGCGAAATCGTCTCCATGGGGGGCAAGTTCCTCTGGGACGACGACAAGGAGACGCCCGAGGTTCTGTGCAGTGCCTATCGTTTTCCCGAGCAGAATAAGATGATCGAGTTCGAGGTACGGCACTGGTGCACCAATCGCGAAGGGGGTGCCGGCGTCGGCAACATCTTCTACGGCTCCAAGGGCTACCTGGTGGTCAAGGGTTACGACACCTATGAAAGCTACCTGGGTGAAGGCCGCACGCCCGGACCCAAGGCTTCCAAGCCGGGAGAATTGGGGCTGCACTTCCAGAACTTCATCGAAGCCGTGCGGACGCGCGACTCGAGTATCCTCCATGGTCCCGTGGAGACGGCACACTATAGCTCGGGCCTCGCGCATTTAGGCAACATTGCCTACCGGCTGAATCGCAGGTTGGAATTCGATTCCCAGGCGGAGCAATTCGTGGGGGATGATGAAGCCAACGCGATGCTGACCCGGGACTACCGGGCTCCGTTCGTGGTGCCAGAAAAGGTGTAAGCGCGGCTTGCACTTCTATTGAACAAACGGATGGCGTGTCGGGTAGGCGGACGCAATTTCGTGTGTCTGCCCGGTACGTTCACTTTCACGATCATCTCTCACAGGAACAGTGACTCATGCAGGGGCATGTAAGCCTAGCGGTTTGGTTCGTGGTGGCGATAGGGTTTGCGTGTCCTGTTGCCGCCGAGCGTCGTGGCGTGGCCCCTTGGCCACAATTTCTCGGACCGACTGGCGCGGGGCATGCCGAGGCGACCCATCTCCCGCTGGAATGGGGGCCGGATGAAAACATTGCCTGGCGCGCCGAAATTCCGGGGGAGGGCTGGTCGTCGCCGGTCATTGGTGATGGTTACGTGATCGTCACGACCGCCGTGGAGCAGGATCGAGACGGAGAGCCAGGCAGATCCTTGAGGGTCATCAGTTTGGATCTTGGTTCCGCCGAAACTCTTTGGAATGTGGAAGTGTTTCATCAGCCGGCAGCTTCGGAACCGACCATTCACCGCAAGAATAGCCATGCCAGCCCAACGCCGCTGATTCACGAGGGCAAGATTTATGTCCACTTCGGCCACCAAGGCACCGCCTGTTTGAACGAACGGGGCGAGATTCTCTGGAAGACCACGGAATTGGCTTATGATCCCGTACATGGCAACGGCGGTTCACCGGCGCTGGTGGAGAATGCCTTGATCTTCAGTGGCGATGGTCGAGAGAATCCCTTCGTGGCGGCCCTGGACCGAGACACCGGCGATGTTCTTTGGCGTACGCCGCGCGAATCGGATGCGGTCAAGAAATTCTCTTTTTGCACTCCCTGCGTGATTGACGTCGACGGGCGGACGCAAGTCGTTTCTCCGGGCTCGAATTGCGTGGGGGGATACGATCCTCGGACCGGAGAAGAGTTGTGGCGCGTCGATTATGAAGGATATTCGGTGGTGCCTCGGCCCGTGCATGGCCATGGGCTGATCTTTATGAGCACGTGTTATGATTCGCCCATAGTATTGGCCATTCGCGCCGGCGGGCGAGGCAACGTGACCGATACGCACGTGGCATGGACGTTGAAGCGCGGCGCGCCCCACACTCCCTCACCGCTGCTGGTGGGGAATGAGTTGTACCTGCTTTCCGACCGGGGCATCTCTACCTGCGTGGACGCGCTCTCGGGCGAGATTCACTGGCAAGAGCGGATGGGAGGCAACTACTCCGCGTCGCCCATTTACGCCGAGGGCCACGTGTACTGCCTCAGCGAGGAAGGGAACACCACCGTTTTTCGCGCTACAGCCGAGGGTTTCCAGTTGGTATCGCAAAACGACTTGAATGAACGGTCGCTGGCCTCCTTCGCGGTGGCGGAAAGGGCGATCTTTTTGCGTACCGCGCGGCACCTTTACCGCATCGGCGAGCACGATCGTCCGTCGCCTTGACGCGAAAATCTTGCTCGTGACCGCTCACGTCGATCGCCGTTTCTAGGCCGGTGATCCAGCGCGGGAAATCGCTGCAATCCCTGCTTTCGTCCCGTTTGCTCTTTTCATTTCCACCGTCACGCAGTTCTGATTCTCGCGGAGTAGGATTTCCAGCCAAGACAAGCGTGGAATTTGAAAAACGCCGCGTAGGCGGATTGCCACGGATCAACACGATTGCAACGGTGCTAAGGTCGCGAACTTTTTCCACGCTGACTTCTCGCCCGAAGCTCCTAGAACCCATGAGCTACGATTTTGTATCGCGCGTGCTTTCTCGAGCCCTGTGGCCAGCCTCTATGCAGACAGGCTGTCGTCCAATAATCGAGCAGGGGCCAAATCCATCCACGGTTCGCCGAGGCGGACACGACGGCCTTGCTCGTCACTCAGAAGGAAGATTCCGTGTGGAATACCCGTCGCCATCTCGCGGTGGCCACTCTCGCAGCGCTACAATTCGCCTGTTTGCTGGCCGCGGTCGCCTGGTTCGTGTATTTCATGCTCACCGGCTTTGGAGAGGTCTTACGTCACGAAGCGTTGCAGTCCCAATCTCGCGTGGCGAAAGCGGTCGTGAAAACGTTGCGCGCCGAGGTCCAAAATCAATCTAGCTTTCTGCTGCGCAACCATCCGGACCGCAGGGTCCAAGAGCTAGTAAACCGATGGAGCGATGTCGGACAAGGGTGGATCACCGTGCTTGACCGCGCATCGGGCCATCCCATGCACCCGCATCATGCGGGCTTGAACCGGCAATTGTCCAAGGTCCCTTTTGGACATCTTCAATTCACCTCCGCCGGCGGGCGCTCCGCGCGGATTGTTGATAGCCAAGGGCTCGGCCTAGTCTCCACGAACCAGGGGCGCCATCTCGCTGCCATCGAGGAATTGCCGGAGTTGGGGATGGTGGTCGTGGCACATCGCCCCCATGGCCATATCCCGCAAAAGATTGGCGGTTTCATGGCTCCGCATTGGCGGATTGGAATTATCCTGGCGGCAAGCGCGATCGCGGCAACCACATTGTTCACGTCGTTCGTGATCCGACGCTACGACGCGGAAATGTCCCAATGCAACGCACGTTTGGAAGCGGAAGTCGACAAACGGACCCGTTCGCTGGTCAACACGCGAAACGCCGTGATTTTTGGATTGGCCAAACTCGCTGAATCGCGGGACACCGAGACGGGGCAGCATCTGGAGCGGATTCGCGATTACGTCGTGATCCTCGCGGAGGCCATGCGCCACACCCAGCCCGAAATTGACGATGAGTTCATTCAAACACTCGCCCTAGCCGCTCCGTTGCACGATATCGGCAAAGTCGGTATCCCGGATTCCGTGTTGCTTAAACCGGGAAAGCTAACGCCCGAGGAATACCGCATCATGCAGCAACATTGTCTGATTGGCGGCGAATGCCTAGAGGCAATCCGTGACAGGCTGGGTGAGGACAACTTCCTTGACATGGCTTGTGACATCGCTTTGGCCCATCATGAGCGTTGGGATGGCGGGGGATACCCACGTGGCCTTCGGGAGAAGGACATACCTTTAGCGGCCCGGTTAGTCGCCCTGGCGGACGTTTACGACGCGCTCACCAGCAACCGCGTTTATAAGCAAGACATATCCCACGAGGATTCCCGGCGCATCATCCTTGCCGGTTCGGGAACTCAATTCGACCCTTACGTGGTGCAAGCATTTCTGGTCCGGGAAAAAGACATGCGACGTGTCGCCGAAACGCGAGCAGGCGCGACGTATCACGACCCCGAATCGGAGAGCGTGCCCGGCCGGCAGGACGCCGGAATCGTTGACCGCCCCGCGGAGTCAGTCCGCGGATAGCCGCTGCGAGGTGGCGTTCGCGCGGTCAACCGCTCCTGCGATCCGGCCACGACAAGGAACCACGTCGCGAGAATTTGGAACATTCCCACGACACTAGGATGGGGAGAACTGCCCAGTGGCTGAGGAGCATCCGGGGCAGCTTTCCACGTCTCGCGGTTTTCCCACCCATGATGTGTGCGACGCCAAGAATCGGTGGCTTGGATGGTGGGTTTGGAAACCGACCACTGCGTGGCCAGGAAAAACCAGATCCCGCAAAGTATGGCCGCGACCGCCAGCAAGGGAAGATATCTGGGCGCATCGCCTATTCGCATGAGACGCTTTCGGTTCACGGATCGGGGTGAATCGATGTGGAAGGTGCTGCCAGCACGAATTTCCGCCAAGGTGGGACAAGTCCGATCGACCGTTCATCCTCTGCCCGGTGTTATGCAAACCCGAGGCCAGCTCCATATTTTCGACCCGTTGTAGCGAAGAGAGCGGATATGCATGCCTCGAGACGACGGAGCCCTAGAAAGAGGATGCGTTAAGGCAACGCCGGTATGTCGCGCCTGAGCAACGTGCCAGATGCCCGGGCCAACATAGAGAATTCCACCAGGGCGATTCAGGAAAAAACGTTTTTGCTGAAGGCCTGTTTCTAATCTAGGCTTGAGCCGTGTGGATCATTGGGCGACCGGCTCTCGGTTGTCCCATTCGAGGAACGAGAATTCGCGCCAATACCATCGAGGAACGAGACCGTGGGAACATCGACGCAGACCAAAACCGAATTGACCTTGGACGACATCTTGGCGGGAGCCCAATTACCGGCATTGCCACAGAGTGCCATCCGTCTTCTGGAACTTTCACAAGACCCGAGCAATGGACCCGCGGAGTTTGCCGTTCCCATCGAGTCGGATCCTGGCTTGGCTGGTCAAGTGCTGAGATTTGTCAACTCGTCATACTTCGGTTTCTCGCGCGAGGTCTCGAGCGTGAAACTGGCGATCACGCTAGTCGGCATCCGCACGATCAAAAATTTCACGCTATGGAGTGCCGTCTTTAGCCTGATGCCCAATCCGCAGTGCGGACCCTTCGACCTGAAAAAGCTGTGGCAGGATTCGTTACGGCGTGGGCTGTTCGCTAGAGGGTTCGGCAAGCTGATGGGCTTGAAGGATGCGGAGGAAGCCTTCGCCGCCGCCTTGCTGCAAGACATGGCCGTCCCCTTATTGGCCAAGGAATTGCCAGGAGACTATCTGGAACTGCTGCAAAGCCGACAAGACGGCAAAGGCCGGCTCTCCGAATTTGAAATGACCCGCTTCGGCTGGACGCACGCCGATGCCGGCGCACAGATGGCCAAGACGTGGAATTTGCCTCCTGAATTCGTGGACTTGATTCATTCCCACACACGATTGGACGAACTGCTGCCCGAACGCGCGGAGCGACCTCAAGAGTTGGCCGTGGCTCTCTCGTCTTTACTGCCTTCGGCTCAAGATTCGGAGTGGCGGGAGTACGAGAAATTCGAGCAATCGTTTAAGGCCGCCGCGGAGGGGGGCGTGGGGCCGGAGGAATTACTGGCGCAGATCGATCAGCAATTCGCCGAATTCGCTCCAGTGTTGAAAATCGCGTCTCCTTCGAAGTCCTTGGAAGATTGGTACCGCGAAAGGAAGAGTGCCTAAAGCGTCGGGACAAATTCTTCCGGGGTTCGCGGAATTGAATGTCGATCGGCGACGAAGCGCTGATCGAAAACAGACCCCAAGGTTTGTCCACGGGCTTTTCGTGGATCCGCCGGTGTTTTGCAGTTTGGTGCGACAGTCACGAGGGTTGACCATGAGTACCGTTGGCAAGTCGTGGAACTTGGGAATAATCTGTTGCTTTGTGGTCTTGCTGGCCGGTTGCGGATCTCCACCACCAGAAGGGCCAACCTACGCGGACGCGCGGGTCGAGATTGAGGCGTTGGAAGCGGAACTTGCCGAGATTCGCCACGAAGCGAAATTCAACCATGCCAAGGCGACACGGCTAGAGACGGAAGCCGCTCAGTGGAAACAGGAAGCCAGTGAATGGCAGCTAAAGTCTTCCCGGCTTACCGATCAGGTGGAGTCCCTTTCCCGGCGGCTGGAAGAACTCGAGCAGGAAGAAACGCTCTAAACGGTCTTCCCCCGTCGGAGCCGCTGTCGGATTGAACGGCGCGCGGTAAGCGTGCTCCGCGAATCGGGGCAACCAGCGGTTAAACGCCGAAAATATCACGCAGCGAATCTTCCAGCGCGCTAGCCGGCAAGTCGACGTCCGCGACGGAGTTCGCCGCGGAGCCGAGGTTGGCGGAAGCCGCGGTCTTCGTCCAAGTCTCTTCCACGTTATTGGCCAACGGATTGCCCGTCGCGTCGAGGATATCCGAACCATCGGCCGCCAGTAACAGCAAATACAATCCATCTTCGCCGGTAAGTGACGCCAGGCCGTCCAGGGTGTAGGTCTTTCCATCGGTCGTGGTCAGCGCCTCGTCCCCGGTCAACAGGTTGCCCGCGACTTCTCCCACTCGGAACAGCCTCAAATCCTCCAAGCCGAAGTTCGTTACGGGCTCACTGAACTGGATCACGACTTCATCCACGGCGGTGAAGATGGGGTCGGGTTGAACGCCCACGATTTGGGCCGAAGGTGCGGCATCGCCGATGGAAATCGTGGTCACGTCCGTCGAAGTGTTGCCATCTTCATCGGCCACGGTGAGCCGGATCGTGAAAATGCCTTCTCCATCCAGTCCAAGGGCGGCGAGTGCATCGAATTCGAGGTGGAAGATGTCCCGCGCCGAGCTAGCCAACACCGTGTCATCTTGCGTCAGATCTCGCACGAAGACATCGAAAGTCCCGTTGCCGTCGAATTCGGTGAGGTTGCCGGCGTCGCTGACGAAGGCCACGGATTCGCCGGAGGCATCGAGCGTGGGGATGAAGGAGAGCCCGTTGGCCGCGGCGCTCTGCGCGGTTTGGCTGATCAAATCGTTCCCGGTTCCGGCCGTCCAGCGGTAGACGTCGCTCGCTTGGTTCGCATCCGCTGTCGCGGTCAAGTTCGTGGCGTCACTGGAAAACGCGACCGTGCTGCCATCGGCACTGATCGTGGGCGAGAAGGATGTGGCGTTGGCGGTCTGATTGCCCGACACACTCCGGCTAATCAAGCGGTTGCCCGCGCCTTCTGTCCATAAAAATACATCGTCTCCACCGTTGGCGTCGGCCTCGCTCGTGAGATTCGTCGCTCCGCTGGCGAACACGACCCTGTTTCCATCCGCGCTGATTTCAGGCGAATGGGACCGGCCATTGGCGCTGGCGGCGCTGCCCGCGCCCCGGCTAATCAGGCGATTGGTTCCGGAAACGGCATCCCACACGAAAACGTCGACATCGTTATTCGTATCCGCCGCCGCTAAATCACTTGAGGTACTGGCATAGGCGACAGTCAGGCCGTCGCTGCTAATCACGGGCGCGAAGGAAAAGCCATTGCTGGCGGACGTGCTGCCCACGGCACGGCTGACCAACCGTGTGGCCTGCGTTGCCCGAGACCAGAGGAACACATCGGGCGACCCGTTATTGTCTCCCGGAACAAGATTGCTGGCCTCGCTAGCGAAGACCAAGAATTGTCCATTGCCGCTGACTTGCGGAGGAAAGGAAAAACCGTTTCCCGAACCGGCGTTACTCGCGGAAACCAGGCTCGGAACGGTGGCACCGGCGGTCCACACGAAGACATCCATTTCACCATTCGCATCGTTCGCGGCGAGGTTGGGCGCGTCGCTGGCAAAGGCCACGACGCTTCCATCGTCACTGATCGAGGGAGCGATCGACGCACCGGAGCCGGAACGCTCTCCAGTAGTGCTGAGCAACGTCGTATTCCCCGTGATCCTATCCCACAAGAAAACGTCGAAGTTGTTATTGGGATCCGCTTCGGGCACTAGATCGTTGGCTCGGCTCGTGTAGGCCACGAACCGCCCGTCCGCGCTGATGACCGGTGAGATGGAACTATTGTTGCCAGAACGGTCCCCTGCCAGGCTGCGCGAAACAAGAGTGGTGGTGCCCGTTTCGCGGTCGTACAGATAGACGTCACTGACGTTGTTTTGGTCTCCTGCCACCAAATCGTCCGCGTCACTGGCGAACGCAAGGAACCGCCCGTCCGCGCTAATGGCCGGGGAAGAGGAAGTTCCATTGCCGCTACGTGGCCCGCTCAAGTCCGTAACGCCGTCACCATTGAGATCCCAGGCAAATTCCAGGGAGCCCCCTTGCGGGTCGAACGAGCCCGTGGCGTCCAGCGTGAGGCTGTCTCCCTCGTTGATGACATAAGGCCCGCCAGCGTCCGCGGTCGGCTGGTCTCCCACGATGTCCCGCAAGATCCAAGGCTCCCGTCCGTCGTCGCCGGTGCGGGCGCCGAAAAGTAGGGCACCATTGAACTCCGCCATCTCGACGGGATAGGAATTTTCGGGACCGGGGTTGAGATCAGCGACCCTTTCAGTGCCCGAAACGGTGCCGTCACTTCGCCACAGTTCCCGCCCGGAGCTGCCGTCGTTGGCGCGGAAGTAAACGCGCGGCCCCAGCGGCACCATTTTCACGAATGTCAACTCGATCGGGTAAGAGTTTTCAGGGCCGGGGCGAATATCGGCCACGAGAAACGTGCCGGTCGTGGTGCCGTCGCTCCGCCACAATTCCCGTCCATTTACTCCATTGTTGGCGCGGAAGAAAAGCGTACCATCTACATCCGTCAAGGAACTGGGATACGAGTTGGTTGGTCCCGGGAAGATGTCTTCCACGAGAGACGTGCCGGCGGCAGTGCCGTCACTCTTCCACAATTCGCGGCCGGAGACGCCTTCACCGGCACGGAAGTACAGCAAGTCTCCCGAGACCGTCAACTCCACGGGATACGCGCTACCGGAACCGGGAAAGATGTCCGCCACGATTTGGGTGCCGGCGGCGGTGCCGTCACTGCGCCATAATTCGGAACCCTGTGAGCCGTCGCTGGCACGGAAAAAGACTTCATCTTGAAACGCGATGAGCTCGCTCGGATAGGAATTTGCCGCGCCCGGGCGGATGTCTTGTACCAGCCGCGTGCCAGCGGCGGTGCCATCGCTTTGCCACAATTCGCGCCCGGTTTGACCGTCGGTGGCCCGGAAAAATACATTGTTGCCCACCGGTGTGATTTCGATGGGATAGGCGTTCTCTAGGCCCGGATTAATGTCGGCCACGCGTTGCGTACCGGCGGCGGTGCCGTCGCTTTTCCAAAGCTCCGATCCACTGATCCCGTCATCGGCGCGGAAGAACAGCATGTTGCCCAGCGCGGTCAAGTCGCTGGGATAGGAATTTTCCAGGCCGGGGTTGATGTCGGCCACGCGAAACGTGCCGGCTTCCGTCCCATCGCTGCGCCAGAGTTCTCTTCCGGACTCACCGTCATCGGCGCGGAAAAAAAGCACGTCCCCCACGGCCGTCAATTCCGAAGGATATCCATTGGGACGTCCTGGAAGAATATCCTTGACCATGAAGGTGCCGGCGGTGGTGCCATCGGTCCGCCAGAGTTCGCGGCCGTTGACCTTGTCATTCGCGGAAAAGAACGCGATCCCTCCCGCTTCGACGAAATCGCGCGGGCCGGATCCGCCATCCAGTCCCAAATCCGCGATCAATTCCACGGAAAGGGCCAGCAGGCGGCGTGCTTCCAATGCTTCTCCCAGCGGACGAATCCGTGCGCTCGGATTCTTGCCGGAATGCTGTTTCTTTCTGGTTCGCCGCCGTCCAAGTTGTCGAGAGCCCCGCGCCTTCATGGGTCATTCTCCGTGTGATCGAAGTTGCGTCCTTCACCAGCGATACATTTTTCGAGAAGCGCGAGGTGGAAAGACCACCTCGATTTAACATTCCCCGTTTGTTCGCGGCAAGCAAATGGCCAAGATCGAACGGTGGAACCAGTGAATACTCGACCTGGGACAGTCTGCAAGACTCAGACTGTCCCAGCGGTGCACTCCAGCGCGGCCGCGCTGGAGTGGGGATTCACCGGTTCACCGTGATCAGGACCATGGCCGCTACCGGGGGCTAGGCCACGGGACCGACGAAGTCGGAAATGGCGTCTTCAATTCCATTGAACAACCGGTCGAAATTCCCGGTGGCGAGGGCCGGGTCGACGGAAAAGTCATCCAGCGCGTTCCCCGCACCCGTCTTGGACCACAATTCGTTGGTTTTCGCGGCCAACGCATTGCCGGCCAGATCTTGAATCCCCGAGCCGACGGCATTCACGCGGAAGTTGTAAGCGCCGTCCGCGATCGTGCGCTCCGCCAGCCCCGCGAGGATGTAAGTTACATCATCCAGTTGGGTCAAAGAGATCGTGTTGGGGAATGCAGGGTCCGTGAGCAGGTTGCCGCGGCCATCATTCGCCCGGTCGAGATTCAAATCGGTCAGGTCGAAGCCGGTGACCGGTTCGCTAAAGACAATGGTGAGCGAGGCGACGGGGAAATTCGTCGGATCCGGAGTGACCGGAACCACGCTGACCGTCGGCGGCGTGACATCCGCGGAAGAGGCCACTTCGAATTCCTCAACGGCGTCGCCCGCCAAGGCATTTCCACCATTGTCGACAATTTCCGAACCTTCGGCCACAAGGGTCAACGTGTATTGGCCGGGGGTTTCCGTCCGCTCCGTCAAACCGCCGAGTTCGAAGGTGACGTCATCGATTTGGAGCAATTCGGGCGGGACCACAAAGTCCGGGTCGGTGAGCAAGTTGTCCTTGCCATCTCCGGTGAGATCCAACACGAGGTCTTCCAGGCCGAATCCACTGACCGGTTCACTGAAGACGATGGTGAGGACTCCCACGCCACCGACAACCGGATCGGGCACCACATCCACGATGTCCGCCGTGGGGGGTACGTCATCGATGCCGGTGTCCACGACGAAGGCTTCATTCGCGTCTTCCACGAGGTCGTTGTTATCGGCATCCTCGATGCCTGAGCTGGACGCGTCGATCCGCACGAAGTATTCGCCATCCGTGGAAGTCCGACCGAGCAGGCCGCCGATTTCGTAGGTCACGTTGTCGATTTGCGTGAGGATGACCTCGTCGGTGAAGCTGTCGTCTCCTAGAAGATTGCCCTTCCCGTCACCATTCTTGTCTAGGATCACGTCGGAGAGATCGAATCCGGTGACCGGTTCACTGAAGACGACGGTCAACGTTTCGATACCCGCGTCACGCGGATCCGGAGTGACGTTCAAAATGTCAGCCGAAGGGGCGATGTTATCGGCGGTCGACAGGATCCAAGGTTCACGACCTGTCTGGGAGCCGGTAGCGGAGAAATACAACGTGCTGTCGATGGCCGCCAAGTTTAACGGATAGGAATTGTCTGGCCCGAGCACAATGTCCTCGACAATCTGTGTGCCTTCCTCGGTCCCGTCAGACATCCAGAGCTCGCGCCCGGTCGCGGTCTCGTTCGCGCGGAAGAAGAGAGTGCCATCCACGGCGGTAAGTTCGACCGGATAAGAATCCCCCACGCCGACGTTGATGTCTTTCACCAGCATGGTGCCATCGGCGGTGCCGTCACTCTTCCACAGCTCGCGTCCGCTATCCGCTACACTGGCGCGGAAAAACAGCGTGCCGTTGACATTGACCAGCTCACGCGGGGAAGAATTGCTTGGACCTGGATTGATATCCGCTACCAACACGGTGCCATCCGCCGTGCCGTCGCTCTTCCACACTTCCTGCCCCGTCGTGCCATCGGTGGCCCGGAAGAAGAGCGTGCCATTGACGTTGGCCATCTCGCGTGGAGATGAATTTCCCGTGCCCGGATTGATGTCTTTCACCAGCACGGTGCCGTCAGCGGTACCGTCGCTTTTCCATAATTCTTGCCCGTTGTCGGCATCGCGGGCGCGGAAGAACAACGTGCCGTCCACATCCACCAAGTTGATCGGATAAGCGTTAGGCGTGCCCGGATTGATATCCTTCACAAGGGAAGTGCCCTCGGCCGTGCCGTCGCTCGTCCACAGTTCACGTCCCGTATCGGGCGAGTTCGCCCGGAAGAAGAGCGTGCCACCCACATTGATCAAATCGATGGGGTAGGAACTCGTGGCGCCGGGAAAAATATCCTCGACCAGCGTGGTGCCATCCTCCGTGCCGTCACTTTTCCAGAGCTCCTGGCCGCCCACGCCATCGTTGGCCCGGAAGAAGAGTGTGCCATCCACGTTCGTCAAATCGTTCGCATAAGAATTCGCGGTTCCCGGATTGATGTCCTTCACCAACACGGTGCCATCGGCGGTGCCGTCACTCTTCCACAATTCTTGGCCGCTGTCATTGGTTCGCGCCCGGAAGAAGAGCGTGCCGTCCACATCCACCAGGTTCGCCGGCGAGGAGCTACTCGTGCCGGGCAAAATATCCTTGACCAGCACGGTACCATCGGCAGTACCGTCGGTTTTCCAAAGTTCCCGGCCATTATCCGCCGTCACGGCGGTAAAGAAGACGCTATCACCTGACTCCACGAAGTCTTGAGGGCTCGAATTTTCGAGCCCGGGATTGAGGTCGGCCAACAAGGCCGGCATCCCCGACAACATTCTTAGAGATTCCAGCCGCTCGAATGACAAGTGGCCTGGACGAACTTTCCAGCCTTTCCCGCCGCCGGAGGCCTCGCCCTGCCCGGATCGCGAAAACGCGCGGCGAATAGCACGTCGTGAATGGTTCTTGGAATTACGTCTGGTGTGCATGGTCGAGTCCTTTGCTGTTGATGCCTCATCCAGTTGCCGGATTGATCCCCGTGACGTCGGGCACTTCCCATACGCCACGCCTCGGCCCTTGCCCATTGCGGTCGAAAGTTGGGCCCATCCGAGCAGAGTTATTGCCCTTAGTGACTTTGGTCGAGACCAGCGGCCCGAACGAAATCGCTCGGTCACGCCACAAGAGCCAAACGGCACAGCCCGCACGACCCTTGTAATTCACCTAGAATACGGCCCAGAATCTACCAGTGATGGTGGGGAGTTGCAACTACCCACCGCCCGGTTTTCTTAATTGGCGGGGCTTGATACTCGGAACAAGTATCACGAGAGTGCTTTTGCCATGACAGAATTTCGCGATCTAAAAGAATTAAGGAATACCATCACCATGCATGGCAGAGTCGAATGGATCGGCCTGAGCCCGGGCCGCCGAGAACCCATCCACGAAGCGGAACAGGTCTTCGCACGCGTTTGTACCGGCTTGGAGGGAGACCATCATGCCGACTCGGGGACATCACAACGCCAAGTCACGCTGGTCCAAGCGGAGCACTTGCCGATCGTGGCAAGCTGGCTCGATCACGATGAGATCCGTCCCGCGCAATTGCGGCGCAATCTGTTAGTCTCCGGCGTGAATCTGCTGGCTCTCAAGAATTGCCGTTTCCAAGTGGGCGAAGCCATTCTGGAAGGGAGCGGCCCTTGCGCGCCTTGCTCCCGCATGGAAGAGACCATCGGCCCTGGCGGGTACAACGCACTGCGGGGGCACGGAGGAATCACGGCCGTGGTGATCGAGGAAGGTTGGATTCGGCTCGGTGATCAAGTCACGCCTCTCGCCAAGGATGCATAAAAGCCAATGGACAAAACTTCCCGTTGGTTTCTTCCGTCGGCGTTTCACGGCCGACGGACGCTCAAGTTCGCGGATGCTGAGATGTTTTGCCCTCAGGCTCTAAGTCAGCCTTATCTTGCCTCTCTTACATACCGAAGAGGCAGGCAGCGCGAAACCTGCTCCCCGATTTGCTTGCCCGCTACCGGCGCGGTCCGTAGGATTCGAAAGGTGCCAGCTACCCACTGGGCGGCACCTATTTTTTGACCCGTTGCCCGATGAAGAAATCAAGGATGGGCGTGATGGATGGAATCTGGCTTTGTATCCGGCGAAAAAGCTGGAGCTTCGTCGCGATTGCGCTCTGGGCGGTCATGCCTTTGAATTCGGCGCTGCATGCCAAAGATACTCATGTTGAGTTCGACACGAGTTTCAGCGTGGCCTGCCATCCTTTGCCGGCTGCTTCCGTGGACATGCTTCCATCGGACCGAATGGTCGTCGAGGCGCGGGTGCGGCTCAGTGCGCGCGTCCGCCGAGGCGACGCGGAAGAAGTCCACGAAATGGTCTACACTATTTCGAGTCCCGAGCAGCGTCTACGGGTCTTCGATTACTCTCCCCGTTCGGTGACCGAGTCGGACATCGAAGGCACCATCGAAGCCGTCGAATCGACCGAGGCCGGTAATTCACTCGATGCTTCGATTGGTCTTGGCATTCCATTGCCCGTGGGCGCCGCCACCGGTTCCGCTGCTCCTTCGGTTGGCGGAGGCCGCACGGAACGGACCACGTTGAAAAAGAGCTACCAGCAAATCGCGCCGCGGCAAGTCGTGCTGACCAGCGGCACGATCTCGCGCGAGCATGGCGTGTTCTTCAAGATTCGTTCCGCGCGTGAACAGCCGTTGGAGGGGACCCGAGAATTCGTGCTGCGTTTCCTCGTGCCCAGAGATTGGGCCGGCGACTGGGTGAAGGTGCAGTGCATGGCCCGCGGTGAACGGGACACACCCTGGAAAGACAGCCCAGAGACTTTAGGGGGCGATGAGTTTTACGTGGGCTTGTATCGGGCTGATGTGCTGCCGGCGCGGGATACGGCGCGGGCTTTGGCCGAATGGCAACTCGCCCTGCTGTCACGCAGCGAAGCAAATGCTCCTCGGAAGCAAAAATTTCCCCAGAAGTTCGTCCGCTTCGTCGAGGCGGCCTTCCTGTTCCCCATGCGGCGCGGCGGGGACAAGGCGGACGACAATGAGCCCAAGAGTAATTCGCGAGCCCTGGCTTCGCGCGCTGAAGTTTCCCTGGACCAAGGTTTAAGTGCGACCTTGGCGGACATGGCACGCTGGTCCTCGGCGGGGCCGGAATATGTTCTGCCGCGCCATGCACCAACTCCATCACACTCGGCGGCATTGCCGCAAGCTCCGCGAGTGGCACCTGTCGCGCCGTAATGATCTACCAGTCCTCTTGGTTTTCATGCCTCGCCGAGACGATCCGCCCCGCGCGTTGACCGCTTATCAGGCATGCCGCAGAATGCGTGAAACGCTGCTCCCCACGAAGATGCGGATCCGCCGCTGAGTGGGGAAGGTTTGGATATCACTCGTCCCAATGGAGGCCCACCCATGTCCGCCCCCCGTACGTTGATGATCGTCGGCGATTACACGGAAGATTATGAAGTCATGGTCGCGTTCCAAATGCTGCAATTGGTGGGCCAGCGGATCGACACGGCATGTCCCGACAAAGCGGCGGGCGACACGGTGATCACCAGCATCCATGACTTCGAAGGCGAGCAGACCTACAGCGAAAAACGGGGACACTTTTTCCGGCTGAACACCACATTCGCGGATGTCGATCCGCAAGACTATGACGGATTGATGATCCCCGGTGGGCGAGCTCCCGAATACCAGCGTCTGGATGAAAGGATTTTGGAAATGGTGCGGCATTTCCTCAATGAGGATAAGCCGCTGGCCGCGATCTGCCATGGCCCGCAAATTCTCGTGGCTTCCGGGGGCATCGAAGGGCGGGAATGCACCGCCTACCCCGCCGTGAAACCGGAGCTCGTGGCCGCCGGCGCGCGGTGGATCGAGCCCAGCGCCGGACTCGACAGTGCCCACACCGATGGCCGCCTCGTGACCGCCGCCGCTTGGCCGGGGATCGCCAACTGGGTACGGGCCTATTTGCAAGTACTCGGCGCGCCGGTCCCGGCGTAACGGTACCTGCCTTTCACCATCTTTGATTGCCCCGGCAGCATCACGGACCTCTCCATTGCGAGCGATTTCCATGACGGAGGAAGAGCGGAACTACTTCGACGCCGTGCTGGAAGAAGTGCTCGCGGAAGCACCGCGGGTCGTCAAGCAACTCGTGGAACGGGTCGCCATCGTGGTGGAAGATTATCCATCTGACCGCATGATGCGGAATCTGGGAATTCGGCATCGCGCGCATCTATGCGGCCTGTTCAGCGGCATCCCCCTGGGGGAAAAGAGCGTGGAGCACTCCGGCATCCCCTCGGACACGGTCCATCTCTTCCGCGAGGGAATCTTCCATCAAGCGGCGGACCACTGGCGACGTGTTTCCGAGGAAAACTTGCACGAACAGATCCGCGTCACCCTCTGGCATGAACTGGGCCACCTCAACGGCCTGGATGAGGAAGAACTCGACGAGCTGGGCTACGGCTGAGAGCTTCGAGGCGGAACGCTCAGCAGTACCGTCTTGACAAACTGTCGCCATAAATCGATGATCTTATTCTCGCGTCTCGCGAAATGTGGGGTTTGCTTCACCGGTTCACCAAAACTTCAAGGAGCCAAAACATGTCCAGACCCTTCAAGTTTTTCTGCCTCGTGTCTCTCGTCGCTGTGTCTTCCTTTTGGGCTGGAGGATGGTCGTATTCCGCAACCGAAACTGACGACCCAACCAACGAAACAGCCAAGGCGATGCTGGAAGCGGCTCGCGATGCGTATGCCAGCGCAATGAACTTTCATCACGTCGGAAAGCGTGCGGACGATCAAAATATCCATGCCTGGTCGTTCCGCTGGATGCAAGCGGAACTTGCTGTGAACCAAAGCCTCGAGGCGCATGCCAAGGCGCTCATAGCTCACCTACAGCGGATGGAACAAATGCATCAGTTGAATGCGGCGAAGCGTGCTCAAGGGATCCTTTCCGCAATGGAACATTTGGCGAGTGCGTACTACGTCGCGGAGGCGAAGCATTTAATCGCTGAGGCGAACAGAGATGCCCAATAACGCTGCCGAGCAATTAACAACCTGATGACAGCGGAGCTTCATCTGAATCGCTGAGTGCCCTTCATCGTTCCCGGTGGGTAATCAGCCGGTTCTGAATGACGTCAAAAACCTCGGCGGCCACGCGCGGTTTGGGGCCGGAGAATTCGGCCAAGAGGTTGCCCGCCGCGTCGATGACCGAAACGCGATTGTCGGCGGCGTGCATGGCTTCCGGCCCGTTGATCACCATCAGGTCACAACATTTCTGTTCGAGCTTGGCCAGCGCCCGCAGACGTTGGTCGTTGGTCTCTAGCGCGAAGCCGACGATCCAGCGCTGCTCCTTCCGTCGGCCCAGCGTGGCCACGACGTCGGGCGTTTCGATCAGCTTCAAAAACAGCGGTTCGCCATTCTTGGCGATCTTCTCGGTCGAAACCTTTTCGGTGCGGTAATCACACGGAGCGGCCACGCCGATGCAACCATCGCATTTGGGGAAGACCTCCTGGCAGGCTGCCAACATCTCCTCGGTGGTTACCACGGGAATGACGGTGCACTCGGTGGGATAATCGACTTCCACGGGACCGCTAACGATGCTCACCGTATGTCCTTGAGCCAGCGCGGCGGTAGCCAGCGCGGCACCCATCCGTCCGCTGGAGGCGTTCGTTAAGTAGCGGACCGGATCCAAATATTGCCGCGTGGGACCGGATGTAAGCAAGATGTGGGCCATGGAGGTGAAACCAAGAACGCATGGGCGCGATGCCCCATCATATCGTGGAATCCGCCACGAGCCACGCATGCACTTCTTGAATTCTTGCTCGTAGGCGATCTTCCACGCTTGCCGCATCCGGGCCGTCGGAGAAAACCGTGAGCAGGGGCGACCCTCGGCGGATGAAAGTGCCTTCGGTAGGAATATCGGCCACCGGAGGCCAGCCGTGGGTTTGGGGAAAACTTTGAAGGTGTGACGAAAAACGGTCGGAGATTTGGAGATCACTCGTCGCGTAGCAAATGCGTTTGCCCCAAATGCTCTTGGGAGTTTCTCGTGGAGCATCGGGCAATCTTCCATCACGACAGGCGGCGACATGTAAATTGACCATGTTGATGTGGAAGGCGCGTTCCAACAGTTCCGCCGAAGAAGGATAACGTGGATTGACTTCCAGAACCCACGCTTGGTCCTCTTGTACGATGGCATCCACACCAAAAAGCCCCACCAAGCCGAAACGTTCGGCGAGGAATTTGCCCAAATCTTGAAATTGCTTCCGGAGTGAATTCGAGGTTGGAATCGGGCCGACCGATCCACGATAGGCGTAAGATTTCGTCAGGCATTCGGGATCCTTTTGAACGGACTGGGTAAGTCCCAGCAATACCGCGTTTCCCCGCGCTGCCATATACACGGCTCCCAGGGGAGTACCGGCCACATGACGTTGCAGTATCCGCGTGCCGGAAAGTTCTTTGAATGTCGTCGGCGACTCGATTCCGCACGTGTGGATATCGGTGTGGGCAAAGTCACTGGCCGACATATTCTGTCGGCCTTTTTTTGAGGAACCGTTCCAGGTGTGGATCCCCAGCCCACCGGCGGAGTGCACGGGCTTGGAGAGCCAGATGCCTGTCGTGGATTGATCCGCGTTGATGGGCCGAGTTTCGGGATACAAGAAATTTCCTTCCCGCAAGGCGTCGGCCAGGCAACTGGGGCAGCGGACACTTTGCAGCACGTTATCGGGATTTCCGTACAAGGGCCGGGAACCCGTAATTTGCGCCACCAAATGCGGGTGATTTTCCAAAGCACCGGTAAAAATCCAGGGCGCGTCCGGAAGTTGCTCGGCAATGCCTGGGAAATCACCGGGGTAATTGGCTGCTCGGCGAACGTGGCCACACGCCAAAGTGTCGGCGTCGGCGAATTGATCCGCCCCAAACACAGTCCATCCGCCGAGCCGCGCCGACCAGGCTGCGGGTCGAATGCAGGCTCCCAAAATGACTAGTGGAGAGCTTCTTTGGTGCGGGTTGGAGAGCACGCCAGAAAAAATCAGTTAATTTAGGTTGCTTGGTTAAAATAAGCTATGATTGCTATTAGACGACTTCTCATCGTAGACGGCCAAATTTCGTCTTTTCTTTTGGTCGCGCTGGTTTCAACAGCCCCAAGGAGCAATCATCATGCGCGCACAAATTCTGAAATCAATTCAACTTACGCTGGACCGTCGCCAGCCACGTCAGAGCCGTCGCGGTTCCGTGCTTGTGCTTTCTGCCCTGCTGATGGCTTTTCTCATCGGTATGATCGCGTTTTCCGTTGATCTCGGCTACATGGCCAAAGTACAGACCGATCTCGATCGGGCCGTCGATTCCGCGGTGTTGGCCGGGGTGGGAACCCTCGTGGAAGGCCAAGCGAATGCCGAGGATCAGGTCTTTGAGTTTTTGGCCTACAACCCGGTCGGCAAGCAAGTCGTGGTCGATCAGAGCAATCTGGCAACACTAAAAGCATGGTATCAGAGCCTGGAAGGCCAGCAGGTAACCGATTCGGACGGCAATCTTGTCAAGCAACTCGACTTGAAGCTCGGTGAGTGGAATCCGGCCACGGGAAATGTCGATCCTTCACAGACGCCCTCGACCGTGGCACTAAAGCTGTTCCATGATCAGCATCCATTCTTCTTCGGCAAGATTTTCGGGAAGAGTGTCTTCCAAGTGAGTTCCCAAGCCGTGGCCATGTACCAGCCACGCGATATCGTGGTCGTGCTGGACTATTCCGGCTCCATGAATGACGACAGCGAATTGAAATCGATCAATGCGCCCGGTCTGAGCCGGCAAATCGTGGAAGACAACCTGTTTCAAATCTACACGGAGCTAGGCTCGCCCACGTTCGGCAATGGAACCCTGCAATGGGCGCCACAAGCGGTTAGTTCCTCGGACACTGGGGATATTATCGAGGAGCTGGGGCTGGACACGGTTCCCTATCCCTACCCCAGCGGGAGCTGGAGCGACTGGGTGAATTACGTGAAGTCCAGCAACAAGCAGCCGGCTAAAGCGGGATACCAGAGTAAATTTGGATATCTAACGCTGGTGAACTACTGGCTGGACCGCAAGCCGAAACATAGCCAAACCCCGGACCTGTGGATGACCAGTGAGCAGCCGATCAAGGCTCTCAAGGACTCCGTGAGTGTTTTCTTGGACTACATGGACGACATTGATACGAACGACCGCATCGGCTTGGCCGTGTACAACTCCAGCAGTGGTAACGGCAAACTGGAGACCGGGCTGACCGACAACTACACCGTCATCGACACGATTTCGCAGCAACGCCAAGCGGGCCACTACCACACCTACACCAACATTGGTGGTGGGATGGAAACCGCGCGGGCCGAACTGAAGAAGCAGAGCGAGGGTGGAAATGGCCGCGACGGCGCCTTGCGTTTGATGGTGCTCATGACCGACGGCAAGGCGAATTGGAACAACGGAGGTTACAATACCAGTGCCGCCCGGCAGCACGTGCTGAATGAAGCCAACGCAGCCAAGGCGGACGGCATCCAGATCGTGACGATCAGCCTCGGCTCCGGAGCGGACACCGCGCTCATGGACGACGTGGCCCAAATCACGGGCGGCCACCACTTCAATATTCCGGGTGGCCAACCCGCGTCCGCTTACGGTCCGGCTCTCATGCAAGTCTTCGAACAGATCGCCAAAGCACGGCCCTTGAAGTTAGTGCAATAGACGCTGGCCGATTCGAAGACGAATGCGCGTCGCACGGACACCACGGGTCCGTGCGACGCCGTGGGCTCCCGCGCTTTCTTGCCGTGTGTCTCGACGGCGGTTCCCAGGTGCTTTTGCCCTGGCCTCGAGGGCGATTCTGGCTTCCGGCCGGGTCGCCCTCGAGGTGCTGAGGGACCAGGCCCTGCATGAGAGACTCTCTTCCGGCAAACTCCGCGTGAATTGATGCTGGCTATTTCGGGGGCTGAACATGATCCCCGGATAGGAAGCCAGCGCGGTTCAGCGCGAACATCTCCACGTCCTGCCCGTAGTAATGGCCGGCACCTTCGTGCACGAGACCAATCTTTTCCAGCACGCGACAAGACGCATGATTTTCGGGACGGGCGATGCCCACGATTCGGTCCAGCTTCGCGGTTTCGAATCCCCACACTAGGCAAGCCCGGGCGGCCTCCGTGGCCAGCCCTCTTCCCCAGCAGTGTCGGGCCAGATGGTAGCCAACTTCGATCTCGGGGCCACCTTCCAACGGTTGCAGGCCACATGAGCCGCAGAGTTCCCCGGTCAGTTTGTCCATGACGGCCCACAAGGAGAAACCGTGATCCTGCTGGTGCTTGATCCTCTTGGCCAGGCGTTGCCGAACCTCGTCCAATGATTTCGCCGGTACGCCGTTCCCCAGAAAACGGACCACTTCCGGGTCCGAATAAATGGTGAATGCGGCCTCCGCGTCATCTTCCCGCCAAGCTCGCAGCAGGAGCCGGGGAGTTTCCAAGATAGTCACGAATTGACTCGGATTCTTCTCACCGCGATTGATTCCAGTCCGCCGAAAAACGGGGCGCAGTCGACAGTCCGCTAGCTGGACGCGGCTTCCACCGGTTCTTTCACCGTCTGCACGAAATGCGGTGTTTTCTGAGAAGTGGTCAGTTCTTCCGCCCGTTTTTCGGCGGCTTCTTTCTCACTATATTCAAATAGGGCGACACGTTTCATCGATTGGTTGAAGACGCCCCAAAAAGCCTTGAGCCGCACTTCCTTCGCCGCTTTGGTCGCGCGTTTGGTGGTTTTTTTGGTAGCTTTCTTCGTCGTTTTGCTAGCGGCCTTTTTCTCCTCCACGCGCTCGGCGGCATCCGCTTCCGCGCGCAATTCCTTGCGATTGACCACTCTGCGTGCCATGAATCCCTAACTTTCGTCCCCGAGTAAGATTGAACTTCCGGCCCGGCTACTCGGAATCGGCTATTTTTCCAAACCGCTTCGTCCGCCGAGCGAGCCCCGCACATTTCGAGGAATTATCATAAAGCATTCGACGCGACGCCTCCAGCGGCTGGCAACAAAACCAGGTTCGGGTGCACCAGGGCCATGGACCCATTTACCGTCGTCGGTCCACTGAATCGAGGACATGCCGCCTCGCGTGAGCGCACGCGGATGGTCCCTGTTGCGCGGAACTTGTTCTACGTTCGAACACATCCCATATTGAGGGGATGCCCGGCCACGCCGACCCATCGAACCCTCCGTCGCGTACAGAAGGACAAGCAGTTCCTGATGTTGCGCGGTGTCGTGTGCCGTATCGCGAGTCGGACCGCCGCCCAGAAAGTAACGCCTATGACATCGAACGGCGATCGCACGAACCAGCGGATAGGCGATTTCACCATCCTTCGCGATTTGGGCGAAGGGGCCATGGCGAAGGTTTATTTGGCCGAGCAGAATTCCCTGCGACGAAACGTGGCGTTGAAAGTTCTCCATCCCCGCCTCGCGGAGGATGAGACGTACGTACGGCGGTTCCACGTCGAAGCCCAAGCAGCGGCTTCGCTAGTACATGCACACATCGTGCAAATCTACGACGTGGGATGTCAGGATGGCACGCATTACATCGCTCAGGAGTATGTGCCGGGCATCAATCTCAGGGACTATCTGGCGAGCCATCCCCGTCCGCCTCTGCCAACCGTGTTGCGGATATTGATTCAAGTTTGCGCGGCACTTTGCAAAGCGGCGGAGCAGCGGATCGTGCATCGGGACATCAAACCGGAAAACATCTTGCTCTCCGAATCCGGTGACGCAAAGGTGGCCGACTTCGGCCTCGCGCGTGTGGCGGACCGGGCTTCCGATTTGACGCAACTGGGCGTCACGATGGGGACGCCTTTGTACATGAGTCCCGAACAAATCGAAGGGAAACCGCTCGATCCCCGCAGCGACCTCTACTCCCTGGGGGTGATGGCTTACCAGATGCTCACTGGCCAACTGCCGTTTTCGGGCGACACGTCTCTGGGCGTGGCCGTGGCGCATTTGCATTCCGAGCCGCCTTCGCTGTTGGATTCCCGTCCGGATGTGGACTCGGACCTTGTGGGGCTCGTGGTTCGGCTTTTGGCCAAAAAGCCGGAGGATCGATTCGAATCGCCCCGCGATGTCCTGCGGCGGCTGTCCGACATCGCCCAACGGTTCGATCTCGAGGGGGAGGAAGCGGATTTTTCGTGGCGTGCATTGCCAGAAGTGACCGCCGTGACCCCCCTGGAGGCCACCCGGCAACTTCAGCAGGTGATGCGGCAAACCCCGCGCGGCAGAAAACGAGTCCTTCCGCTGCTCACGGTCGCGCTGCTGTTGTTCATCACGGGGGCCGCCGTGGCCTGGATGGGCCGTGAACCGCCCGTATTGCCGTCTGGCGCCGAATCCAACATTCCCATCAAAAGTGACCGCTGGAAGCAACTTCTACATGCCAAGAGGAACGACACGGAACGTGCATGGCGGGAGGCCATCGATTTCCAACCCAATGGCCGACTCACCGGCACGGAAGAGCAACAAGAAGATCGCTTGGCCCGAGACCTGGCAAAACTTGGACTAGCCCGTTATTTCTTGAATCGAGCTGAATGGCAAAAGGCTCTCGCCTTGCTGGATTCACTTGCTCGCCAAAGCGATGATCCTGACTTCAGGGCATGCGGACAGGCAGGGAAGGCGATTGCGCTCCATTATCTAGAGCGGCACGAGGAAGCGGCCGAGGTGCGTGCCCAAATCCCGGAGGATCTTGTGGACCGAAACTTCCGATTCGAGCAAAACTGGCTGGTCGATTGGTACGAAAAAACACGAGTCGAGGCGTCTTCCCGCGACACTTAATGGTGATCTCTTGGGAGATCGCTAAAAAGTCCTTGCCACGACGGATACAATGCATCGGTGGCATATTTCACAGACTTTCAGAGTTGGAAAACCGAAAATATTGTCAGAGAATCAAGGATCGATCGAGTCATTTGGCTTCATCATCGATCTTAAAGGCAATTTAGACCAGCGACGCGTGAAGTTGGAAAAGCATGAATGGCTAGCCGGGTTAGGCCGTCATTGCTTTCCGCCAAGAGTACCGAATTCATGAAAATTTTCCGTACATGGTGGTCAAGAATGTGCAATCAATCGTGGCGGAGATGGGAAATCGGGTTGCTAATCGCGGGCATGCTGTTTCTGGTGCCCTGGCAGGCCTCGGCTCAATTCGAGATTCCCGGCGGTTTCAATCCCTCGCGGCTCCAAACTGGAGGCGGTAACGAGTCCACGGACAACCTGCTGCGAGCGACAGCCAAGTTAACTCCCGCCGATGACGGTGCATGGCATTTGCAAGTCACCGCGAATCTGCAGCCGGGGTGGTACATCTATTCGATCACGCAAGAACCAGGCGGCCCGGTGCCCACGAAAATCACGGTCGAGCCCTCCACGTCCTATCGGATCGTGGAAGATTTTCGCGCGGACACGCCGCCCAAGAAGAAATCGGAGCCGTTGTTTGGTGGGCTCACCGTCGAAACGCATCATGATGCGGTCACTTGGACGGCTCGCGTCGAACTAGACTCCGGCGCGCAACCGAGCGACATCACGATCAAAGGGCAGATCCGAGCCCAATTGTGCACCGAGTCGATGTGTCGCCCGCCGGAACGTTTTGCCTTCACCGCTTCCGTGGACTCCGTCACCCCATCGCCGCAGGCAGCCGGCAATGGAAAGCCGGAGAATTTGAATTCCCCTGTCGTCGAATTCGACGGCAGCAACGCCTTACGGGAAAACCACATCGTGTGGCAAGGGGCGGTATCTCCACGCGTGGCCACGCCCGGTTCGACGCTCACGCTGGAACTTGAAGCGGCTCCTCATGATGGCTGGCATATCTACGGGCAGGCTGACCGCGACCCGAACCAGGTCGGATCTTCCAAACCGACGTTGATTATTCTCCAGCCGCCCAGCGGAATCACAATCACGAGTCGACCCGCGACCGATGCGGTCCTGAAGACCGTTCCCAGCCCCATCTTCCCCGATGAGTCGGTGGAATATTATTCGGGAACGGTGCGCTGGACGGCGGAGCTTTCCGTGTCTCCGGACACCTCCCCCGGTGTTTATCCGCTGGTCGGATACGTCGGCTATCAAACCTGCACGGATTCCTCCTGCGACCAGCCACGCGGCGCTCAATTCCGCGCGGAGTTGCGTGTGGGAACCTTTCCTGAAGAGGGCGAAATCTCGCTGCAATGGTCGTCAGCCAAGTATGGCGAGGTCGCGCTGCTCGCCGAGAATTCCGGTCAGGAAATCGACGATACGTCCACCGCTGTCCCGGGAGGTCCCCAAGACCCCGCGGGTCCAGAGGCTTCGGAAAAAGCTCCAGGCTCGGACACGGAACCGACCGTCGTGGAGAGCTCCAGCACGCAGATACTGACGTATTTGGGCATCGCCTTCTTGGCCGGCCTGATTTTGAACGTCATGCCCTGCGTGCTGCCGGTGGTGGGGCTGAAAATCCTGGCCTTCGTGCAGCAGGCTGGGGAGAACCGTGGCCGGATTTTCATGCTGAATCTCTATTTCGCGGCCGGGCTGATGTCCGTGTTTCTCGTCTTGGCCACGCTGGCGGTAACGCTGCAGATGGGTTGGGGAGAACAATTCCAAAGCTCCGCGTTTCGCATCTCGCTGATCGGGCTGGTGTGGGTATGTGCCTTGAGCCTGCTGGGAATCTGGGAGATTCCCATCCCTGGCTTCGCGGCTTCCTCGGCAGCCAACGAATTGGCCATGAAAGAAGGTCCGTTCGGGGCGTTTGCCAAAGGAATTCTGTCCACGCTGCTGGCGACTCCCTGTGCTGGCCCGCTGCTTGTCCCCGCCATGACTTGGGCCTCCGTACAGTCATCTCCCGTGATCTTCGCCACGTTTGTCGCCCTGGGCCTCGGCATGGCGGCCCCTTATTTGCTGATTGGGGCCTTTCCGCAGATGATCCGTTTCTTGCCCAAGCCGGGAGCTTGGATGGATACGTTTAAACAATTCATGGGGTTTGTTCTCCTCGGCACGGTCGCGTTTCTGTTTGGCGGCTTGCGTTCGGCGAATCTCGTGGCAACCTTCACGTTGCTGATCGGCTTGTGGGCGGGATGCTGGTGGATTGGAAAGACGCCCTTTACCGCCGAATGGGGTACTCGGTTGCGGGCCTGGGCGGTCGGATTGGCCGTCGCTGGCGCCGTGGGGGTTTTCGCCTTCTGGCCAAGCAGCCATGTCTTGGAGTGGCAGGAGTTTTCCCGGTCGAAGCTGAATCAATTGACCTCGGAGGGCCAAACGGTCTTGGTCGATTTTACCGCTTCCTGGTGCGTGAATTGCCAGTTCAACAAGATGTTCGCGCTCGATACCGAGGAGACACGGCAGCTTCTCGACGACTATGACGTCGTGCCTCTTTTAGCGGACAAGACCGACGAAGCGCCCGAGATTGACGCTCTGCTCATGGAGTTGGGGAATGCCTCAAAGGCGATTCCCTACCTCGCGATTTTCCCCGGCGGCAACCCTTCCCAGCCCATCGTGCTTGACGGAGTACTCACCAAGGGCATGGTCGCCGAGGCGGTCAAGCAGGCCGTGGATATTTCCGAGAGCGGCTCCACCCAAATGGCACGCCGTTGAGAAAAATAAAATCGGACGGATCGCCGCACATTCTCGCGATGGGCCTCACGAGCCTGGAATGCCGTCGTCTGAAAGCGCCAAGCGGATCAATTCGCCCGTGCTTTCGACCTGCATTTTGCGGAGGATACTCGAACGGTGGTGTTCCGCCGTTTTGTGGGAGATACCCAACTGACGGGCGATCTGTTTGGTCGGCTTTGCCGCGACAAGGAAGTTCATGACTTGCCGTTCGCGGGCCGTGAGCGTGGCATATCTCTCCGCTGACGGACTCGATACTTGGTCGGCTTGGCGGAGCCGGCGAAGTTCCTCCACGACGCATTCACGTATATGCGACATCAGCCGAGGGATTCCCAAGAGATCCTCATCGGAAAAGATGCCGACAACGCTTCCATCGGTGGCCACCAGCACGGAAGTCGAACCGCCCAGCTCGACGCGCATCACGCTCCGGCTATTGGTTGGCAATGGCTGCTCGGCCCGTGGATATTTCACCTGATGGTGCATGCGCGCTGGCCCCTCGCGGCGGCATGAGAAATAGAACAGGTTCCGTGGTTGCATCCCTGGGCGCCCTAGTCTACTTTCCTCTACGGGATACGTCGGACCAGATGAAGGGTTTCGTCGAATGGAATCGCTGCATTTTCGTGGTTCTGAAATGTGGTGTGACAACATGTTGTCACACCAATTTATTCATTATTGCGAGGACGCGACGGTGACTCGTTATTTGGCCATCACAAAAGCAGTCAATTCACAAACTAGGCAGGCCATGGCCACGCCAAGGGCCATCACGGTAGCCGCCTGCGTAAGAAATCTTCCCTACCAGTCCATTGCGTGTCATTAAATGATTTTCGTGGAATCGGATCCCAGTTCGGCTGCCGAGCATGAGCGGTACATGAGACAGGCATTGGCGGAAGCCGGTGCCGCGGCGGAATCTGGCGAGGTGCCCGTGGGAGCCGTGATCGTGCATCGGCAACGGGTTATCGCCGCCGCTCATAACCAGCGGGAACGGCTCCGCGATCCCACCGCGCACGCGGAGATGATCGCCATTACTCAGGCGGCGGAATCCCTGTCGAGCTGGCGGCTAGAGAACTGCACGCTGTATGTCACCTTGGAACCATGTCCCATGTGTGCCGGGGCGATTCTTCAGAGCCGCATTCCCCGTGTGGTTTATGGTGCCGCGGATCCCAAAGCGGGGGCCGTGGACAGTTTGTACCGGCTGCTCGCCGATGAGCGTTTGAACCACCGGGCTGAAGCCACCTCGGGGATCTTGGCGGAGGCTTGTGGACGGTTGCTTACTGAATTCTTTCGCCGACAACGCGAGTTGGGTAAGAAGTAGCCGTTTCGCCTTGGTCTTCCAGCGCAACGCGATTCCCAAAGAAAAAGCCACGCTCGAGATTTTAACGTCCCGAGCGTGGCTGAAGATATCGCGAAAGAAACCTGCGGAGCAAGTTAGTTCTGATAGTCCGCGTCGCTCACGATGTAAGATTTCCAGGTGACGTTGTTGCTGCCTTGCAGTGGCACGTCCGGCAAGCTTGACTGGGCCGATTGAGGCGTCATCAAGTGGGCATAGACGTGGTAGTCAATATCTTCGCTGAGGAACAGCACGCGGCCATCCGCGAACGCGGCGACCACGCCACCCGGATGGAAACTGGAAGGACGAGCGACTTCCATCGGGACATTGCCCGGCGGGTCGGTGTCCGAAAAATCATCCTTCCGTCCATTGATGCGGCGGGTTTTGAACGACTCCGAGTCGGACGGTTCCGTCGCTTGCAAGGGGCTCCAGGTCATGCCCGTGAACTTCTCGGCATTCAAAGTGATGTAAGGCTCGGTGACGCGCCACTGGCCGTCATTCTGGAACGTCTGGCCACCCCACTGCCGAGCATTGACGTTTTCCGATACGAGAATCGTCCCGGATGCCCCATCGGCACGTTGCACGAAGTCCATCCCGATGATGCGGGCATTATTGGGGTCGAAATTGTCGTGAAAGACTCCATTGGCACCGGTGTCGCCCCCCATGGAGCGGGCTTGGATATCCGGGATGCCACAGTTCGCCACATAGGAAAGAGGCGAACGGGTGCGGTCGGCGGGCGGGTCACTAGGGCAGACCAACAGGTTCAAGAAGACTACCGTGGGATTGCCTTCCTGCCATTGATCGAAGAGAGCCGCTTGTTCGATATTCGGGAGCAACGGCACGACCCAAGTTGCCGGGAAGGGGGTCTCGCCAACTTTGTTCGTGTAGCCCGGGAAGGAACGCTTTTGCGACTCCAGCGTGATCAAGGCCAACGCGACCTGCCGCTGATTGTTGATACAGGTCGCGCGTCGGGCCGCCTCGCGGGCACCTTGCACGGCCGGCAGCAAGAGCGCCACCAAGGTCCCAATAATGGAAATCACGACCAACAATTCGACTAACGTGAAACCGCGTTTCTTTCGAACGCCCATCTCATTCTCCTTTGACAGTTTTTTGCACCGGTTTGCCCAGCGCGTATTATTCTCGCAAAATGTGCAAAGTAAATCCAGCAGATTTCTAGAAATCTTCGATTGGCCTCGCCAAGGCTTGGGAAGATTACGATTTCAACTTCCGCGAAGCGTGACGCGAATGGAATGGCCGCCGACGGGCGGTGAACCACCCAGCCCCTGCCGCCAACGCGGCTAAGAACAGCCCATCCGGTTCTGGAACGGATGCGGCTTGAATGCCCAAACCGCCTCTCATTTCAAGGCTTACGGCAAGATTTCGAAAGTTTTCCTTGAGGATGGAGAAATCCGCCAAACCGACGGCGTAGTCCTCGTTCAAGTCTCCAGATTCTCGCGTCGTTCCCACGTCAAAATTCGTTTTGAGGATCTGAAAATCTTTCAGGTCGACGTCTCCATCCATGTCGACGTCCCCCGCGATGACACCTAGCCGTTCTCTCCGCCAACTTAGGGCCACGTCCCAGGGCGCGAAATCATCGTCACGAAACACGCGAAGCAGGTAGTTGGTTTCCGGTTCCAAGACCGGCTCCCAGACGTGCTCCGTATTGTCATTTTGGCCGCGCGAATCGGTAACGAGAACCATTCCGTCGGCGGTTTCCGCCAGCAACTCCAAATCGAAATTCGCGAGGTTGGCCTCATCGGCGGCGATATCCACTTGCACGTTCCAAGCCAGCGCCGCCGCTAGCGTTTCCGGATAAACGCCCGTGGCGAAGGCGTAGGTTGATTCGTCTTTGCTGGCGAATTCCGGGTCGTAATCGAAACCATGTAAACCGAGAAGGCGAGACTCTCCCTCTTCGCGGCTATCGTATTCGCCTCCGGCGAGGATGCGATAGCTTTGCCGCACATCGAGTTGCCCCGCGCCAAAACGAGCGTCCAGTCCATTCGCCGTGGTGGCCGCGTACCCATCAAGGTTCCGGCTCGCCCCGGCCATCAGGGCTGATTTGATCACTTCCGCCGTTTCCGCGTGCTGGACGACGTATGTCTCTCCATTCGCTCCGGTAACTTCGCGTGATCCGTGGGACCATTCCGGATGGTTATGCCCCGCTTCAATGAGGATCGTGGCGGCACCGCTCACGAAAGGGGCCGCGTAGCTAGTAAATATCTCCGGCACGACCAAATCCGGTTTCACGCGGACGGGTCCTCGATACAAGCCATCGAACGACTGAAAACTTCCCACGCCCACCGTGCCCGGTTCGTGGTTGCCACTGCTGAGCCCGACGGAAATCACGTTGTATGCACTGGCAAGCAGCGGCCGAACACCGCCATTATTGACGTTATTCACCCCCACCACATGCACGACGTCGTCCCGATGGACCGAGTCATCCACCCGGGACAACTCGAACGGGAGGCCGGGCAGCACCCAACTATGGTTGAACACGCGGGCATTCGTGAAACTGGCGGTGGTATCTTCCACACTCACGAGATAGTCCAAGCCGATCCAGGCCTCAGTGCGGTAGACATCGATATTCGTCACGTCCGGTGCGATCGAGGAGATGCTGCCAAAGAATAGAGAAGCGACCAGGTTCGCATGGCCCGAGCGATCACCGTCGCTGGAGATGACATGGAATTGCCGGTCTCCGCCATTCAACTGCGGATTCTTTTCGAAATCCGGGAGAAAGTTGAAAAGCCCGTCTGCTGGCCGCTGGGTAGAGTTATCGATGTTGTTGTCGGTATTCGCCTCCACGAGGGCCACGTGGACCGTCGCACCGGTGGGCAAATCGTCGCCCAGTTCCGCGCGAAGCCTCTCGTAGCCAATCTGTTCCTTCACCAGCGGATTCTGACCCCAGGCTGGCAAGGCGATGACGCCTGCCAGGCAAAGTGGAAACCAGCATCTCAATAAATGGGACACAGACATCGAGGCGAATTGGGAAGTAGCTGAAACGGCGCCCGGATCAGTGAGACACGCTGGTCTGGGACAATTCACGGAAAGCATGGTCTCGATCGGGCTTCGCCGGCAACCTCTTAGTATAGCCGGCATACCAATTCTCCGCCCGCTTTTCGGCTAGCGGGTCACGAGAACTGCAAACGTGACTTTGCAGTTCTCGTGGCTAGCGGGGATCTGCGTCCGGAGACACGCATTCGAAACAACCAAAAAAACTTAATTGCACGAAAAAATATTTGACGAATACGAGCTTCGTGCCTAGAGTGCCGGGCAGAAGTGCTTGAGATAAGAACGGCTTCGGGATCATGCTGGCTGGCAGGGAGTAATGAGATGAGCTGGATTCGCCAAGTGATTTGTGCGTTGACGACGTTGGGTTATTGCAGCGTAGCGACATTCGGCTATGGGGAATTAGTCGCGCATTGGCCACTTGATGAAGGAAGTGGGGAAACGTTCGTGGACATGGCCGGCGGCAACGATGGCTTTCTGCCCCAGGACGTGACCGTGGAGTGGGCCGACGATGGACCTCCCGGTTTTCAGGACTCGTCCGTGCGATTCACGGGAAATCAAGGGCCGTCCTACATCGAAACGCCCTTCATCGGCATCGGCGGCGCGAATCCCAGGACGATTACCGCCTGGATCAAGGCGGAACCGCAGCCTTTCGCGACCGCGATGGTCGCTTGGGGATCGCTCGCCAATGGCCGGAAGTGGCATTTCCGCATTAACCAGGGTACCAACTCGCTCCGCACGGAATTCCAAGGCGGCCAAAACTTCGCCGGCACTGAATTGACCGATGGCGAGTGGCATTTCGTCTCCTCCGTCTTCCCCGAGGGAGCCGTCGAGGGCGCGGAAATCCTGCATTATCTGGATGGCGTCTTGGATCCGCGGACCGGAGGCACCTCCCGCGAAATCGACACCGGAGCCGGTGCAAGCGAGGATGCCTTTCCCGTGCATATCGGTTTCGCCGCCGGGCATGCGGGCCGCTTCTTC
>JANQPP010000049.1 GCA_028289405.1 Pirellulales bacterium
CACGAGAACTGCAAAGTCACGTTTGCAGTAGTTGGAGGCCGAGGGCGGGACGCCAAGCGATGTAATCGGCGGACGCTCGTAACGGTATCTCCGGATCGCTACGCAAGCGATGGATGCTGACGGCCGCGTTGTTCAATGCGGCCATCAAGGCGGATAGTCCGGGACGGCGAGTGTGGTGACGGTCTTCGTCCCACCAGCGGTCTTTCAAGAAATGCAGGCTTTCCACCCGCCAGTGATCGCGGACGTATCGTAAAAGATCATCGGCCGTCACCTCGGCCGGATCGAGGCTGGTAATGAAATAGCGGACGTCATGCGAGATTAACTCGCCATGGTTCGCACGCACCTCGCGGTCCACGCGCAGCGCGATCTGGCAGTCGGCCAGTCCCAGGGTTTCGCGGAGATAGCCAGCGTTGTGCAGGTCAAGCCACAATCGTCGCGTCTCGGCGGCGCTCCCCTTTTTTCAGAAGTCTCCGCCGCGGGCGGCTTCTCATCGGCACGGCGGAAGCAATGCTCCAAAGCGTCCAGCGTGTCGCCCTGGTTGGCTTCGATCTGGAACAGGTAGTGGCATCCGCGGCGACGCATGAGATCGACCAAAGGACGTTGGGCGAAAATCGCATCGCCCGTGATCAACCGTAGCATGGGATAAGTTTCCAGCAGATGCTCCATTTGGCGGCGGAGCATGGTCGGCTCGTTGGTCTTGGCCGAGCCGACTTGCCATTGAGCGACGACCACTTGCAGGTCGTGCCGCAGAACATTGAGCATGTGCAGTGGACGGTCGCCGTCGAGAGCCGCCTTGGCGGTCTTGCCATCGACCGCGGCGACGCCTCCGGCGTGATCAATTTTGGTCTTCAGCCACGTCGTTAACGCCGCCTGGAACTCACCCACGCTACATGGGGCCAGCGTTCGGCTGATCGTCGTCGCACATGGCGGCGTCTCCCGATCAAAGCCGAGTGGTTCCCGCAACTGCTCCCAATGGATGGCGGCCCATCGGACCAGAACTTCCATTTCACGGATTCTAGCCAGCATGCCCAGCAGCATGAGCGTGACGATTCCGGCAAACGGATGCCGCACGCCACGCCGATGGCGAGGATCGTCGAGTTGTTCCAAAGCGTTTCGTAGCGATAAGATCTGCATCAGGGGCTCCTTCCACCATCAAAGCCCCCCCGCGAACATCTCCTACGGCCCCCCTCCCAAACTGGTTCGGGAAAATCGACTTTGCAGTTCTCGTGATCGCGGGGGCACGGCAGATCGAGGGTGGGCGTATGTGGCATTTGTCACGGGAAAGCTCCGGTGAGAATAAAGCCCCGCGGCCTCATCCTTGGGGACTGTCCGTCGTGGCCGGTCTGCAATTGATAGGTTTTCTGATTGGCTGTGGCATCATCTTCATCGAACGGAACCTGACTGCCGCCCACGTAACCCAGGCCGGGGGTGAAAGTGCATACTATTATGCAATGATCATTGCGGTAATTGCCCTAGCGGCATGCCCTGGTCTGATGCTTATCATGGCCTTCGTCTCCTCTGCCGATTTCGTCATCCACAGCAGTTCGTTCTATTTTCCTTGGCCCTGACAGGACTTCAGATTTTTTTGTTTCGAATCGCTATGCCGTAGCATCGCAACCTGGGTGCTTATCACCCAGGGAAAGTAATTCGTTACAGCCCTGCCGTGCCAACGAACGCACTAAGCACAGGCGAGCAAATGGGCGACCTCCCCAGCGAAAAACTGAAAGACGGAATGGCGCGGTCGAAAGCGCGGACGATGCGCCCTTCTTGGACGCAATCGTTGGCCGACGCCTGCCAACTCCCCGCCGAAGATATTCAATTTTTGAGAATCGAAGAGACCCAACGCATCCGGGCGGAAGTCGTTTCCATCCTAAAAAATCACTCATCGAGAGCGAAGAGGTACCATTTCTTGATTTCCACGGGCGACGTTCCTTCCGCCGATGAATTGCTTCGGCGAGCCGGCATTCGCATGCTGGAACAAGAGGTCGTCCTTTTGAGCCGCGTCGATGCGTTGCTGGGCGCCGTACTCGTTCCTTGCCCAAACGTGATAGACCATGCGGCTAACGTGTGGAGCATCGTCGACGAAGACTTGATCGTGGCCACGCCAGACACGCGGAGCGGGTTCTGCCTGGAACGGACCTGTTACGACGATCACAACGTTTACACGAAGCATCCCGCCTTCGAAGTCACGGCTTGGGGCCAGTTCCTCTCTCCCGGCACGTAGTCGTGTGGTATGAGCACATTTGCTATGAATGCTGCGGCTATCGCAACTGGGGTCGTTGTGAAAGGTGGTGTGACTCTACGCATTGGGTCATCGCAAGCTGGTAATCGACACGACACAAGGACAATAACAGCAGTCGCTATTCGGCATGAGCTTTCCTCACTGCACCACCCTACCCACTCCAAACTGGTCACCAGTGCGGACGGGGCGTCCGTTGTGGAAATCGATCTCCAGCATTTTTTCGCTGTGCACCTCGCGGCCTTCTTCATCGGAGAGGGTCGCGAGTTTGCGTTTGGTGCGGGCATCGAAGACCTCGCCCGTGGAGGGGTAGGCCAGATCGCCGCGAATGGTGAAGGTGACCCAGCCGGGCTGTTCCCGCAGTGAGAGGCTGTGCGTGAGCCGGGGCGGTAGGGATGTGACATCGAACACATGCACGTGGCTATTGTGCCCGTCGGCGACCCAGATCTCCCGCTCGTCAGGCGTGAGACCGATGCCGTGGCTGGGGCAGCCGTGCCGCGCCACCGGCCCCATCTCGAACCCCTCTACCTCCACGCGGTGCAGCATCTTGCCGCTTTGAATGTCGCCGATCTCGAAGCCGAGTAGCCCGTTCACGTTCACGAAGGCCAGCGTCTGCCGTCCATTGACCGTGAAGGGACGGATTGAATTGCTAAAGGGGCCCACCGTCCGCGCGGCAGTGTGCGTGGACGTCTTCGCCACGGTCAAGAGCGGCGAGCGAAGCCCCGCCAAGTAGACGTGTTTCCCGTCACGGCCGTAGACCGTGTTATGGGCACTCGAGTCCGGCGAGATGCGGGCCAGTTCCTCGCCGTCGGCGTTGGCCACGTACCAGCAGTGTTTCTCCAACGAGGGGAGGTAGATCACCGAACCGTCCGGCGCGATGCTCATGCGGTCGCAGCCGAATTCGAATTCCCGCTGCCAGAGGACCTCGTCGCTGGCCAGGTCGAGGCAGATCAAATGCCGCAGCGTGCTCACGTAGAGCCGGCCCGTGTCGGCACTGGCGCAGATGCCCTTGATGTTCAGCACCTTGCCGTTTTCGTCCGTGCCGTAACCTTCGAGTGAGATCCGCCGCAAAAAGCGATGGCCGTCATCAATATCGAACACCAGCACTCCGTGCCCGCCGTATTGCAGGTAATTGCGAATGCCGGGCGAGGCGACATACAGCAGCCGTTTGGCCTCGTCCTCGGTCTGGGCAGGCGCCGAAATGCCACCAACGGAAAGTAAGATGAGCGTCAACAAAACCAAACAAACGCGAAAGGCATAGCGCATGGTGGGAACTCCTGAAGGGTGGAAGGAGATGGATAGGAGAATTGCATTGCTTACCGCATGCTGAACACGTCAGCATTGGCACGCGGCGCATGACACGCGCTCAGTTTAGCACAGGGGAAGCGTGCTTTCCCACGCTTCAATCGACGGAGCGGGCATCGGCTTCCGGTTCCTGCATCTCCGTGATTTCGATGCCCGACAGCAAGGAAGTACCTTCACTGACGGTGAAACGCAGGTGTAGCTCGTCGGCGAGGGCCACATTCTCCAGCGTGTGAATCGCGGCCACGGAACCCGAGCCCTTCGCTGGATCGAGGGTCACCTCGTGAAGCAGGTGTTCGTCTTGCACGGTCACATCGAACACACTCCGCTCGATGCCCGCGTTACCGGGCGCGCCGAAGAAGAGCCGCACGCGATAACGGCGGTCTGGCACGCCTGATTTGTCACCGTTCCCCACCAGGCTTCCCAGCAGCCCAGCCACCTTCGAGGCGACGCCTTTCGCTTCCAGGAAATTTAGGCCGACGCGAATGTCACTCGCTCCCTGGACGCCGGAGGCCAAGACCCAGGGCAGTTTCTGGCCGGGCATGGAAGAAGCGTGATGGCGATAGAAACGGGCCGTCGGTTCGATCTCGACCGAAAGCGGGACGGACTCTCCCCCCACGATGGGGTATTCCAACCAAGGGACGCCGTTTGCGTCACGTCGATCGCCGGGCGCGCCAAAGTTGATCCCCAAACGCCGGACCGGTTCGTCGGACGACTCCGTGGACGTCGCCAGATCGATGGTCCACATCTCCAGGCCCGGCATGTGCACCAGGGCCAGCGACGTTTGGTTCTGATAGGCGCAGCTACAGGTGCGGGTATAGTCGGGCGCGTTGAGCACGCCGTTCGCGACGACCAGATTGGAAGTGCAGCCCGACTTGAAACCGCCGAAGTTGCCAGTGCCCGAGTTGTTCGTGAGGTCGTAGAACCCGGCCGCTCCCGAGCGGAACGTGAGCAGATGTTCGCTGGCGATGATGTTGTTGCAGCCATAAGCGCGGGCCAGCTTCCAGGGCTGCAATTCGCCGGTGAGCGGGTTGGGCACGAGTTTCTGCTGGCCGTCGTCCAGGCGAAACGCGCCGGCCGATTCGCGATAAGAATTCGCGTTGGTGATGATCCAGCCGTTATGCAGAATGCAAGGGCCGGAGTATTGGAGATCCGTTTTTTGCCAGCGGATCGAACCGTCGCGGCCTTCATGCACGGTCATGCCGGTGCCCACTTCGTCCCGCAGGCGATCGCTGGCAGCGGCGCCCGCTTGCAGCAACAAATCGTGCTCCTCGGAGTAGCCGAGCCAGGTGCCAAAGACGACGTCGCCGTGCTGCCATTGCAGCTCGCCGGACCGGTAGTCGAACGCCACGACGCGGTAGGTGTCCGGCGGCGGCGTGCCACGCCGGCGGAGGGCGTCTTCGATCCGCCGTGGATAGCGGTCCAGGCAGTAGATACGGCCACCACCCACTACGATACCGTTATGCCAGAAGCTATGCGTGGCATCGACTTTCCAAAGCTGCTCGCCGGTATGCCGGTCGAACCCGATCAGGGCCAGGCTGGCGGCGCGGTCCAGGCTCTTGGCGCCGAAACCGGCGCTATTCCTGCGAAGTTTCTTGTCTTCCTCGAAGGAGAGTGACTGGCGGTCGATGTAATTGGCGAACCCCAATCCGCCGATTAAAACATCCCGATACACGCCGATATAGCCCCACTCCTTGCGCTGGCCGGTCTCATCGGGAGGCAGGCGGATTTCCCGGACTGTATTCCCCGTCGCGGGATTGAAGACGTGGCACGTGTCGCCGATCACCAGATAGCCCAAATCCTCCGTGACGACGTAGTTCGTTCCCCGGGCGTTGGCGCCGGGAATGTGCACCTGGTTGTAGCGGGGATCAAGCGGAGTGTCGGCGTAGGTCGTGTCGTAATAGACGTCGAAAGTGCCGAGATCTGGGAACTCCCGCTTCCACAGAACTCGTCCCGTGTAGACATCCCGGGCACTGAGGCTGTTCATCCCCTGAATGAAAAGGCGGCCGCCCACGACCTGCTCCGGTGGGCCATGCCCGTGGCGGGGGAGGACGTCCATGTTGCTGTTGCCGCCGAACCAGAGCACGCCCAAGGGGGGCTTCACGCGGCGGTCGTCCGACTTGATCGTGTTGGCCACGTTGCCGTATTGGTGCGTCCAGTCGTCCGAGCCGGGCAGCGCGCCGACGCGGCGGACCAGCACGCCATGCGGAGTCGTTTCGACCTGGGCCTGCTCCAGATTGGCCTCGCGGGCAACGTCCGCGATTTGTAAACGCTGCTCTTCAGCGGCTAGCAGATACAACACACCTCCGTAAGGCCGCACGGAGGCGTAAAGCGTGTTCAGCAGTTCGCCATCCGCCCGCGCGGAAAGCTCGGGCGCGACGAAGATCATGTTCGCTACGTACTTCGGGGCTTGGAAAGAACGCGCGTCGGAGACGTGAGCCGTGACTTGGCCATAAATCCCAGCGGCGTCGAGTTGGTGTCGTAGTTCACTAATCGCCGCGGCATCTTCATCCACGATGGCTAGTTGGACGAAGGGAGACTTGGCGGCCAGCGCCAAGGCATGTTCGTCGCGGGGAGAACCGAACCAAAGGGCATAGCCTTCCGCGTCCCCAGCGGCGAGCAGATCTGTCACTGTTCGCGATGCGTTTTCCGCAGGCATGAGCGGTGCCGGTTCTGGGGGCGCGTGCGCGACGGTGTCTTGAGGCGGCTCGTTCGCGCCGGAGGCCAAAATGTCTCCCTCCAGTGTGACGGCGAAGAGTTTTCCGCCGGCAGCGAGCAGACGTTGCACATTTCCCCCGACGGGATAGCTCGCGGTGACTTGGGCTTGTTTGTCTTCCCTAGGCAACTCGATCGCCGTGATCTGGCCGGCTCCGGCCGCGTACAAGCGGTTTCCCGCGCGGATCAGATCGCCACTGCCGTCGGCTTCGACTTGCCATTGAGGTTGCTGATTGAGACCGTGGGCCTGAATGACCGGCGTTTCCCCATCCATCGCTGCCGCATACACCTGCCCACCGAAGAGCACCGGTTCATTCGGCATGAAGGCGGTTTTCACGCCGTCTTGCAGCTTAAACGCCCGCGTCCCCTTGAGGCGGGTATGCACGTAAAAATGCTGGTCATCCGCCGCGACGAACGAGCCGCCGGTCCCCTTGCCACCGGCGTTGATCTCGAAGTAACGAAACGCGCCGCTTTTCCGTTCGAAGGCGGCAGGCACAGACCGTCCGCCCGGCACTAGCAGCAGTTCCTCCGTGGCGACCAGCGCGCCCTGCGGCGCGACGCCGGCAAACGAGGGAGCACTATGCGGCTGCTTGATGTATTGGGCGCCTGTCCCGTCATTGACCCATTGCACCTCGCCGGTTTCCGCATTGAGGGCATAAATGAACGTTCCCATGAAGGGCCAAATGCTGGCGGCGAAATAGATGGTGCCGTCACGCAGGACGGGGCCGCCCCGCGCGGGCCAGGCGGAGATGATCCGCCGGTTGCCGATAACTTTTTGCGCACCCGGACCGCCGCGAAATCGCCACTTCATCTGTCCATCGCTCACGCGGACGCAGTACAGGTAGCCATCGTCGCTACAAAAGTAGACATGCCCCTGCCAGCCGGCGGGAGGCAGACGCACCGGCCCTTCCGTATGGAACGACCAGAGCGTCTCCCCGGTCTCTGCGTCGAGCGCCATGAGTTGGTCACGGTCGTTGAAGCCAACCAGCAGCCGGCCTTCGATGACAATCGGTTCGAAGATCCGATCGTACGTCATCAGGTCCAGGTTGAGCGGGTCGTCCCAAGCCTGTGTCCTGGGGCCGAAATTTCGTGACCACTGGAGCCGCAAATCCTGCGGGATCTGCTCCACTGACGCGGCGGAACGTTCCGCGTCGTACCGCCACATGGGCCAATTAGCGGCGTTTCCTCGGTTCACCAAGGCTCCGCCGATTAGCAGCAGCCAAATCGCTTTTCTTATTCGATACATAGGAAACTCCCTTGGAAAGGCGGTCTTATTCCGTCCCGATCACCGGCCCATGGATTTGCCGCGGAAGATTGCACTCTGACGATAACGCACCCTCACCCGAAAGTCCAAATGTCGGCACAAAACCACATCGCGGTCTCATGGTTTATTCATAAAGCCGGTGGGATGGGCTGGCTACCCGGCGATGTCTGCCCGGACTGCCGAGGGGTTTCATGGGCACGGACTGGAAACGCAAAAGACGAAGCAGGACGAGTCATGCGCCCGACAAGCGTTTTCCCATGCTGATTCGCTCCTCGATGGCATATCCTAGACCTTCGTAGAACGACACGACTTCCTGATTGGTCGTGCGGACTTGCAGGTTGAGCTTTGGGCAGCCCACTGCTTCGAGATGCGCTTCCAAGTGCCGCATCAGCTTTGTTGCCACTCCCTGGCGTCGGTGGCCTGGGTGTACGGCGAGTGAATACACCCATCCTCGATGTCCGTCGAAGCCACCCATGACCGTGCCCACGATTCCGACACGGTTCACGGCCACGAATAGCAAATCGTCACCAAAATCGAGTTTGCGCTGAAGTGACCGTTCAGGTGAATTATGGTCGCCAGGGTCGCCGAAGACCGATTTCCATAGTGCGATAACGGCTTGTCTATCCTCGGCTACATATGGTCGAACGTTCATCATTCCGTCTCACCGCTAGGATGCACGCGAAAACCCATGTTGCACGATGCTGGCGACGCCCGCGTGATCGGGCAGTACGCCTCAAGCGATATCCGCGCGGCTAGGCAAGTGAACCTTGGAATCGGTGCGGAAACTTCGCCGTCGTACCTCATGGTGGACAGCGGCGGCGGCGTGACGCATCCACGTTAGCGGCGGATTTTGTGCAGCAATTCCTCGTACCAGCGTTTGGTTTGCGAGAGCAGGTCTTCATACTCGTCGGGAGCAAAATCTCCTCCCATCAGTGCGACCTCGTAGAAACCGTTGTAGCCGGCCGCGTCCAAGGCTTCGATGATCTCCTTCAGCGGAACCTTGCCGGTACCGAGTCGGCAGCGGCGTTGTTCGTCGTTGGGAGATGCCGCGGTGTCGGCCAACTGCACCAGGCCGATTTGGTCGCCAAGGCGGCCAATCGTTTCCAGGACATCCGGATCTTGCCCCCAATAGTAGGTGTCGAAGGCGATTTTCACGCAGGGACGGTCAATCTTCTCGACCAAACGCTGAGCCATGTCGAGGTCGGTGATGAACGTCCATTCCGGCGCGCAAGATTCATGAACCGGTTGCAGCACGAGCGTGATCCCATGCTCTTCCGCGAAAGGGACCAACCGACGAAGCGCCTGATAAACGAGCCGTTCGGCGTGGCTATGCGTATGTCCGCAGCGTGAACCGGTGAAGATGAGCAGGTTTTGGGCACCGATCGTGGCGGCCAGGTGGATCGCTTCCAGCCCGTCCCGGATGCTTTCGCGAAACGAGTGTCCTTCACTGCCGGTAAATCCGCCGGCGAAGAAGCAATTGGAGACGGCGAGGCCGCTCTCGATAAGCAGTTCCTTCCCTTTTTCCTCGCCGTAGTCCGACAGCTTCTGCCGCCACACGCCGATCGCGGGAATGCCATGCTCCATGTAATGGGCCACGTCCTCCTCGAAGGACCAGCGGTAGGTCGTCATCTCGCACATGGACAGCCGATCCATCCTGGTCATTTCCCCGCGACGACTCGATTCGGCAATACTCATCCGGTCGCTGGCCTCCAAACCGCATAGTATCCGTGAAAGAAACAGCGGGGTAAACAAATCGGCGAAAATTGTCCTGCACGAGGGCGAATGCCAGGTGGCCAAAACTCATGCCATGGGACGCGCGGCTTTGGCCAAGGTCATTTACGGACGTCGACTTCAACGAACCGCTTCCGCCGCGGCAACGCGACGGATTCAGTCTTCATCGGAAGCCTTGAGCCAAGGGCCGATCGTGGGGGTGTGCTCCACGATTTCGTCGTTGGAAAAGTAGAGGGGGATTTCCCGTGCCGCGGCTTCCGGTCCATCGGAGGCATGCACGAGATTCATCTGCCGGCTGGATGAGAAATCTCCTCGGATCGTGCCGGACGGGGCTTTCAAGCCACTGGTGGGACCGAGCATGCCGCGCACAACCTCGATGGCTTGCAATCCTTCGACAATGGCGGCCACCACGGGAGCGCCAGTGATAAATTCCTCCAGCGCCGGGTAAAACGGCTTCTCCAGATGTTCGGCGTAATGCTTCTTTGCCAAATCGGGAGTGACTTTGAGCAGTTTCATGGCCACGAGATTCAGTCCCTTGTCCTCGAAGCGGCTGAGGATTCGCCCGACGAGCCGGCGTTCCACGCAGTCGGGCTTGAGTAGAATGAAAGTGCGTTCCATGGTTCTCCGTGCAGGCTGATGAGATATTCAGACCGGCGGGACGGTTTGCTCGCCGAGCCGGCTCGATTCACGACAAGTTCGAGCCGCGATTGTAAGCCTCTCCGCGCTGTCGAGCAAAGGCCCCGCGCGGAAAAAAGAAAGACGTCGCAATGGAAGATCATTGCGAGGCTTTCAAGAACGCCAACAAGTCCGCTAGTTCTTGCGGCGAAAGCTGTCGGTCCAGGCCCGCCGGCATGACCGAAACGCGCCCGGGTGCCATGCTCTCAATGTTCGCGCGCGACACGCGGACCTCGCGCTGCGCGTCCACGGTTAAAACGATCTCCTCCACATCCTCGCGGCGCGGGATGCCGTGAATCACTTCCCCCTCAAGGGTAACCACGGAGACCGGCTCGAAACTGCGGACAAAGCTCGCGCTGGGAAACAGCAGCGATTCCAGCAGGTCCAATTCGGTGCGGATACGTCCGATGTGCGTCAAGTCGGGCCCCACGCGGCCCCCCAAATATCCGATCGCGTGGCAGCTCGCGCAGGCCGCGCGTGGACCATGAAATACCCGCTGCCCTCTTCTAGAGTCACCCGTCGGCAACTGTGAGGAAAGTTTCACCAAGCGCTGGCGGCGCTCAATCGTGTTCGCTTCCACGAGCCGGCATGCCGCGTCTACTTCTTCATGCCATGTCTCCCCCAGAGGAGCGAGCAATTCGCGCAGCCGTGAAGCGGGCAGCGCTCCTTGCTCCGCAATCGCTGGCAGCGTGGCGAATAGTTCCCGCGTCACGGACTCATCCGGGCGTTCCACAACGAGCGCCACGAGTTTTTCCAATTCCAACGGCCCCGCCTCGGGGAGCAAAGCCAGCAATTCGCTTTTCTGCTGAGTGGATAGTTCAGCATGCTCCCACGCTTCCAGGACCAGCGCTCGCGCGGCCACGGAGTTATCGGGATGGAGTTGCGAAAGTAAGAAGCCGAATTGCGATGCATGGAGCGTTCGCTGGCCCACGCGAGTCAGCGCGGCCAAGATTCCCAAGCGGGTCTCGTCCGCGATGTGGTCTTCCCGAGCGAGCGTGGCCAAAGTTTTTTGCAATGCTCCGGTTTGCAGGCCATCCAGCGGCCAGCTTCGCAGGCAACGCAAGGCCATTTTTAAGGAATCGCCATGAGCCGAACGGATGAAGATGGCCAACCCATCGATCCAGGCTTGGGGGATGCGTTTCAATTCGGCATCCGCGAGTGCTTCGAGCACAATCGCCACTTGTTTCTCTTCGTGGCCCTGCTCCGAAAACAGCCGTGACAAAAACTGCTGAACTTCGGCATCCGCCGCGAAGTGTCGCAGCAGATCGAGGAATTCGCCCGACGACGGGCCATCATCGAAAGCTCGCTCTAAATATTGACGGAAGTAAGGGATGGCATGTCGCCCCCATTCCGGATGACGCAGGACGACCCAACGTGCCGCCTCGCGGACTGCGGCTTCCGGAGCATCGAGCCAGGCAAAAGCGAGTTCGGGCGCCAGTTCGCCCGCCGGCATCTGGTCCAAGGCGATCAACGCTGCCCGTCGCGTCCCCGTTGCCTCCGCCTGCAAACCGTGGCGAACCGAGGATGGGTCCCCGATTTCAATCAGCGCGAACGTCAACGAATGTTCGAGTGTGCGGTCGGTTGCCGCGCTAGCTGCCTTGAGAATGGCCGGCACGGCGGAGGGATCACGCAAGCGGCCCAATGTCTCGGCGGCGGCACGCAAAACATGCGGGTCCTGCTCGCTCTCCAGGATGTCCAGCAAGGCGGGCAGAGCCTTTCGGTCCCGCCACACGGAAGCGGCATGCAGAGCCGCTTGACGCACCTGGGGAGCGCGGTCTTTCAAGGCGGCGCGCACGGCAGTCCGGGCTCGCGGGTGATCGATCCGGCACAGACTCCACACCGCACGGCCTCGCGTTTCCTCGGAGTCTTCTGCTTGTAGCGTGGTGCTCAGCGCTTTGACCGCCGCTGCCCCTCGCTCGGCAAGCTGAGCGAGGGCACGTTGCCGAACGCGGGGACGGGAATCACCCAAGAGCCGCGCGAGATCCGTGGGTACCAATTCGCTCCAGGCAATTTGCTGGCCCCAAGGATCGTCAATGCCGGGCGCGTCTTCCCGGCGGAGGCGGTAAATGGCTCCGGGAATATCCGGCTTCCAAAAATGCGACGTGGGACAGCAGAGCTTGTACCAGCCGCCGGTATCGATCACGACGATGCTGCCGTCGGCATCCTCCAAGACATCGGTGGGATGAAAATCGAGGTCGTCGCAGACCAGCAAATCACTGTCCCGCGTGATGTAGGTCGCGCCGGACGGTTCCAGTACATGCCGCGTGACCTTGTGCATGTTGAACAGCGTCGCCAACAGATTGCCTTGGAATCCCTCTCCGCAGGCGTCCGATTCCAAGAGCGTCAAACCGCAGGGAGCGGCCGCCCCCAAGTGCGTAAGCACGGGCATGACGTCTCCGGTGCGGGGATGCCCGTCAATCACGCCATGCTTCTTCCCATACACACCGCCATGGATGGCGTGCACGAGGCCGTCCCGCTGTCCGCCCGCCGGATGTTGAAAAAAAGTGGTGGTAAAGATCCGCTCGCCACTCGGCGTGAAGACCACCTCCACGGGATTGTCCATGCCGCCAGTCATCACGGGCTCAATCGGACCTCCCTCGGGACGTCGCCGGAAGATGTGGGCGGCGCGGGTCGTCCACGTGGAGCCATCGGTGAGCTGATGCGTTTGCTCCGCGAAGGCGCCTTTACACCAGTAGATCCATCCGTCCCGGCCCAGGAAGGGGCCATGCAGGTCGTTGGCGCAGCCAGTAAGGGTTTGACCATCGAACCAGACTTCACGTTGTTCGGCGATACCGTCTCCGTCCGCGTCGGTCAGCTTCCAAATCTCGGGCGGAGCGGTCACGTAAATCGAACCGGCATGCCAGAGGACGCCCTCGGGAAACATCATCCGGTCCGCGAAGATGGTCCGCTCATCAAAACGGCCATCGCCGTCGATGTCTTGCAAACGCAGGATGCGGTGCGGCTTCTCCGCCAGTTGTGTTTGCACGTCGTCGTTGGAGCCGCTCGATTCCGCCACATAGAGAAATCCATTTTCATCGAAGTCCGAGCAAATGGGACGCTCCACCAAGGGAGGCTCCGCCACGATCTGAAGCGTGAACCCTTGCGGAATTTGGAACCGCCTCCCGTGCAGTTCCACCTCATCCGCCAAAACGGGCGTAGGAACGAGCATGCAGCAGACTGCCAACCAGAACGGCCAGCAACCAAATAAGATGGATCGGCGATATTTGAACCTTGCCCACATCATTGCCATCCTTCTCGCCTCGCTGGGCAAATGAAACATGTTTGGCGGAACTTGAACCGGCGATAGCGGAGCCACTATTGGCCGGCCATGTAATTCCACAGCAGGCGATAATAGCGCATCACGCGGAGCGGATCGCTGGTGCGGTTGCCTTCTTCCAGCAACGTCCAGCCTTCGAAGGAGATCGATTTCAATAGCGCGAACAGTTCCAGCCAGGGGTAGCCGGTAATCAAGTCGTGGATGTGAATAGTCCCCATGCGGTCTTGGACCAGGCGGAAGTTGGCCTCGAGCCCCTTCCCTTTCAGGTCCTGGGCATTGCAGTTCCAACAGACGACGTTGCCCGGATGATCGGCGATGTCCATGATCGTTTTGATGTGTGGCAATTCGCTGGTGCCGCGTCCATGCACTTCCAGGCGGATCTCGACACCGTAGCCGGCACCGTATTCGGCGACTTCATTCATCGCGCGGCCAATCTGCTCCAGCGTGCGGGGAACCGGAACGTCCGCCGGCAGGCCGTTGGGCCGGACCTTGATTCCCGTGCCACCGCAATCGTGGCAGAGGCGGATGAAATCCTTGGCCTCCTCCACGTTCTTACGGACCACCGCCGCATCGGCGGAATGAAACTCGCAGGCAGTGCCCAGACCGACCAGTTCCACCGGGCTGTCAGCGAAACGGCGGGCCACCTCCCGCCGCTCGTCCGCGTTCAGCGTGGGCTCCACGCCATGCTTGTGGGTGGAACGTAATTCGACCCCTTCGAAGCCGGTGTCCGCGCAGTTCTTGATGACCGTGAGCAAATCCCAATCGGCGCCCCACATGTACGTGACCAATCCCAATCGCATGTGATCTCTCCCATCGAAGTTCGGTGTGCTCGGGCGGAATTCGGAGTGCAGTTCATGAAGAACTGTCGTAGCAGTGTTTTGTGTGACGGACTCCCGCGCGATTCGGCGGTTGGCCATGCCGGGAGGCCTTATTCTCGGCCCAGCCGTGCTTACTTGGCAAGCTTTTTCCAGGGACGTTCTTCTGATCGAAGGAATCCGCCACGGGATTACCAAGAGCCTGTAGACAAAACATCTCCGCATCCGCGAAAGCGGAAGGTTGTGTCCGTTGGCTTTAAAATGGTTGTATGTCAGGCGGCTCGTGCTCTGTTTTCGCCAATTCCCTATCTGCCTTTTCTTCCCATCCCTCCAAATCGCGTCCGTCATGGACGGAATTTGCCTTGCCTCGCCTAGGCCGCAAAGTTTGACGCGCCGTTGCCGATGGCCCCGAACATTCCGGATTTTTTGGAATTTCGAATTGGGCTGACCCTGCCGGTTTTTCCGAATTGACCTCTAGGGCGGGATGTCCGCATTCCTGCCCGGACTTGTTTGCGACTTACCAGGGCGAACCGCGCGGGCTTGCACCGCGTGGCTCACCTGGAAGCGGGAACACAACCAAGGGGCCGATCCCGCGGTTGACGCAAGGGGGGGAGAAATTTGATGGTCAGCGTACGTCGTCTTCGTACGGCTTGGTGTCTCTTCGCGCTCGCTTGGGCGGCGTCGGGCTGCCAGGTCATCCAGGTCGGGCATTGGGGGGGCATTCACGGCGGCAAGTCCCTGCCGCGTCGGCTGCCGCCGGCCGTGGCCGTGGATACGCCTCGTGAGCTGTCGAAGACCTTCTTGCCTCCTTACGTCATCGAGCCGCCGGACATTCTGGTCGTCTCCGCGCTGCATGCCGTTCCCAAGGCACCCTACCGCTTGCGCCCTTTCGATGTATTGATCATTCAGGTGCGGCGCACGCTCCCGGATGCTCCCATCGTCGGTCCCTACACCATTGAACCGGGGGGTTTCATCAATTTGGGCCTGCCGTACGGACGGCTGCAAGTCGTCGGCATGTCCGTTTCGGAAGCCACCGCAGCCATTCGCGAACACCTGTTGAAATCGCTCAGCGATCCGGAGGTCTCCGTGACCTTGGCCGAGGTCGCCGCCACACAGCAGATCGAAGGGGAGCATCTGGTTCGGGGAGATGGCTTTATCACCTTGGGCACCTACGGCAGCGTGAAGGTGGGGGGTATGACGATCGAGCTGGCCAAGTTCTCGATCGAAGCCCACTTGGGCGAGTTCCTTGAAAACCCGCAGGTTGCCGTGGACGTGTTTGCCTACAACAGCAAGGCGTATTACGTGATCCTGCAGGGGGCCGGATTGGGAGATTCGGTGGTCAAATTCCCCGCGACCGGCAATGAAACGGTGCTCGATGCCATTGCCCAGGTCGAGGGGCTCGACTCGGTCTCCTCCAAACGCATGTGGATCGCGCGACCGGCTCCATCCGGGCTCGGCTGCCCGCAGATTCTCCCCGTCGATTGGAATGCCATCACGCAAGCCGGCATCACGGAAACCAACTTCCAAGTCCTGCCCGGTGATCGCATTTATATCGCCGAGGACAAGATGGTCGCCTTCGATACGCTCGTGGGCAAGTTGATCTCGCC
>JANQPP010000051.1 GCA_028289405.1 Pirellulales bacterium
GAAGAAGACGCGCCACCGCTATCCGGCAGCGACGCGACGGCTGATGGGCCGAGAGATCAAATCCTGGCCAAACTTGATCCCCGGACGGATGGCTGGACGACCGAGGCATTTCAAGAACAAGCAAAACTTCAACTTCAGCGCCTCGGGCGGGAGTTGCCGGCAATTCTGAAAGGGAACATCGAGACGCTGACGTCACTGATCGATCTGAAGTTCCATTGCCAAACCTTGCGAGGTGTTCTCCAGCCCGTCTACTCGGAAACGGGCGTGGAGGTTTTTCTCCAGAATTCCTCAGTGCATCCCGGCAGACAGTTTCAGGGCATCGACGGTTGTGCGAGGGCGTTGCGGGACTTGCTCGAACCATTCCGTGATGTGCCGGAGATTGCCGCGCATTTCAAGATCATTTCCGTCAAACGGCTTGAAAACGCGTGGCAGACGCGTGTGGTGGTCGAGTTGGCCGGAGAATCCGCACACGGTGGCATCCAGCAACAGAGCACTTGGCAATGCCATTGGACGGAGGGAAGGCATGAACCGCCGAAGCTCACGTCGATTGAAGCCACGCATTTCCTGGAAGCACGGCGGAATTCCGCGCGGCCACTTTTCCATGACGCGACCGAAGATCTGCTGAGTGAGTTGCCGGCGTACACCGAGCAATTCGCCCTGGGGATGGATCACTGGCGAGCAACGCTACCGCTAAAGATCAGCGTGAGCGTGCAGGGAGAGCAAGGCGTGTCCGTGGCGGATGTTAACGGCGATGGCCGCGATGATCTCTTCCTCTGCGAAACGGGTGGCCTGCCCAATCGGCTTTTCTTGCAGACTTCTGGCGGCAAGCTCCTAGACCATACGGAATCGTCGGGCATCGGCTTCGAGGAGCCTTGCCGAAGCGCGTTGTTTTTGGATCTGGACAATGACGGCGATCAAGATCTGCTGTTGGGGGAATATTGGCGGCTTCGCGTCCTGGAAAACGTGGGAGAGGCCCGGTTCGAGGACCGTTTCTTCTTCGAAAGCGAATCATCACTCCATTCCCTGGCGGCGGCGGATTTCGACGGCGATGGCCTGCTCGATGTTTACCTTTGTGGCCGCATCCCTCGCCAAACCGCGGACGAAGGCGGGATACTCGGCCTGCCCGTCCCCTATGCCGATGCCCGCAACGGTGGCCCAAGCTATTTACTAAAAAACGTCGGCGGCTTCACGTTTCAAGACGTGACCGAATCAGCCGGGCTGGGCCTCGACAATCGGCGATTTACGTATGCCGCCAGTTGGGAAGATTTTGACAACGATGGAGATCAGGATCTGTACGTGGCCAATGATTTTGGCCGCAACCAGCTTTTCCGCAACGAAGCGGGCACATTCCTCGACGTCGCGGAGCAGGCCGGCGTGGAGGATATCGCCACCGGCATGTCCGTCGCCTGGGGGGATATCGACAACGACGGCTGGCTGGATCTCTATGTAGGAAACATGTTCACCGCTGCCGGCAATCGCATCATCCCGCAGCCCGCTTTTCGCGAGCAATTGGATCCGGCGACATGGACAAAGTTGTCCCATCACGTGCGGGGCAATTCGCTCTATCGCAACATGGGGGATGGCCGCTTCTCGGATATCACCGAATCCGCCGCCGTGGCGCGCGGCCGTTGGACCTGGAGCACGGTCTTCGGAGATTTCAATAACGATGGCCGCCAGGACCTCTACGTGGCGAACGGTTTCATCACCAGCGAGCGATCTGGCGCCAAGAAGACCAAAGATGATTTGTGAAGTTTTTTTTGGCGGCAGGTCGTGCCGCTCTCACCTTTGCACAACTCGCCGTTGTCCACCTCCGTCGAAAATTACCGCGATGCCTGGCGGGCAGCGGACGACCTCTTGCGGCAGGGTGCTTCTTGGAGTGGCGAGGAGCCGAATTGCTGCTTCCTCAACTTGGGCGGCGGAAGCTTCGCGGAAATTGCCCCGTTGTGGGGAGCCGATCTGCGGGACGACAGTCGGGCCACCGCCGTGAGCGATTGGGATCTGGATGGCGATCTTGATTTGTGGCTCTCCAACCGCACGAGCCCGCGCGTCCGGTTTCTCCAAAATCGAGGTACGACAGGCCAGAATTATCTCACCTTGCGGCTGGAGGCTGTCCATGGCAATCGGGACGCCATCGGCAGCCGCATTCGTTTGGAAACGGGCGGAGAACAGCCACAAATACTGAGCCGTACCGTACGGGCAGGAGAGGGTTACCTCACCCAGTCCAGCAAGCGGCAACATTTTGGTTTGGGCAGCCACGGCGGAGACGTGACGCTGACCGTCTGGTGGCCCAACGGGGAGCGACAAACCTTCGAACACGTCGCCACCAATCGGCATTATTTCTTACGGCAAAGCGAGGCCCTGGCCACGGGCGAGGTCACTCCCATCATCGCGGAACTGGTCGACGAAGTTTCGCCGTAGAATTCGAAACGCAACGTTTGCCATCGTTGATCAAATGCCCAATCAAGCGTTGCGCCTATGGACTTCCCTTGCAGGCGGCGATTGCCCATGAAATGCGAAAATATGCAAAGTTTGACGATCGTGCCGCCGATATGTGATGCGAAGAGGGGCCATTTCGCCTTGCCCATATAGCTTTCGCATCAAGTTCACCAGTTTCATAGTCGCCGATGGAAACGCTCACTCCCGATGACATCCTACAAGTCTGCCGAGAAAACGCGGCGGAAATCGGGGAATCGCTGACCCGCACCTTCGACCGGCCCGTGGAAGTGAAGGATTGTGAGACGGTTTCGCAGGACACGGCAGACTGGCTCAAAGAATCATCAGGGGCCGGGCTGGTCCTCGTGTTCACCGGCGAGCAGCAAGGCGCGGTAGCGCTCCTCGAAGCCAGCGGCGGTTTGCTGCCCGATTGGTGCGCGGAGCCGGACGCCAGCGGCCAGAGCAAGCTGACGACGTTGGCCCAAGAATTGGGCATGCTTCTCCTGCCCGAATCTCACATGCCGGCGGACTTCGTGGCCCAGCAGGTGGATACCGCGAGGGAAGCCATCCTCCGTGGCGAGCCGTCCGCCGAAGCCAAAGTGGTCCAGTTGGCTTTGGAGTACGAAGGAAGTACGGATCATCTCCTCCTACTGTGGCCCGTCGCGAAACCGGAGGCGATTTTTGTCACGGTCGATCAGGAACCTTCTCCGGCCCCGGAGCCTAGCGCTTCCGCCGAGCCGGCTCAGAAACCACCGAAAGCTCCGACGCAGGAAAAACAAGAGGCGCCACGCAGCGATGCACACCGCCGCACGTATACACTGGCGGATTTGCCACCCTATTCCCGCAGCCTGCTGCAGGTCGAAGTACCCTTGATCGTGACCTTGGCTCGGCAAAAGATCCAAGTCCACCGACTGCTGGAAATGGGGCCCGGAACCATCATCCAGTTCGACAAACAGTGTGATGACATGTTGGACCTCTCCGTGGGCGAGCACCGGATCGGCAGGGGCGAAGCGGTGAAAGTCGGAGAAAAGTTCGGTCTGCGGCTGACCTCGATCACATTGCCGACTGAGCGTTTCGTTCCCCAAACACCACGCGGCGGCAATTCCACTCGGCGAAGTGCGTAGCAAGTCGTGGAATCTTGCTCGCTATTTCAAGATCCAATCCAGCCCGAAATCGCACCAAGTTGTCGCGTGCGTGATCGCGCCGATGCTCACACGGTCCACGCCGGTCTCCGCGATGGCCCGTACGTTCTCCAGCGTAACGCCGCCCGAAGCTTCGAGCGTGATTCCTGGAGCGGTCTCGTTCCGCCGCGCCGCCGCCCGGCGCAACATTTCCAGCGGCATATTGTCCAACAAGATGATGTCTGGCAGCGCGGGCAAGACTTCCTCGAACTGTTCCCATGTATCGACTTCGATCTCCACAATCGTCGGAGCATGAGGGTCGGAGTCATGCAGCGATGCCAAATGCTCTCGCGCCAAACGGACGGCCCGGGACAGGGAGAACTTGCCGTGTTCCGCCGCGCCGCCAAAGGCCAGATGGTTGTCCTTGATGAGCACCGCCGCGTCGAGTCCGCCACGGTGGTTTTCTCCGCCGCCGCAGCGGACAGCATACTTCTCCAGACGCCGCCAGCCGGGCGTGGTTTTGCGCGTATCGTACACCTTCACGGGCGCGGAGCCGACGGCATCGACAAATCGCCGTGTCATCGTGGCGATGCCCGAGAGATGCCCCAAGAAATTGAGCAGGATCCGCTCCAAAAACAGCATCTGCCGCGCCGATCCTTGCCAGCGGCCAATCTCCGTTCCCGCGTCAACACAATCACCATCGGCCACGGAGAAATCCCATCGCGTGTCGGTTCCCGCTTCTTCCAACAAAGCCGAAATACCGGCCAAGCCGGCGACCACGGAGGGCATTCTGGACACCACGGCGGTTTGGCCCACCGCATCCTCGGGAACCAGGCAGTCCGTGGTGACATCACCGCGTGTTCCCCAATCCTCGCGCAGCGCGAGACGGACGAGGGATAGCCAATCCCGTCGGACCTGCTCATCCCAATGCTGCGGAGGAAAGTTAGCCGTCATCATGTCTACTGAAAAATGAATGGACGCACAATTTTCGTGCAATCAAACGAATTGCGGGATACGATGGATGCCTGTACCCACCCAGCATAGGAGTGCCGCGCTATGCCACCAAGGGGGAACGATTCGCGCCCTCCGCTCGTGCGCCACCGCGACCAGCCGGTCGTGGCGGTGCTACTCGCCGGCGGACTGCTCGCTTGGGGCGTCTTCCATTGGGGATTGTGGAGCACGGGCGGCGCGTATCTCGACATCGATCGAGCCGTGCCGCTGGATTACCGCTTCAACGTGGACATCAACTCCGCCGATTGGCCCGAACTGATGCAGCTTCCGGGCATCGGCGAAACTTTGGCACGACGGATCGTCGCAAAGCGGGCAGAACAATCACGATTTACACGAGTTGAAGATCTGCTCGCCGTGCGAGGCATTGGCCCCAAAACCCTTCAGCGGATCGAACCCTTCCTATTCGTGGAGTCTCCCTTCGGTTCCGAGGCAATCGTCGTTCACCGGTCCGAGGAAAACACGGCCCCCCAATAATCCAATGGTGGCGAACAGATCGCGCCGAGTCTCCCGTGTTTCCTCGATACTCGTGACGCGCGCCATTCCTAAAGCTGACGCGGATGGCACAGGGAAATCGATTTTGCTAGCTTGATTCGCGTCTTGTGGCATGTGCCGCATACTCCAAGCTGTCGTCTTTTAGTTCTTTGCTTTTTCTTTTCGGAGCAAGCGCATGCCTGTTCGCGACGTTCCCGTGCGAGACATCACTTATCACGTTCGCGAGGAAGGCGAAGGGCCGGTCGTGCTGCTCGTGCACGGATTTCCTCTCAATCACACCATGTGGCTGCCCCAAATCGAAGCGCTCGCGGGCACGCGCCGCGTCATCGCTCCCGACCTGCGAGGTTTCGGCCAAAGCGGAGTTACTGAAGGAACTGTGACCATGCAGGATTTCGCGGACGACTTGGCGAGCCTGTTGGATGCCTTGTCCGTAAGCGAACCAGTCTGCTTCATCGGGCTTTCCATGGGAGGGTACATCGCTTGGCCCTTCTTGGAGCGGTATGGCCAGCGCGTGGGGAAGCTCGTGCTGATGGACACGCGGGCCGTGGCGGACACCCCCGAGGCCGCCGAGGGACGGTACAAGATGGCGGACTACATGCTCAAGTCGGGAATGAGTGTCGTGGCGAAGGCCATGCTGCCCCGCCTGCTAGCGCCTAGCACGAAGCATTCCCAGCCACATCTCGTGGAACGCCTGGAGGAAATGATTCTTTCCAATGATCCGCGTGGAGCGGCAGCCGCCCAGCGGGGCATGGCCGAGCGGCCTAATCGCGAAGAGTTTCTGGCCGGGATTGACGTGCCGACGCTGCTAGTAGTCGGCGAGAATGATGCCATTTCCACCGCCGAGGAAATGGCCAACATGGCGGAGGCCATCTCCGGTTCCCGCTTGGAAGTGATCCCAGACGCGGGACACATGTCGAACCTGGAGGCGGCGGACCAAGTGAACGCCGTGCTGCGGGAATTCCTGAGCTAGGCCCGGGACGATGCGTGGCCAAGGATTACGGCACTTCGAATAGCGACTGTGTCTTCACGATCGCGTAGTCATCGGGGAAGGTGTGAAACGCCTGAACCAACAGGCTGCGGTTCCGCGTTTCCACATTGATGTAGCTCAGAGCGCCCAGTGCCATGCGGCCACTGGAATCAAATTTGTGGAGCATGCCCTGCCGCTGTCCGTCGAGCGACAATTCGTGCTGAAAGGTCCAAAACACTTCCGGCTCCACCGGCTCCAATTGAAAGCTGACCTGGTACCGCGCTCCGCCACGGCATTCCACCTGGTCATGCCGGGTGCCTCGCAAAGGATAGGAGATGAGCCGGCGTTTTTGCGGCAGCGGATGATGAGCCGAGGTGGCGACTTCGGTGAGCGTGAGCCCTTGGTGCCGCCAAGTCACGACGTGCCCCGCGCTGGTAATCTCCACGGTGGCCTGATAATTGCCGCGTTCCACGACTCGCGTGTTGTGGACCTCGAACAATTCGGGATGCAATGTCCGACCGTACAATTGAAACACCAATTCCGCTACTTTCGGTCGAACGGAGAGCACAGTCATACTCCTTCTCGCGTCATATCGGTCTATGGAAAGCAGGGCAGCGTTTCGTCAAGCACGGCGGCCAAGACCCTGAGGGTTTCATGTTCTTCGTATTATAGGCTCGCCCTCGAAACGACTCAAAGGGAGTTTTTTGGTTCGATGTTCTTCACGCGAAAATTCGCGCGACATGCGGTTGCTTTATCTGCGAAATTCCGCTACTGCCGGCGGCCTTGAATCGGCGTATCACGCAACGTGACTTATATCGACAAAAAAACAAATTCTATCGAGGCGATTCCTGCAAGAAAACCATCGCGAAAAACTCTCTTGCGTCGACAGCTTTTCGCTCTCTCCGTTTCTGGTTTACCGCATTGGATATGCCACAACGACGCGCGACACGCAACAAAAAAACTCCCCTGGAAAACTCGGTTCCCAGGGGAGCGCGAAGCTGGAGCAAAAAATGCGGACGTTCGTTAAACGAACTTCGTTATTCCCGGCATGGCGACTGGCGGTGAGGCGAGCGACCCCCATTCATACGCGGGCGGTGTCAGGTCTTCTTCCGAGTTCAAGGCCTGATCCCAGGTGATGGTCTGGCCCGTGTAGGTCGTCATGCGACCGAGAATGGCGAGCATGGTGCTCTTGGCCATGTAATCACCGTTGTTGATGGTTTCTCCCGAGCGGATCGCAGCGAAAAGTTCCTGATGCTCGACATCGTACATGCTGGGCCTGGGACCCCGGTACCGCCAATTGGTTTCGCCTCGCAAAGTGTTTTTAATCACTTTCGCTTGTCCTTTGGTGCCCAGCACGTAGTCCTCGACGTCTTTGCTGGCTCCAGCCTGCTGGCGGCAGTACGAGAAGACGCGGACGCCGTTGGCATATTCGTAGACCACGGCATGATGGTCGAAGATGTTGCCCCACTTTTCATCGGTGCGTACCTGACGTCCCCCCAAACCGGTGGCCCGTTCCGGCGGCTCGTCTCCCATTAGCCAGGCCGCTTTGTCCAGGCTATGGATGTGCTGTTCCACGTTGTGGTCGCCGGAGAGCCAGGTGTAGTACAACCAGTTCCGCATCTGGTATTCCATGTCGCTCCAGTGCGGCTGACGCTCCTCATGCCAAAGGTAGCCCGTGTTGTAATTCTCCTGAATCGCGACGATATCGCCGATGCCGCCGTCGAGTATCCGCTGAATCGTTTCCCGCACGCCGTAGTCGTACCGCCAGCAGAGCCCGGAAACGACGCAGAGCCTTTTTTCCCGGGCCATGTCATTGGTGAGCATCACGGAGCGCACGCCCGGCGCGTCGACGGCCACCGGTTTTTCACAGAAGACGTGCTTGCCGTGAGCAATCGCTTCACGGTAGTGGGCGGGCCGGAAATGCGGCGGCGTGGTGAGAATCACGACATCGACGTCCGTCGCGATCAGGTCCTTGTAAGCATCGAAGCCGACGAAGCAATGTTCGTCATCCACATCCACCTTGTCGGCGACTTCGCTTTCCCGCAACGATTTGAGGCTATGCTGTAGGCGGTCCTCGAAAGCGTCCGCCATGGCAGTCAGCTTCACATTGGGATCGGCATTGAGCGCGTTTTTCACCGCGCCGCCGCCACGTCCTCCGCAACCGATGACTCCGACCTTCAAGGTCTCGTTCACGCCCGCATGCACGGCTGTGGGCCGCAGGGATTGGACCACGGCGGTGCCGGCGGCGACCGTGGCCGCGGAGTTTCTGAGGAAATCGCGGCGGGAGGGTTCCTGAGCCTTCGAGGATCGCGCGGCGTCGGACATCGTACAAGGCCTCCGAGAAGTCGGGGAAACAAGGTAGGAAATATCGCGCCAGTCCGGGGTTTTCTTCGGCACGATACTGGCACTTCTGATTGTAAACGGCTCGCCGGGCCGTGCAAACGCCAAGCCTGATCGGCCCTGCGGCCTTCGTGGCGCGGCACGGAAATTGGCCAGCACGAACCGAATGACCGTTTTGCCGCGCAAAAATTGTGCTGAATTGTCGCAACGCGTTAGGATAAAGATCGGTTGTCGTGGCGTACGGTTTACCAGGCCGGTGGGAAGCCTGGCCGAATCGCCTAGGTAGTTCTGACTTGCGTTTCGCGTGCTGGGCAACGCGCCGCGACGGAATTCAACCTTACCAAGGGAGAGAGAAGACATGAGTACCAGGCAAGTGCGACAATTCATGGCCAGCATGGCGTGTGTGGGAATCCTAGCGGCATGGTCCGCCGAGGCTCAGGCGCAAAACGAATCGGAGGAACAGTCGGGTAAAGTTTCGAGCGTGATCATCTATCAGGGACAAGCGCTCGTGACGCGAGAAGTGGAACTTCCCGCCGGAAATGGGTTGCGGGAAATCGTGGTCACCGGCCTGCCGCAGCACGTGGTGCCGAGCAGTATCTACGCGGAGCCAGCCGAAGGCGTGGAGATTCGCTCGGTGCGTTACCGCGTGCGGCCCGTCCGCGAAGACGTCCGCGAGGAGGTGCGGGTGCTGGACCAGCAGCTTCAGGAATTGCACGACGAATTGGCCGCGATTCAAAAGCGGTTTGAACTGCTGAACGAACGGAAGGCCTATCTCTCCAAGCTCGAAGGCTTCACGGCGCAAACCTCCAGCCGGGAATTGACCGAAGGCGTGCTCAATCCGCCTGACCTGATGCAAGTCACGGAATTTCTGTTCCAACAGCGGCAGCAGATCGCCGAGGAGGAATTGGAAAACACGCGGCAGCAACGCGACCTGCAAAAGCAATGTGAAGTCGTGCAGCAAAAGCGGGCTTTGATCACCGGCCGGTCCACTCGTCAGGCGCGCGAAGCGCTGGTCTTCGTGGATGCGGAGGATGGCCAGGCCGCGCGTATTCGTCTGCGGTATCTCGTTGATCGGGCGTCGTGGACGCCTTCGTACGTGATTCGTGCGGAGGAGGACGGAGATTCCGTGCAACTGGATTACTTCGCATCCATTCAGCAGATGAGCGGCGAAGACTGGAACAACGTGGAGATGGTCCTCTCCACCGCCACTCCGTCGCTGGTCTCCAAAGCGCCCGCCTTGGATCCTTTGGCCATTCGGTTGGCCCAAGCCTCACAACTCGCGCAGGCCCGCGAAGGTTTGCCCGCTCCAGACGCGGACTATTTGACCAACAAGATGGTGCTGGATGAAGAGTTGAAACAGGCGTTCCGCGCGCGAAACTTTGCCGCGAATGGGCAGGTCCAGCAAGATCGCGGCCAGCAGGCCACCGCAGGTTATGGCGGTGGCGGCTATGGTTCGGGCTATGGAGCCAGTGGCTACGGTGGTTATGGTGCAGCGGGCGGAACCTTCCCGCCGGGACACATGGCGAACAGCGAACAGCGGCAAGCCGAAGTCGCCATGAATACCGTGGCCAATCAACTGCAACTGCTCGATCTCATGAACGAGGACAGCCTGGAGACCGCCGCGAGTTCCGACAAAGCGGACACTGAAGGCATCAGCGTCAGTTATCAGTTGGCCAACCATACTTCGCTTCCCAGCCGAGCGGACCATCAATTGCTGCAAATCAACTCTTTTGAGCTCAAAGGAGATTTCTACCGCTTGGCGATTCCCGTGTTGACGTCGTACATCTACAAGGAAGCTGATCTGGTCAATGACAGCCAGCAGGTGCTGCTGGCCGGGGCTGTGTCGACCTTCGTGGGCGACCAGTTCGTGGGACGCGGCGAATTGCCGACCGTGGCCATGGGTGAACGGTTTTCCGTGGGGCTGGGCATTGACTCCTCGCTACGCGTTGGACGTGAACTGGTGCAAAAGGAAGAGACGATCCAAGGTGGAAACCGCGTCGTCGATTTCACGTACCGGCTCCTGCTGGAGAACTTCTCCGAGGAAGACGCCCGCGTACGTCTGCTGGACCGGCTGCCCGTGGCAGAGGAAGCGGACGTGAAGCTGACGCTGGTTTCCACCGATCGGGAGATCAGCGAGGACCCCGCTTACCAAATGGCCGACCGCAAGCAGGGAATCCTCCGCTGGGACGTAGCCGTCCCTTCCCGTGCCATGGGCCATCAGCGGGCCGTGTTCGACTACACCATGCGTCTGGAGTACGACAAACAAATGGCCATCGCGGGGCTGCCGCTACGGCGTTAGCCTGCTGCTGATGGGAAACCGCAAGTGAATCCAGCTCGTCGCCCTGGGGCCAGTCTCTGGGGCGACGCGGCTCGTTTCGTGCTTTTTTCAATCGGAGAAATCACTCCAGGCAAGACGCGAGAACGAAAAAAGTTGGCAAGCTCAGGCCTGTCTTGGTAAGCTACACGGAGTTTCGGTCGGGGTGGCTGAAACGAAGGGTGGAGTATCATGACGATCGAATGGTATTGCCAATTGATGGGTTCCGAATTGGGACCTTACACGGCGGTGCAACTGGTTGATCTTGCGCGAAAGCATCGGCTCACGCCCGAAGACTTGGTGAAAAAAGGTACTGCTGGCGAGTGGGTGCCGGCGTATCGCGTGAAGGGGCTATTTCAAGCGGCATCCCACCCGGCTCCGGCAGCGCATGCCGAAGAAGCCCACACGAATGGGCCATCGGCTCCTCACGCCGAGAAAAAAAGGCCGGACGCCGAGCGAGATTCGCCCGCCGCGGATGATTCGCTTCATTGGTTTTGCATTTGCGGAGGCCGCAAGCACGGCCCCGTCCCTTTCACCGAACTTCAATCGATGGCCTCCCAAGGCATCCTGCAGCGCACGGACCGGGTGTGGAAGGCCAGCGCTCCCAAGTGGTGCGAGGCCCACCAGGTTCCCGGGCTGCAATTCACTGCCTGAAACGCCTGCATTGTTTCGTGCTGGGTGAATCCAGCCGTTTCCTCCAGTTGGCGAGAAACTTTTTTCAGCCGCCGTGGTTTGAAAAAGTGTGGCGATATGCACTTTCATGAATCACGAGGCACTCATGTCTTCCATCTCAACCGAATCGGCCTCAGCCCAACCGGCACTGTCCCGCTTCGAGAGTTTTAGCAGATTATGCTTCCGGTTCATGATCGTTTTGCTCGTGGCATTGCTGCTGATTCCTGAAGTGCCTGTCTCCGCGCAAGGACGCCGCTCTCGGGAGCCGGATGAGGAATCGTCCCGCGAAGGCGTCCGCTTTGGCCGTGGTCCGGGAGGCGGTCGTGGGGGACGCGGACGAGGAGGTTTTTTTGGCGGCGGGGGATTCCTGCGGCGTTTTGACGCCAACGAGGATGGCCGTATCGAACCGTCCGAGGTTCCTGAAAGAATGCAACCTTTTTGGGAGCGCATGGCCGAGCGAATGGGACTGGATCCCGACGAACCGGTCGATCTGGATCGCCTGGAAGAAGGCTTCCGTGGCAGGCGCGATCGTGGAGAGCGTGGCGATGACGAAAGGGAAAGCAGGGAACGCGAGGGCCGACAAAATAGACGTGGGGAGAATTCCGACGATGCAGCAAAAGAAAAGGTCGCCGTCCGCTTGCCCACCGATTTTGGAAACCCAATCGGAGCCTTGCGGGTCCCCCCTGGTTTTGGCGAGCCGAATTCTACTAACGTGCTGATCCTCGGAAACGGCGCTAAGGCCACGGCGAAAAATCCCACCGGCTCGGGCTCGGGAACTGGTCGGGCGGCGGAATTCTTGGAAAACGCCCGCAATATGCTGGGCCGCTATGATGCGGACAAAAACGGACAACTGAGCCGCCAGGAATGGGAGGGCTTCCGCTGGGGAAACTTGGGCTCGGGAGATCGGAATCGAGACGGAGTGCTAACGCTGGAAGAGCTTGCGAGATGGCTGGCACGACGTGCCGAGGGAGGCGATGCTGAAGAATCGTCCATCTCGAACCGGGATTCGGCCACGGCCACTCGTTCCCGGAATCGTCCGGGAGAAAGTCGCGGTTCCAATCGAGCGGCTCGTCTCCGTTTCAGGTCGCCCCAGGACAAGTGGCCGTCCTCGATTCCCGACTGGTTTGCCAGGCGGGATCGAGATGGCGATGGGCAAGTGCGGATGTCTGAATGGACCAATCGCTGGACGGCTGAATCCGTCGAAGAGTTCCTTGAACACGACAAAAATGGCGACGGGGTGATTACGCCGCAAGAGACCTTCTAACGAAGGGTAGGACCGACTCGGGTCACTCCCGTAGCGCAATCGTTGCGTTACTGCTGGAACTCAAGCCGTTCCACCAGAACTGGCGGACCGCATTCTCTCGGCGGATTCCAGTAGCTTCTCGGCGCGATCCATCAAAGGCAGATTGCTCACTCCCTCCGACGGAATCGGAGCCCCCAACGATTCATCGGATGCCACGAATTGGCCTCGGCAATGTTGGCAGATGAGCAACTTGCCAAGATAGTCCACGCGAATGCGAACAGATCGTCCGCACGTCGGACAAGGGCGATAAAAATATGTGCGTCCGGGCATGATCGGCATCTCCCTCTACCGTTGAGCCTACGCCAGCCCCTTGCAGCATAGCTTTGTCAATTTATGCGACGATCTTACCTTAGGCAACAATCTTCCATGGAAATGCCCAAAAGTTTCCGAGAATTGTAAAATAAGGAGAATGCGAAGCTTTGGTTGATTCTTGGGCTTTCTCGACGGTTGTATGACATTTCACGGGATCGTAGTCTCCTCGATCGCTCTCATCCTTTAATCCGCGAGTTTTCGCCCTCTAGGAGGGATTGACGCCTTGGGAAAATCGTCGCTCGAATCTTCGCTACACACCGCCTGATCGAGCCCACCTCAAAGATTCAGTGCGCCATCCAGCCTCCTGGGCGATAATACCAGTATCGGCTGGAAGTGCGACTCCGTGCCCGTGAAGACCTGGCTAGGGAATAAGATGTTCGTGCGCAACCGGAACGACCTTCAAAATCGATACGGCTTGAGTGGAACCGGCGCCCGAGGCAAATTCCGCGTTTGGTGGGCCGGTCTCATGTTGGCAGTTTGCTCCCTGTCTGGGGCGCCCCACGTGGCGATGTCGGCGGCGGAAAAACTGCCGCCCAAGTTTTCTGCTATCCGCGAGCAGACACGTCGCTCACTCGCGCGGCGTCCTGAATTCGAACCAGACGATCTCATCAGCCGTGGAGACATCCGCCGCGTATTGCTCGACCTGCATCGCCTCGGCTGGGAAACGACCTACGCCAAAGAGGTCTGGGCGCGGGGCTTGCCCGATAGCCATTTCCTGGTTCGAGAACTTCGGGACAAGAAAGAAGGAAAGCAATTCATGCGGCAAGTGGCCCGCCACAGTGGAATTTTTGGACAGCTCGACCGCTACGCGGGATTGCCGGGAGGGCAGAAAACACTCCGCGCGCTGATCGACTCCAAGGACGGCCACAAACTTATCGATTACTACATGACGCGGACCCGTTCGGGCAACCTACTGCTGGACCTGCTTCCCCGCCATGCCCATGGAACCATGCCGGAACCCAAGGACTTCCGCAAGCCGACGGGAAGAATTTACACCCAAAAAGACTTGCTGAAAGTGTTGGCCAAGGTCTACCAACTTGAACTGCTTCAAGCAGCGCAACAACCCTGAGAATCGGCCGCCTGACAGGTGTCCCACCCGCCTGACCGTCAAACTTCGCGTGCCGACGATATGCGCTAACGAATCCGCTTCACGGATTCCATCGTCACCGTATCCGTGGGAAGCCGAGAAAACTCTTCCTGGTTTTTCGTGGGCAATTGGGCGATTCGGTCGAGCACCTCCAACCCTTCCACCACGCGCCCAAAGACACAGTATCCGTACTCATCCGGTTCCGTGCCGGCGTGGTCGAGCCAGGAGTTCTCCCCCAGGTTGAAGAAGAATTGCGCGGCAGCGCTATCAATCACATCCGCCCGCCGCGCCATGGCAATCGTACCACGGGAATTAGAAAGTCCATTCTCGGCTTCATTGCGGATGGGCGTCCGGGTCGGCTTTTCCTCCAAGTCCTCCGTAAAGCTGCCCCCCACGACCACATATTCCGGCTCCACCTCATGCAACACCGTTCCATCATAGTGGCCTGAATCAACGTAGCTCAAAAAATTGCGAACCGTGAGCTCCGCCTTTTCCGGATCAAGTTCGACTTTGATTTCACCATGATTGGTGCGAATCAGCACCAGCGGCGTTTCGGTTTCTTCGACTGGATCACGTGCCGGAACGGAGGAGTTGGGCTCGGCTGTTCCAGTGTCTGAAGCGGTCGCGACAACCGTCGAGTCCGCGGGAGAACTATCCACTTTCTCTGGAACCTGTGGACTTTGCCCGCAGCCGTGCAAGCAAGCCGTGCCGATGACGAATTCCGCAACCCAATGCCGCTTCCTGAACGAGGCCATGAAAACCACCTCCTTGTGGAACCAAATGCTTGTCGCACGGACTGCAAACGTCCGCGATGTCGTAACTCACGAATCCAACCAGCGAAAATGCCGCGATGATTCACCGCATCGCGTAGGATCGGACGACGGGGCGGGCAACGCGTGGATGGCCGTGGTGCGGGCGATGAAGTCAGGTGGGCATCATCTCCACTTCTCCGTTTCTTGACAATACGAGTCAGGCGAATCGTGGCAACAGCAGCACATGAATCGAGGAGAAAGCATCTTGACCAGAGCCGCAATAACTCCTAGGTTTGCGGGTAAAAGGCGCCGTGGCCAAGTGGCTAAGGCAGAGGATTGCAAATCCTTGATCGTGGGTTCGACTCCCACCGGCGCCTCTCACTCCAAGCCGTTGCGAAGGCATGCCTTCGCTTCACCTTGCTTGACTCTTCATTCGGCCTGAATGAGGTCTCTTTGGGCAAGTATATCTACTTCCAGCGTTTCTCATTGCGTGGCTTACGATGGCTGCCCAGCCAGCGGCGAATCGGATGCGCGCGACGCAAGATCGCACGGAGTTCAACTGCCACCGCGTACGCTGAAACAGGGCGATCCGCCACGTTTTCCGCTAACAAATAAAGACAAAGATCGCTCACTCCCTGGGGAATGGATCGGTCTTTCACGATCGGCGGGACTAGATAACGCAACTGTAGGGCGGCTCGCTCGGCGCTAAGGTCAGCCGAGAGCGGAGGCTCTCCCGTCAGAAGCTCGTAAAGTACGGACCCAAGTGCGAATAGATCCGATTTGACCTCGATGGTGAAGGAGCCGTGCTCCGGACGTGATGGCTCCATGGACTTCTGTGGATTGCGGCAGTTTGTCTTGTGGTCGAGATCGCCCGCAACATTCGCCAGCAGCAAGCGGTCGTCATTCGTCAGTCTTAAGCTGCTGGGTTTAAGTGAGCGATGCAAGATGCCTCGTTGATGCATGTAGGCCAAAGCGTCCGCTGCGTCCCGCACTAGCCGCACCGCGTGCAGAGGAGGAAGCTTTTTTTCACGCCGAATCAAACCGGACACATCTGCACCGGCGATGTAGGCGTACACCAGGTAACCACCATATCGGGGCGACCAGCCGTAATCGACGACCGGAACGAGGTGAGAATGATCGAGCGAGGAGAGTACTCTGGCATCACGCAAAAAGCGATCCGCATGGCTGGGATTGTTCTTTCCCGTTGTTCCCGTAATCAATTTTAGCGCGACGTCTCGCTTGAGGATTTCGTCATACGCGCGGTACAGGCGGCCATTTCCCAGCCGTTCGAGAAAGCGATACCGACCGAGGCGCGGGATCTCGATCGGACTTATCTCGTGGAGAAGCCTACTATTTTGCCTAACGGAATACTCTTGTGCCAACGCTTGGAGTTCCGTCAAAAGCTGGCCACGAGCAGCGGGAGAGCTTTGTCGCAAATATGATTCCAGCCTTGGATCTCGGCCGGCCTTTAATTCCTCTTCGAAGAGGTCACAGAGCAGATCCACGCGTTCGGAAACATTCCAGGCGAGAGTCGACCAGCGTAAAAAACCATCATGACCATTCCATCGACTCGGCATAATCATCTGTCTTCTTTCAAAGCTTGTTTCAACGCGGACCGAATCAAGGCCAACTTTCGCCGAATGGTCCGCGGCGACACTCCAAGCGTTTCCGCGATCTCCTCCTGGGTGAGCCCCTGGAGTTGGCAAATCAACACTTGGCGGGAAATGGGGCTTTGAAACCGCGAAAGCAAATCTTCAACCTCTTCGCGAAAGTTTTTTTCCCAATGCCAAGCGGTCGTCTCCTCGTCCAATTCCGGAGATTGCCGCAGAAAACGTCGATTCGTTTCGATCTCGCGTATGGTCTTACGCAATACGAGAGTTCTCAGCATGGCCCACAATTCACGTCGTCCCGAAACTCCTTGCCATTGCCCGGCGTGCACGGCCTGCACCATGCTATGGAAGGCATTCAGGGCCACTTGTTCCGCGTCGACCTGTTCTGGAGTCGCGGCCATGCCTGCGGCGCGTTTCCGCGCGATTTCATGCAGCTTGGGAAACAATCGATCCCAGAGAGCGACAACCGCTTTTTCATCCCCTTTTCTCACTTGCTGAAAAAAAGAGGTGACCGACCCTTGATCGTCTTCGCCGTTACCTTGGTCGTTCACTTTTGGCTTATCTGGATCATGATTATCTACGTCGGACTCCACCGAAATCGGGCTGCCACTCTATTTGGCAAAAACCGGGTCTCTATCTTTAGTAATGGCGCGAATTGGGGCTGAATCGGACATCAAAATCCCAGGAAAAAGAATTATTCGCTTTTTTAGACATCTGCTGAAGTAGGTCGCACGGACGTGCAGCGCTCGCGGGCGTTCTGCATCATGTGGCGCAGCTTTTGATCCAAAAGCGTTCTAGGTACCTGGAAGCATGAACAGCAGGTCCGCCAATCTTTCCGCGCTGACTTTTCGGACGAGCAACGTCTTCTCTCGCGATGTGATACCGCTCAAGACTTCAATCTGGCTTTTGCGTAAGCCCAGCGATCTAGCCAACAGCACAATCGCTGCTCTATTCGCTTTGCCCTGTTCGGGCGCGGCTTGCACCGTGACCTTCAGTCGCCCTCCTTGCCAGCGTTTGATTTCCCTGCGACGTGCTCCCAGTTCGACCTTTACCGGTAGGAGTGCACCGTGCTCATGCGGCAGCAATTTCATGGCGACTCCTCGCGTACGGATCTTAAAGGACCCGCTTGCAAAATGCGACTATTCTGACCAGGATGACGCAACTCAAAGGGAAGGAACGGTATGGCGTCACCGCAAACGTCCGCACAGCCCGCCACGGCCAGTCGGGAAACTACATGGCCGGCGATCATCTTCGGGATTTTGATCGGCGCGTTGATGAATGCGTCCATCACCTACGCGGGCCTGAAAATCGGCTTCACCATTGGCGGCTCGGCCGTGGGCGCGATTCTCGGTTTCGGCATCTTGCGGGGATTGCTCCGTCAGGGGCACATCCTGGAGATCAACATTTGCCAAACAGTGGCCTCCGCCGTCAACATTCCCAATTCCGGCGTCATCTTCACCGTGCCGGTGCTTTTGCTGATCGATCACGAGCGATTCGCATTCACACAAGACGGCGCGCCCACGCCGCTGTTTTGGATGTTGACCTTGGCCTGCTCTGCGGGGGCGATTTTAGGCTGCGCGTTTATTATCCCTTTGCGGAAGCAAATGATCGATATCGAACGGCTGCGGTTTCCTACCGGAGTCGCCGTGGCGGCCATCTTGAAGAGTCCCGGCGCCGGTATCCGAAAAACGTATGTGCTGTTGGCCGGTATCCTGCTCGGCATGGTCGTTTATCTGCCCGTGGCACTTCCCGAGATTATCAAAAACCTCCCGGAGAAAAGCACCTTCAGGAAGCTGGAAACCGTCGCCTACGAACGTTTCGACTGGCGTTTGCCAGGACCGCAGCCTGCCGCACCAAACAATCCGGACGATGCCGCGCGTTACGCGCGGGAACTTCAGGATGTCGACCATGACGGCGACGACGAACCGGACCTCATCCTCAGCAATGATCTGTTGGACGTGGGGCGCTGGTGGGGACTGCCTGACGAAATCCCCTTGGCCTTCGCCATTGCGCCGTTTGCCTTGGGAGCGGGCTACGTCACGGGCCGGGCCGGCCTCTTCGTTCTGGCCGGTGGCGTATTGGCCTATTTCGTGCTGAATCCCGTGGCTTTTGCCTGGGGATGGTTTCCCGTCACCGTGGAGGCGTCGGAGGTCGCCAACGTTTCGCGTTCCGCGTTCAATCGGCCTCTAGGCATTGGCATGTTGTTAGGCGGGGCCCTCATCGGCATGCTGGCTTCGTTGCCGTCGGTACGCGCGGCTTTCGCCGGGCTGGGCAAAGCGTCCAAGTCGGGCCGAGGCTCCGATGAATTGGGGATCGGTGTGCTGGTTTTGGCCGCGTTGCTCGCCATTGCCGGGCTGTATTTCGCGGCCGACTACCTGGAGACGCACGACACCAGTAACGTTCCGCCTGCCGCCGAAGCTGGTGGCGAAGCGGTCGATGCTGAACCGGCGGAATCGGACGGCTGGCTTTCCGCTCTGCCTTCTCACTGGCGGAACCTGCTCATCGCCCTCATCGGTGCCGCCTGGATTTGGTTTGGCGGAATCATCATCGCCCAATGCACGGGAATGACCGATTGGTCTCCCATCTCTGGTATGGCCTTGCTAACCATCGTGCTGGTCATGCTGCTGACCGGTACGCAGAACGTCACCGGCTCCGTGCTGATCGGCGCGGCCATGTGCGTGGCCATTACCTGCGCGGCGGACATGATGCAGGACCTCAAAACCGGATACATGGTGGGCGCGATCCCCAAACGGCAACAGTCGATGGAATTGCTCCTTACGGGGTTGGGACCGCCGATCACCATGGCCACGCTAATTCTGATCGCTGCCACGAATATGCGGGCCACCAGCGGCGAACCGGTTCCCGAGGTTGAGCCGAGAACCGCGCAGACCACGGAGGAGGTTGCCACGGGCAAACCGATGGGGCCCGGTACGAAGACGGAAGCGCCGCAGGCCCAAGCCTTGCAGGCGGTGATTCTGGGCGTGCAGGGCGGAGACATTCCTTACGCGCTGTATGGCTGCGGCTCGGTGCTGGGCGTGCTGCTGGGTGTTGCCGCTTTTCCTAGCCTGGGAGTGCTCATCGGCCTGTCGATGTATCTGCCGATCGCCTACATCCTCACCTACGGCGTCGGCTGTCTGATCAACATGTTCGTCTCTTGGTGGAAGGGGGCACGCTGGTCGGAAGAATGGGGCGTGCCCTTCGGTGCCGGGCTGATCGTGGGAGAGGCATTGCTCTCCCTGGTCCTGAGTGGCGTGGACCAAATCCTTTCCTTTCTTCAAGCGTGACCTTCACCATGCGAACGTTCGGCTTTTGGTTGATTTGTCTCTCGGCGGCGGCTGGCGTGTTGGCCGCCGCCAGTGCATACCTTGTCTCGCTCAGCCTGCCCGATGAGCAACTGGAAGGGCTCACTTTGGCCGCGCCGGCGGGCACGCAAGCCGCGCTGGAAGACTCCGAAGACCCACCAGCGGGTGATGACCTTTCCCAGCGTGAACCTCTCTATGAGGTCGGCACGAAAGTGGATGCGGCCATGTTGCAAGCTCTACGGGACCAGTCGGTGGAAAACCTTCGCGTGAAGGAATTTGCCTGGGAGCGATGGCGTGGCAAATGGTGGTTTATCCTGGCTGCGGTGGGCATGCTCGTTGGGGCGAGGCTGGGCAAATCGCGAAGTCCTACCTCCGCCGGCCGAGTCCAGGCCGTATCCGGCTACGATCCACGGCCTGATGTGGAAAGTCTGGAAAACACCGTGCGGGAATTGCTGGCCAAGACGGAAGGTTCGGCGGAGTCGATCGCTTCGCTCAAGCAGTATTTGCTCGACCGACTGCACGAACTGCAATCAGGGGAACTGGCCCGACTGGCGGATGCCCGAGGCGAATTGATCGAACGGATGGGACTTTCCGCGTACGCCCAACTTACGGAATCATTGGCTCCCGCTGAGCGGCATATCAACCGCGCTTGGTCCACGGCGGCGGACGGCGCTTTGGAAGAATCACGGGCATCCCTGCAACAGGCGCTGTCCGAACTCGCCGCCACCCGCGAGCGCCTGGCGAGTTTGGGGTAGCTGCTTGCGATTCCTGCAATACAAGATCCCGGCTCCCATTCTGTATTGTCACAAATGATTTCACGAAAAATGAGGGCATTCTCATTTGGAAATCATCGCTAAAGGATACGAGCATGAGACAAGAATTTCGCGAATACTATACACCAACTGAAACCGAATTTTCGACGCTTTGGAAAAACGCTTTTTTTGCATTCGACGCCAATGTTCTGCTCAACTTATATACGTACTCGAATCAGGCCCGTGAAGAAATTCTTTCGGCGTTTGGTGAAATCAAAGAGCGGCTCTGGCTTCCGTACTGGGCCGGTCGCGAATTCCACCGAAACCGCGCCAAGATAATTCTCCAGGAGGCAAAACGTTACAGTGAACTGGGTAAACAAGCCAACAACTTCTGTGACGAGCTTGCCGCGTCGAAGCGACATCCACACGTATCCGATCATCTGCTTCAACAACTTCGCGATACGATTCAAAAGGTGCGAGGGGAACTCGACACTGAGCAAGAGACGTTAAAAGCGTTTTTGACGGATGACCCAATTCTCACACAGTTGAGCGACCTTTTTGAAGGTCGAGTCGGAAATGCATATACTGAACAAGAATTGGAATCGATCTTCAAGGAAGGTGAGAAACGATACGGAAGAAGAATTCCGCCGGGATTCAAAGACGACAATAAGCCTCTTCCAGAAAAATTCGGCGATTTAATTATCTGGAAGCAGGCGATACGGCAAGCAACCTCGGATAACCAAGCCTGTATTTTTATTACTGACGACTTGAAGGAAGATTGGTGGCGTATCGAAGACGATCAGCGACTTGGCCCACACCCAGAGTTAATTAGAGAGTTTACACAAGAAACACAACAGACGTGCCACATCTACAGCGGTGATTCATTCATTGAAAAAGCCAAGATCCACATACAACAAGCGAAAGTCTCCGAAGAGACTATTCGAGAGGTGCGCGAAGCAGCCGAGGATCGCCGGAAGAGTTTACTAAAAGCGCATGATTTAATCGTATCGAAGCATTTTCTTGAGCAGATTTCTCGACTAGAAGAATTGCAAGCAACGTCTGAAGCTCGCCAAAAGAGAATGGACGAATTCGTCGTAAATGCATCGAATTTTGAGGCATTGGAAAAAATGGCAATCGTGGCGAGAGCGTTGCAAAACAATCCCACAGTCGCTGTCGCCAACAAACTTCGGAAATTTGTGGAAGGGATTAGGATTGCATATCCCGAAGTATCGGGCGATCCGGATGCGTCGCCAGGCATTTTAGAAGAAACGGAGATCGATGGATTTCCGAATAATGTTGATAGCGACACAAAAGTCAACGACGCATCACCTGAATCAGACAATTAAATAAGAGTTTCGTTGATATGAAGAAGTCTAGTCAGGCTGATCAACCGTCCGCATCTTGCGGGTCATTCAAGATTCAGCCCCTGCGCCGGCACTCGACATAGCCTAGCCGGCGGTACAGGGCCAGGGCGGACTTCCAAGCGGAATGCGTCTCGACTTGGACCACGCGGTCTCCCAATTCCCAGCAGCGGCGCTCGAGGTGCGTGAGCAGCATGCGGCCAATGCCCTTTCCCCGCCACTCGGGCAAGACGGCCAACCAGTGCACTGCCGGAACGCCCTTCGCTTCGCCGCCGCGGCGTGCCAAAGTGACCATACCGACCGGAACCGCTGATTGCGAATTGGTGGCCATAACTTCCGCGAACCAGACATGGCAAGGGTTCCACCAGGCGGCAGCCTGACAATGTTGGCGGAATTCGAACGCACTCCAAGGACGTATTCTGAACGGCTCCGCCGCGAAAGATTGCTCGCGCAGGCGGAGCCAAGTCGCCACATCCCGCTCGTCGCGAAAACCGCGCAAGGTGATTCCGGGAATCGGTTGGACGGTCGGCTCGGCTGACAAATGGTGTTCCAGATGCAAGACTTGAGGCACGGTCATGATCCGGTCTGAATGGTTCTTTGCTGATGTAAAAGGATCGGCCAAGAATTGCAGCGAATTCATCGCCGTGAAACGGAATGCCTTATCTTGACCAGCAGCCGAGGAAGCGACAATGAAACGCACATCGATTTGGGAACGCTCCATCCACCGTATTCGGCATGCGTTTCAATGGTGTCACGCTTGGGTCGGGAAGCATGAATTGTCCACGCTGGTTTCCGTGGCGGGAATCGCGGCCGGGTTGTGGTTTTTCGCTGAATTGGCGGACGAGGTCATGGAGCAAGATACCGAATCGTTCGACACGGCCGTATTGTTGGGTTTGCGAGACCGTAGCAATCCGCAAGATCCGCTCGGTTCGCGCTGGTTCGAGGAAATCATGCGGGACTTCACGGCCCTCGGAGGGATTGGCGTACTCACGCTCGTGGCCTCGGCTTCGATCGGATTCCTGCTCTTGCAAAAACAGACGGGCGCCGCGTTGTTCGTTGCCTGCTCGGTTTCCGGAGGAGTGATCACGAGCATGAGCTTGAAAAGTCTCTTCGCCCGGCCTCGGCCCGATCTCGTGCCGCATGGTTCCATCGTCTACTCGGCCAGTTTTCCCAGCGGGCATTCGATGATGGCGGCGGCCACGTTTCTGACCCTGGGCGGTCTTCTGGCACGCGTCCAACCATCGGTCCGCATGAAAGCCTATATTCTCATGCTGGCCATGATTCTCACTTTTCTGGTGGGAGTGAGCCGCGTGTATCTGGGAGTGCATTGGCCGACCGACGTGCTCGCCGGCTGGACTCTGGGAGCCGTTTGGGCCGTATTCTGTTGGCTCATCGCGCGGTGGCTCCAAAGACAAGGAAAAGTGGAAGCGATTTCCCCGGACGACTTGGCCTGAGCCGCCCGACAATTCGGGTTGGGATTCCCGCTTGCTGGCCGTCTCTCGTCAGCAAATGCGGAGCCGTCTTCGACGTCACTTGTCATGTTGATTCTACTCTCGGTGGTCGAGCAACCTTCCATTCAGATAGCTACCAGTGGACCAGTTCCAGCGAGTCCTGGGTGCTCCGCGCGGATATGGTGCGAATAGAGGCACCTACAACTCTCCCAAGGGCCCCATGCTGCCGCGCTCGCCCGCAAATTCGCCAAGAATCGTTACGATCGCTTCAACTGGAACAGTCGTTCTATCCGACAAATTCATTAGGGATTGGACCGCTACAATCGAGCGGCCGGTCCCTCGACATGTATACGACCATCACTGTGATTTTTTATGTGCGTCTGAGGGGGGTCCCATGCGCAAGGATTTGTTCACCATCCTTTTCGTGAGCATCTTGGTCGTGAGGGCCACGCTCGCCGTGGCTCAAGACCGCGCGAGCCCTACGGGGCCGGAAATACTTCCCGTGCCTGAAGACGAAATGACGGGAATGAACTATTCCTACGATGGTCCGGTGTGGGAAGGTGGTCCGCCTCCCGATTCCTGGGGAGCCCCTGTATACGGCGCGCCGTACCGGCCAGGCCACTGGTCCGTCAAAGCGGAAGGTTTGGTGATGTGGTCGCATGCCATGCGGCTTCCCAAACTGGTTACCACTAGCCCCGATAACACGCTGCAAACCGCCGCCGGAGTTCTGGGGCCGGACGGCTCTGATACGCTCAACACGACGACGCTATTCGGCGGAGAGAGGGAAGACAATCCTTTCACCGGTGGCGGACGGATCCAGTTTGCCTACTGGTCCGACGATGCGGAAACGCTGGGTATCGTGGGAAATTTCTTCGCGGTCGATGCCGAGGACATCAGCTTTAATGCCGCTTCGCCTGGGCTTCCCATTCTGGCACGCCCGTTTTTCGACGCCGAAACGGGGGCCGAGCAGCAGAGTTCAAGCCTGCTCGCGTTTCCCGATGTGTGGTCGGGCTCAATCGATATCGAAGCTTCTAGCGAAGTGCTGGGGAGCGAGGTCTATCTGCAAGAGACGCTCTACAACTGCAATGGACACCGCCTCGACTTCATTTATGGATATCGATTTTTGCACCTTGACGAACAGCTTCGCATCAATGACCGCATCGTGGCTGGTAACGCCGGTCCGATCGCCCAAGGGAGCGTGATCGCGACCACCGATCTGTTTGACACGGAAAATACGTTCCATGGCGGCCAACTTGGCTTCGCATGGAAGGTCCGCCAGCGCCGCTGGACCTGGGACACGGTATTCAAGCTCGCGCTCGGCTCGGTCAACCAGGAGGTCGTCATCAACGGGTCCACGACCACGCAAAACGCGGTCAGCCAGCAAATCAGCAATTTCACCGGAGGGTTCCTGGCGCTCGACTCCAACATTGGCTCCTTCGAGGAGTCCCGGTTCGCCGTGATCCCCGAATTGCAAACGGGGATCTCCTACGAGTTCCGCTGCAATTGGAAATGGTCCATCGCCTACAACTTCATTTATCTGAGCGACGCGGTTCGACCGGGCGACCAGATCGATCCGCTGCTCAATTTGAGCCAGGCCAGCAATGGAAACCTGAATGGCCCGGCACGGCCCATGCCCATCTTCCGAGATGCCGATTTCTGGCTTCAGGGCCTGACCTTCGGGCTGGAATACCGCCACTAGGCATGCAACAAACAAGAGAGATGGAGGGCTGTGGGAAACATCGGATTGCCCTTCTCTTGGGAATCGCCATTTGATATATCCTCGCCCGCCAAAATCGTGTTTCTTCGCGGCCATCGCGATGATTGATTCAAAAAAGAACCGCCGACGTGCGGTCGGATTTTGCGTTCTTCGTTGGTTAGATCCGTTAGCCAGAAAAAGGCGCGTCCCCCAGGACAGCCATCTTTTGCGAGATAATTCCATGAAAAGGCTCTTCAAAAGACTGTCATGGCTCACCATGGTGATCGTCGTCGGCTCGATCGCGATCGCCCAGGCTCAGCGAAGCACCACGGTTTCACCCTCGCTAAGCGAATCCGAGGGCGTACCAGTAGACAGCGACCACGCCGCCGATGTACGACATGCGGAAGGCGAGGACTCAATTCCCGCAGAGTTTGGCCCGTTCACGGAACACCGAGCCTTGCCACGAGAAACCGATAGCCTAGCGGGGAGTCTCACGCCAGAATCCAGGTTCGATTCCGAGGATGCTCTTTCACCGTCGATTGCATCAGGCACATCTGGGGATGTGAGCACGCCGGGATACTCGGCCAGCGATGTTCCCGATGTCGAATCCGAACCAGAACCCCGCTTCATGCGAGCGCGACGCAACGCGGCAGCCGCCAAGGATGCCGCGACTCCGGCTGCACAGGGTGCCATGGAATCTGGAAACAACACCAGCTTTTCGCCCCTCGCTGCTGCCCCTCAAGAACCTCGACGGATCAGCGAATCCGCCGGCGCCGTGGAGCCCTCACCCTTGCCTAACTCCGAGACGGATCCCTTTGCCAATGATCACGATTCGGCTCATGCGGATCCTCAAGGAACACGACGGACTACCACCAGAGAAGGCAACGGTTTCAACCCTGGAGGAGCTCGCATCGGACTCGCGCGGCGAGAAATTCCTCCCACGGAGGAAATGCAACGCGAACCACGAACGCTTTCCCCGGAAGCCACCAACGAAACTTTTGGCGACAGTTATCCACCGACCGAAAACGGATTGCCAGGTCGTGAATCCCCGCTGCCCGTACGGTCGGAGGAAGGGACGGGTCTGCCCGGTCCGGTGGATTATGAGGGACTGCAAACACCTACTTTGGCTGTGGAAAAATTCGCGCCCGCCGAAATTCAAATGGGGCAAAGCGCCTTGTTTGAGATTCGCGTGCGCAACGCCAGTTCGACCACCGTGCATAACGTCCGCGTCCTGGACGAGATTCCCCAAGGCACGCGGCTCATGGGCACCACGCCCGAATCGACTCGGGGACCGCGTGGCGAATTGGTTTGGGAATTCGCCGAGATTCGCGGCGGCGAGGAAAAGAGCATTCAAATCGAATTGATGCCCATGTCCGAGGGTGAAATCGGCAGCGTGGCTCGCGTGGAGTTCGCGGCAATGGCTTCAGTCCGCAGTTTGGTGACGCGGCCGGAACTCTCTTTGGAAATTGCCAGCCCGCGTGAGGTCCTACGCGGCGAGGAAATCGTGCTTTCCATCCGGCTGGCCAACGTCGGCACGGGCGTCGCCACGGGAGTGCTCTTGGAAGAGATCATTCCCACGCAGATGCGTCATCCCGCCGGAAGCGAGCTGGAAATGAACGTCGGCACGCTCAAGCCAGGCGAGGAGCGTCAATTCAACTTGCGGCTCCAAGCTATCGAAGCCGGACGTGTTGTGAATACACTCACGGCCCACAGCGACGGGAATCTGCTGGCCGAGGACCAAATCGAATTTGACGTCGTGGCTCCCGGGTTGGCCGTGGAGATCCAAGGTCCGTCGCAACGTTATCTCGACACCCGTGCCCAGTACCGCGTGGCCATCTCCAACCCCGGCACCGCCGCCGCACGGGACATCGAGCTTGTGGCGCAGTTGCCGTCGGGAATGCAGTTTGTGGAAACGAACCATGCGGGCCAATATGATCCGGCCACGCACAGCGTCTATTGGAGCCTGGTCGAGTTGCCGGCACAGGAAGTCGGCGTGGCCAAGCTAATCTTGACCCCCCACGAAGCGGGCGGACAGGTCCTCCGTGCCACGGCGAAGGCTCAACAAAGCCTTTCCGCCGAAGCGGAACGGTCCGTGCAAGTCGAGGGCTTGGCGGCGATTTCATTTACCGTGGCGGATGTCGAGGATCCGATTGAAGTCGGCGGGGATACGCTGTATGAGATCCGCGTGGTCAACCAAGGCTCAAAAGCCTCGAACAATATCCGCGTGGAGGCCGTGCTGCCGCGAGAAATGACGCCCGTGTTCGCCGATGGCCCGGTGCGCCACGCGATTGACGGCCAGCGAGTCATCTTCGCCCCGCTCAAGTCTCTGGCTCCCAAAGCGGACACGACCTTCTACGTGCGTGCCCAAGCAGAAGCCGCCGGTGACCTGCGGGTTCGGGTGGAGGTCCTCACTGACGAAATCACGACGCCCGTCGTGCAAGAGCAGAGCACGCGAGCCTATTCGCTGGAATAATTTTCGACCGTCAATCGGAAGCGGCGGCGTTGTTCGCAGGCTTTATGGTTTCTCTTTACCGAGCAGACCGTTGAAGACCAGGGCCACCATCAGCACGGCACCCATGAGGAGCGGTCGGGCATAGTCGTCGATCCAATCGATCTGGTTGAGCCCGACTTTCAGTACGCTGAAGGTCAGCACACCGATCAGCGTTTTGCCCATGCCTCCCACGCCGCCGAAGAGGCTCGTGCCGCCGAGGACGACGCAGGCCACGGCGCTGAGCAACAGATCGGCGTTTTGATCGAGGCTCACGCTGTTGAGCCGGCCGGCGTTCATCAACCCACCGACACCCGCGGTCGCGGCGCTGATCGTGAGACAGCCCACCACGACGGCGTGGCAACGCACCCCGGCCAGCCGCGCGGCCTGGCGATTTCCGCCTGTCATATAGACGTACCGGCCAAAGCGCGTATGTGCCAGAACTAAGTGTCCCAAAAGCATGATCACCGCCGCCACGATCGCGCTGTAAGGCAGCATCAGCCGGTCCGTCAGTTCGATGCCGTGGTTGCCGATCGTTTCCAGAAGTTTGGGGACTTCAAATTTCACGCTCTTGGTGAGATAGCGGGACATGCCGTCGGCAATGTTCATCATCGCCAAAGTGATAATAAAGCTCGGCAGCGCGGACCACACGGTGAGCAGCCCGGAGAGCATGCCCAGAGCGCACACGCTGGCCAGCGGCACGGCCAGTGTCACGGCGATGGCCCAGATGGGAGCCACATTCTCTCCACCAGGCCCCGCGGCGAAGGGGCACTCAAACAGCCAGCCGCAAAAACAGGCCGTCCACAGCGCGAGCATGCCCACGGCCAAATCGATTTCCGCGCACAACAGCACGAACGTCAAACCAGCCGCCACGACGGCCAGCACGGATCCCTGGCTGAGAATCTGCATTAGCGTGGCCGGTTTGGTGAAACTCGAGGTCGCGAAGGAAAAGAACAAGACCAACAGGCCCAAGCTAGCCAAAGGCGCGATGTCACGCGACTGCCACACAGGTAACCGGCTACGGATTTCGGAATTGGACGTCATGTTTTCTTCAATAAGGAATCGTGCGAATTTGACACCGTGACTCCAACATGTCAGCAATGCTTCATGAGATCCGCTTTGGTCACGAAAGTGTCTTGGAATTCATGAGCCATTTTCCCTCGGCTCATGACGAGGATGCGGTCGGCGTGGGCCATGACCAATTCTGGTTCCGTCGAAGCGAGAATGATTGCCGTCCCTTTTTTCTTGAGGTCACCCACCAGAGCCATGACTTCCTCTTTGGCCCGGACATCCATGCCCCGCGTCGGCTCCTCTAGCACCAATACCTTGACCGGTCCGAGGAGCCATTTGGCGAGCACGACTTTTTGTTGATTGCCGCCAGAGAGTTGCCCGGCCAACAGGCGAGGAGCCGCGGGGCCGCATCCCACTTGCCGCAACAACGGTTCGGAGAGGCGAATTTCCGGTGCGGCCCGCAACCAACGGGGCATGCAGCGGCGCAGATGGGCCAAGGTCACATTTTTGTAGATTTCGGTATCGTGAACGAGCGACTCGGCGCGATCCGCCGCCACGAGTACAACTCCCGCACGAATCGCCGCCGATACGTTGCCTCCACGTAACATCTTGTCTTCGATCCACACTTTGCCGGAATGTAACGGAACCGCATTGGCGATAGCATGCGCCAATTCTTGATGCCCTGCTCCGGCGTAGCCATAGATGCCCAGACATTCACCGGGCGCGACCTCCAAATGGACCTCTTGAAAAACGCGTCGCCGCGAGGCATTTTCCAGCCGCAACACGGGCGGGTCGCTCGTCCGCTGGGGCAATTGAAGTCCTGTTTCATACCCCACTTCCGTATCGGAGAGGGCATGCCCCAGCATCGTGTGAATGACTTCGTGCTTGTCGAGCTGTGAAGTGGACGCGGTTTCCACGCGGCGGCCATCCCGGAGAATCGTGACCTGATCGCAGAGGCTCAGCACGTCTTCGATGAAGTGGCTGATGAACACGATCGCCACGCCACTCTCTTTCAATCGCCGAATAAGCTGAAACAGGCGAGCACATTCGGGCGGGCTGAGAGAACTGGTCGGCTCATCCAATATCACAATTCGCGCGCCGCGGTGGATCCCTCGTGCAATTTCCACGGACTGCCGTACGACAAGCGGAAACTGGCCTAAAGGCCGCCGCACGTCGACATCAATGTCCAGTTCCCGCAAGTAGCGCGTGGCGAGGCGATACATCTCTCCCCAAGCAATGCGTCCTCCCCAGCCAACTGGCTGACGCCCCAAAAAAAGATTCTCGGCGACCGAAAGCGCATTCACGCCGGAAAGTTCCTGGTACACCATCGAGATCCCCAGCCGCAGCGAATCTTGAGGGCTGCTGATGCGAATCGGGGAACCGTCGAGCAGGAGTTGGCCAGTGTAATGCGTGTGAGCGCCGGCCAGGATTTTCATGAGCGAGCTTTTGCCCGCGCCGTTCGATCCCACGATCCCGTGAATCTCTCCAGGCTCAAGCTGGAAATTGACCCCATCCAGGGCCACGGTGCCTCCAAACCGCAGACGAACGTCTCGGCATTCCAGCAGGGCCGCCGCGCCACTATCGGAGATGCTTGACGAGGCTGGCGAGTGGGATTGCTCGGCTACCATCGCGTACTCAAACCAGGCAATGCTTGGGGTCGGCCAGGTAGAGCATGGCGTCTAGATTACCTGCTTCTTGGGATACCAACGGGCCGGGGGTAATGATTTCCAGCGGCAGTTGGTCCACTTTTTCCCCATTACGAACAATGAATTGGCCGATGGCAAGCGCCGTCATATGAATCAGGCAGACCGGATTGACCGTCGTGGCGGCCAGGGTTCCCTCGCGAATCGCCGCCAGCCCCTCTTTCTGTCCATCCACGGCAGTGACCACCATCTTCTCATGCGGCGTCCCTTCCAACGCGGGCAAACAGGCGAGTGCCATGTCGTCGCTGTGAAAGAACGCGCCCGCGATCGGGTCGCGATGCTGATCGAGCAGAGCCTCGAACGTGTCTCGGGCCTTTTGCTTCTTCCAGTCACACCAACGGATGCCTCCGCCCACGACTTCCACGTCGCCAAAATCGGCGAGTGCCTTTTCAAAGCCTCGCATGCGTCCCTGCGCCCCAGAATGAGCCGACAGTCCACCGATGTGGATCACCTTGCCGCTGCCGCCGATCCGCTCCAGCATATAGCGGGAACTCGATTCGCCCATGAATTCCTGGTCTGGAGTTACGTGCGTCCAGACTCCCACGTCGCGCATCTCATCTGGTTCGACGAGGAGTTGGTCCATGGAGATCACGGGCACGTTCCGCTTCTTGAGTTGCCGGACCGGCTCGGCGAGCGAGTCCGTTTGCACGGCTTGGAAGCAGCAAAAATCCCAATCATCGTCCACGATGAGATCGATTTTGTCCCGCTGCTTTTGTGGGTCGAACAGCCCATCGAACCATTCGATCTCCACGTTGAGGAGTTGTCCCCAAAGTTCGGCGGTATCCTTGCCCAACTTGCACCACGTGCTTTGCAAACCGGCATTGGAGAATGCCGCCCGCAGTCGTCGGTTTCCACCGTCAGGTCCAGGATTCGCTGCCGTTTGCGTCTGTGGCTGACAACCGCTGGCCATGAGCGCCGCCACTCCGAGCCCGCCTCCCCAAGCGATGTTGTCAAAAAAACCGCGGCGTGACGTACCGGCATCTGGTTTTTCCGCCATGCCAACCTCATGGTAATCGCCGCCCGTGTGGTCCGGCGTTGCTTGTTCCGTGGAATGTGGGTGGTCCATCTGAAGTAACCTTGTGTGGATGCCTAGCGGCAAGAAACGGGGAAGAATCTCGGCGTATCGAACTTTCTGCCGCGTAAGCCGTTGCCTCAAACAGAAACGGATGGCGGAGACAGATCCTTAACCTGTACTGCACACGGAGGAAGGTCAAGCGATTCTAAAAGAAAATGAGGAATTCCGCGCGAAGCGGAAATTGCCTAGTCTGGCTAAATGGAATTCCCTCGTTTGGTTCCCGACGGAAGATCTCAGCTCATCACCCGTTACACTTGGCGGCATGCGTCAAGAAGCGCGTTTGCGAGCCGCGCGGCGGCGATCCGCTTCCGTCAAAAGGATTTTTCGCAGCCGAATGTTGTTGGGCGTTACCTCGACCAATTCATCTTCTTCGATGTACTCCAAGGCGGCTTCCAGGGAAAGCCGGCGCGGAGGCTTGAGCAGAATGTTGTCATCCCTGCCGGCGGCGCGAATGTTCGTAAGCTTCTTCTCCTTGGTGGGATTGACCGGCATGTCCCCGCTCCGGCTGTTCTCTCCCACGATCATGCCTTCGTAGACATCGTCGCCTGGCGCGATGAACATTTCCGCCCGTTCCTGCAAATTATCGAGGCCGAACGCGACCGCCTTTCCCGTGACGGTCGACACCAGCACCCCGTTGGCACGTCCTGGCATGTCACCTTCCCAAGGGCGGTACGCCTCGAAGCGGTGATGCATCAGCGCCTCCCCTTGCGTGGCATTCAACAGCCGGGTCCGCAGTCCGATCAAGCCGCGCGCGGGAACGGTGAAGTGCAACGTGATGAATGAACCCCGTGGATTCATGTGGGCAAGTTGCCCGCGGCGCCCGCCAACCAATTCCATGACCGGGCCGACTTTGTCCTCGGGCACCTCCACGACCAGCGATTCGAAGGGCTCCTCCTTACGGCCTTCGTGCTCACGAAAGATGACGTGTGGCTTGCCGATGGAAAGCTCGTATCCCTCGCGGCGCATGGTTTCAATCAGAATCGCCAAATGCAATACGCCCCGTCCCGCCACGATGAAATTGTCCGACCCGGGCTGAGGCCGCACGCGGAGCGCGACATTTCGCTCCAGTTCCCGTTCGAGGCGTTCGCGGAGGTGACGGTTTGTGACGTATTTCCCTTCGCGTCCGGAAAAGGGGGACGTGTTGGCCCCGAAGACCATTTCCAATGTGGGCGCGTCGACTTCGATCCTGGGCAGCGCTCGAGGGGATGCAGGATTGCAAATCGTGTCTCCGATCTCGACATCCGGCAATCCCACCACCGCCACGATATCGCCGGCGGTGGCTTCCTCGACTTCGTGCCGGCCCAGTTTGTCGAACAGATTCAGGGCGGCGATTTTCCCCGACGTTTCCTGACCGTCCGATTGTAACAGGGTCACCGCGTTCCCGGCCGCTACTTTTCCCGCTTGAATTCGGCCAATGGCGATGCGGCCCACGTACGAGGACCAATCCAAGGTGGCCACCATCATTTGAAACGGCTGCTCCAGTTCCACATCCGGTCCGGGAACATGTTCCAGGACCAAATCCATGAGCGGTTCCATGGACGTGCCCGGCCTGGCGGGATCGAGAGTCGCGAATCCTTCCCGGGCACTGGCGAAGACGTAAGGAAAATCGGCGAGGTCATCGTCAGCACCCAAATCCAAGAACAGCTCGAACGTGTCGTTCAAGGCGTCTTGAGGGCGGGCATCCGGGCGGTCAATCTTGTTGATTACGACGACCGGTTTGAGGCCGAACCGCAGGGCTTTGGAGAGCACGTAGCGGGTTTGCGGCATCGGTCCCTCGGCGGCATCGATGAGCACGAGCGCTCCGTCGGCCATCCGCAACACGCGCTCCACTTCTCCGCCGAAATCGGCGTGGCCCGGCGTGTCGATCAAGTTGATTTTGATTCCGCGATACGGCAGGGCGATGTTCTTGGCCAGAATCGTGATACCGCGTTCGCGTTCCAACTCATTGGAATCCAGGATCCGTTCGCCGGAAAGCTGGCTCTCCCGGAACTGTCCGCTTTGCCGCAGCAGGCAATCGACGAGCGTCGTCTTGCCGTGATCCACGTGTGCGATGATCGCAATGTTTCGCAAGTCTGTGCGTTGCATACTCTGTTCTCGTACCGGCAACTACCGGGTTCGGTTCAGGACTGGCAGCATCGCCCGTCTTGAATCCTGCATGGTCAAAAGATGTGAGGTGAAGGACGCGGCGCGCATGACACGCTGGGCCGGCCTTTGCAAAATTGCCTGGACGAAACGTCTCCTCACGGCTCGGCAATACAGTAGAGCGTGGAAAACGTTCGCAGATAAAGGTGCCCATTGGAAACCGCCGGGCATGCCGTGAGCGGCCCAGGCAGCCGGTTCTGGGAGACGATTTCAAATTCCCGACCGGTTTTCACGACCGTGACCGTGCCATTTCGTGCGGACAGGTAAACGTGGCCGTCCGCGTAGAGAGGAGAGGCCCGATGCCGGTCTCGCTCGGTACGCTCGCGGTAGATTTCTTGACCCGTGTCCGCGTCCAGACAGAGCAAATCGCCGTTCTCACGACAGAGGTAGACGAGGTCATCCACGACCAGCGGGGAAGGGACATCCGGCGTATTGTCGGTGCGCGTCCATAACCGATACTCCCGCGATTCGGTGATATCGCCTTGAGCCTGGGGATCCAATGCCAGCACGGGGCCGTTCTTGGCTGAAGGGACGACGATCAAGCCGGATGTGGGAACTGGCGATGCCACGAACCGAAGTGTAGGATTGTAATTGCCTCGAGGATTCATACCTCCGCATCGCCAGAGTTCGCTGCCGTCTTGAAGATCGTGAGCGACAACGTAATCCGCCCCGTGGCTGATCAAAAACGAACGCTCGCCATCTTCGTAAAGCGTAGGCGAGGCGTAGGAATGCAGGCACTCTTCAATCGCGTCACTAGGCCGATCTTGCCGCCAAACCACTTCGCCCGTGTGCTTGTCGAGGGCGATAATCCAAGCTCCATTGGTGTGAATGAGCTGCAAATAGAGACGATCATCATGCAGGACGGGCGTGGACGTGATGCCGAAGGCGATGTCGATTTCACCAAATCGATCTTCGAGCGAATATTGCCAAACCTGGCGGCCAGCAAAATCGTAACAGCCTAGTACACCGTTCCCCATGAGCGACCAGACGTGCGTGCCGTCCGTGCAGGGAGAGGGTGAAGCCAGGTTGGCTTCATCGTTGCGGATCGGCCGGTTGCCTCCCCCGAGGTCTCTTTTCCAAAGCCGGTTGCCATCCGTGGACACGGCCATCAACACGAGCCGGTCTTCTTCCGCCGCCGTGAGGAATAGGTGATCTTCCCAGATCACCGGCGTGGCTCCCGCCGGACCGGGCATTTCGAGTTGCCAGGCGATGTTTGTCCGTGGGCCCCACAAGATAGGAATATCGGTCTCGTGACAAATGCCATCGAGTGTCGGACCCCGCCACTGCGGCCAATTGTCGGCGAAACTCGATGCGGCACATGCGAAAACCGTAAGGAACGCCAATAAGAGGAGTACTCGATGTTGATTGAGCTTGTCCCAACGAGCCGGCGGGAAGTTACGGAAAATCGTGCGGTGATATTTGTGGTTCATGCTGAGAGGAAATCTTTGCTTCTGTGCCCGAGATTAGAGCCTACGCAGTCGAATGGAAGCGTGATCGACATCATGTTCCGGCGGACTAAAGCAGTGTCCCGCATGCCCTTTCTAGGGTCAAGCTGTTCCATCGCTGGGTAGCGGAAGGAGATAATTTTACGGCCTAATCGGCAGCCATTTCCTGTGGACGAGGCAAATCTTGCAAGCTCGTTAGGCCGAACACTTCCAAGAAACGAGGTGCCGTGGCATAGCGAACTGTTTCATCCGTTCCTTCAACGCCCAGCACGACTTGCAGCAATTGCCGGCGGACAAGATTAGCCAAAATGGCCCGCGAGGGATGGCCACGGAGCTCCGTGATTTCCGCCTCGGTCAGTTCTCCACGGTAGGCCAAGAGCGACAGAATTTCCATCGCGGCTTGGGACAACCGGACACCGCGCTCACGTCCTAGTACGTTTTGCTGAAGTCGCTCGAAACGCGGCTCCAATTCCAGGACGTATCCCGCGTCCTTGCGCAAGATGCGATACGGACAGTGGTTGCTTTTGTAGGTTTGATTCAATTCGGCGACGAATCCTTCGACTTCTGCTTCGTCGACGCCTCGGATGGCGGACGCCAGTTCCTCCGCCGTGATACCTCGCCCGTCATCCGTGCCGACGAATAGGATGGCCTCCACAATGCCCTTGGGCGTGGCCGCCGGATCATCCGCGAACGGCGCGTCGTCCCCGTCTGTGTGGTGAAGTTCCGGAGATTCTGCTTTCTCAGAGCCTTTTGGGGCACTGGAACTACCGCCCAGCAGTTTGGCGAAGGCGGTCGTCATCCGCTCCAGCGAAAGCGAGCGCGGCTTGGCATTCGCTTCCGAAGCATCTGCCTCGGAAGCCGAAGAGGTCGGGCGATCGGGATCCATGGAATCCATGCTGGCGTTGGAATAACTAGTGCTCTGTCATGGTCAAAACTTGGGGTTGATGCCTTTGAGCAGAGCACTAGGTACTTGCTGGCCGCCGAACCACTTACGTGTTCGGCGGTCGTGCTTTGCCAACCCCAACCATTGGTTTTGACAAAGCACTAGCGCCCAGGGTGATCGCTTACCCGCCACGGCGGGACCACTCGTTCCGCATGAATTCGAGCGCGTCGCGGGAAAGCTGTTCCTCGCTTTCGTACATGCGGCGCCAGATTTTCGTGGCCGCGACCAAGGCGGGCAAGGCCAATCCGAACGCCTCGACGGTGAACCAGCCGTCGTAGCCGACCTCTTTGAGCGTGTTGAAGTTGGTTTCCCAATCCACATTCCCCACTCCGGGCGTGCTGCGGTCATTTTCCGAGATATGCACATGGCAGAGGTGAGGCGCGGCGGTACGAATCGCTTCATCGATTTTCTTTTCCTCGATGTTCGCGTGAAACGTGTCGTACATCATTTGGCAGGCGGGCTGGCCGACATCTTGCACGAACCTTGCTGTGTCCGCCGCTGAATTCAAGAAGTACGTTTCGAAACGATTGAGATATTCCACGCCCAGCGTGACGCCCACTTTTTCCGCGTACTCCGCCGTTCGGTTCATGGACTCGACGCCCCACTTCCACTCATCGCCAGTGGGCCCCTGGCCGGAAAACAGGCCCAAGGTGGAGTGATATGGCCCCACCAAGATCTGAACTCCTGCCGCTTGGCAGCAGTCCAGCGTTCGTTGGTTCAATTCGACCCCTTTGGCCCGAATGGCCGCGTCGGGGCTAATCGGATTATCCGCTTCTCCCCGCACGGTGACGGCAGTACGCTCCAGCCCTAGGTCATCCAGACGCTTTCCCCAGGCGGCATATTTTTCGGGATCGAGTTCGAAGATGGGAAGTTCCACGCCGTCGTAGCCTTGGCGTTTGATCATTTCCAGCACGGGCAGGATCCCGTCGTGCAGGCTGTCCGTCCAGAGCAGCAAATTCATGCCGAATTTCATGCCAAGGGTCTCCTCAGGCGGTGGAAGGTCGGTCAACTAACGCTGACTTTTGAAAACGTGCTGATCAATTTCATGCGGAATCGTCCCGCGACGGACGATCAACTTTGCGTCCCAATATACAAAAATCCCCCGCGTGCATCACGCGGGGGATTTAACGAAGCGATTCGGCTATTTCGGGAAAGCACAGGCTGTTCAGCCTTCATGCTTCCGAGGAAGTCCACTCATTATTCGCCGGAAGCGAATACGGCATCCACCGCCTCCAACTCGTCGGAAGAGTCTTCTTCGTTCTCCAAGGCACGTTGGAAGGCCACGGCGGGAACTGCCGCGTCGATGGCTATCGGTTCCACCGCGAAGCCAGGCAAAAACACGACATTCGGGGGGAATCTATCCACATTCGGTCCAGCGGTACGGGTGGGAGTGCGCTCGCCCATATTGGATTTCAGAACGCGGAAATCTTCGATGTCCACGTCGCCATCACCGTCCAAATCACCCACCAGATTTGGTCCACTCCGGCCGAAATGAGATTTGAGCAAAGTGAAATCGGAGAGCCCGACTTGGCCGTTTCCATCGATGTCCCCCAATTCGACTTCCAACTCCGCATCCAAAGACGTATCCAAATCCGCGCCGATTTGTCCTCGGTCACGGAAGAGGATTTGGTCCTCGCCGTTCCGTCCATCCGCGACGATCCGTTGGATCGATTCGGCAGGGAACTCTCCGCGCGTCTGGCCATTGACATCCACCGCGACCATGCCGTCGTCCGTGGGCCGGATCTGCATCGTGTCCGTGCTGGCGGTCCCGAGGATCAGCAGATCGCCCCGTGCCGGATCGTGCGGATTCACTTGAATTCCCACGAAGTCACGGCCGAAACTGACCTCCGCCAGTGGTTCGTCCAAGTTATCCAGGGAGTGCACTTGCAGGGCGTCGTTCGAGATGGAATAGATGTTTCCATTGACACGGACGCCGCGCCGCATTTCGGATTCGTGGCCAATCGTTCCAGCCAAGTCGATACCGGACGCATTGACGTCAAACACCCAGAGCGCGGACCTGGGCACGGAATGCCGCGAATCCTCCACGCCGTCGCCATCCGCGTCGATCTCGACGATTTCCCAGCCGCTGGTCACGGGAATGGCCAACGTCTCAAACTCGGGGAAGTAGGCGACCGCCTGTGGATCGTAAGTGGCCTCCGTCCAACTCCAGTTTTCATCGTCGAACGAGAACTGGTCCACTACGCGAGGTTGCGATAGATCACTGACATCAAATAGCGAAATCTGAAGTTCCTGTGCCCGTCCCGTTTCCGGGTCGGCGTCCCGACCGATGCCTAACAGCAGGTTCTCGTCGATGGCCTGGAGGTAATTCGAGAAGCCCGGAAGCTTCAATTCCCCTTCCACGCTGGGGGCGGTGGGATCACTCAAATCCAAGGTGAAGAGCGGATCCACCTGCCGGAAAGTGACCACGAACGCCCGCTCGCCCACGAATCGGGCTGAGAAGACCCGCTCACCGGGAGCCAAATCGGTCACGCTGCCGACAGTCGTCAGCTCGCCGGCTTGATCTTCCAGGACAAACACATGGTTGCTCGCGTCGAGCCCCCAGCCCTCGGTGGTGGCCACGCGGAAATAGCCGTCATGCTCACTCATGGAGAATTGATTCAGCAGCCTACCACGAACCTCACCGGTTGCCACAGGTTCCACTCCATCCTCGCCCATGGCGACTTTCACGATGGAGGTGACTTCCGTATGCTCACCGCGTTCCCCGGCGACGGGCCGCCACTCTTGTGTCGTGATATAGAGATTGTCGCGGCTGGCGTAGACCCCGCTGGAATGGCTGGTCATCAGCGTGGTGGCGTCCGCTAGACCCGGCTCGTCGGAATGGGCATCCACGACGACCACGGAGACAAATAGATGGTCATTTGGATCGTCTGAAGTAAAAATGTCCGTCGGCTCGGTAAACAACCCCTCTTTGGTCGCATCTTCATCGCCGGGAAGTGTGGCGGTATACGACGGCAGCACGTCTTCCACGATGGTGTTCACGATCCGCGCGCGATAGGCTTCCTCAGATTCCACCACGTATTTCGTGGCAAGGAAGGTCTCTGACTCGCCATCATCCTCTGGAACGCCAATATCGGGATCACGGCGTGTCGGTTTTTCGACCTCAACTTGGATCTCCTCGAACAAAGGCACGGGGAAGTCGAAGCCGTTTTGCATTACCAGGTGGACATTCCCGTCGATGGAGCGGGAAGTGTGATAACTGCCTTCCAGGGTGAGGTCTTGAACCGTGCTGGGCGCTGCACGGTCGGAAACATCCAACACCGTGACCTGCGTTTCCGGCTCGTAGTATCCCCCCCAGGGAGGCAAAATCGCGTCGATGAAAGGCCCGCCTCTGAAATCGGTATAAAAGAAGGCAGGCTGCCCAATCACGACGAGACGGTCGCCATCGAGATACATCTCGCCGCCCATGAAATCGAGCTTTGTCCGCGAGACAATTTGAGTTTCGTTGGCGGGCAGGGCATCGAAGATGAGCAACTCATTGCCGCTCAAGACGTAAATATGGTCTCCATCGGTCTCGACGATATCTCCTTCGTCGACACCCGCTTCCTGGACGTTCGTATCCGAGTGACTCACCCCGCCCTCGGCACCGTTGAAGTCGCCAGGAGAAACGGCATCTCGAAAGAGCACATCCCCCGGCGCGCCGGACCACCAAGGCGGGTAATCCAGTGTCTCACCGAGGGTCCAGGACCATTGTTGAACGGCCTGATCCATCAGGCGATCTCGCAGATCTTCAAGAGAACCTGACTGAATCAAGGACCCCATGATCGCGGGCGTGTTTTCGTCGGTCCTCTGTTCGAAGGTGTCCGTAGTTTGGGCACCGGCGTTTTCCGCCGATTCTTCCACCAGATCGTCCGCGGTTACCGATAGCAATCGGCGTTCTTCGAGGCCCTCCAGCCTTAGGGCCAATCTTCCCAAACTGCGTGGAGTCAACAACTTTTGGCGCGCTTTTTTGAAGGTCATATCTCAGTTCCCATTTCATCGCATGTTGCCCCTGCGATTTCATGACTGAACGTCGGCAAAAGAATTGCCAGAATTGATTCTACTTATCATTTCGAGTCCGCCGCAAGCGAATTGTTGTCATTTTTTTGGCGAATTTGGCCGCTACTCTGCCCTGCTTGTTCTTCAGCCGCCATTCACCTGTTTTTGGCATGCTCCTCATATCTCGGTCGAAACCGTGGTTCGGGTGGGTTAACATGAAGCGAGCCGGAAAGGTGTCCCATCACCGTGGCTGGAGAGATGTCCACGGCGGCTTCGCTGAACTCGATAAAACAGGGGAGTTGGAGTGGGAAATACGAATCCACGCAGAACTTTCTTGCCGTGACGCGGGTATTACCTGCCAGGAGTGCGTCTCGGAGGGAAATTGAAACGCCATAGAAAGAAAATGTCGGGACCCTAGCGCGACACGCCAAGGGGCCCGGACCGAAGGGGCATGAAACGTCTTTGGAAATACGCGCTCGTTTTGGGCGTGCTCGTAGCCGGCGGTGTCGCCGCGTATCCACGCGCCCAGGAATACCTCAAGGAGCGTAGCCGTCCGCATTTTCGTACGGCGAAGGTGACGCGGGGACGGGTCATCTCCGAGATCGTCGCCACCGGAACCATCAAGCCGGTGCTGGAGGTAAGAATCGGCGCGTTCGTTTCCGGCCCGGTCGATGAATTGAATGTGGAATTCAACGACCGGGTGAAAAAAGACCAAATCCTGGCGAAGATCGATCCTCGGATCTATGACGCCGCTGTGCGTCGCGATAAGGCCACGCTAGCCACGGCGGAAGCTGAGGTGAAGCGTGTCCAAGCGTTGCTCAAACAGGCCGAAAACAATGAGCAGCGGTCAATCGCCCTCCGGGAGATGAACGTAAATTATCTCTCGGAAGCGGATTACGACTCCGCACATTTCAACCGTTTAGCCCTGGAGGCCCAGCTCGCGGTGGCACACGCCGCAGTCGAACAAGCCAAAGCCAACCTCAGCAATTCCGAGGCGAATCTCGGTTATACCTTCATCCGCTCTCCAGTCGATGGCATCGTGATCAATCGCTTGATCGATCCAGGGCAGACACTGGCTGCACAGTTCCAAACGCCGGAAATGTTCGTCGTCGCGCCGAACCTGGACGAGCGGATCCACATCTATGCCTCTGTCGATGAAGCGGACATCGGACGTATTCGCGATGCCAAGGAGCGTGGCCAACCGGTGCGGTTCGAAGTGGATGCGTATGTTGGCGAGGAATTCGAGGGGCATGTGGTTCAAATACGTTTTAATTCGACGACCGAGTCGAACGTGGTCACCTATCCGGTGATCGTCGAAGCCCCGAATCAAGACCTCAAGCTTTTGCCAGGCATGACGGCGGATCTCTACTTCCGCCTCGACGAACACCAGGACGTGCTGCGGATTCCCAGCGCCGCATCACACTACTTGCCGCAGGAAGAACACGTGCGCCCCGAGGACCGGTCGTTGCTTCGCGGAGAAGAGGATGAGGATAAAGAGTCCGGAGACTCCGATGAGGGCGACTCCGACGAGGAAGAAGAGAAGGATGAAAAACGAAATGCCAACGAAATTGAATGGCATGTCTGGGTGCGGGAAGGCGATTTGCTTCGCGCGATTCCCATCGTGACCGGCCTGTTGGACATGGAGAGCCGACAGTACGAGCTCATCTCCGGAGATTTGGAAGAAGGGCAGGAATTGGTCACCGGCGAAGGCCAGCCCGGCAGCTGAACGTAACTCAGCTTCCCAGATTGTGCTTCCCCGGGTTGGCTGCTCGAAATTTTTGACCCACCGCGAACGCATTTCGGTCTGGCTTAACCAACACAAGGCTCATGGGACTTCCCGTCACGCTGCGAATCGCGCTGAGGGCACTGGCCAAAAACAAAATGCGCGCCAGCTTGACTGTGCTGGGCGTCGTCATCGGCATCGCCGCCGTGACCACTATGGTCTCCGTGGGGCAGAGCGCCAGCCGGCTGGTGCAAGATCAATTTGAAAGCTTCGGGACGAATGTGATTGTCATTTTTCCCGGCAGCCAACGGGGGAATGGAGTCAACCGGGGCCGCTCCAGCCCCACGCTGACGGCCAAGGATTCCGATGCCATTGAACGCGAATGCCAAGCCGTGCTCGCGGCATCTCCCATGGTTTTCGCGGGCGGACAGCTCATCCATGGCAACTTGAACTGGAGTCCCAAGGAGATGGTGGGCGTGGGGCCGACCTATCTTTCCGTGCGCAATTGGCCCATTCGTCGTGGCAGTTTCTTCACTAGCTCGGACGTGAACAATGCCGCCAAGGTGTGCGTGATTGGGCAGACGGTGGTGGATAAGCTATTCCAAACGCGGGATCCCTTGGGAAAATCGATCCGCATCAACAATATCCCTTTTCGCATCATTGGCATCTTGCAAAAGAAGGGAGCCAATCTCGTTGGAGAAGACCAGGACGATCTTGTTTTGGCGCCCTTCACCACCATCCGCAAAAGGATGCGCGGGTCGCTGTTCAACAACGTGGACATCATCATGGCCTCCGCGCGGTCGGCGAACCTTTCTAGGGAAGCCGAGTATCAAATCACGAGTTTGCTGTTTGAACGGCATCAAATCTTGCCGGGAGACGACCCGGATTTTGAAGTCCAGGACACGCGCGAAATCGCGCAAACACTCGGTGTGATTACCGGCACATTGACGACCATGCTCTCCGCGATCGCGGGCATTTCGCTGCTAGTGGGGGGCGTGGGCATCATGAACATCATGCTCGTATCGGTGACCGAACGCACGCGGGAAATCGGCATCCGCATGGCCGTGGGCGCACGGGGACGCGATATTCTGTTGCAATTCCTGGTCGAAGCAGTGCTGCTTTCGGTGTTGGGGGGGATCGTGGGGCTCACGTTGGGAACTTTGGCCTCGATCGGAATCACCACGGCGATTAATGAGTGGACTTCCGGCACGAAATGGCCCGTGGTGATTTCCATCCCCGCCGCCATCGTGGCCATCCTCTTCGCTAGTGCGGTGGGCGTGTTTTTCGGCTTCTATCCGGCCCGCCGCGCCAGCCGCCTCGATCCGATTGAAGCCCTGCGTTACGAGTAATTCCGGGACATCCTTTGTCTAGTTTTTTCCACTCATGAGCCTCATCGAGCTACGTGATATCCGGAAGATCTATCAGCTCGAAGAAGTCGAGGTACAGGCGCTCCGGGGAGTCTCTCTCGATTTGGATGTGGGGGAATTCGTGGCCTTGATGGGGCCCTCCGGTTCCGGCAAGTCGACCATGATGAACACCTTGGGCTGCCTCGACCGGCCCACCAGTGGCAGCTATCTGCTCGATGGGGAAGAGGTCGTCACCATGTCCCGGGACCAACGGGCACGGCTCCGCAACCGCAAAATCGGTTTTGTATTCCAAAACTTCAATCTGCTCGCGCGGACCAGCGCCCTGGAGAACGTGGAACTTCCACTGATGTACGGAGCGGGCATGTCTTCCCGGAGGCGGCGAGATAAAGCGGCCAGCCTGCTAGAGAAGGTCGGGCTTGGCGACCGTATGGGGCATCACCCGGGCCAACTTTCCGGCGGACAGCAGCAACGCGTGGCCATCGCCCGCTCCTTGGTGAACGATCCGGCCATCCTCATGGCGGACGAACCTACGGGAAACCTCGATTCCCGCACCAGCCGGGAAATCATGGATCTCTTCCAAGAACTCAACGCGGAATCGAGCATCACCATTATCCTCGTCACGCATGATCTCGAGGTCGGCCGCGCGGCACGGCGGGCGATCGTGCTGCGGGACGGGGAAATCGTGGTAGATTCCTCCGAGTTTTCCCACGCGGTGCGGGCCTTGCATTCGTCGATTGGCGAAGAAACCGCGCCTTAAAAGATTCGGCGATGCCGCCAGCGGCAATGCCCGAGAACCAATGTATGTCGTGCTCCCGGTACATACTTGGTTTGCTATCTCTCCTGCTGGCGGTGTCCCTTTCCCCGTTCGGAGGTGCGGCGTGTGCGGAGGAATTCGGTTGGGGAATTCTTCCCGGCAACCGGCATATTCCGGCCCGCTTTCCTAGCCAAATCCCTAAACCGCCGGCGCCGGATGTTCCTCCGCCGATCACGGTGTTTCAAGAAGTCCCGCCGCAGCCGGTGTGGGAAGTTTCGCTGGATGAAGCCATTCAAACAGCCCTGCGGAATTCCGAGGTCGTGCGTGTTTTGGCGGGTTTCGCCGCCAGCAGCAGCGGACGGACGATCTACGATCCGGCCATCTCCCTAATTCAAATTGATCAGGCCAAGGCCCGCTTCGATCCTCAACTGGAAATGCGGCATATCTTCAATCGCCGCGAAAATCCTGGAGCGATCCCCGATCCGACCGACCCGGGCAATGCCTTCATTGGCGGCGCCCAGCGGGACGACTACGACTTCTCGCTGGGGCTCAGCAAAGTCAATCCCCTGGGCGGCACTTCGCGGTTGGGTGTGCTCGCGAATCCTCGTGACGTCTCCCCGGCTGGTAACGCGCTGCTCAACCCGGAACGGCCCTCCTCCGCGGAGCTCAGCTACACACAACCTCTCCTGCAAGGGGCGGGGCCAGTGGCCAATCGTGCTCCCATTCTTATCGCCCGCATTGAAACCGAACGTTCGTTTTTCCAACTCAAGCAAAGCGTGCAAGAGCTGGTGCGCGGCACCGTTGAAGCGTATTGGGGAATCGTGTTCGCGCGGATCGATGTTTGGGCCCGCGAGCAACAAGTGAAGCAGGGCCTGGAAGCGGTGAACTTCGCTGAAGCCCGCTTGGAGACCGGACTGAGTGATGCCGCCAATCTGGCGCAGGCCCGATCCGCTTACGAAAATTTTCGTGCGTCGCTGATCGGATCGCGCGGAGCGTTACTGGATCGGGAAGCCGGCTTTCTCAACCTGTTGGGACTGCCTCCCTCCAATCCGCCCCGCGTTGTCCCCATGACTCCCGCTCAAGAGGGCCGGATTGAGTCTCAATGGCAGCCCTTGTTGAATCTGGCGGTGGAGAATCGCCCCGATTTGGTGGAGCTTGCCCTAATTTTAGAAGCGGATCAGCAACGGCTTCTGCAGGCCCGCAACAACGCGCTACCCCGCTTGGATGCCGTGGCGTTGTATCGCTGGAATGGCTTGGAGGGACGTACGCCGGATCGACGTCTGGTTTCCTCGGAGCCGGGAGAATTCACCGATTGGCAACTGGGGGTCAATTTCTCCGTGCCGTTGGGGCTGCGGCAAGCCAGGGCGGGGCTGCGTCAACAGGAGCTCCTGATCCTTCGCGACGAAGCCAGCTTGCAACAAGGCATCCACAATGCGGTCCACGTGCTGGCAACGCGAATCCGCAACCTGGATCGTTTTTATGCGCAGTATTTGGCGTTTCAAGCCGCACGGGAAGCGGCTCGGGAAAACTTGAAAGCGCAGTGGGCAAGAGTTACCACGGGACAGGCGAATACCAACATCATCAATCTGCTGCAAGCGATCACGGATTGGGGAAACGCCGTCAGCGCGGAAGCCCAAGCCCTCACATCTTACAATACGGAACTGGCCAGCTTGGAATTGGAGACCGGCACCATTCTCGAATCGCACGGCATCCGTTTCCATGAAGAGAAATACGGCTCCATCGGCCCCTTGGGGCGAATCGCACATCCGGCGCTGTTTCCCAAAAGTTTGTTTCCTGGCGAAAATGAGCCCCGCTACGAGCGGTCGGACCGTCCCGCTGAAGAGTCATTCGACTTGACCTATCCCGCGCCGCTCACCGAGGGCAACGGTGCTGGCGTGCCCCGCGATCCGGGTAGACCACTATTTCAGCCTCCGGTTCGGCCGCCAGAAGGGATTTTCGAAACGCTGCCTGGATTGAATCGCTGAGCCATTCGCCATCGGTTCTTCTTCCGCATGCTCCTTGGCCTGCGGCTGCATCTTGCACTTCACAAACAGCTTACGGCGATTTCCGTTGTTCGTTCGGATTGCTTGCGCATCAAATGAAGAAGGCAGGTTCCTCGCTTCCGCCACATCAAGCCCGCCCCAATCCGCAGGGGCACCTTGTCGGCACGGCCTTCAGGGGGGATAATTTCTGATTGTATTCGTCGCGACGTGATTGAAGAGGCGCCCGCCAAAGCCGCGACGATTTATTCTTCGGAAAACGCAAACGTGTCAGGGGATCCTCCCCGTACCAACCTCAATTGGTGGCCCACGAAAAAATTCTCCAGTAAATTTTTCTCCGAGCCGCCCATCTACACGACTCGTCCGCGTGGATCTCCATGAGCAAAGAGACGTCTACGTCCCTAGCCGAATTGCATTCGCTCGCGCCGGTGATCCTACCGTCGCTACTGTTGTGCGATTTCGGGCGATTGAATGATGAGATTCAACGGCTGGAAGACGCGGGAGTGAAGGCGCTGCATTTGGATGTGATGGATGGCCAATTCGTGCCCAATCTTTCCTATGGATTTCCCATCGTGGAAGCAGTGCGGCAAGCGACCTCGCTGTTTTTGGATGTGCATTTGATGATCGCCACTCCAGAACGTTACGTAGAACAGTTTGTCCAAGCTGGAGCGGACCTGGTGACGTTCCACGTGGAAGCCACGCAGGAGCCCGAAGCCATCATCGAAAAAGTCCGTGATCAGCAAGCATGCGTGGGGCTGGCATTCAATCCGCATACTCCGATCGATGCGGTTCTGCCCCACGCGGACCAATGTGACTTGCTGCTCGCCATGAGCGTGGAGCCCGGGTTTGGCGGGCAGGAATTCAACGCCGACGTGCCTGGCAAGATTGAAGCACTTCGAGAAAAATGCACAGGCAAGGCAGTCATCGAAGTGGACGGAGGAATCAACCCCCAAACCATTGGCAAGACCGCGCGAGCGGGAGCGGATTTTTTCGTCGCCGGCTCGGCGATCTTCCGTGCCGACGATTATGGCGCGGCTGTCGAGGAATTGCACCGATTGGCGTCCGTGATTGACAACCAACAATAGGTAGGGACGTCATCCTAGACCTGACAAGATTTAATGTATTTGATTAGGCAATCTATATGACTTCCATTGTTTTGATCCGGCCTGGATTGACGGAATACGATCAACAGGAGCGCATTCAAGGCGACCTGGAAGTTCCGTTGAACACGGAAGGAGTTCGTGAGGCTAGGGAAATGGCCCATCAATTGCGTCGGCTAGGCATCAGCGTAATCTACGCGGGTGAAGATGAACCCGCGGTTGAAACTGGACAGATTCTCGGCGATCAGTTGCATGCAAAGGTGGTTTATCTGCCGCGATTTAGAAATCTTCATATGGGATTGTGGCAGGGCATGCTGATGGACGACGTCAAGGAAAAGCAGCCCAAGGTCTATCGGAAATGGCAAGACAAGCCGGATACGGTTTGTCCTCCTCAGGGCGAGAACCCTTGGTCCGCCCGCCAACGAATCCGCGAAGCTTTGGCAAAGATCTTACGCCGGCACAAGGAAGGCACTGTCGGTATCGTCGTTCGGGAGCCTTTGGCGAGCTTTGTCCGCCAAGAATTGACCCATGGTGAGTTGGGGGATCTTTGGAAAGCATCCCGGTGCAACGCGACCTGGGAAATCTTGGAGGTTGGTTCTCCAGCCATGGCATAGCCAAGCCTAACCCGTTGTAAAGCCAAAGAGCGGCAAAATACTCGGTCGTACCGGTTCCCAAGCCGTCCTCTTTGCCGTTTCAACAAGCCGCTTCGCCGCTTGAATTTCCATTTCCTATTTCCGCGAGAACCGCTAAAGTAGGCTGGGCCACCAGGTAAACGACGCAATACGTCCGACGCGAAATATGGCAAGCGGAAATACACAGACTCAAGGCTGGCAAGCGGAATCTCGTCGACAAAAACGGGGTGTGCCCGAGGGGCTATGGCAGCGCTGCCCTGGCTGCCAAGCAACGATCTTCCGCAAAGAAGCGGAGAAACGGCTTGGAGTCTGTCCGGAGTGTGACTATCACTGGTATGTACCGGCGCGGGAACGGATTGCCCAAGTCTTGGACGAGGGCACGTTCGAGGAGTGGGATACCGACATTCATCCCACGGACCCTTTGGGATTCAAGGATAAGAAAGCCTATTCCGAACGGATCAAGGACGAACAGAATAAAACTGGCTTGACCGAAGCCGCCGTGGTGGGATCCGGCATGATCCGGGCCCGGCGTGTGGCGTTCGGAGTCACCGATTCATCGTTCATCATGGGCAGCATGGGTTCGGTTGTCGGCGAAAAGCTCACGCGGACCGTGGAGCGGGCCACGCAGCAGCAACTGCCGCTGATTATCATTAGCGGTTCGGGCGGTGGTGCACGAATGCACGAGGGAATCCTGTCGCTGATGCAGATGGCAAAGGTGTCCGCGGCGCTCGCCAAATACGATCAATCAGGCGGCTTGTTCATCTCTGTGCTCACGAACCCCACCATGGGAGGAGTCGCCGCCAGCTTCGCGTCATTGGGGGACTTGGTATTCGCCGAGCCCAAAGCGTTGATTGGATTCGCTGGCCCCAGGACGATCAAAGCGACCATTCGCATTGAACTTCCCAAGGGATTTCAAACGAGCGAATTCCTGCTGGAGCATGGCTTCGTGGACCGCATCGTTCGCCGCCGCGATTTGAAAAGCGAAATCGCCAAGGCCATTGACTTTTGCGGAAAATAGCAGCGGGGCGGACACGGCACCCCGCTTTCGCTAGAGTATGGTGTTTGATTCCGCAGCCATCGTATCAGCACACGTGCTTGCCCTGAGAACTCCACGGAACGGCAGACATGATCCTACACTGCATCCGGCACGGCGAGAGCGTCTTCAACGCGGAAAATCGCATCCAGGGGCAGGCCAATCCAAGTTTGTCTCCCAAAGGTGTGTTGCAAAGCCAGGCATTGGCACGCGGCTATGAAGGTGTACAAGTGGATGCGGTGTATTGCAGCCCCCTGGAGCGGGCCTATACCACCGCGAAACCCTTGGCGGATAAGCTCGGATTAGAAATCCAGCCGGATGATCGGCTGATGGAGTTGAATGCCGGCATCTTTCAGGGATTGTGTTGGAGCGAGATCCAGGACCGCTACCCGGAAGAAGCAGCGCGGTGGAAGTCTCATGATCCGGAATACGCCATTCCCGAAGGAGAATCCCGACTCGATTTGATGCGCAGAGGACGTGAAGCTTTCGATAGTATTCGCCTCGCCGGAAACGAAACCGTCGTGGTGGTGGCTCACGGAGGCATTCTCGCCGCCGCGATCAAGGATCTGCTGCGCATCCCGCCCGCGCTGAATCCGTTCCAACTCTACAACGGGTCGGTGAGCAAGCTGTCCTGGCATGATCGCGTGCAACTCTTGACTTTGAATGAAACCAGTCATCTGCTCAATATCGACGGGGAGATCTCCACCAAGCGTGGCGATCTCGAATGAGCAAGCAGAGCTGGGTAATCTGACGAGATCGATGCACTACGATTTGTCTTTCTCTCGTCATCCTGGGTCCCATCGGCATCGTTTTGGTTTTCGTGTTTTGTCGGCATGGCTTGTTGACTTTCCCCCCGGGACGTTACGCACTTAGCTGAAGTTGCGGGAAATTGAACTCGGCGTCCTCCCGCTGTGGCCGACCATGCGCTTCGAGATGGCCACCTAACGCCATTGAAACCCGCTTCCACGGTATACGGCGGCCGGCCCCTAGTTACTTTTTGGTCATTTTGCCGTCAAAAAGGCAGACGAGGTCACGCTTCGGCCTGATGGTCTCGAAAAGTTGAGCAGAGCCAAAAAAACACATTTTTTTGTTGACCAAATGCGGGCATGAATTTCCACACGGATGTATAACGCCCGTAGGGTGATTCAAGCAGCGTTGCCTCGGAATTGCCGCGCGAATCGAAGTCGCGAAATCGTTTTCCCGCGCCAGAATTTGGCAACCCAGATTCGATCGCAGCCTGCCGGCGCGCGAGGATGAGTTATCGCCAAAATGTTTCCCGGGGGCCAACCATGATCAGACACCTCATTCACCGGCCAACTTCTTGCCTACATGCCAAACGCCGAATCTCGGAACGACGGTTGCGTGGCGAGCCGCTGGAGAAACGGGAACTGCTCTCGATCTCGCCGCACGCTCTGTACCAAGTGCAGTTCCCTTCTCTGGACGGCAACCGCACGCTGGTGGACAGAGTGGATGGAATCGTGCGGGTCATAGGCACGGATGGACCCGACACAATCATTGTCGCCCCGACGGCACAAAATCTCGTCGTGTCGATCAATGGTTCGCGCACGGTGGTCTCGGATGACGGCGTCCAGGGCTTCGTGATCGAGGCCCGGGGAGGCCGGGACAATGTGCGGATCGACCGTACGTTCACTCAATCGGTGATGATGGACGGCGGGCGAGGAAACGACATTCTCCAAGCCGGCACGGGACTGGCGATTCTCCTCGGCGGGCAGGGGAACGATATCCTCCGCGGTGGGCCAGAACCTGATCTGTTGGATGGCGGGGACGGCCATGACCGTCTCGACGGCGGTGGAGGTGACGACCGTCTGTTTGGCAGCCGTGGTAATGACATTTTGCGCGGATTTGCGGGCGATGACCAACTATTGGGCGGCGGTCAAAACGACGTCCTGTACGGAGGGCCGGGGAATGACCTTCTCGCCGGCGGACCGGGGAATGACCGGCTGTTTGGTGAACATGATGACGATGTTCTCGACGGCGGCGGCAATGAGGACGTCTTGCATGGCGACCGGGGCAATGATGAAGTTACCGGAGCCGCTGGCCATGATGAAGTCCATGGTGATCTGGGAAATGACTTGCTATGGGGGGACAGGTCATTCTTTCTGGAATTGGATTATCGGCCCCAACTGCAAGCCTCCTTGGATAACCGGTCCATCGACACGAACCAGGATGGCAGGCTCAATCTGCTCGATGTCCACTTGTTGAGCCGTTCCGTGCAAGACATCGCGATTGGATTCGCGGGGTCCGACCGGCTGGAAGGCGGGCAGGGCAATGATGTGTTGGCCGGAGGAGATGGCAATGACCGCCTTCTCGGCGGTATCCATGCCGACCTGGCCATCGGCGGGGCCGGTCTGGATGACGTCTCCGGAAATGAAGGGGACGATATCGTGATCGGCGGGAAGACGGACTTCGATGATAGTCGAGATGCCTTACGCGCCATCCTGGTGGCCTGGACCTCTGGCGACAGCTATCAGGCCCGCCGCGATGCCCTGACACGTGACGGTTCATTCTATCAATTGTCGGTGGACGGAACGGTGACCGACGAGGGACTTTCCGACCATATTTCCGGCGATCTGGGACGCGACCTATTCTTCGTTCCCTATGGAGAGCCGGTTGCTCCAGGCGGCGGGCACGGACATCATCATGCCGCGCACGAATTTCCGGGGCTGGATGTGGTGGAAGACCGCCACTCGAACGAGGCGGTCCTTTCCCGCGTACCGCACGCGGACAATTCCGTGTTGAGGGAAGAGCATTTCGCGCTCTTCGAGTTGGTCCCGTACGATCGGGTGACGCATACCGCCGCCCGCTCCGGATCTTGGTCCGATCCTCGCACGTGGGCCGATGGCCGAGTTCCTTCGCCGGGAGCCCGGGCACTGATTCCCGCCGGCATCGTTGTCACCGTGGATGAGGTTCTGACGCGACGCTTGGACACGCTGCGTGTGGACGGCACCCTCGCCTTTGATCCCAACGTGGACACCGAATTGCGGGTCGATACGCTGATCGTGTCCGGCAGCGGCACGTTCCAAATGGGGACGCCCGAAGCTCCCATTCGGCCAGACGCCACGGCCAAGTTGCTCATCGCCGACACGGGGCCAATCGACCGCCGCAACGATCCTCTCGCGTTAGGCCGTGGGCTGATCGTGCATGGCAAGATGGCCGTGCATGGCGCGGAGGCCACGCCGTTTGTTCCTCTGCAAGTCCACTCTCGTCAGCGGCAAAACCGCTTGATCCTGAAGGAAGTGCCACGCAATTGGCGCGTGGGAGATGAAATCGTCCTCGCCGGAACGGGCGGCAGTTCCCAAGACGAACGGCTGGAGATCTTTGCCATCGACGGGAACGTCGTCACGGTCAAGCCGCTCTTGCACGACCACATCCCGCCGGAAGCGGATTTGGAGGTGCATGTGGCTCATTTGACGCGGAACGCCGTGATTGAATCGGAGAACCCCGCCCTCGACCGGCGGGGGCATTTCATGGCCATGCATACCCGCGAGATCGATATCGTGAATGCCGGTTTTTACCATCTGGGCCGGAGCGACAAGACCCAGCGTGCCAACGATCCCGTGGTCGATGAAGATGGTCATTTGGTTCCTGGCACGGGCACGAATGCCAGAGGACGTTATGCTGTGCATTTCCACCGCAACGGGGTGGGAGATGATGGCCGGCCCTCCACCGTGCGGGGTAGCGTGGTGACCGACAGCCGGGGTTGGGGCTATGTGAACCACAGCAGCTTCGTGCATTTCGAGGACAATGTCGCCTTCGATGTGGACGGAGCCGCGTTCGTCACCGAAGCGGGCGACGAGATCGGGCATTTCCGCCGTAACATCGCCATCCATTCCGCGGGATCCGGAAACGGCATCGAAGCGCGCAAGGACATCCAAGATTTCGGCCATCAAGGAGATGGCTTCTGGTTCCAGGGGGGCGGAGTAGAAGTCACCGGCAACGTGGCCGCCGGACATCGGGGCCAGGGCTTCGTATTCTTCACCGAAGGCCTTGTGCAAGATGGACTGGGCCGGACAACCTTTCTAGTGGACAACCTCCCCGAGCGGCTCCGTACCAGTTCGCGGGAAACTCTCTCCGTGGAAGACGTGCCGATTTCGAATTTCCGTGATAATGTCGCGTATGCTTCGCGCATCGGCGCGGCGACGCGCTTTCACATGCGGTCTGTTCGACATCCGGTCCAGAGCGTGATCGAGGACCTCGTATTGTGGAATAATAACTCGGGCCTCAATATCCCTTATACGCATCAGACGGTGGTGCGAAATGTTCGTATTCTGCGTGATCCTGCCCGGCCTTCGGGAACGGGTATCAATCTCAACAGCGTGACGCGGAGCATTCGCTATCAAAACATCGAAGTCGTCGGTTACGACCGTGGGGTGGTGCTTCCCCAGCGGGGATGGAACACCGTCGAAGGCGGCTTTTTCGACAACCGCGTCAACTTCCATATTCCTACGTCCGTTGAGCAAGGCCGTCGCATCGAGTTCAACGGCAACATCCGCATGGGCGAGGAGGCGCAGGCGTCTTCATTTGGCCGCCGGCCTTACGATATCTTCCTCGACGGCCGCATTCATCCCCGGCACGAAAGCATCATGCATGCCTTCTATCGGGATCAAATTTTGCTCGATTTCGGCGATTTTGATCGCCAGCGGCTGTACTTCGAGAAACAAAGGTCCGACGCGGTTCCTTTCCCCGAAGCCGGGCCATTCATTCCGGACGAATTCGTCGGGAAGACAAACGCGGAGTTGCAACGCGAGTTCGGCTTGGCCTTCGGCGGAGCGCTAGCACCGGAGAATGCCCGCATCGATCCCGCGATTCGCGGCCTGATTGGCCCGCCTGCGTCGTAAAGCCGATGGACATGGTGCCGTGAGGTTGGCCCTTGTCGCGTCGATCCCAGGCGGATCGACGCGACAATCGGGGAAATCTTCTTTGGTGTTGAAGAGATTCGGGGCAAGTTGCTTGACAACGCCGGGCTGGGCTGGCCATAAACACTGAATGACGTCGAGTCTTTTCGACATTGCAAACGCAGTTTGGCCAGAAATCAACACGTCACGGTTCCGTCCGGCTTGCCGCAAGTCAGCCCCATGCGAAAAAGAATTGTGAATCAAAATGTCGAAACATCCAGGCTTCGGTCGTGCCGGCTGGAAAACCTGGAAAGAAGGTTGCTCCTAACCGCTGTCCAATGGGAGATTAGCGAAGGAGGCAATGGCCACTTTTACGAAGCTGTTTTGGCGCCGACAACTTGGTCCGAGGCTGAACTTGCCGCCAGGGAGCGAGGCGGCCATCTGGCGACGATAAGCTCCGCCGCCGAGAACGATTTCGTCTTCGAACTTGTCGACTCCCCCGAGTTTTGGACCGGTTTTGGCGGCGGGTTTTGTTGTTCTTGGGGCCCCTGGCTGGGCGGAAGACGGGAAGGTAATGGCTTCCGCTGGATCACGGACGAGCCATTCTCGTATTCGAATTGGCTTCCCGGGGAACCGAATAACAGTTCCGGCGTGGAAAACAGCCTCCATTTTTTCGCCGATACCACTGGCAGCCGCGCCCCGACTTGGAACGACTTTTTTGACCTGCCGGCCTGGAGGCTCAACGGATACGTTGTCGAATTCGAGAGCCCCGCAGTGATTAATGTCGTCACTCATGGGTTTAATCCGACAGGAAGACGCTGGGAAGATTTTCGAGAAGATTTTCAGATTATTGGCGACGAGTTGGAGTCGTTGCCCGAGGACGGCACGTTGCTCGACAGTGGAGTGCGATCGCACGTAACGGAATGGGAATCCGCCGTGGGGTGGCATCAAGCCATCGTGAGCATGGTAGGCGGAATTCTGTCATCGCCGACTTCTCCCGCGATGTCTTCCATGCTTTCGGATATCACCGCCTCCTCGATGGAACTGGCGGGGGGGGTCGCTCACACGGCTGCTCGTGATGTTGTCCGCGCTTTGGAAACGGACTTGTTGAAGGAAGACATCGCTGAAAGCCGAGAGACTCAGCGTATCCATTTGATCGGCCATGGCCGAGGAGCCGTTGTCAATGCATTAGCCGCTGAAATGCTTCATCAAGATGGATATTGTGTCGCCCAGTATACGTCGCTCGATGGTTATGGCACGGATTGGCCGGGGTTAAGCGGCGTGCTTGGAGATCTGGACATCGCCACGATTGCCGAAGGAGAGCGAAAAGTAAACTATCGAGTCCAGCAGCCGCTGAATGGTTTGTTGGCCGACTACCTGCATCAAATTCCGGCCACGGAGTTCTTGAGTCCTAGGGAGGTTTCCGAGGTTTCATCGCGAATACCAGATTGGCGCGCGCCTGACCGGCCTGAAGAAGCTGGCTTTGAGAATATCGTGCTCGAGGGCCACGGAACGGGAGACAACGCAACCTCGAACCATTTGAATGTCACGGAGCTATTCCTTCGGGATGATTACCTGCGTGACAACTTTGTAGGCCGTAACGCATCGACTCCGATTCGGGACTTAACTCCACCCGCCTCATGTGCCGAGCCAGCCATGCCGACGGTTCCGCCAGGAGATGGGATCCCAGCGGACTTCATCGACGGTGCGTTCACTGATCTCGGTGAAAAGTGGGATGCTATCTCGGAAGCAAGTTCCTTGGAATGGAATAGCGAATTTCTCGACCATCTGTTTTCCGACTTTTTCGATGCGCGAGGCATTTTGAAAACGAACTGGTGGGCAGCGGGAAACACCCGTCTTGTATCGGACGGGGGCAATACTCTCGTGGAATTAGCCCAGGCAGAGCGGACGACGGGGCCTGGCCAGCCCTTCGGAACGGAGCCTGCTAGCCTCGGCCAGCCCTTTGTATTCGATGAGCGTCCCCATGCTCTGCATTTCGATTTTGAGGTTCTGCAAGCGGGGCCTGGTGATCGGCTGGAAATCACCTATCGAGACATGGTCCTGGATTCCATTCCACTTTCATCGGGATTGGAAATCCGTCACGTCTCGGTCGAGTTCCCCGGCGACTTGCCCGATTCTGGCATGCTCGTCATGCGGCTCGATGGGCCGACACGAAATCCAGCCAAGGTACGTCTCGACAATCTCGCGATCGAATCCCTTCTGGAAGGTGATACGAATCGAGATGGAATCGTGAATCTAGTCGATTTCAATGCCTTAAAAATTCACTTTGGAGTCACCGAAGCCACCCGCGAGCAAGGCGATTTGAACGGTGACCGGATGGTCGATCTCGCTGACTTCGATCTGCTCAAAGCAAACTTCGGCGCGACAAGGGACATCGAATCCCAAGCGATGGTTGCTCGGGACGTGACTGAAACGGCTAACCGGAAATCCCTCGACGAGGGGGTCGCCAACGTCAATATGGGCTCGAGTGTGAAACTGGCGGTGGAAGCGATCGGCGCCGATGCTGTCAGTGAGCCGACGATCAAAGTTGAAGTCACGCTGGACCCTTTCGAGCGCGACTGAATTCACGCTCAAACGGCAACATCTCTGAGGGCTTTGGCGTGACCGTTTCGATGGCGGGCCTTATCCCGGAGTATCCAGATAGGGATCTTGCCCCATTTGCCGCTGAAGCTGTTTACGTTCCTTTTCGTGGTACATGAGCACCTTGCGGTCCACGAAGTGCCGCCGCTCCACTTTCTTTTGAGCTTTGCGGAAGACATGGTCCATGCCCCGCAATGGGCCGGAGAAGCCTTCCCCTTGCTCTTTCCACTTGCGGGCCTTCTTGGGAGTGAAACCGACTTCGAGCAGTTCGTCATCCAAGGCCAAGTACTGCCGGTACGTGCCGGGGTCTCCCTGCCGTCCGCAGCGTCCGATGAGCTGCCGGTCGATCCGTGCGGATTCATGCATTTCCGTGCAGATCACATGCATGCCGCCAATTTCCTTCACGCCTTCGCCGAGTTTGACGTCGGTACCTCGCCCGGCCATGTTCGTGGAGACGGTCACACGGCCATGCTGTCCGGCATCGGCCACGATATCCGCTTCGGCGGCGATGTGGTTCGCATTCAATACGCGGTGCTCGATGCCCATTTCCTGGAGCAGCCGAGATAAGATTTCGGACTTGTCGATGGAGCGCGTGCCGATCAGTACGGGACGCCCCTGGTCGTGCATTTCCTTTACTTCTTCCACGATTGCCTGCCACTTGGCTTCGGCGTGGCCAAACACCAATTCGGGAAGCTCTTTGCGGATGGCGGGCCGGTTCGTGGGAATCGGCACCACGTTCACTTTGTAGATTTTACGCAATTCCCGGCCTGAGTTGGACGCGGTCCCCGTCATGCCAGCCAGGGAATCGTAAAGCAGAAAGTAATCCTGCACGGTGACCCGCGCGGCCTGGCCCGTCTCCACGGTGACCTCGACTCCTTCGCGTGCTTCGAGGGCCTGATGGATTCCGGCTCGCCACTTGCGGCCTTCGGCGAGCCGTCCGGTGAATTCGTCCACGATCACGATTTCTCCGTCCCGCACGACGTACTGGCGGTCGCGGACGAAATCGTGGTCTACTTTGATGGCCCGTTCAATGTATTCGTAGATGCTGAACATGCCCACGGCATCGAGCGCTTCCGGCTTGTCGATCTTGCGGACAAGTTGCCGCCCCGCGAAGGTGAGATGCACGGTCTTCTTGTCGTGGTCGTATTCGAAGTGCTCGTCTTCCTCGAACTGCGAAGCGACCTCCGCGCTCCAGCGATACGCTTCCACGGCGATCTTTTGCGCTTCGGTGGGCAGCGCGCTGATGATCAGCGGCGTGCGGGCTTCATCGATGAGAATGCTGTCCGCTTCGTCCACGAGGCAGAAATGGTGCCCGCGTTGGACCGGATTTTCGCCTCCTTCGCCCGCCTGGAAGCCGAGCATGCCGCCCAGAAAGTCGGAAAGCCCTTCGCGGACGCGGCGGAGCAGGAGGCGGTCGCGGAGAAAATCGAACCCAAACTCTTTGGCCGTGCCGTAGGTCACGTCGCACGCATAGGCTTTTCGCCGCACGTCCGAGGGCATCTGCGTTTCCACCACGCCCACGGTCATGCCCAAGCATTCATAGACGGGCCGCATCCATTCCGCATCGCGGCGGGCCAGATAGTCATTCACCGTGGCCAGGTGGGCGCCTTCGCCGGTGAGCGATGCCAAGTACATCGGCAGCGTCGCCGTGAGTGTCTTGCCTTCCCCTGTCTGCATCTCGGCGATGGAACGGTCATGCATGGCCATCCCGCCGATGAGTTGCACGTCGTAATGCCGCATGTTCAGCTTGCGGCGGCCTGCTTCCCGCACCAGGGCAAAGGCTTCCGGCAACAGGCGGTCCAGCGGTTCTCCACTCTTGGCCCGATAGCGCAGGGAAAGGCTCTGCTTGCGCAGGTCATGGTCCGAGAGCGGCTGGTATTCCTCGCCCAACGATTCAATCTTGGGCAACCGGGATTTCCAACGGGCCAGCTTTCGCTGCAGCGAGGCACCAAGCACGGACCGGACTCCTGAAGGAGGTGAAGCAGTTTTCATCGAGATCGCAACATGTCACCGGGTGGCTCGCGCGGCACGACCGCGAGAGCAAAAGCTTTCCTGGTCGCGCATTGCGAGCCAGTCGTGGCGCAGCCTCGGCCCGCCATTCTCTATTATGGCGGGGCTGGACAAATTTAGGCAGAGGAAAGGCGGGAAAGTCGCCTGTGCGCGGCGCGATAGCGATGCGCCCGCGTCAAATTCGGCGGGAGTGGACGAGCCGTTACGAACGGCCTTGCCGGTGAATCCGGGACACGTCGTACTTAGGCGCATAGCCCAGCCCGGAACGGGAGCGTGTGTTTCCCATTCGTCCTTCCACGACGACATAATCCCCCGGCTCGTAACTTTCGAGCAGGTCCTTGTCACCGAGCACCACGCTTCCGCCGAACTCGTCCGTTTTGCCATCGATGGGGATGTATCGCAGCTTCCACTGATCGCGGATCTCGGAGTATTCCAACCGCCCGCGTAGCGTGCTGTAGTCTCGCAGGAAATCGTAGCGCTGAGAGGATGATTCCCGCGTTTCCGCCCGTGCGACGGAAGAACTGGGGACATCGATGGCCGGACGGACCTCGGCGGCACCGCTGGTGCGCCAAGAGGAAGCCGTGGACCGTTCCCGCGCCACGGCGACTGTCTCGCGCGGCACCTCGGCCTCATAAGAAACCGTTTGAATGGTCGACCGCCCACGCCGGTCGCTATTCTCGCTCGTCAAAGTCGACCGACGCCGCTCCGGTTGTGTAATGGCCACTCGGGCTGGAGGCGGCGATCTTCTTTTGTGGCTTGTGTCATCGTCCCCGGCGACCGGTGAATCATCACTTTCAGCAGCGGCGAAGTACACGGCGGCGGCCACGGATGCCTCCTCGGGCTCGTCGTAGGCACGAAATTCCTGACCGGTGGTATTCACGGTAGCGCGAGCTGTTTCCATGGGGCGTTCTTGACGGTCGTCGAGGGCTTGCTGCCGGAGCGCGACGGTGGTTTGTTGCCGTGCCAATCGGCGAGGCGGGTTGGATTCAACTTCCTCGACTTCCCATTCGCGATCCGACCAGGCCGTTTCCTCCGAGAGAGCCGGCTCTTCGGCATATTCTTCAGGTCCAGGTTCCATTTCGTCGGCGTAGATCTCCGCCGCGACGGTGGAGGCCACATCTTCGTCATCCGGCCAAGCCGTGGGTATTTGGGAACCCTCATCGGGATCCGAGAATTCTGCTTCTGTGTCCGGCGGACGTGAATTCGCGGCATATTGGCCGCCTGTCTCGTCCGAGTCGAGCGTGGTGCGCTCTGAAATCAGCCGGTAGCGGCTGCCCGCCACTTGCCGCGTCGGATACTCATCCACCGAGGAGGTGGTATTAGGTGGGATTCCCCGGCTATCCGAGCCCTCGGGCACACTCGACCCGCCGTAGGGGGTGGAGTCATAGGGCGCCGTCCGCGCCGAAGGGACCGCGCTTCCCGTGGGGGGAGGGGAGATCGTCTGCGGTGGCAAAAACGGATCGACGCTCAGCGGTTGCGCCGGCTGGCGGCAGCCGTTGCCGCAATACGCGAGGAGCACGAGGAAGGCCACGGCTGGGGGCCGGGAACGCTGCATGGATCCATCCTTTCCACCGAACTTCGGTGCTTCGTGAAGCCCTGCCCACAACGGTTTCCAAAATAGCAGGGGCAGTAGAGTACCGAATTCCGACCGGCTGTCCAGATCGGTTTCGAGGACTTGAATCAGCAGAAACCCGAAATTGGCCGGCCAACGCGCGAAACTGGAGAAGCGGAGGCAGACCCGTAGCCTGGATGCTCGTCACCCAGGATCGAAGGTGAGGAAAAGCCGTTCCCGCACGGATGGACAAGCTAGCCCGTGACACAGGCATGGCTTGATGCGGACTCGATTTTGCTTGCCCACTTGCGACGCAAAGCTCAAGATAAGGGTGAACTGGGCATCCGAGACCTCGGCAAGCAGGGCAGTGGAGAGCATGTACATGCGTGTTTCAATAGTTGCCGGGATCGCCCCTTGGTTGGCATTTCTCTTTTGCCCGCATGTACCGTCGCCGTGTGGGACGGATATTTTCCACTTACCGTGACGGTAGTGTCGGATTACGAGCAAACGATCGAGTCCATTTCATACGCCGACGCGAATAGGCAATTCGTCGCGGATGCCTTGGCCAAGATTAGTAACACAGAACATGACCAAGAATTCCGTGCCGTCGAGGATTGGGATGGCCAATCATTCACTGCCAGGATTCCAAGCTCTGGCCGCAGGGACCAATTCGGCATCGAGCACCAGTACTGGCACTCACCGTTTGTCGTCATTTGGGTTCAATTCGAAGATGGCAGTTCACGGCGCATCGCCGCCGAAATACCCAAAGGGAGAGGCGCCCGGGGAATGACGATTAAGTTGTCGAAAGACGATTTAGATCTGTGGCAGTGACGGGCACGTGCTTTGTGCAATCTTATTGGTAATTTGTGCGAAGAGACGCGGATGCATGAAAAGTCACAGCGGTCTGACTATGGTTGAAGCGCTGACTTATGCATGACCCCAACACACTCATCGCGTCAGGCGGTCCAAGGACCAGCCCAAGAGGCTCAGCGCATTAAAGCCGGCGTGCAACAGCACACAGGGAGCGAGGCGGCCCGTGTAAGCGAAGAGGCCACCCAGCACCAGTGCCAGCCCGAAGAGGGGAATCGGATCGGGAGCGATGCCGCTGCCTGCCAGCAGCGCTTGCGCGAGAAGTTGCACAAGATACACGGGCACCACGCAGGCGGCCAGTGCCAAGCCCGCCAGGCGCACGTCACGTCGCAGGGAGGACGGTTCGCCGGGTGGTGTCCAGCCCCAGTCGCCATGCCGCCAGCGCGACCACGCGGACACGCCACACACGAAACTCAAATTCGTGAGGCTGCCGGCGAGAATGATTTTGATCAGCAATTCGGCGTCGAGGGGCGGGCCGCGCGTGTCCCGCCAATGGATCAGCGCGAACAGGAGTGAACTGGCCACGATCGGGAAAAGTGAATACGGCTGTTCCCTGGTGTCATCGCCGCGTAATCGAAACCAGCGCCGCTCCCAAACAGCGAGCCCGCCTTGCAGCAGGTGGCGAAACAGGAGCTCTTCCGCCAAGGGGGCCAAAATCACCGCAGATGCTACGCACAGGATCAAGACCGGCCAGCGGGTATCTTGCTCCAAAAGCACTGCCAGGGGATGCTGTTGGGCTTCCTCCGCGACTGGAGCGTTCACGCCGTTCGCCTCGTTGATCCCCAGCGGCATGACCCAAGCGGCGAACACGGATTGCAAGGCGACGTAAAAAACTCCCAACAGGAGGAGTTCCTCGATCGACCAGGCAACAGGCGGCGGGCGTCGCCGCAGTTCTTGATGCCGGCGCTGCCGGTATTGCCGGAAAAGCCAGGCCAGGGCCAAAACATGTGCCGTGGCCACGGCGGCAAGAAATATCGCCAAAGGCCACGCGCGGAGATTTTCGAGCCCGGTCGTCATGGCCAGCCACCGGAAACGGATTCCGCGACGAAAAAAAGTCAGGAGGAACGTGAATCAGGTGCCGTCAACAACCGGATAGCCACGAAGATGTAGCCCACTCCGGAGTAGATCGTGAGCAACACGGCGAGCCAGACCATGGCCGTGCGAGTCCAGGCGAGGGCCGTGGGCACAACCTGTGGCTCCGTATAGGAGAGGACGAAGATACACAATGCCGCCGCGATGCATTGGAATACCATCTTCAATTTCCCGGCCATCGAGGCGGAAAAGTCCCCGCCTTGCTGCTCGATGAAGCCCCGCAACGCCGTTACCAAAAGCTCCCGGCCCACGATGACCGTTGCCATCCAAGCGGCTACGCCGGAACGTGGCTCCGCGACCAGGAAGATGAAGGTGCCGCAGATCACGACCTTATCCACGAACGGATCCAAGATCCGTCCCAGCGTGGTGACTTGGCCATACTTACGGGCCCAATAGCCATCGATCCAATCGGTCGCGGCGGCGAGGATAAAGACCACCAAGGAGGCCATGTACCATTGCCATGTCATAATGAAGAACAGGGCAATGGCCAAGATGAGCCGGAGGAAACTGAGTTGGTTCGGCACGTTGAAAACGTGCGCGGGATTGATACGGGATTCAAACGTGCCTGGCATGGTCTCCATGGTGGAATCTCAACGGGGCTCCCCGACGGGAGCGGCGATCAAATCATATTCCTGAAACGCAACGACTTCGCAGGGGACGATTTGTCCAGCCCGCAAACCTGGGCCGGTGACATACACGGCGGCGTCCACATCCGGCGCGTCCGCGTATGTGCGGCCTATCCATACATTCTTTTCCTCGGGCAGCGGTACGTCCAGCAGAACATCCAGCCGACGGCCCACTTGCCGCTGGTTCCACTGGAAAGCGATCTCTTGCTGCACTTCCATCAGGCGTTCCCGCCGCTGTTCGCGTTCCTCCGGAGGGACTGAAGGCCGTAAGCGGGCCGCGGGCGTATCCGGTTCATCAGAGTAGGTGAACACTCCCATCCGCTCAAATCGCCATTCCCGCGTGAAGCGGACCAACTCCTCGAATTGCTCCTCGGTCTCCCCGGGAAAGCCGGTGATGAACGTGGTCCGCAGTACCAATTCGGGCATGGCCCGTCGGAGACGGTCGAGCAATGCCTCCGTATCCCGGCGGTTGACCCGCCGTGCCATCCGCCGGAGCATCACGTCGTCAATATGTTGCAGGGGAATGTCCAAGTAAGGCAGAATCTTGCGGCTCGCGGCGATCCGTTCAATCAACTCCTCGCCGAAGTACATGGGATAGAGGTACATCAAGCGGATCCAGTCGATGCCCTGTACCTCTTCCAGACGCTGCAACAGTTCCGCCAGCATCGGCTGACCGTAAATGTCGAGCCCGTAATACGTGGTGTCCTGTGCCACGATGATAATTTCCCGGGCGCCTCCCGTGGCAAGTTCTTCCGCTTCCAGGACGATATCTTCCATGGGCTTGGAAGCGTGCGTGCCGCGCATTTTGGGAATCGCGCAGAACGTGCAGAGCCGGTCGCAGCCTTCGGAGATTTTCAGATAGGCCATGTGCGGCGGCGTGATGCGGAAGCGGTGGCGGTCCGAGAGCGCGCGGACCGGGGCCGGCTGGAACAGGCTGCGCTGTTCGTCCAAACCTTCGACGAAACGTCCCGCGGCGCGGGCAATCTCTTCGCGTCCGAAGACGCCGAGCACGGCATCGATTTCCGGGTATTGTTCCAGCAGCGCATCCTTTTGCCGTTCGGCGAGGCAGCCCGCCACGAGCACGCCCCGCACTTGTCCCTCACGCTTGAGGGCCAGCATTTCATGGATCACGCCGAGCGACTCGTCACGCGCCCGCTCAATGAACCCGCAAGTGTTGATCACCACCAAATCCGCGCCGGCCGGTTCCCGGACCAGTTCGAACTGCCCCTGCTGCATGACCGCCAGCATTCGTTCGCTGTCCACGAGATTCTTGGGACATCCCAGGCTGACGAAGGCGAACGTAGCCTTCGCGCGGGGTTGGCTGGCCAACCGGCTGGAGTACTCCGCGGACTTGGGTACAGTGTCGGACGAAATCATTTGGAATCAGTTCCTCATAGCACCGCGTCTCGTGCCGGCGGCTGCCGGATTGCGAAGGCGTTCATGGCTGGGAAAAGGCGTACATGCCCTCGAGCGTACGGACGTAGAGTGTGTCCTCCACGACGGCGGGCGTGGCGAAAATCGGTTCGCCGAGATCATTCTTGGCCAAGACTTGAAATTCATCCCCCGCTTGGATCAATGTGATAACGCCCTCTCCCGAGGCCGCCAGAATTTTTCCATCCACGGCCAGTGGTGATGAAAAGTAACCGCCACCGGCGCCCAGCCGTTTGCGATATAGCAACTCGCCCGAATCCGCCGCGAAACAGGAGAGCACGCCGCCATTGCGCAGCGCGTAGAGCCGACCGTCATGGACCAGCGGCGAGGGAACCTCGGGCACGTTTTTTTCGGCCCGCCACAGCAGATGCGACTTGCTGACGTCGCCGCTGCCACCGAGCCGGATGGCGACGAGGCCATGCTTCATCGATTTCACGATCTGCTTAAATATCAGCCGGGAGCCCCACCACTCCAGCCGGGAGATGGCGTTATCCTTCCCGATATCGATCGAGGAAAAGACCAAGCCGATGCCAATGTTTCCTCCGAGGTTTTTGTCCAATTCGGGCCGCTGCGTGATCGCAAAATCCTCTGGAAGTTCATCCCGGTCGATCAGTCCGTCCTCGTCGGCGTCATATTTTTCTTTCAGTTCATTGAAGCTGGGAAGCTCCACCATTTGGTCTTCCTCGCCGAAGTTGTTCCACGCGGCGACGTAGACGGCATCTTCTGCTAACACAGGAGAGGCACAACCCGTCGTGGAGACGCTGACGGTCCACTGGAGCTGGCCGTCCGCTAGGTTGTATGCCACGACCTGTCCCGAACGATGTACGACCACAATGCCGCCACAGACGAGGGGCGTGGCTTCGCCGCCGTGCCCCATATCTTGTGGAGAGGTGTTTGGATGTTGCGCCTTCCAGACGATCTCTCCGGATTCGCGGTCGAGGGCCAGGAGGAAATGTTCGCCTTTCCCTTCGCGGTTGATCAGCAAGAGATTTCCGGCCAAGGCGGGGGAAGTGCCACTGCCATTGAATTTTTGGGCCAGCGGCAGATCGTGGTGCCAGACTTCCTCGCCCTCATGGCTCAAACAGATCAGCCCGCACGATCCGAAGTAAAAGTAAACTCGCTCGGTATCGGCGACCGGCGTGGCGGAGGCGGGGCTGCTCGTGCGGTGAACCTTCTCGATTTCTTTCGCAGGAGCATCCTGTTCCCAAAGCTGGCTCCCATCGGACCGACGGAGGCAAATCATTTTCAGGGTCTTTGTCTCGGCATCGAATCCGGTGAGAAAGATCCGATTTCCCCAGACGCAAGGCGAGGAATGGCCCGGCGGCAACTCGGCCCGCCAGAGCAAGTTTTCCGTGGGACCGAACTGCAGAGGGATTCGTCCATTTTCCGCGACGCCTGAACCGTCAGGCCCGCGAAATTGTGGCCAGTTCGGTTTGTCCAGATCCTTGGCTGAGAGCACCATGGGCATGGCCATCCCCAGCCCCAGGGACAGACATGCCGTGAACAATCGCCAGTAAGACATTTCCCCACCTCGCTCGTAATGAAATTTCAGAGCGTACGTCACTGAAAGATAGCGGTCTTTTTGCTGGCCTGGACACGTGAATCGCGCCGCTGGAGAACCCTGCCCCGCGATCACGATGCAATGCGAGCCGGATCGACGGAAGTGGCCGGCGCGTATTTCCGCAGTGTAAACGATGGGACGGGGCTCGGTAAGTCAAACGGGCCGCGTGAACCTTTGGGAAACTAGACCATCGTCCGGACGACTTCCTCGGGCGCAGCGCCGTAATCGGAAGGCTCCATGCTGCACGTGGCTCGGCCTTGGCTCATGCCTCGCATGGCGGTCGAGTAGCCGAACAGGTTTCGCAGCGGGACTTCGGCGGTGATCACAGCCATGGAGCCCCGGATGATGTTCTTGGTGATCACGGCCCGCCGCTGCTGCAAGTCGCCCACGAAGTCACCCATATTTTCCTCGGGGACGGTGACTTCCAGATTCATGATTGGTTCCAAGAGGACGCAGCCCGCCTGGCGCAAGCCCTGTTCAAAAGCCTCCGCGACGGCGATGCGGACCGCTGCTTCGGTGGTCTCCGTCTCGCTGAATTCCCCTTCCAAAATGCGTGCCTGCACGCGGATCAGCGGATTGCCGTATAGTCCGCCCCCTTCGAGCCGGCCCTGCAATTCCTCCACGGCGATGGGAGCCCATTCCTTGGGGAATCCTTCCCCAGCGGCAAAGAGGGCTTTGTTGTCCGTGCTCCCGCCTTCCAGCGGGCTCATTTCAATGGTCATTTTGGCGAAAAGCTGGGTTCCCGCGATCTGCCGGTTGCATTCGCCCGTCGCCACGGCGGTTCCCCCGATCGTTTCGCGATAGTTGACCCGGGGCTGATGGACCTTTACGTCCAGGTTGAAATCTCGCAACAGTCGATGTTTGATCACTTCCAAATGCAACTCGCCCATGCCGCTGATCAGCGTTTGCCCCGTCTCTTCGTTTTCCACGGCCCGGAACGTGGGATCCTGCCTCTTCATCATCTCCAAAACATCGGCCAGTTTCTTCCGCTCACCGGTCGATTCGGGCTCGATGGCCATGGAAATGACCGTCTCGGGGAAGACGATGCTCTCCAGCAAAATCGGGTGCTGTGGCTGGCAGAGCGTATCGCCCGTGATGGAATGCCGCAGGCCGATGACACCCACGATATCCCCCGCTTCGACCGAGGGAATCTGTTCTCGGCTATCCGCCTGGACATGCCACAACTGGGCCACGTTCTCCTTTTTCTCCTTGCCAGGATTGAGCACACGGGTCCCCGCTTTGAGGGTACCCGAATAGACGCGGACATAGTGCAGGTCACCATGCCGGTCCCCGATGACCTTGAAAACCAAGCCGCAAAAGGGGGCGTCGTTATCCGGGGCCCGCTTCTCAATCTTGTCCGGTTTTTGCGGGCTGGGGCCTTCCACGGGGGGCCGGTCGAGCGGGCAGGGCAAATAATGGCCCACCCCGTCCAGCACCGGCTGGATGCCGATGCAGTCGAGCGCCGACCCGCACATCGTGGGTACGATCAGGTTGTGCAGCGTGGCGTCCCGCAGCACGCTGCGAATCAGTTCGCTGGGAACGGGCGCCTCTTCCAGCACCAACTCCGCCAATTCGTTGCTGTAGTCGAAGAGCTGTTCGAGCATCTGTCCCCGCCATAGGTCCGCCTCGGCGGAAAGTTCGCTGGGAATCTCCTCGGCCCGCATCTCCTTGCCCCGTGACTCCTGATCGAACGTGAGGTATTTCATCTCGATCAAATCGATGATGCCGCGAAATCCCTCCGGCACATGTGGCGGACCTGAGCCGACGGGGATGTTGATGGCCACCGGCTTGGCTCCCAGCCGGCTGTTCATTTCGCGGAGGACTTCATCGAAACTGGCTCCCTCGCGGTCCATTTTGTTGATGAAGGCGATGCGGGGAATCAGGTATTTGTCGGCCTGCCGCCAGACCGTTTCGCTTTGTGCCTCAACCCCTTCGCGGGCGCTGAGGACCACCACGGCCCCATCCAACACACGGAGGGAACGTTCCACCTCCGCCGTGAAATCGACGTGCCCCGGCGTGTCGATCAGGTTGACGATCACGTCCTTCCAGGGAAACGTGACGCAGGCTGAATAGATCGTGATACCACGCTGCTGTTCCTCGGGATCGAAATCGGTTTCCGTGGTTCCTTTGTCGACGTCGCCCATGCGATGGATGCTGCCTGTGAAGAACAGCATCCGTTCGGTCACCGTCGTTTTGCCGGCATCGATGTGGGCGATGATGCCGATGTTCCGAATTTTTCGAATATCGCGGGCCATGATGTCGTTGGGTCGGTGTCCAAAAAGCTCAATGCGAGGATAAAGGCAGGGGTACGGCCAAGGAAACCGCTTCCGCTCCCCTCAAAAGCCAAAGCCCACCGGGGAAACGAGCACCACGGTCCGATTGGACGCGCGGTTGTTCCGAGCCCGCGGAAACGGAAAATTCAAGGGTAGCGATCCGCATCCCAATTTGGCAAGTAAGCGCGCATAAATATCGAGGATCCGGCGGATTCGCGGAGCCAAACGAAGAAGGGGGCCAGAAGACTGGCGAATTCACCAGGCGAAGTGGGCGAAAGCTTTATTCGCATCCGCCATGCGATGCACGTTTTCGCGACGGGTGATCGCGGCACCTTCCCGGCGATAAGCGGCAATCAGTTCGTCCGCCAGCTTTTGATGCATCGGACGGCCTTTCTTTTCCCGGACGGCCATTAGCAGCCAACGGATCGCCAAGGATTGCTGCCGATTCCGGCTGACCTGCATGGGAACCTGATAGGCGGCACCACCGACGCGTTTCGAGCGGACTTCGATGGCCGGTTTCACGTTTTCCACCGCCTGTTCGAAGACCACGACCGGTTCTTCGCCGGGGACCTTTTTGCGGATCACCTCCAGGGCATCATAAAAAACACCCAGGGCGGTACTCTTTTTACCGTCCCACATCATGCAATTGACAAATTTGCTGACCAGCAAAGAGTCGTAAACAGGATCAGGTCGAAGTTGGGTCCGGCTGGCGGTAATGCTTCCCATGATTCAGTATGGCAATCGCTATTAAATGTCTGATGAGTTCTCGAATACGTTTCGAAGCGAGTAGCGTTTCAGGGTTGCGCGGCTACTTTTTGGCTCCGTACAAGCTGCGGGATTGCTTTCGGCCATCGACGCCGAGCGCGTCGAGCGTGCCCCGCACGACATGGTAGCGGACGCCCGGCAAGTCCCGTACGCGGCCACCACGAATGAGCACGATGGAGTGTTCCTGCAACGTGTGGCCTTCGCCCGGAATGTAAACCGTGACTTCCTTTTGATTGGAAAGACGGACTCGCGCGATCTTGCGGAGCGCGGAGTTCGGCTTCTTGGGCGTCATCGTCCGCACTTGTAGGCAGACACCCCGCTTTTGCGGGCATTTATCCAGCACTGGAGATTTGCTGAATTTTCGGGGCGGGCGTCGCTTCTTCCGTACGAGCTGATTAATAGTCGGCATGAAAATTCCAGAAGGACGAATGACCAAGCAGATGTCGATTTTTGCTTCGGCGTTTCAACACGCAGCCGGCGAGCCAGACCACGGGGCCTCAGCGAAAGGCAAACGTGTAATCATAAATATTCTGTCCACAACGTCAAGCTCGGGAACGGTTTCCATCTGTTTTTTCTTTTTGCGACGGGCCTCTTTGCCACATTCCATCTAAATACGCGCGGTTTTTCAGTCCGCCTTTCCTGCGGAGCAATGATGCCAGGACCGGTTAGTCCCGGTTCCGCCCGCTCGATTTCGCCGATTCAAGCAAGCGTTTCAATCTAGCGACGATTTCCGGATGCTCATCATAGAGGTTGCGCGTCTCGCCCGGATCGATGATGAGATCGTACAACTGTCCCGGCGCGTCAGGGGCATTTTCCGGCAGGGCATACGGGTGGAGTGCCGCATTCCGCTCATAATTGTTTCCACCCGAGCACGGATGATCCAGGAACTTCCAATTTCCTTGGCGAATGGACAGTGCCAGGGAAATCGTCTGTTGGAGCAGGAAGGGCCGGACTGGCTTGGTTCCTTGCCTCCCGAGCCACACCGGCAGCATGTTGAAGCTGTCTTCCCCCACGTCCTGGGGCAAATCCGCGCCGACAATCGCCGCGCAGGTCGCCATGATGTCGGTCAGGCTCGTAAGCTGGGCACTGGTGGTTCCCGGCTGAATGTGCCCGGGCCAGCGGACGATCAGCGGCACGCGGTGTCCCCCTTCCCAATTATCTCGCTTCAAACCCCTCCAGGGACGCGCGCCATCATGGCCATGGTCTTGGCGCATATGCACCGCCGTGGTGACTTCGGGACCGTTGTCGCTGGAAAAAATGACCACCGTGTTTTCCGCGACTTCTAGACGTTCCAGAGTTTCCATGAGTTGACCCACGATGTCATCCATTTCGAAGATGAAATCACCATGAGGGCCAGCGTTCGTCTTTCCCTGGTACGGCTTCGCCGGGAACGACGGCAAATGCACCGCTTGCATCGAGTGGAATAGAAAAAACGGCTGGTCGGGCTTCTCCCGCGCATGCCGTTCGAGCCAAGCCTGGCTTTTTTCTAGGAAAACCAGATCGACTGTTTCGAGGTCGTATCCTGGCGCGATCAGCCCCCGGCGGTTATCGCGTGAATAGGGATGCTTGGGAAGGTGAGACCGGTCGAGCTGTTCGGTGGGCGGCACGGGCACTCGGTCTTGCTCAATGAACGCATACAGCCAGTCCGTCGTGGGACAGCACGCCGTCCCGAAGAAGTCGTCGAATCCGCGATGGATCGGGCCGTCGGGAATCGGCTTTGTGAAGTCGACTCGCCGCACACGCTCCAGAGCCGGTCCCCCTTCGCGCCAGTCGGCGGGGTGTTCTGCCTCCACTTTGGCCTCGTGGGCGGGCGTTCCATCCTCCGTAAAGAACGTCATGCCGATATGCCACTTCCCCACGCAGGCGGTGGCGTACCCCGCCTCGCGGAGCATCTGGGGCAAGGTGAGCCGCTCCGCTTCGATCAGCGCGGGACCGCCCACGCCGGTGAATACGCCGCGATAGCCGGTACGAAAACACATGCGGCCTGTCAGTAGGCTGTAGCGGGACGGAGTGCAGACCGTGGACGGGCTATGCGCGTCGGTAAATCGGAGGCCTTGGGCTGCCAACCGGTCCAAATGTGGCGTGGGAACTCGCGATTCGGAGTTGTAACAGCCGACATCTCCATAGCCTAAGTCATCCGCGAGAATGAGCAGAATGTTCGGCGGCCGCGCGTGCTCCGCCGTGAAAGCCGCGACGGGGACAAAAAAAGCTGCGAGAAGAAGAATCGCGAATTTCATTACGGAATCTCGGCTGTTTGGGGCTGAGGAGCGTTTGGAGTTGCCTTAGAGTGAACTTATGGCCTGCCATAACAAGGCAAGGTCTTCACTGGTCGGCGGCGTAGCCGAAAGATCGTGTTGCTCAAAGCGATCCTCCAATATGTCATACAACCGGCCATCGCTGTACAGCTTCCAACGCTGAGTACGCACGTAATGAGCGCCGCCCTTGCCTTCCGCATAGGCCCATTCCCGAGGAGGGGGAATGCCATCGGTCAAACGGCGGGCGAAGCTTTTGCCATCAATGGACAGGTTCGACGAGGAGCCTTGGCCAATTTCCGCGAACGTTGGTAAGAAATCGCTGAAGTCCACCAAATCGTCCGCCGTTTGTCCGGGATAAATCACACCGGGCCAGTGGCAAATCAGTGGCACGTGTGTTCCGCCATCGGTCAAAGTGCCCTTGCCGCCGGGAATCGATTGGCCATGTTGCGTGGACACAACCGGTTCTCGTAGATATCGCCACGAAATCTCGCCACCGGCCATGTATCGTTCGGCGCGGACAATCGAACGACGCGCCGTACCATTGTCGCCAGAAAACACGATCAGGGTATTGTCCCGAAGTCCCAGGCGGTCGAGCGCTTCGACGACACGCCCGACACAAGCATCCATGGAGGCCATCATCTCCGCATAACTCAAGTAGCGATCCTTCCCCGGTACGTAGGGGACCGGTGTTTCCAAATCGTCCGTCACGTCGTGACAAAGCGCCATGGAATAGAAGGCGAAAAATGGCCGCTCGCGATTCCGGGCGAAGAAATCGGACAGAAAGTCCACATACAGATCGGGACCGTACTTGCCCTTGGTATCCGTTCGCCTTTTTCCGCTCTGCCAGATCCAGGGATCGTGATAGCGCGGGCCTTCATGCCAACCAAAGAGGCAGTACTCGTCGAACCCCAGGCGATGCGGATGTCCCGGGTCATCCCCCAAAAGTGCCAATTGCCATTTTCCGGCAACCGCCGTGGCGTAGCCCGCATCGCGGAGGATGTGAGCCACGGTTTGCCGCTCCAGATCCGCGGGAAAAGAGCCCCACGCTGGTGTGCCGGTATGCCGGGGATAACGTCCCAGCAGGAGTGTCGTCCGCGAGGGATGGCACATCGGCATGCTGTAGCAATGCTCGAAACGCAATCCATCGGAGGCAAGCCGATCGATGTTCGGTGTCGGATAAGACGTGCCCCCGTAGCAACCAAGCGTTTCGCAACCGACATCATCGGCCAGGATGAACAAGATATTGGGTGGCGCGGTATGGCCCACGCCCGCCCACGCCACACAAAACCAGATCCAGGTAACGGCACATAATCGAGACATGAGTTTTGGTCCTTCCATCCCTGATACGATGCGGGGAACCGGGCAGCTATTCTTGTTGGTCTCGTTTCCAGTGCGCGAAACGTTCCGGACGGGCGTCGACATATTCGTCGAGAACCGCTTGCAGCTTGCGGCGCGTCTCCGCTCTTTTCTCGGTATCGTTGGAGGCCGCCAGCGGGAGTTGCTCCAGCACGTCCCGCTGGACGTCGAAAAATTCTCCACTGCGATATAGTTTATATCGCTGAGTGCGGGCGAATTCTCTTCCCGTGGAGCCACCGTTCCGCGCATACCAAACGTAAATCCACTTCCGAGGATTCCCCGGTTCGCCGAAGAGTTGCGGCAAGAAACTCCGGCCATCGAGGGAAAGCTGTTCGGGAATATCCACTCCCGCCGCCGCGCACAGTGTGGGCAGGAAGTCACTAAAATCCACGAGGTCGCGACAGACCATGCCCGAAGGCGTTCGCCCTGGCCAATGCACGATCAGGGGCACGCGGGTTCCCGCGTCCGTGGTTTGGCCTTTTCCACCGACCACGTCATGGCCGTTCATGCGGGAAACCACGGGCTTGTCCGTGCCGTTATCGCCCGTGAACATAATGAGCGTGTTCTCCCGCACACCCGAGGATTCCAATTGGTCCAACAGCCGGCCCACGATCTTGTCCATGTAGCTGACCATGTCGCCGAAGTAGCGGGTATTTCCTTTGTAGGTGGGCGAACCGGGGCTCATGGGATCCCAATCCGCCGAATCGGGCGTCGGCTCGAAAGGGCAATGGGTGAGGATCATGGGGTAGTACAGGAGAAATGGCCTGTCCCGATGCCGTTCGATGAAATCACAGGCATAGTCAGCGACCACGTCAGGCCCGTATCTGCCCGTGTAGTCGACCGGCTTGCCGTTGACTTCCAGCCCCGGCGTCGGATAACGAGATGGCCGCCGCAGCAATTGCCAGAGGCAATGCTCGTCGAAGCCGAAATGCCTTGGAAGGCGGGCATCCTTGCCGAGTTGCCATTTGCCCACGATGCACGTCGCGTACCCGGCGTCTCGCAACAGATTCGCGAAAGTGACTTGTGACTCTTCCAAATGGCCGAAGACCGTGTAGTTTCGCACGTTGTACATGCCGGTCATGAGTTTGACGCGGGATGGCGTACACAGCGGCTGCGAGTAGCAATGTTCAAACCGCACTCCTTCGGCGGCCAAACGATCCAGCACTGGTGTGCGGTAAGACTCACCTCCATTGGCCCCGATGCATTCGTAGCCGAGATCATCGGCCATGATCAGCACGATGTTGGGACGGGTCTCGGCCCATGTTGGATTCGCGGAAAGGTTTATTAAGAGCGCGGCAACGACGAGCGCGACCGATGGCCGGAAAAACAACACGGACACGCAACGCTTCATGTTGGTACTCCAAGCGGTTCGCTACAGAAGATGCGTTCAGTTCACGGATCAAGCAAATGTGGACGTGCCACTGTAAGTCCGTGAGGGCCGAAGGTTCGTATGCTCCGGGCCGCGATCAGCTTAGCATGAAGCACCGGCAGATTCCCGCAAGTTCCTGGAATTTTGAGCTAGCGTATTACGCCTGTTTGCCTATCAGGGATGATGCTGGGCGCAGATGCCAGCCACTGTGGCAATCGTATCGGCTTCGTCGGGGCGTTTGTCTTCGCGATACCGTTTCACACGGGCAAAGCGGAGGGCGTAGCCCGACGGATAGTGCGGACTGCGCTGCACTTCATTGAAAGCGATCTCGGCTACCAACTTTGGCTCGACATGGACAGTAAAGTCGTCGCGCGAAGTCTCCAGGCTTAGTAGCCTTTCGGTTTGCCAGGAGAGCATCTTGTCGGTGAGGCCCTTGAATGTCTTGCCGATCATGGCGAACGTGCCCGAAGCAGGGTCCCGGGCCCCCAGATGCAGGTTGCTCAACCAACCCTTCCGCCGGCCACTGCCCCATTCCGCCGCCAGAATGACAAGGTCCAGCGTGTGAGCCGGTTTGATTTTGAGCCAACTCTGTCCTCGTCCGCCGGCCGAGTAACCGGCCTCCAGCGATTTGGCCATCACCCCCTCGTGCCCGGCTTGCATGGCCTGCTGTAAAAAGTCGCTGGCCTGCTGCAGCTTGTCCGTGACCAGGCGGGGAATGATCAGTTCTGGCGGCAAACCATCGGCGAGGGCCAAATGACGTTCCCCGGTGGGCTGGTCGATGAGGGATTGCCCATCGGCGTGTAAACAGTCAAAAAACCAAACGCTCAGCGGTAGCCAGGCACGGATTGTTTCGATTTCGCGTTTTCGCCCGAAGCGGCGCATGGTGGTTTGAAATGGATAGGGGCGGCCATCGGGCCGTAACGCCAACACTTCGCCGTCCAGAATCGCCCGCTCAAACTCGAGTTCGCGGACGAGTTCCACCACTTCCGGAACATTCTCCGTGACGTCCTTCAGGTGTCGCGTGAAAACCTGGATTTGATTCCCCTGCTTGTGGACCTGTACACGCACGCCATCGAGCTTGTATTCTAACGCCGCCGCACCCAACCGCGCGAGTGCATCCTCCACATCCTCCGCCGGCTCGGCCAGCATAGGCTGCACGGGCCGAAATAGCTCCATGGAAACCTCGCTGAGCCCTTCCAGTCCCTCGGAGCTCGCGATGTCCGCAACCCTCGCGAGGTCTCCGGTTAGCATGACGGCTCGGCGGATTTTTTCTGGAGGCAGGCCCGTCGCCTTTGCCACCGCCTCCATCACGAGCCCTTCCAAAGCCCCGTGCCGCATTTCTCCCAGAATGAGCCGGGCGAGAAAACTTCGCGTGGTCTCCGTGGCTCGCGCCAGCAGTTCCTGAAGCATTTCCACGCGGCGGGCTTGCGAACCCTTGCCCTGCACGGCGGCAATTCGTCCGAAAGCGGCGTCAACTTCGGTAAGAGATAAGTCCGCCGTGAACTCGTGATTCGCACCCGACTCAGCGGCGGCCCAGGCTTGGCGAATCGTGGCTGCCCCGAGGCCAATTTTGCCTTGAGTCAATTCACCCAACAGATATTTCACGGCAATCGGAAGTTCTCGCGGAGACACATCTTGGAGGAACAGACTCAGCAGTTCAATTTTTTTCAAGCGAGCACGTTCGCCAGCGATGCTCGCGGAAACCGTGGCAAGTTTTTCGAGTCCCATACCAGTTTCGCCTTGATCTAATCTTGTCGGAAGTGTAGGTCGGTCATTCATCGTGATTCCAATTGTCGAGAGTGGCTCGCGACCATGCGATTCGTGAGAGGGGCCGCTACTCGGCATGATAGCGCGTTGTCTCCAGGAGAACGTGAAGCCGAGTACCCAGAGAAACCCAGTACGGCGTGATTTCTCGGATGCATTTCAAAAAAATCTTCCACTGGGCGAGGCAGCTCCCTGCTTTGCACGAAGCATGTGGCGCGAAGCGAATTACTCGACGGCACTTGACTACGGCGACTTTTCGCCGTGACGTGCCGCAAATCCCAACCTGCATACACGGTTTCGCGAAAATTGGCATTGACGCCATAGTTGTCCCTCGATATTTAACCCGCTCCTTTCCTGAGTTTACTTGGTGAAAGATTGGATGGACCCGATTTTCCACTTCCATTGAACATGTCGTCGAAATCGTGCCAGCAGGAAGCTTGGCCAGGTTTCGGCGAAACAAGGTAACTGGCCGCGTCGGACGCGCAAAGTCATGGCAGGCAAGTGGTGGCATGACGCGGAACACATTTCATCGCCGCCGTCGTTGGAGCGAGCGAACCTGAAAAGGAGAACTGTTTTGAAAAGGATGTCGAAACAATTCGCCATGGGGATGGTGGCAGCCGCTGCCGTCTGGGCAACGGGCTCGTGGGCCAACGCAGGGAACGACACGGCCAAATCCGTGCTGGCGGCTCATCTCCTGGGACAGACGTCGCAGCGGCCACGTCCCAAGGATCAAGCGGAGAGCTTCCTGCGTCGAGCGAGGCAAGCAATGGAGGCCGGCAACTACGAAACTGCCAGCTCCTTCATTCGTCGGGCCGAACGTCTGAGAGTACGGTATTCCCCTTTCCATTTGGGCGATACACCCGAAAAGGCACGTCGCGACCTGTGGAAGCTGCAAAAAAGGCGTACCGAACCCTCGGGGCCGGCGGCACGGCTTTCTGAAATTCTCGGATTCAAACAGCGGTCAGAAGATGACCGGAGAGCCGCCACGTCTCGAGCCAATCGTGAACGTGAGGATCGTCCACAGGCCAATCGCCGCGCGGGTACGGAAACCAGCAAGCGATCGTCTCAAACAAAATATGATCCCGATGTGCGTTCCGCGTCCGCGGATATCGAATTGCCGCCGCCGGCTCCCCGGGCTGGTTCCCAGGCACGAAATTCAGACACTGTTGCTGGGCAAGGCTCGTCAGAAGCAAAAAAATGGCTGCTGGAGGCCCGGATCGCTTTGGCCCGTGGAAACACGCGTAGCGCATCGGAGTACGTGGAAAAAGCGGAAGCGAGCGGGAAGGTCTACGGGCTGCATGATGATACGCCGCAGCGAGTCCGCGCGGATATCGACAAGTACCAAAAACTGGTGGATCGGGTCATTGACCAGGAAAACCAAGGTCCGGAATTCCGCCAGCAGTACGCGAGGGTACTGTTAAACCAGGCCGAGTCGCTCATGCAATGGCAAGAGTATGGTGAAGCCGAGCGGCTGGCTCAGGATGCCCAATCCTTGGATGTCCGCTATTCTCCATCCGTCATGACTCCGGAAAAGCTGCTCACGCAAATCTCGCAGGCGCGGACGGACGCCCACGAGGAAGAACGTCCCTTGTTGCTCTCGCCCGACGTCGCGGCGGAGAGCCTGAAAAATGAAGCGGCCCACTTGGCGACAAATGAGAAGGACGTGACGAAAGAGACACTTTCCGCTTTGGAGTCGGTGGCCTCCTCCCCGTCCGAGGACAACTCCGTGAAGACTTCTTTGTACGAGCCAGCGAAGGACGAAACTCGCAACGTTCCCGCGGCTACGCCACGCTTGGAACCAGGGAATGGGCCCACCACGTTCTCGTCAGAAACCGCCGTGGCCAGTGACCGGCCAGCCGATTCCGCGATGGCGCTCTATTTCGCCGGCAAGGAAGCACTCAAACAACAAAATCGAGGCATCGCTTTACAGTATTTCCGTGAAGCGAAGGAACGTGAATCGGAACTCTCGACCGAAGCCCGGCGGGACGTCGTGCGGCAGCTTCAGGCGATTGCACCGGCAGTTCCCAACCCCATTCGGAATGAACCTCAGGGTTCTCTGTTGGATGTCGCGCAATCCGAATCGCAACTACTATTCAAGAGGGTCTCCAGTGACGTGGCACGGTTGCAGGTGGAAGCCCGCGATCTACGCTCGCGAGATCCGGCCGGAGCCCGAGAAATTTTGCGGCAAGCACGGCAGTTGGTGGCCAATTCCGGCCTCCCCACCAGTTCGCAGGAGATGCTATCGCGGAGGATCGACATCAGCCAGCGGCAGATCGATCAATTTGTCGACGCGAATGGGCCTCAAATCGAACTCGACCGGCGTAATGCGGCGGTCCGCGCGGACATCGAGCGGGAACGCAATGTGCGCAACCAGATCGATCAGAAGCTCTCGGCGCTGATCCAACAGTTCAACACCCTGATGGATGAACACCGCTACGCCGAAGCGGAACTGATCGCCAAGCAGGCCCGGGAATTGGACCCCGATAATCCCGTGGTGCAGCAACTGTTGCTGCAGAGCAAGTTCGTGCGGCGGCTGGCCAACCAAAACGCCATCCTGGAAGAAAAGGGAGAAGGTGTCGTGGCCACGTTCCAGGACATCGAACGTTCTTCGATTCCCTTCCCCGGCGATCCGCCCTTGGTGTTCCCCTCTCTCAAACGTTGGGAACAGTTGACCAAAAGCCGCGCGGAGTTGCGGGCCGAACAAGGCCGCCGGCGGTCTCCCAAGGAATTGGAAATCGAATCCCGGCTCACCACACCGGTGATTCCTAGCTATGAAGAACAGCCTCTTAAGAACGTGATCGACGATTTGTCGAAACAAGCGGGCATTCCCATGTTGCTCGATCTCGTGGCTTTGCGGGAAATGGGCGTGGAAAGCAGCACGCCTGTGTCCTTGCCGCTGCAAAACGAAATCTCGCTCAAGAGTGCTTTGAATTTGATTCTTAATCCGTTGGACCTGAGTTACATCATCCGGGACGACGTGCTGCAAATCACCAGCGAGCGGAATCGCCAAGGAGACCTCTACGAAGATGTCTATCACGTCGCGGATCTCGTGATTCCGATTCCCAACTTCACTCCCAATGGCCGTTACGGTCTTGGAGCAGCGATCGCTACTGGTATGTCCGATGCCGCGATGGCCTGGGGTGGTGCTTCACCCGCTGGAATCGGCGGCGCGATGCCCCAATTCGGCCTGGTGGATAATGACGTGGATGTTCAAGTCTCGCCGGTCAACAAACTGGCGCTAGGCCAAATCGACGGCGGTGTCACGCCTCCAGGCGGTGCGCCAAGCTCTTTCCCGAACCCGGGGATCGGCGGCGGGCCTGGCGGACTGGGCGGCGGTGCTCAAGCCGACTTCGATACGCTCATCGACTTGATCGTCACGACCATCGCCCCGGAATCATGGGACGACGTTGGCGGCCAAGGTTCGATTCGTGAATTTCCTCAAAACCTCAGTCTTGTCATTAGTCAGACTCAGGAAGCCCACGAAGAAATCACGGATCTGTTGAACCAGCTTCGCCGGCTTCAGGACCTGCAAGTCACGATCGAAGTCCGCTTCATCACACTCAGCGATGACTTCTTCGAGCGAGTCGGCGTGGACTTTGACTTCGATATCGATGACGGCACTACGCCGGCGCAGATCGCGGCAGCCACGGACCAGGATGTCGATGGCGGGCCTGCACTGCAAGTCGGTATGACCGGCGGGCCGACCGGGAACGTTTTTGACAATAACGGCGTGCCCGTGTTTACCACGGACTTGGACCTGCAATTCCGGCAAGGAAGCTTCGGTGCCACCGCTCCGCAGTTCGGCGGTTTCGATCCCGCCACGGCGGCGACGTTCGGCTTTGCCATCCTCAGCGATATCGAGGCCTTCTTCTTCATTCAGGCGGCCCAGGGAGACACGCGCAGCAATGTACTGCAGGCTCCCAAGGTGACACTCTTCAATGGGCAACAGGCTTCCATCAACGACACCACGTCGACGCCGTTCGTGGTCAGCGTGATCCCGGTGGTGGGGGATTTTGCCGCGGCCCAGCAGCCCGTGATCGTGGTGCTGCCGGAGGGGACGTCTCTTTCGGTCCAAGCGGTGGTCTCCAACGACCGCCGGTTCGTCCGCATGACGGTGCTCCCCTTCTTCAGCGAAATCTCGAACGTGGACACGTTCACATTCCAAGGCCGCACCACGTCCTCTTCGTCGGACAGTACCGTGACCGACGACGACAATAACACCACGACCAACAATGAGGATCGTGACACGGAGATCGAAGGTACCACGGTCCAGTTGCCGAGCTTTGCCACCGTGGGCGTGCAAACCACGGTGAGCGTGCCCGACGGCGGTACGATTCTGCTCGGCGGAATCAAACGCCTCAGCGAAGGCCGCAATGAGCGTGGCGTGCCGCTCTTCTCCAAGATCCCTTACGTCAACCGACTCTTCAAAAACGTGGGTATCGGCCGCACCACGCAAAGCCTAATGTTGATGGTCACGCCACGCATCATCATTCAGGAAGAGGAAGAGGCCAACTTGGGCCTCACTCCGGCCCCGGCGCCGCTCACGCAACCTTAGTCGAGTTGTTCAATAACAAATCCCCCCTGGGGGGCCGTCGATCGAAGGATCGGTGGCCCCCTTTTTACGTAGAACAGGCATGTTCGGCGGCTTGAGGGTGCGAGTCCATTATCTAACGAACCAGCAACTCTCAAAAGGGGACGTAGGCTCGTCACTTGGATCAATGACGCGTTTAGAGCCGTTCATCGTTTTGAACCGATGAAAAATCGGGGTGAACGAATCGCTGAGACCAGACCGTCGACACACTTGGCAGCGATGTTCTCCAAATCACCAAATCTCGCTCCACGAGAGCCCAAGGGGTTCTCGGAATGGGCGTGATCAACCCCCTACTTGCACGGTCGGCAGGCCCATGACAATCGTTCCCCCGTGGGCCGTCGGATCACCCATCCTCGCGACCGGTTTTTTGCCCACGAACACCGTCATCGAGCCTTTCAAGATCGTATCGGGCGGTCCCACGCAGACGGCGGAATCTCCCGCCGTGGCGGCGGGCATTTTCCCAATCAGCACGTTGGGGATGCCGGGCCCGATGATCGGCCCACCCACGTGCGGGATCGGAGGAACCCCCGGAGTTTGCATCGGGCACGTATGCATGTCGTTCAATCTGGCGACTGGCGGCATTTTTTGTTTCCCGTTCGCTATGGCGACGGTTCGGCTTAAAAAGCGGTACCTTTGTCCGAACTAGAGCGGCAAGTATTAAGAGCCTGGGGACAAAACATCTCAGCATCCGCGAATTCGGGCATTCGTCGGCCGTGAAACACCGACGAACGAAACAAACGGGAGGTTTTGTCCGTTGGCTTTAAGCCTGGCTCCAATTCCAGTCTTCCCAGATCTCACGATCTTCTTGGTCAAGTTGGCTCGCGAGAGGCGGTCGATCCGCGAAAGTGGCCAATAATTCGGCACTCAATTTGCAGCCGAGTTGGCCATCTAATTTTGGGGTTGGCTTTTCCGGCGGCTTGGACGGGGGCCGTGCCGACATGGCGGCGAATTTTTCTTCCAACTCAGAAACTCGTTCCAATCCCGCCTTGGCTTTGGCCTGCGTTTCGGCAACGCTCGACTTGATGGCCTGAATTGCCTGGGAATACTTGACTTCGACATCGGCTCGGGCTTCAGCGACCTTTTTCAAAGCCTCACCGAGCACTTCTTTCTGCCGAGAGTTCGTCAAACCCTCATGCGTCTTTCCGATCTCTCGTTGAAGGGTCGTCAAGTCGGCCATGAGAGAGGCAAAATCGATTTTTTCAGGCATGTTGAAGTTCTCCATCATCCGGAGGCGTAGGCAACCGAAGTTCTTCAGCTTGCCAACTCGCCTCGCCACGGGACACTTGCCCCGCCAATTCCAGGAAATGGACGAGGCACGCCTCGGAAAGTTCATATGAAATTGTTTTTGACGCCAGCATCACCGCCGCCGCCACACAGTGCGCGACCTGGCCTTCGGGCGGAGCGACCCGAGGCTGGCCCGGTGGAGCGATGCTGTCTCCGCTATAAAACACGGCCCGGGCAAGATTCGACGCCAAGGTGTTATTGCCCGACGCTTGGCCCATGGCTCTCGCCGCGAGCCGCCGGGCATCATCTGGTTCAACGACCCAGCGAGCCACGGCATTGAGCACTTCCGTTTCGCGTTTCGGCGGTGCTGTGCGGTAAACCTGCCACAAACATAGGCAACCCCACCAGATGGCTTCTCGGGGCGTTAGATAATACGCCGCGAATTGAACCGCGTCGGTCAGAAGCTCTTCACGCACCAATCGAGCGAAGAAAGGTTGAGGTGCTTCGTCCGGCTGCAATAATCGCAAGGCATCCGTGCTCAACGCACAGCGTTTGACAACTTCGCTCGCCAATTCTGGCCGCGTTGTGTGAGTTTCTGGGGTCATGATGACGTAAACAACTCCTTGCTAAGGCCGTCCGCGGAAGGCCATTCAACAGGCCGGATGATATGCATTCCCTGGAGTGCCTTGGCACGGTGCGGACGGTCCAGCCGTGAGGGCTCGCTCGGCGAATCTTGCGGCCAAAGGTTTTGCCCTAGGGCGATCTGTTCGCCAAGGTGGATGTACTCACGCATGTGATGCACATACTGGCGAATGTTCTTTCGCGTGGCCGCCAGATACACACTGACGCTCACGAATTTTCCCAATACCGAGGGAGGAGCTGGATGCGTGTGGGCCTCCGGGGGGGCAATGCTGCCCGTGCTGTAAAAGGCAGCGCCAGCTAGTTGGGCGGCCAGCGTGTTTGATCGCTGACGGCGAAAGATGGTTTCCGCCCTGCGGCGCCGGGATTCACCTGGCCAGCGGACGAACTCCGCGACGACTTTCACGGAGCTCGACAAATCCTCTTGTTTTTCCGCGAGAGAAAGTACATCGCTCGCGCACAGGCAGGCCCACCATAGTGCCCGACGCCTCGGCAGCGCGTGAGCGAGAAAATGACGGGCATCGCGGACCAGACCTTCTCGCAGCAGCAGTTTCAGATACGAATTCGGCTGCGGGTCGGAATGCGCCAATTCACGCGCCAGGTCGCCTAGGTCCACGCTCAGACGGTCGATGATCTCAAGCGTCGAGGCAGCGGATGTGGGAAGTTCGAACATGGCATGAAGTATTCAAATGGATTAATTGATCATCACGATGGAACCGTTGACTTGTCCCATGCCGGTCGCGTTGAGCGCCGATTCGGCCGCGGCCTTCACATCACCTGTCGTGAGCACTTCATTGTCTGACGTGGGCACGCTCACCGACTCGCCCGCGGGATTCAATTGATAGCTGCTCTCGGCGGACTTGAATTCATGTCCCATCGGAGTGGCGGACCGCGTGGTTATTTCCACGACCTTCTCCTCGATTCCAAGCGGTGTAATTTCATACGCATTCTCAGCGACTTGGAGCGAGATGGATGCGGGTGTCATTTTGATCGACGCGCCAGCTACTGGCGGCCCTACCGCGATTTCCAATTCGCCCGGTTTGAGCTCAATTCTCGCGCCTAGTTCCATGGGCCCCAGGCCAATCGTAATCGAACCGGCGGGTCCGGCCTGGAAGGTGAGATTGGTCGCGTCGGGAATCGAATCATCCAGCGACAAGATACCGGTGCCGCACTGCAAACTGGCTTGCTTGGCCGCGGTGAGCAGCAATGCACCCATTAGGCCGTTCGCTGAAACGGTCGTCCGCTCACCATTGGAGGTGATATCCACATTGCCCGAGGCCTGTGTGGTGTGATTTCCTATGTGAATACTATTTTCGGGCACGTGCAAATCCTTATGCGTTGCCGATGTCGCGATTGCAAGGGGCGATGCCCACTATGCTGTCAATGCCGTGTAGCCGATCAGTAGGTCTCTTGGGGAGACTAAAATTCCAAATCCGAGAAATCTAGGCCTAGTGGGTTTGAAAAAAATTCACGCGCCGCTGCCACGCAATTCGGGATGAACATAATCACAGGCCGGGCACCGTTGGCCACACTGGCGGCTGCCTCGGTAATGGAAGTACCAAGCGAGACTTCGTTCACTCCATAGTTGGCCTTGGCGGACCAACATTCGACGATCCGCAAGAGCGCCACCAAGCGACTGATGAGCTCGATGCAGATTTCCTTTAAGACGCGAGGTGTTTTTCCATAGGACTCTGCTTCTTTTTCATCCTCAGGCTTTTCAGAGCCGTATTTTGGGTACTTGAAGTGCATCGCCATGTCGATGGCGAAGGCCGTGGCACAAATCAACACCGACAGGGCCACCGCCAATGCGCTCGTCGGCCCATCGACGGGATCCAACAGGCTGGCCTTTTCCGAAGTGTTCTTTTCGAACACACGGGCACGTTTGATTTCAAATACGGGTCCCACGTAGGTTACAGATGTATCACTGCCAAAGACGAGATCGGTGTTGCCGCTAGCACCCAGGAGCATGGCTGCCACCGCCGAGAAAACGGGATTTCCGCCTCCGAGCAATTCGATGGGGTCGCAAAATATCTTCACTTCACCGCCGAAGATGTGGTCGAATTGCGACCCAAACGTAAACTCAAACTTGTCACCGATCGTTGAGTCGTATTTGCCCTTGAAATTAGGGCTTTTGTCGAACTCTGGAATGTGTTCCAGGAGCGTCATTAAGCTCATGGCGTATCGTTCCTAGATCTCATGGGTGAGCGGGGTCGCGATCAGTTGTTTAATGTCTTATGGACCAAGTTAAAGGCCATATTCAGGCCGACGGTCATAGCAGATGTCCGTGGAACGCGAACTGCCCATAGGGCACATACCGAAACTGATTGGCTTCGCTGTGTTGCAGTTCATGCATGGCGGAGTGAGTCTGTACGTATTCGTGGCCGCGCGTGTCATGGAACATGACGGCGTTGTATTCCAGCATGGGGTTGCCGCCAAAAATGCAGGATTTGATGCCGCCGACGGTGGCTTCTGCGGGAAGTTCCGGAGGAGGCATGTTCGCCGCGTTGTACACACTGCCAACGATGAGCGGACGGTCGGGGTCCCCTTCGAGAAACGTGACGACGACTTCATGGCCGATGCGGGGCCAAAAGAAGGCGCCCCAGCGGTTGCCCGCCCAAATCTGGGCGACCCGCACCCAACAGGAGCTGTCCGCGTCTTTTTTACCCTCCCGGTCCCAATGGAACTGGATTTTCACGCGGCCATATTTGTCGCAAAAAATCTCCGCGTCCGACGGCCCCACGACCGTCGCTGTTTGAACCCCGGCAATGCACGGACGGGGAGTCGAACGCCGTGGGCGATAGGGTAATGCATACGGATGACAGGTGAATTCGTTTCGGTACTCCAATTCAGCCGGCTCGGCATCGCTGCGGTAGCCCACTTCCAGCTTTGCCGAATGCTGCACACGCCCAATTAGGTAGTCGCCATCCGCGTGCGGATGACGTTCCAAAGTGAATTTGTGGCCGGGCGTCAAATGGGGGCAGTTGCTCTTGGCGCGGATATCGATCGCGGCGGAGGCGATTTCCTGCATCCGTAACTTCGCTACGCGTCGGCTGTCTTCAAACACTTTGGGAGGGTCGTCCGACCGGTCCGCGCCACCGGGCGCGACGCCATCGAAGCGTTTCGCATATCCGCCGGGATAGTCGTAGATCTCTGGCTGTTCGTCGGCCTTATGCAGTGCGTGTTCGATCGTGCCGACTTGCACATTCTCCTCAATCGACTCATCGGCTTCCAAGTTCTGCCCCGGCAATTCGAAGGAATGGTCCCAGAGAGTTACCTTTGCCGGGCCTACCGCTTGCCGTTTCGTCCAAGAGAGAATCCGGGCTTCATCCCTCACTCCGCCGTCAAGCTCGTCGAAAATGATCGGATTCGGCTGAGCAATCTCGGGCAGGTTGACATTGGCGTCCGAGATTACGAGCTTTTCCACTTCTTCGTTGAATTCGAAAAAGAAGTACATACCTTCTTCTTCTATTAATCGGCGGAAGAAAATGTAATCGGTTTCGCGATACTGCACGCAATAATTTCGTGACGGGTAGTCGCCGGAGAATTCAAAGCGGAAGTCCAGCCCGTCTAAAACCTCTTTGAGGATCTCGGGCGTGGTTTTTTGCTGAAATACGCGGCTGCGTTGCCGCTGAGCCCACCACCACAGCTTGGGAGCCATCACGAGTTCATAGTGGACAAACTCTTCGTCTTGCCGTCCTTGAGAGAATTCGATGGCCATCCCGTGCAGCCAGCGTGGTTCGGTTTGCTCGGTCTCGATCACCACGGAGACGGGCTTACCCAACAGTTCGCCGAAGTCCACGCTCTCGTAAGCCGGCGCGAGTAGATCCAGGCGAAAGTGAAATAACTCCGAGATGCTTTCTGTTCCTTCAAGCCCCACAAGCAGTAGGGCATCGTCACCGAGCGGTGTCCGCAAACGCATTGTGCGGCGGGTTTGGAAGTATGCGGGCATCACGGGACCGAAGTGTAAGGAGGGAGGCAATTCGGAGGCTCGGGCGGTATTCCACTTTGTCGTCGGAACGCGCGGTGGCGCTGAATTGCAAACGGCCGCTGCTCAGAGAAAAAACCTGGATTGGGCGCTTTGAGAGATGCTTGCCTAATATGCCGTACATCACGGGTGAGCGCCTTGTTTGGATGGCAACGGCAAGCGTGATTCACACCACGGATGCTCGATGTCACATGGGACGGTTTGACTGGACGATTCGTAGACCTACGTTTCAAAGTGCCAACATGGGAATAGTCCGCGCGTTGAGTTTGTGAAATCGCTTAACGCGAGGGGCTGTTTTCATACTGCACACCCGCCGTACGACGAATGACCTCGCGGCAAGCCTGCCGTATTCCGCAAAATCGACATATCGCTGCCATGTCGCCAACCGTGATGCCTCCGATCGTCGACATTCCACGTTCCTCCCACGAGTTTCGAAACTTCAGAACGGGCGCAGGGAAAGCTCGCGGCGACGAGCGGTGGCGCCCGCGAATCCGAATCGTGGCGGCTTGGTTCGCGGCGCTAGTACTGAGTAGCGGGTTGGCTTGGGCGATTTCATGGTACCGACCGCACCGTCCGGTAAATGTGGTTCTGGTGGGAGCTGGCTATCAAGAAAACCTGACCGTGCCGCACAATTCGTACGGCTGGCAGAGCCTTACGGCTTTCGCCCACATTGGCGACGGGTCAGGCAACACCTCCAGTACGTTCTCCGTGACTTCCGAACCACGTCCGTTGCAGAGCGATTTTCGCTGGCAACATGCCCTCCAAGACACCGCTGGCGAAACATTATTGCTGTTTATCTCGGCGCACGGCGGGGCCGACCGGACAGGGGCGTATTTATTGCCTAACGATTTTGACGGCCAAACGTCACGACGGTTACGCTTGGACGGACTCTTCGACCGATTGGCGGAATTACCCGCTGACAAACGTAAGCTGATCTGTTTCGATGTCACGCAGATCGCCAGCAGTTGGCAATTGGGAATCCTTCATAACGACTTCGCGCGAGCCCTGGCGGCTTTTCACGATCGCATCGAGTCGATTCCTAATCTGTCCGTGATCTGTGCCAGCGATATCGACCAGCGATCGTGGGTTTGCGAACAGTGGCGGCGGACCGTTTTTTCGCATTACTTCCTGGAGGGCCTCGATGGAGGGGTCACGGATATCGATCGGGACGGGCGGATCGATGTGGCTGAAATGCATGAGTGGCTTGAGACCAAAATCTCCGGCTGGGTGGCCATGCACCGCGGCGCCGCTCAGACCCCAATGTTGTTGCCGCTAGGCGAAGCGGGTCGAGATCGCGCGCGGGGAATCGAACTCGCGGTGTCCACGAAGCGCAACGCCCAATCACCCAATAACCAGCCGGACACGTTTGCCTCGCCCCGCGAGTTGCACGATGCATGGCAGCGTTACGAAAAACTGCTCGGAGAATCGCCGCCTGGATTTTCCTTTGCACCGGCATTCTGGCGCGAGTACGTCGATACTTTGTTGCGTTATGAAGAACTGATCCGGGCGGGCGACAAACGTCATGCGGCTCGCATGCACGAACGACTCGTGGGAATCGAATACCGGATGCAAAGGGAAAAAACACGCTCTACCGCCTCGATGCAGAACTCGCTAAGCATCCATGCCGTCACGGATGTAGGCCAGCTACCCCAGCAGGCCGCCATGAAAGTGCTCAACACGCTGTGGAACGCGGAGGACCGTCAACGGTCAAAGATCTGGCAGGATGCGTCCGAGGCCAATAGCGAACGGTCGGACGATCGCCATCTGCTACGTCTGGCCTTGTTCCAAGCGTTGCTGCAGCGCGTCATCGAAGACCCGGCAGGGAACCTTGACACGGCGACCAGCATCGTGAAAGCGGTGGCTTCGCCGCTCTACCCGTTGCCATCGGAAATCCATTTGCTGGCCATGCTGCATCAACATCTCCCCCAGGACGCATTGGATGACGCGTCGGGCCAGCAGGTCAGCAGGGCATTGACACTCCAGCGCCTGGCGGAAAAAGCCGCCGTGGCGCACAAAGCCGGATCCGCACGGGGAGCCGAACAGGTGCTCCCCTGGATCGAATCTCATGTGGACGAAGGGGACCAACAGCGTCGCTTGGCGGAAGACCTGCTCTTCGCCGACGCGAAGGATCGTGCCAAGGCGGAAACCTACTTCGCCAAAGCGGAACGGGAATATGAACAGGCGCTCGAATTGGCGCAACAGGTCCGGTCGGCAATTGCTGTACGAGATTCCTTACAAGCAAAGTTGCCTTATTACACGGATTGGCTGACGAACGCGACTCTAGATCCCTATGTTGCCGATGCCCGTCGCCAAGACATCCTGCAGCAAGGGGAAGAGTTGTGGAGGCAAGCCCATCTGTTAATCAAGATGTTGGAGCAGCCCGACTCTCGCTGGGTTCTTCGCTCGCCCCCACCAACTGCGGAGAATCCCTCGCCGCGAAGCCTCGTCGACTTGCGCAAATCCGTGAAGTTGGGATTGGACGAGTTAATTGACCAATACCACACGCTGGCCACGTCGATTGCCACCGGCGACACGCCTCCTCATTGGCATACCGTGCACTCGGCGTTGAAGGTGCCCCATCATGATTGGCGTTCTCGGTTAAAGCTGCTGGCCCGTTCTCGCCAGATGACACGACGAATGCTGGAAAAACACGAAGACGGGGATTCCGGTGACATGGCTGAAGCCGTCATGCAGCACGACCGTGCCGAATCACGTCTGGCCGATGCCCATCATCGAGCAATGACCACGGCGCGGTGGCAAGGCCGCATGGCTTTGGCGACTTTGGGACGGCAAGTATTCGCTCAACCCCTATCCGGCGCGGAAGATACTTATGAGCAATTGCTCCACCGCCTAAACGTGTTCGAGGTGGAGCAGAATTGGTGGAAATCGGTCATTGTCGCCGGTGACGAAATTTTTGCCCGCTTTGCTAATCTGCCAGAGCAAATCGAAGCATTGTTACGCGAAAGCGACAGCACCGATCCGGACAATTTGCGAGCCGCGCTGGTCACGGCGGACCGACTCGTCCGGCAGATCGACGGCGCGGAAGCGCGACAGTTGACCACCAAACCGGCGGTTCTCTTCCGGCGGCTGAGGATGCACGACCTGATGGTGTTTCTGGCGCAACGCACTATTGACGGTCATTGGTTTGATGTGGATCCGAGCAGCGAACCCTATTTTCGACGTGCGGCGTCCGCCTATTTGAACGACGCACAACGCCTGTATCCGGAATCCGAGGCCGTCGCCAAATGCCGCGACCGCCTGACCAATAGCGGTGGATTGCGGTTCGACGAGATTCAGCCGCTGCATCTCATGAGCCAAAAACGATTGGTGCTCGATTACCAGATTCAATCCACCAGTGATCAAATACTCCCCACGGGGTTTCCCGTGAGTTGGCTTACTGCGGGGGCGGGATTGGAATTGGTGGAACCGGTTGCTGGCCAGCGGATCGTACGACGTTTCGATGCTCAAAAGCAGGGAGGCCACGTCACTTTTTCCATCGATTGCCCTCCGTTGGACGCGGCGGAGCGGAAGTTCCCCTTGGAACAGAGTGTGCAAGAAACGGAATTGGCCGTGCACGGTTTTTTCCGGGGACAATTGATCCAGTCCCATGTGCCTGTCACGTTGCACCTGCGGCCCGAGATCGTCTCACATCGATATCCGTTACCCGATGCGGCGGTGGTATCGCTTTCCACGACGGACGAAGTTCATCACCGGCTTGGCACTGGGACGGGAACCGTGGCGTTGGTCTTGGATTGTTCTGGCAGCATGGGGCCCCCAGAAGATGTCACGGACCCCTTCCAATCCAAGTACGCCGAGGCCGTGGCGGCTTTGCGGGAAGTCTTGAGCGATATCCCTCGCGGCACGCGGGTCAGCCTCTGGACGTTTGGCCAGGCCTTGGGGCCCGGGCGAACAGCAGCCACGGCCGAGTCCACGATTTTCCGGGTTCAAGATCCGATAGCTTGGAACCCGGCTGATCCCTCGCAGCTAACTACCCTCATGGAGAAAATCGATCCGCGGCACATACGGCCCTGGAACGAATCTCCTATCGTGCGAACCATTCTGGCAGCCAAGGGAGACGTGGAAGACGCACCTGGGTTTCGCACGATCCTGGTGATTACCGATGGCATGGACAATCGCTTCGCGAAGGACCGCGTCGCCAATCCTCGGGGAAAGGCCATTTCGGAAGCCCTGACGGAGGCTTTCACGAATTCCGGGATCTCCCTCAATGTCGTCGGATTCAAGGTCGTGGGAAGTGAAGAGTCCAAAGCCCAGCAGCAGTTTTCCGTGGTCGAACGCCTCTCGCCTCCGGGCCGTTTTTATCGCGTGACGGAGACGGAATTGTTGGCGGAGACGTTGAACGTGGCTCTGCGCCGCCGCCTTCGGTTCCAAGTCAATGCCTTCGACGCTCAACCCACCTCGGAAAGCTTGGAACTGGGGTACTCGAGCGGAGGTGATGTTTGGCCTTTGCGTCCATTTTCGCCGGGCGTCTATCAGATCCGTGCCGGCGGTGAGCCGCCAGTCAATGCCGAAGTCGCATTGCAACGCGGCGATGTGCTGGCGCTAACCCTCGCTCCTGGAAGTCACGGTATGGAAATACATCGTCGCCCTTATGCCACCGAGCATTTTCCGCACCGTCCGTTCGCGGAGAGCCACGACTGGAGGGCCACCCTGCTGCAAAATCAGATGGGAGCGAATGGCCAATTTCGTGGCGCGGTTGCCCTGGAGCGTGCGACGGATAATCGTGCGTCGTTCTTGTCGCTGGCCGCTCCCACGGCGGTCTGGTTCGAAGCCTATCCGGAGAAGGAACTCCCGCGGGGACTAGCCTGGCGGAGAACCCTCGGTTTTCCGCTGCCGGTCTGGAGCCTTTCCGCGGCGGACTGGCCGGCGCTGCCGGATGCCAGTGGTTTGGCGCCACCCAAAATGCGGGTGTGGTGGAGTACGGACGAAATGGTTCCGTATGCGGCCACACTCAAACGCGATGCGGAACGCAGCAGCATTGAAGATCTCCGTGGCGCCGTGATGCGGGCTGCGGATGAAACGATATACGTCGAGTCCGTCTCCTGGGAAGAGCATTTCGTGGACACCGGAAACGGCAGGCGCGAAGCCCAGCCTTGCCTCGTGGTTCGGCTACGACATCCACCTGGACAGACGTATTGGGCCAAGCCTCTGGGCCTCGAGACGGCTGGCGCTGAGCAGAGATTTTACCCGAGCATTGGAAACTACACGGGTCTGTTTTGGCCGGTCACCAAGGAAGAAGCGAACCGCCACCTACATGGGATCGCCATCGTGTCGCTCCAGGCATTTCAAAGAGACGCCGAGCGTCTGAATCACTATTTGGAATTTTCCGATTTGCCCGCGCCCGACCCCAACGACATTCTTCCCACGCCCGTTTATTCGTTCGACTAGTTACGCGCGATGTCTGCTAAACCCCTGGTTTCCGCCGCACGCCGGCGTGGATTCCATGCGATTTTCGTTCCACTGTTGCAACGCCGCCAGCACCGGTTGCTGACGTTGCTCGTGGCGGTATCCCTCTTGTTGGGAGTCACGGCCGGACTCGCGGCATTGTTCCGCCAAGCCCCACGGCCCAATTTCGTCTACTTGGAAATTTTGGGGAACCCTGCCAAGTGGACGTTACGGGAGACTGTCGCCCAGCGGGACGCCTTGGCGCTTCGGGAAGGTGGTTATTTTCCACGCTGGCGTGAATTGCCCGCGGAGATGCCGACGCGGCGCATGGTCTTGGAGAAGTTGGCCTCGCTAGGGCAAATCGATGCCACGGAAAGCCTGGTGCTTTACCTGGTCGCGCGGGCCGAAGTCGATGCGAGTGGCAAACTGGCACTTTTAATCGATGGCAGTGGATCGGACCAAAGCCTACTGATGCGCGATGTACTGTCAACGCTTCGAGACTGTCCGTCAGAACGGAAACTTCTCGTGGTCGACTTAGCCCCCGCTCAGACGGAAGCCCTGTGGCCCACCACGCAGGCGGATGTGGTCTTCCAACTTCTCGCGGAATTGAAGCAAGTGGACGACCCTCAACGACAGGTTTTCTGTGCGTGCCAAGCGGATGAGACACCACTGAATTCGGAGCTTTGGGGACGCAGCGGCCTGGCGTACTTTTTCGAATTGGCGGTGGCTGGCGCCGCGGATGGCTGGTTGGATGGCCGATCGGATGGTCGAGTTTCGGTCTCCGAGATGGCTCGATTCGTGCGGACCCGCGTGGCCGAATGGGCACAAACCACGCAAGGCAGACCGCAAACTCCTTTTTTGGTGGGCGAGGGGCCTGATTTCGAATTGGGAACCGTCTCCTTTCGACAGAAACGTCACAAAGCTCAGGCCACGCCTGCCTTGACCGAACGTGAATATCCCAAGTGGCTGGCCCAGGCGTGGGACGAACGTCAAACGATGTGGAAGCAACACGATCATCAACTCGCGCCTCGCGTCTTTCGCGAATGGGAACGTGCCCTGTTGCGCGCGGAAGAGCAATGGAGGGGGGGCCGGGACGACGGACATACAAGGCTGAGCCTATTTCAAGAATTGGAGCCACTCCGCGGACGCCTGCAGCAAGCCCGCGCGGCAATCCCTCGAGTTCGATCATTTTCGCTCGCGCTATCCCGAGAGAGGAGGCCGATTCCTGACGAAGATGCCGCTACAAAAGCACTCGAAGAATTCCTGACCGACCTCGAAGGTAAAACACAATCACTGCCCGAGGACAAAGCCGAAGTCATGCGGCGATCGTTGATCAAGGGTTTCTTCGATAAGGCGAAGAAAATTTCTTCCGATGCCATCGCGTCGGCGGTCATCGATCAATTGGAAGGCAGCCGGGCTCTTTCTCCGGGGCATATCGAGTTATTGGATGAGTTGCTCCGCCAGAGACAACCACGCCCGTTGTATGTGGAAACGCTCTTTCTACGACGTTTGGCCGAGTTGGGACAAGGCCACGCATGGGATGCTGACCAACTGGCTGTCGCATTACGCGCCGTCCATGCGGCCGCCCGCGCCATCCCCGCCGATCGAACATTCGCCTGGACACAAAGCAATTTGGGGATCGCGGCGCAACACGGCCACAACGGAGAATACTTGTTTTTTCGACCAGGCTACGCGCCGGATGAGCTAGCAGAAGCCTACTTTCGCGAGGCGGAGCGGGAGTATGAGCGGGTGACGACGGCCCGGGATTCCATCCGCAGGGCTTACGAAGTGCTAGACGTCGCTTGGCTGCGATTACCCACGCTTATGGATCTAAATACGGCCAGTAATTTGAACAGCAAGGTTTGGTTCGAAGCCATTGATGCGGCCGTCGTCCTTTCCGACACGTTGGCCCTGGCAAACGGAGATCCCGTTCACGGCACCGGTGATTTGTCGCATGATGTGGGCATGATTCGCGCGCATGCACTACTGCTGGAGCGTCTATTGGAAGAACTCCGGCTTCCTGTCGGCACGGAGGCGATTGGCCGCTTGGCCCAACGCGCGAGAGAACCGGATGCCCCCGCCGAATTGGCGCCCTTGATTAACGTGACATTGCGATGGCCGGGATTGTCCGCGGCTTCACGCCAAGAATTGCTAGCGGCTAAACGAGTATTGGACGAGCGACTGCATGCCATATCCCATTCCGCGCGAGGTGCTTCCGCGGAGCCACCGAACTTGAGGGTGACGTCGGAAGCGGCCTTTTCCTCACCGAAAGCACGCGGGGAATTCATCGCTCGGGTGCATTGCGTGTTGGCTTTGCTGCGGCTCGGAGGACTAGCGGATCAAATCCCGGCAAAATTGCAAAGCGAACTGGACGAGATTTCGCGTAATCGTTCTACCTCCGAGTTCGAGAGTGTTTGGCAGCCACAATTAAAAGAGATCGTCAAGGCTAGAATCCGAAATGGGGATGCTTGGTCCAGAGCCCGTTTGGGCGCCATACTTCCGGCCTACCAGATGATTCCCCAGATCGATGGGCCTGCCGAGAATTCGTATGTCGCGGTACATCGCGCGGTTCTACGCGGTCGATTTCACTGGTTGGCCGAGTACTTCGCCTACCGGGCGCATGACGATCTGGCCATGTTGCACGCGGAGCTTGCTCGGCGGTACGTGCCGCTGGGAGGTGTTTCCCAGGAGAGTTATTTGCGGTTTGACGCTCCACGGCAGCTAAGTAGGCCGGCGGATACCGGTGGTCACATCACTGCCGATATTCGCTGGCGGTTCGTTGGTGCTAAAGATGCACAACAGAAAAGCGACACCTTGAAGGTGTTGCAACCTGAAAGCGATTTCATCATTCGTACGAACGTAGTGAATCGGGATAGCGAGTCGGAACTCGTGCTCAAGCTTTCACAAACTCCAGGAAACGCCAGCCGAAGTGCTGCGGGAAAGGGCGTACTGCTCCAGGTCGAGTCACACGGGCGTACTTGGCACCAGACCCTGCCATTTCAGTCAAACGCTGGTGATTCGGGTCTTCTCATTCTGCTATCGACGGGGAAAGAAGCTCCTCGCACGCAGGCGAATAAGTTGCGTTTCCGTCCGACAAGTGAGCCGCAAGCTTTACATCTTTTTGTGGCCAACGTAACCGAGCAAGCCTCGAATATCGTGATAGAAATCCCGGAAGTGACGAGTGCTCCGGTGACGATTCCGGCTCAAGAGACTCGTCAAGTCGCCCTGAAACCGCCGGCGCCGAAAGAGGGCGCGGCTCCGCCGGAAATCGGTAATGAACTGACCATCTTGCTCCGCGATGCCGACACCGCGGAACTGTTGCTGAAAAAGCGATTTCCAATCGAAGTGTTGACGCCTGCACAATATGTGCGGGTTACCGAAAGCCAGTTTCGACCTCGTGGGAATGGCGACAATCGCCTCGCGATGACCTTACAGGCGGAAAACATGCCGCCAGGCCCCCCTTGCGTGGTCAACCTGGAATTGTCCCCTGAAACCATTCCGGGTTTCCTCGGCGTGACCGGAGGCATGTTGCGTGGCGTGCTGCCAGCAGATGGCAGCCCCCTGGCTCTGGCCGCGAGCGGACTGCAATTGCTCGATGGATTCCCCGAGGACTCCGAATTTTCTCTCTCCATCGACGGTGTTTCGCGCGCGTTCACGTTTGCCGGAGCACTTCCCCGCCGAGGTGATTTGACGTCGCCGCGCCAGGTTTCCCGCCCGGCCATCGCGTTGGAAGTCCCTCAATACGCGCTCGCCGGGCCTGGGTTTCAGGCGACCACCCACGTAACCCAAGGGCCTTCGGATTCATCATTGCATCTGAGAATTGGACGGACGAGTGAGTCCGGTTTCGTGACCGAGCTACAACGGACGTTGCCTGGAACACGGCGAAGCGTCGTGCAAACTGCCGTGGGAAAAACCGGCGAGCTTGTCTTTCAAATCGGCCTCGAGGACTGGACCTTCGAAGTGGATGCCAGTGGAATTGTCGGCCCACGAATCGTAAAGGTCGATTTGGTCGATTCGCGGGGACATTCATTGGCGTCGGATAGTCACACGGTGATTTTTGACGACACACCGCCGGAACGCGTGTTCTTCGTGGATCCTCCAGTGGAAGCATTGGTGAAAAAGCCGATTCCCCTGCGGATCGGAGGCGCGGACGCAGTGTCCGGCGTGAAGCAGGTTTTCGTCTTCAATGGACGTCCCGACGGCGACAAGCTGCCCGAAGGTGCCAAGGAAGTGCCCGCCGAGAATTCTCCGGAGGGGCAGGAATGGACCGCCATGCTCCCGCCGGCCAAAACCGTGGGAACGATCGAAGTGACGGCCCGAGTCGTCAACGCCGTCGGTTTGTCCTCATTCTTGACGCGACAAATCAAAATCGTGGACCAGTTGTCCGCCCCCGGTGGCAAAATCGAAGGCACCGTATTAGAAGGCCCTCGCCCCCAAGCGAAGATGCCGGTGACCTTACTCGACAAAGGCAACACCGTCTTACGCACGGCACTTACCGATGCCAACGGCTCTTTCGTGTTTGACGGCCTAGCTCCGGGCGACTATGCCGTTGCCGCCCGCAAAGGCGCGTCGGGTCGTCAGGCACGACAACCGGTCACGGTAACCGCCGGAAAGACCGTGAAGAAAAGCCTGGAATTGTCGCTGTGATGTTCACACGGCGATACGCGCGTCTCATTTCATATACGCACGTCATGCCTCGGCGGCTGATGACGTCGGCTTGAAGGGAAGAATTTTGTCCCTCGACCGACGTGCGTTGACGACACGTCGACTGCAACTATACTCGAACTTGACGTAAGCTCCTTACGCTTCGCGCGGTCATTCTTCGAGTTGCAGCATCGCATTGAAATCACCATTTTCGGGAATTCGAGTTCACCTGGGTTACTTCGGCTCACCCAGCGCGCCACGCGAAATCGCGGAGACGAAACCGCGTTTGGAATCCCCCGACTTCGGAGCGACGACGTCCGCTGAAGGCGAGGCGAAACGCGGGCACAAATGGACTAGCCGTCTGAGCAGCCGCGTGCATATCCGATTGGATGCCGAAAACCGAGCATCGCCAGACTGAATCATACGTTCTCTACACGTTGTCTTTCATCGTCGCATGATGGTTTTCCCATGGCAGACGTCGTATTCCACCTGGTGGGCGGACCTTGGGACGGGCAAACCATTTCAACGGCCTCGACGGACGAGGTCAGTGCCAGTTTTGCCCATGCTTTGTTCGGTATGACGGGTGGGGGGCGAGTGGGCGCCAGCATTCCTCTAGTCTCTCCGGCTCATCAGCAAGCGAACGACGGCTTGCCAGAAGAGGAGCGTCGAGCCGTACGTCCTCACGAATACACCATTGCCGAATCAAACTGCCGGAAGGGGCAAGTTGTCCTCGTGGCCCGGCATATCGCCCCGTGCCCTTAGTTCGCGTTGGTTGACGGCTGCATGGATCATGTCCGTCGCCAGCGGTGCGTGGTGTCTTCCGAAGTGAGAATCCAAACGGCGCGCAGACGAAACCCGCCTAACGGAGGTTTCCGCGAACCGAGTTACGAAGTCGGCAGCGAGGAGGATGCGCTCGGAACATCGTCATGGGTGGAGTGGCGACGAATCGCGGCTTGAATGAAGCGGGAGAACAGGGGATGCGCGTCGGTCGGTTTCGATTTGAACTCGGGATGAAATTGCACGGCGATGAACCAGGGATGGCTGGGGATTTCGACAATCTCGACGAGTTTTCCGTCAGGGCTCGTACCGGTCACGAGCATGCCATGCGCGGCGAATTGCTGGCGGTAGGTGTTGTTGAATTCATAACGATGCCGGTGCCGTTCGCTGAGTGATTCTGCTTGATAGGCTTCCGCCGCTCGGCTCTCCGGCGTGAGTACCGCCGGCTGGGCACCCAGGCGCATCGTGCCCCCCTTGTCAGTCATGGTCTTCTGTTCGTCCAACAGACAGATGACCGGATGGGGTGTGTCTTTGTCGAATTCAGTGGAATTCGCCTCCGCGAGTCCGGCGACGTTTCGAGCAAACTCGATGACGGCGCACTGCATGCCCAAGCAAATGCCGAAGAAGGGAATGCCTTTCTCGCGCGCGAAGCGGATCGTTTCCACTTTCCCTTCAATGCCCCGTTCTCCAAAGCCGCCCGGAACGAGGATCCCGTCAAAGCCGCCCAGCGATCGTTCCGGGCCCTCGCGCTCGATCTGTTCGCTTTCGATACTTTGGATGCGGATCTGCGCGCGGTGCGCGATCCCGGCATGGTCCAGGGACTCATAAATCGATTTGTAGGCATCGCGATGGCGGGCATACTTCCCCACCACGGCAATGCTGATCTCGCAGTCGGGATTGCGCAGGCGATGCAACAGATCGCGCCAGTCTTCCAGGTCGTGCGTGCCGACGTTCAAGCCGAGCCTCTGGGCGATGAGCTCGTCCAATTCATTTTCCATCAGGCTCAAAGGAACCTCGTAGATCGAAAAATCCTTGTCCCTTTCCTCGATCACCGCTTGCAGCGGGACATTGCAAAACAGCGCGATCTTTTCGCGGTCTTCACGGGGGATAGGCCGTTCGCTGCGACAAATCAAAATATCGGGTTGGATACCGATTTCACGAAGCTGGCCCACGGAATGCTGCGTCGGTTTCGTTTTCAATTCCCCCGCCGCCTTGAGGTAGGGCACCAGTGTGAGATGGATATAAAGGCAGTTTTCCTTACCCACGTCGATGGAAAACTGGCGAATCGCCTCCAAAAAGGGCTGGCTTTCGATGTCCCCCACGGTGCCGCCGATTTCCGTGATGACCACGTCCGTTTCGCTTCCCGCCAGCTTCTGAATCACTTTCTTGATTTCATTCGTGACATGCGGAATAACCTGCACGGTTTTTCCCAAGAATTCCCCTCGGCGTTCCTTGTTGATCACGGAGAGGTAAATCTGCCCGGTCGTATAGTTGGAATCGCGTGTGAGGACGCTATGCGTGAACCGTTCGTAATGCCCCAGGTCCAGATCGGTCTCGCTGCCGTCTTCCAATACGTACACTTCCCCATGCTGAAAGGGGCTCATCGTGCCGGGATCGACATTGATGTAAGGATCCAACTTCTGCATCCGCACGCAAAGCCCCCGGCGTTCCAGCAGCATGCCGATGGAAGCACTAGTGAGGCCCTTGCCAAGGGAACTGACCACGCCGCCGGTAACGAAAATATGTTTAGTCATGCGTGTAGAGATCGTGTGAAAAAATGCAGAATTGGCGCCTGACGGGGCAGCGTATTTCTCCGGTGACCGCCCCAAATGCGACCGCGCCACCCCACGCGAATCCATGCCGAGCATGGAAAACGTAGACCGCGAACGGCATTCGGGCGAGATATCCTTCGTCCACTGGCCAGTTTAGCAAACACGGACGTCGCGTCGAGGCACGCCCAGGTAGGCGGGGAACATCGAATAGACCGGCGATTTGCCTCTCGCGGCATCGTGAACTAGGTTTTCCATGAGAGGCGGAAAGTCTGATTTCGCCTCTCCGTACATCGATCTCCATCGTCATTCGACGCGCGAATTTGGCTGGAAGCGGCCACCAAGGGCCGGGCGTTTGGGACGCATGTTCCCGAGCCTCTCCGCCGCCGCGCGCTACTACAATTTCACCGCTGGGAAGAACATGGCTGCATCCGTTGAGCAATCGCCCGTCATGAATTTGCGCGGCCTCGACGCGATTTCCTCTTCGATCGCCGAATTGCGGCAACAGGCGGAGGCGTTCGCGGGCTTCGTGACGGAACAACTCACGAGCTTGGAAACACGGCATACGGCGCTGGAAGAACGCGAAGCGCAGCTCCGGCAGCGTATCGAAGAGACTTCCGGTCGGAAGTCCGAACTCGAGGAGGAACGCCAAAAGCTGGAAGCGGAACGGCTGAGCTTGCGAGAGAACGCCGATTCCTCGGAAGCCAAGTGGCAGGAGCGTGAAGCGGAACTCCAAGGCCAACTAGAAAAAATGCATCAAGAATTGCAGCAGGCGCGTGATGAATTGGCCGAGCTGCATTCATCTCCTCAAGACAATCCCACGGGAGATTCCAATCTTCCTGAATGGGAAGAAGAGCGCCTGGAACTCGAAAGCGAATTGGAATTAGTGCGCACGCGTGCCGCGGAACTCAACGAAGAGCTTGAAGAACAACGCCGCCAACTTGCCTCGGAACGGGAAGAGGCGAGTAAAGAGCTGGGGCAGATGAAACGCGTGCTCGAACAACAGGCCACGCTGTTGGCCGAAAAAGAAGAAATGGCGAGCACACGGGACACGGTGCCTAACGCTGGTTCCGCCGATGACGGACGGCAAGGGGCGCCTGCCGCCGATCCCATTCTCGGTTCCGTGATGGCCCAGTTTGAAATGTTACAACGGGACGCGGTGCGCCGGCGTGCGAAGCATCGGGCGCAGGCCTGAAAAGTCCGAGGCAAACCCCTGGCGTGGCTTCGCACGAGTCGGTTCGGAGCGGCGTATCTTCGCCAAGATTCCAAAGATCTCTAGCTAGTATCGTTTACGAGGGCATCTATGCGTTGGAGTCGATATCTCACTGACTGGCGGGTCGCGTTGGTCGCATCGCTCGCCGTGGTCCTGTTGGCCACCCCATTCGTGGGTTGGTCTGGCATAGCATACGGATGCGTGGCGGGCGTGCTGAGCTGGGGTTCGGGACTTTTGGCGCGACGAAAACTCGGCCGTGAGTCATCTGGCGAGGGCGAATCCCCTCCCGAGAATACGCCACCCGGCGCGGTAGCCGCTAAACCAGTTGAACCGCCGCCGCCATCGTTTGATACCAGCGACGTTGGCTCGCTGGTAGAGGAAATGATCTATCAATCGCGGTACGCGCTCCTCTTGCGACGACAGTTGATTTCCAATTTGACGCGAGACCAACTGGAACGCACCAAGCAAGCCTTGGCGGACGGGATGGCGTTTCTCCCCGAGGGTGATGTCGTGTTGCAGACCGCGGATACCATCGACGGGTCGGGCGAGCTGGAGGATGGGCCCGGGATTGCCGCGCGGGGGACCGTGGTCCATGTGGGACAGGTGTTCGTGGACCGCCACCAGGTCACGAACCGTCAGTATCAGCAATTCGTCGCTGCCGGGGGGTACGAACAAATGGCCATCTGGCAGCCGGAAATTTGGGCCGGAGTGTTGGACTTTGTTGACCGCACGGGCTGTCCGGGGCCGCGGTTTTGGACCGACGGAAATTCCCCGACCGGCAAGGAAGACCATCCCGTGGTGGGGATCTGTTGGTACGAGGCGGCTGCTTACGCTCGGTGGGTGGGAAAACGTTTGCTCACGGATGCCGAGTGGGTCAAAGCGGCCTGTTGGCCCGTCGCGCTGGGACAAAACAGTCACGTGCAAAGACGGTATCCCTGGGGGGATGCCATGGACTACGAGAAAGCAAACTTGTGGGCCAGCGGCAGGAGCGGGACCGTCTCCGTTCAGGAATTCTCCGATGGCGTGAGCGTCGGCGGGTGTTATCAGTTCGTCGGCAATGTATGGGAATGGACCGCCACCAATTTCACCGGAGCCAACACCACCTACGGCAAATTGACGCTTCCCGTACCGATGAAGAGCGTCCGTGGTGGGGCCTTTGATACGTACTTCGACAACCAAGCCACTTGCCAGTTCCAAACGGGAGAGAGCCTGTTGGCCCGCAAACACAATGTCGGTTTTCGTTTGGCCGTGAATGCTGCCGATCTGATGCTGGAGCCGGAGGCGCAGCCCGTTCCTTTGCAGGAACCCGAACCGGACCACTCCGCTGAATTGACGACTCCCGAGTTAACATCCGCCCCTGTCGAGGCCGAGGAGATCCACGGATGAGCAAGAATGCCGTACTTGATCTGGAATCATATCGCCTGGCCAACTATGCCGTGCAAGTCCCTTGCTACATCTGCGACGGGGGAAATGCCTTCGACGCGGAGTTGTGCCGCCACTGTTTCGCCCCGATGGCGATTGCCCATCAAGCGGCAGGCCAGGACGTGGAGCCGCTGCTCGTGGCCACGATCGGTGCCAGCGGCGCGGGAAAAACCGTCTACTTGGGCATGCTGATGGACATGCTCTCCCGCCGTCCGGAAAGGCTGCAATTGCTGGCCCGGGGCGCCTTTTCCCTAACACTTCAGCAACTCGCCGTGGAAGCCTTGGCAACCTGCGAATTCCCCACGAAAACTCCTAGCGAACCCGATCGCTGGAATTGGGTGCATTGCCAGGTCCGCGGCCCCAAGCAACGCCGCGCCGTCGAACTGATCATGCCGGATATCGCGGGTGAAGCTTTGCTCGAAGAAATCGAGCATCCCCATAGCTATCCCGTGATTCGTTCCTTCTTACTAAAATCCTCGGCGATCCTGCTGTTGGTCGACGGAGCCCGCTTGCACGAAGGAGGGCGGGATCAAGACTACTTCGTGATGAAGTTGCTCACGTATCTTTCGGAACTTGGCGACAAGAATGGCAAAAAGACGGGCCGCGATCGTCCGCTGGCACTTCTGCTCAGCAAAGCCGACCAAAGTGAGGAGGCGTTCGAGGATCCTGCTGGGTACGCCAAACGCCATGCCAGCGGGTTATGGCAACATTGCCAGGAACGGTTTCCCGAGCATCAGTTTTTCGCGACCGGAGTTGCTGGAACCTGTGCTTTTCGCAACAGCATGGGAGAGGGACGCGTGAGAATTCCCTTGCGTGTTGAACCTCGCGGCATCGTCGAGCCATTCGAATGGATCATCGGTCGGCTGAAGACCTAGGCCGTGCCACATCCATTGTTGACACCCTGTGATAGAGCGGAAGAAAAGGATACATACGTCCCGCCGAAGCAGCCTAGTCGGTCACCATGCAGATCCCACAAGCAATTTTCACTTCGGCTCAAACTTCGCGTTCTGGAGGCTATCAACTCGTCGCGCAAAGCCCGGACATGAGCGAGGAGGATGCCCGCGAATTGTCCGTCTGGGGGCCATCTCACGATTCCCTGCTAGAAGAGCAGGGACATTGCGTGAGCGTGAATTTTCATTTCCTGTCGTCAGGGCGGGCGGCCATATCCCGCACCACTTTGGCCGGGCAGGAGTATAGTGGCCGGACGGGCCAGCGAGTGCATACGCATTTTCTCGTGGTGCACTCCGAAGCTTTGCAGCGGTTTTCGAACAATCCGTTTTCGATCGTGCGCGCCGCCGTCGCTCAAGGCGCGTTGGAAGTTTCGAGCCATGTTCCTCGCGAGTTGCCCGCGCTGCGTTTGTTGGGGCGAGGCGCCATACTCGATCCGTCCGCCGTGCAAAAGGTCGCGACACAAGTGGGCGCGAAGGCATTGGCGTCGCTCGTGCAGATGATTCAGCAGGGCGCCAATTTGGGAATCATCCTAAAGGGGAACGCGGCACCACTTTTTACGGCGATCGTGAATTGCCTGCCACTGAAAGACCGTCTGCAAGTTTCGTTTTCCACGGGGTTGCGGATTTCTCCCCGCCGGCCATTTCAGTTCATGCTCGTACCGCCGGAGGCATCGCCCCGGAGGACGCATCTTCGCGGCATGAACATGGAACTGGTGAACCTCGCCGACCAAGCTGCCACATCATTTCCTCCTTTGACCGGCTGGGGGCAAGAGTTGTTCGAGTGCCTCCAAGCTCCCAGCTTGGGAGATTTGGAAGCTCGCTTAAAAGGGGAAGACGAGCGTCCAATCGATCCGGTGCCGGATATTCGTTCACGTGTCACCTCCCGGGAACCTCGCGGCTTTGACGCGGCGACCGAAGCGGACAAGCATCGTGGCGGAGTCGCCCTGGCCAACGCTGCCACCATGGCAGAGGCGGCGGAAGAGCCACCGGCCATTTTGCCGATTCGCTCATTTTCCAACCTACTGGAAGAGCGAAGCGTCACGGAGCCGCTCGATGCCTGCGTTTCCGACGCCATGACCGAAGGCGGAGAAGCTCTTCGCCGCTTGAAAGCGATTTGGCACCATCTGCATCGGGAATTTGGCGCTGACGTGATCGACCCGGTCCGCGCGAAATACGTGGGTGATATCGTCCAAGTTTGGAAGACTTATCTGGCCAGCCCCAACTCAGACGCGACTCGGGCTGGCTATGCGCTCGAAGTTCTCGAGATCCTCTTTGAATCACCGGGTTCCGAATAGGGCACGTCGTCCCAGTGACTCTACACACCGCGAGAAACCCAGCGCGGTAATCGGAAGGCAAAACGCGCGTTAGCGAAATCTTTAAGCTTGCCGGTGTTCGGCGATGAGCCGGCGGAACTCGCCAAACAAATACTGGCTGTCGTGCGGGCCCGCCGATGCTTCCGGATGGTATTGCACGCTGAAGATCGGTTTCTCCCGATGCCGCACTCCCTCCACGGTATCGTCGTTCAAGTTGCGGTGCGTGACTTCCAATTCGTCGGGCAGCCCTTGCTCTTCGACTGCGAAGCCGTGATTTTGCGAAGTGATTTCTACCCGATTTGACCGCAGGTTCAACACCGGCTGGTTCGCGCCGCGATGTCCAAATTTGAGCTTGAAGGTCTTGGCGCCGAAGGCTTGTGACAGCAATTGATGTCCCAGGCAGATGCCAAAGATCGGCAAGCGTTCGCTGACACCTCGAATCGTTCGCACGGCATATTCCAAAGGCTCGGGATCGCCCGGGCCGTTGGAAAGGAATACCGCGTCCGGTTCCCGCACCAATACCTCGTCGGCGGTCGCGGTTCCCGGCATGACGGTCACGCGGAATCCCTCGTCATGGAGATGACGGGGAATATTCCACTTCATGCCATAATCCAGCGCCACGACATGTGGCCGCTCGGACCCGACTGTCGATTCCTCATCCTCGCTGGAAAACTTCGACCACTTGCTCAGCGGCTCCGTCCATTCGTGTGGCGCTTCCCCGATGACCTCTTGCACCAAATCCCGGCCCACGAGTCCGGGGGTTTGCCGCGCCTTGGAGACCAAGGAATCCACGTCTCCATCGACCGTGGACAATATCCCCTTGAGCGCTCCGTGTTCGCGGATGCGGCGGACCAACGCGCGGGTATCGATTTCCGCGATCGCCACCACGCCGTGTTCCTGGAGATACGCTTCCAAGGTCGCGTCCGCCCGAAAGTTGCTGGCTTCGCGGCTCAGATGTCGCACCACGAAACCGGCCAAGCGGGGCCGGGCACTTTCCAGGTCTTCCCCGTTGACGCCGTAATTCCCGATTTCGGGATACGTCATCGTGACGATTTGTCCCCGGTAGCTGGGATCGGTGAGGATCTCCTGGTATCCGGTCATCGACGTGTTGAAACATACCTCGCCCGTAGTTTCGCCCGAAGCACCAATCGAGATTCCCTGGAAACTAGAACCATCTTCCAGGGCAAGTATTGCCCGTGACTGCATGCGAGGAATCTCCCGACGAAACACCACGTGGAAAGCAAGAAGCCGCCGAACCCGGCTCGAAAATCGGCGCGGATTTCGATCACCGTGTACGAGGATACCATCCCAACCGCAGGCCTCCTAGGAGGGGGCATACTGCGAGCATGGACGCGACGCCGCCATTCAAGAGACGGCTACCGGCGGCGTCAAACTCCCGGCTTGAGACTCAAGGCACCGGCCAATCTGCCGCACAGCCTGCCGCAGGCGGTTTTCGTTTTCCACCAAGGCCAGCCGCAGGTGCCCTTCTCCTCCGGGGCCAAATCCGCTGCCCGGGCTGAGTGCCACGTCGCCGTATTCGAGCAACATCGTGGCGAACTGGATGGAGTCCATCTGTTCCCGCCAGGGTGACGGAATTTTGGCCCACACAAACATGCCCGCCCGGGGAGGCGTGACGTCCCAGCCAATCCGCTGGAGCCCTTCGCAGAGGACGTCACGCCGCTGCTGGTAGATGCGGGCTTGCTCCTCGACATACGCTTCGGTATGCCGAAGGGCGACGATCGCGGCGATTTGAATCGGCTCGAACATGCCGTAATCGTAGTAGCCCTTGATCGTGGCCAGCGCCCGAACCATTTCCGAATTTCCGGCACAATAGCCGACGCGCCAGCCGGCCATGTTGTAGCCCTTGCTCATGGTGGTGAACTCCACGCCCACGTCGCGCGCTCCCGGCGCTGCCAGAAAACTGGGCGGCTGGTAGCCGTCAAATGCTACGTCGGCGTAGGCGAAATCACTGATGACCATGAATTCGTATTTCTTGGCCAGCCGCACGAGATCCACGTAAAACTCCGGCTCCACGGTCACGGAGGAGGGGTTATGCGGATAGTTGACGATCAACAGCTTCGGCTTGGGATACAGGTGCTGGCACGTGTAGGCGATGTTGGAGAGGAATTTTTCGCAGTCGGCCACTTCCAAAGTGATCGCGTTCCCCGCCGCCAACGCCACGCCATAGACATGGACGGGAAAATAAGGTGAAGGCACGATCGCCGTGTCTCCCGGCCCCATCAGTGCCAGGCACATGTGGCTAAAACCCTCTTTGGATCCGAGACATACGATCGTCTCGGAATCGGGATCGAGCCGCACTCCGTAGCGCTTGTAATATTTGCTGGCCAACTCCCGCCGCAGGTTCAAGAGCCCCGCGGATTTGCTGTAGCCGTGTGTCGATTTGCTCCGCGCGGCTTCGGCCAGTTTCTCGATGACCACATCGTGCGGCGGGTCCGAGGGATTTCCCATGCCCAAATCGATGACGTCGTCCCCAGCGCGGCGTTTCTCGTACAGGACGCGATTGATATGGCCGAACAAATAGGGGGGTAGCCGGTTGACGCGGTCCGCGACTTGGATCGTAAAAGGGCGCGGCCCCTGGTCCGGTGCATCCGATTGCAGATTCTCTGACGCCATCCGCATACTCCGCGAAACATCGGCCGCCGGCGGGATAAGCCGGGGCAATTCACTCTGTTGTGCCGGCGAAACCCGTCCGGCTTATGCATTCACTTTTCGAGACACTCTCTCGATTCTACGGCGCCAGGGCATGCCGTGAAACTGTCCAGCCGTAGGCGATCCACTTCGAGTTGACGATTTTTCTAGTTGTTCGACCTGTTCCATGCTGTGAGGTTGTGGTTTCACACTTCATTAGCGGTACTCCAGTTCGGCAGCGCGCCAGGCGGATGCGATTCGCTCACGTCCGAACTTGGTTCAGCACACAGCATCCGCTGAGTTTCAAGTTTCGCTCGGCTCAAGTCACGCTCGCCAAGGCTTTCCAAAATTGCATCCAGAGAGGCGATTTGGCTACGAGTAAATGGTACCGCATCTCCCGGGGACCAAGTCACCGTGACCAAGCGAGAAATGATGGCCCGCTGCAATGCTTCCAATCCCGTACCCTCACAAACGCTGGTCTGAATGCCGGGCGGACGCCGCAGGTCGTCGAACTTTGGCAAGTCCGTTTTGGTGTGAACAACCAAGGCGGTTTCCGGAAGCCGTGCTTGAATGTCCGCATCCTCTTCCGAAAATGGCCGGCTCCTATCCACGATGAACAACGCCAGATCCGCGGTACGGAGCTGATCCATCGCCCGGGCCACACCCATGGCTTCGACGGATTCGTCGGCCTGCCGAATGCCGGCGGTATCTTCCAAACGGCAAGGCCAACCTTCGATGGCCGTCACCGATGCCACCACATCGCGGGTGGTACCGGGTGTCTCATGCACGATGCAGCGTTCAAACCCGAGGAGTGCGTTCACCAAACTGCTTTTGCCCGCATTAGGGGCTCCGCAAAGCGCGACCTTCCACGGTTCGACCAGATGGAGGCCACAGCTTCCACGGGCGAGTAACGTTTCGACGAGCTGCCGTGCCGTGTCATTCGCTCCGGAGGACAAGTGATCCTGAAGTGTGCGAATCGCTTGGGTCAGGCATCCACGCGATTGGTCCAACAGCATGGCGGCCGACTTTTGAGTGAGGCATTCCGCTAGGCGGACTCGTGCCTCGGCAGCCAAAGGGTCTGATGCATCTTGGCGGATCCATTCGTCCCAACCCATCACGCGGCAGTCAGCGTTAGCTAAATCGTCGAGCAGCATACCTGTCACTGCCGTGCCCCCATGACAGTGCAGCTCGAAGCGATTCTCCGCCGTACGGCAGAGCACGACTTCCTCTCCCTGTGGTGTCTTCCAGTGGCCAAACGTGATGATATCGATCGGTGGAGGAATGGGACGTGGCTTCGCTTGTAGGAAGTAGCGGGAAATTGCCGCCCAAGCTTCGCCGCCTTCCACCGCCACAACGGCAATGGCGGCTCGGTCTGGCCCTGTGAGGCATACGGCGGCCGTGAGGGATTCAAAATTCATGGCAATTGCTTCGCGGCCAGGGCAATCCCCGATAGGGTCAAATCCGGGAAAACTTGTGGACGCGGCGTGATATGGGGCGCGACCAGCCGCGCCGCGCCGCCGGTGAGAAAGATCTGCGGAGCGGCTCCCAATTCTTGTTGCGAACGGTCCGCCATGGTCTGGAGCGCGCCCACCAAAGCCCAAAAGATTCCCGCCCGCATCGCCGACTCCGTATGTTGGCCGATAAGTGACGGTGATGTTTGGATCGCCGTCAAATCGATCTTCGGCAACAGGTCGGTGAACTCATGCATCGCGCGAGCCGACATCTCCCAGCCAGGAAAGATGGCGCCGCCCAGGAACACCCCCTCGGCGGATATGAAGTCCCAAGTCACCGCCGTTCCCAGATCACAAACCACGGCCGGGAGCCCGGGTTCTTTGAGCTCTTTCACGGCCAAGGCCGTTACGAGACGATCCACACCCACTTTTTCCGGAAAATCGACACGGGCATCCAGCAGCAATTCTTCCCAGCTCAGGAAATGGACCCGTGCTTGAGGTCGTTGTGTTTTCAACCAAGAAGTCAATCGTTGGCAGGTTTCTCGCTGCACGCTGGCGACGATCCAAGACCCTGTTGGATTCGCGCCGGACCAGTTCGCCAATTCCTTTTCCAGACGCTGATCGGCGCGGAGATGTTCGACTTTGATCGGTAGGGGCAGTTTTCCTTCAACATGAAGATCCGGAAAGGAACCGATCTTGATCCGCGTATTTCCAATGTCGACGGCAATGATCGAATTGATCGGCATCACGGACCAAGCTGAAGCGAAATCGTTGCTTAAAGCGGGCACATTCCGACAGGAGGGTGGTCCAGCAAACTCCCGTTGGCGCCAAGGCATGGCCTCATTCGAGCGATGAACTGCTCTCCGCCTCCGTCCGTTCAAGTTCGGCCAAGTCCCGCACCACGCGGCGAGTCAAATCGTTCAACCCTTCCCCGGTCACGGAGGAAATAGCCAACACTTTCTGGTCTAATGCCTCTGCAAGCTGAGCTTGTATCTCGGAAGACCCAGGAAGCTCTGATTTGGAGATGGCAACGACTTCCGGTTTGTCGGCGAGCGCCGGGCTATAGCAGGACAATTCGTGGCGGATTGCACGATAGTTTTCAAGGGGGTCGGTACCATCGGTCGGTTCCGGTTCGACCAAATGGACGAGCAGCCGAGTTCGCTCCACATGCCGTAAAAACTCGTGCCCCAGCCCCACGCCGGCGTGGGCATTTTCCACGAGCCCGGGAATGTCCGCCATGACGAATGAGTTGTCAAGGTCGACTTGAATCAGCCCCAGGTTGGGCTGTTTGGTCGTGAAAGGATAGTCGGCGATGCGGGGCCGCGCTCGGGACAAACGGCTCAAGAGTGTGCTCTTTCCCGCGTTGGGTTTGCCGATGATGCCCACATCGGCGATCAGCTTGAGCTCTAGCAAGAGATGCCGCACTTCGCCCGCTTCACCTGGCATGGCGGTCCTCGGAGCGCGGTTCGTGGAACTTTTGTAATGCAAGTTCCCCCGACCTCCCCGTCCCCCTTGGGCCACGGTCACCCGGTCTCCCTCGCGGGCCAAATCCTTGATGATGTGTCCCGCTTCCGCATCCCGCACGACCGTCCCGGGCGGTACTGGCAGGGTCAAGTCCGTTCCACTGCGACCGTGTCGATTGGACCCACTGCCCGGCTTTCCAGACTCCGCCTTCCACTGCTTGCGGTGGGCTAGAAAGGCCAGATTATCCGCCGAAGCATCAGCCACCATGATGATGCTTCCGCCGTGGCCTCCATCGCCGCCATCCGGGCCCCCACGGGGAACATACTTCTCTCGGCGGAAACTGACACAGCCGTTTCCGCCCTTGCCAGCATGCACCCAGATCTCGGCCCGGTCCACGAACATAACATGTACTCTTTGGCCAACGGTAAGGCTTCGCTGACACCTACATCCGAGATCAAGCGACCGTTCGCACCTCCATGGCCATGACGCCACGTAGTGCAGTTAACCAACGTCTGGGTGCCCTCGAAGACCTATGCCGAAACGGCATCCACATGCACTCGGCGACCACCGCGATCGAAGCGGACCACTCCATCGGTCAAGGCGAACAGGGTGTAATCGTTCCCCTGGCCTACGTTCGATCCGGGGTGAAATTTGGTGCCAACCTGACGGACCAAAATATTCCCAGCCCGCACTTGCTGCCCACCGAAGCGTTTCACGCCCCGGCGCTGTGCGTTGGAGTCCCGTCCGTTGCGGCTGGAACCTTGACCTTTCTTATGTGCCATGCTTCACCTCGCGCGAGCCAAAATAACGACTTATTCAGAGTCCATCGAACCTTTAAGCATATCTTTTTGCAATCAGAAAGGTCAAGGCTTTCTCGCAAAGCGCATGGCGGCGATGGGGGAGGTCCAAACTGCATTGAAGGCCTCATCGCGTAACTTGCCGCGTCACCCAAATCTCCATGATCGCCTGTTTCTGTACGTCCAAAATGGTAATCGAGAAAACCTGAATACTGAAGATCATCCGAGCTAACAGATTACACGCTTACCTTGCGTGTACCGAAAGGAGATTCATGCCCAATGGCCCGGGCGCGAAGGGAATCGCTTCGTCCAAGTCGATATGAAGAAAACCCGTGGATCCAATCGAGGGTGTCTCACCGTTCGCGAAAGTGGTCCAGCGCCGGGAATCCGAAATCGCTTCCCATTGCATGTACATTTGCTCGCCCGTGAATTCGTGGCCCACGACACGCGCTGGAATGGCCGTGGATTGTTTTTCTTGGTCGGTTGAAGTCGGGGGTTTTTCGCTTAGTGAGTACCGCACGGCCGAAGGGCGCAAGCCAAGCACGATCTCCGACTTACCATATCGTTCTAGAGCCGTCTTCCACTCGGGCGGTAGCGGCCAGGACAACTTGCTGGCGTCATGGAAAATCCAGCTTCCAGCAGCCTGCTCCAAACGTCCCGGAATAAAGGCTGTTTGGGTAGGGCTCAGGAATTCCATGACGAACCGATTTCGTGGCGAGCCAAATATCTTCTGGGGCGAATCGACTTGGTGCAGTTGGCCGTCCCGCATGACTCCGATTCGGTCGGCAATGGTTAGCGCTTCCCGCTGATCATGCGTCACGTAAACCATCGTGGCTTGGAACCGCCGCTGCCAACTCTTGATCAAGGAAAGTGCCTGCCAGCGGAGGAGCGGATCTAAATGGGCAAGAGGTTCATCCAGCAGATTGCAACCCGCGCCGCGCGTGAGTAGGCGTGCCAAGGCCACTCGCTGCCGCTCGCCTCCCGAAAGCTCCTCGGGCTTGCGATCCAATAGATGGCCAATCTCCAATTCCCGCGCGAAGGACTGTGCCTTGTCGGTTAAATCTTCTCCAGCGGTTTGTCGCGGACGAGAAGGAAAGAGGAGATTGCGGAGGACGCTCATGTGCGGGAAGAGGACCTGGTTTTGAAAAATCATCGCCACGTCCCGGTCCCGGGGTGGCAAACCGTCCACTCGCCGGTCGGCGATGTGCACCTCACCGCTATCTGGAGTCTCCAGCCCGGCAATCACTCGCAAGGTCGTCGTCTTGCCGCAGCCAGAAGGCCCGGCCAAAACCAGCAGCTCACCATCGCGCACCTCTAAGCATACTCCCCGCAGTGCCTGGATGTTTTTGGGAAAGGTCTTCTGGATGTCGTGCAAACTTAGCGCTGGCATGGATGCATCATATCCCGTCTGGATCCGATGTTGGTCACTTCGTGGAGGCGATGGTGGTCCTCAAAAACCCATGTTATGTTGAACGACTTCGAATGGAATCTCCTGATCTCCACGTCGTTGAATCCATGTGGAAATCAAGCGGGATTCAAGGCGCCTTGCCGATACCCACGGTGAGTGCGAGTGTTTAGAACAAGGAATGCCACCTCTCGTGACGTTCACGGCTTTCACTGCCTACCAGTATCGATGCGGCTGTCCGTTGAGTTTTAGGATCATACCATGAGTTTCCGGAAAACTTGTCTGTGGGTTACCTTGCTTCTCTGCGGTTGCGGCAGTTCGGCCCGCGTGGAGCCGATCGCGGCTCCTCAAGAGCCGCTGACGGATGCCTGGGAAGCGGCTGCGTCTGGTCCGAAAGATTGGCCTTGGTGGCGGGGGCCCACGCTCGACAACATGTCTCCGGCGCGAGAAGAAACGGCATATCCTCTGGAATGGTCTCCAGAGAAAAATGTGGTCTGGAAGAGCGAGGTTCCAGGCCATGGCCATTCCTCTCCCAGTATCTGGGGCGAGCAGGTGTATGTCACCACGTCCAACGAAGATGGAGAGAGCCAATCTCTGCTCTGTTTTTCCCGGCTAGACGGCGCGCTGGTGTGGGAGAAGCCGCTTCACGAAGGCGGCTTTATGCATCAGCATCGCAAGAATTCGCAAGCCTCAGCGACTCCCGCGTGCGATGGCACGCATACCTATACGGCGTTCATGTGCCATGACGGCGTTTGGGTTTCCGCCGTGGACACGCAAGGGAATATCGTCTGGCAAACGAAAGCGGGCGACTTTACTTCCCGCCATGGCTATGGGTCTTCTCCGATTCTTTACGAGTCCTTGGTGATCGTGGCGGGTGACAATCACGGCTCGGGCTTTCTCACGGCGCTACATCGCGCCGATGGACGGATCGTCTGGCGGATTCCCCGGCCCAACATCTCCAGTTTCGCCACGCCGGTCGTTCTAGACATCGCCGGCAAGCCTCAGCTTTTGCTCAGCGGTTGTGAAATGGTGGCCGGGTACGATCCGAATACCGGGAAGCGGCTTTGGCACTGCGAAGGCCCTACGGCCACCACCGCGAACACCATGGCCGGAGCCGGGGATTTGGTTTACGCGAGTGGAGGATACCCGGACAAGGAGATCATGTGCATTCGCGCCACCGCCACGGGAGACGAGGATGTTACCGAGACGCACGTCGTGTGGCGGGGCCACGAAGGCGTGGCTTATGTGCCCTCTCCATTACTACATGAAAACCGGTTGTACGTCGTGAGTGACAACGGAGTCCTCACCTGCTTCCACGCGGAGACGGGCGAAGTCGTTTGGAAAAAACGGCTCGGCGGCGGCTTCAGTAGTTCGCCCATTCTGATCGGCGGGCGAATCTACGTGGCCAACGAAGCAGGAACGGTATTCGTGGTGAGCCCAGGTGACAAATACGAGTTGCTCGCGAAGAATACTTTAGAGGGTGGAGCTTTTGCCACTCCCGCGCCGGCGGGAGGCCAAATATTCTTGCGGACCACGGACGCGCTCTATTGCCTTCAAAACCTGGAGGGTGCAACTGACGTTGCGCGGCGTGAGACATCGGTATCACCTCTACTAGCGGGGAATTGATCCCCTCGAAGCAACCTGCACCCTGAACGCAGGGGTCTCGAATTTTCAAGGGCGTGTCTGGCTGCTGGCGCGGTAACGCTCCAGCATGGTCGACATGCGGGTCACGATCTCGGGGTGTTCGCCGTAGAGATTGCTTTTCTCCGCAGGATCATTCTCTAGGTGATAGAGTTGGCCGATTGGTTCACCGGGACTCGGTGTCACGCGATTTGGCTTCGGCAGAAATCCACCACCACCGCGCCAGGGAATGAATTTCCAAGGTCCGTCGCGGAGTGCCAAATCCTTTGGCCCCAGGCTTTGCAAAACCATCGATTCGCGGAGCGATTCTTCGGAAGCTTCTCCCAGCAGAGCCGGCAAAAAACTGTAGCTGTCAATCCCTGCCTTCGCGGGCAAATCCGCATCCAGCAAGTCCGCGAATGTCGCCAGCAAATCGACGAGCCCGCAGAGTTGCCCGCTCGTGGCCCCTGGCTCGACCTTCCTCGGCCACCTGGCAATGAGAGGCATGCGAATCCCGCCTTCCCAGATATCCCCTTTCCGTCCGCGAAATCCTCCCGAGGAATCGTGACCATACTTTTCGACGTCAGGCTCAAACCAAAGGGGCCCGTTGTCGCTGCTCAGCATCACGAGGGTATTTTCCGCGATGCCGAGTTCGTCGAGCATGTTGAGCATGCGGCCCACCACGTGATCGACGTGCATCACGAAGTCCCCCAGCGGTCCAATGTCGCTGCGGCCTTGAAAATCTTCGTTCGGCAGCCAAGGGCCATGGGGCGCGGTGAGCGCGAAGTAAAGGAAAAACGGCTGCTCCCCATCCACACCATGCAAGTGGCGTAGCGAGGCGAGTGCCTCTTCCGTGTAACGGTCGAGCACTTCCTCGTGGCGAAAGTTGGGCGCGATTTTTCCTTCTCGCCAGAACTTGCCTTGGTAAATGATGGAGTGCCTTTCTTCCTGGCTGCCGGAGGTCGGCAGCGTGGCCGGCTGCAGGGCCATTCGGTCACGGATGTAGAAATAGGGCGGCTGATCCAAGGAGCCATGTTGCCCAAAAAAGTGGTCGAATCCCCGGTCCAGCGGACCACCGCGTAACGGTCGATCCTGGTCTTTCACGCCACCCTCGAAACCGCAATGCCACTTCCCCACGCAGGCCGTGCGATATCCATGGTCCCTGAGCAGAGACGCCAATGTCATCCGACCATCAGCAATGGTGGGGCTTTCTCGCCATCGTAGCGGAGCCCCGCGAAATGGATATCGGCCCGTGAGCAGCCCGTACCGCGAAGGCACACACACGGCCGCCGCCGAATAGGCATGAGTAAACCGCATTCCCTCCGCGGCAAGCCGGTCTATATGCGGAGTGGGAATTTTCGAATCCGCGTGGTAGCAACCGACGTCACCGATGCCAAGATCGTCCGCCAAAATCAGCAGAATGTTCGGCGGCGCGGAATTTCGATTCTCGTTTTCTCTCGCTTGGATATTTCCTGTTGTAAGGCAAACGACAAGTATCGTGAGAAGTTCCCATCCAAGTAGGCGTTTCATGTTGGTGTCCGTCGAATTGATGAAAGAGATGGCATCTAGGACGAATCTCGAGCTTGGAACGCTCTTTTTTTCCAAGGCTGAATCCGGTTATTCTGTGGCGCGATGATGCCACTTTAGAAGGTGGATCCGTCCCAGCGACTGAAATCTCCCCGAGAGGATATCATGTCCAACTTCGAATTGCCCGCGAGTTTAACGGATTGGCTTCCCGAATATCAGTTGCTTGGCAATTCGGCTGGCCGTTGGTTCACGGCGATTGCCCTATTTTTCGTGGCCAGCATCATCTTGCGTTTGGCGAAAGGGACTCTCGCCAAGCGTGCCGCCAGCCTCACGCAGCGGACCAGCAGCGGTTGGGATGATGCTTTCGTGGAAGCGCTTGAGCGCACCAAATGGTGGTTTTTGATCGCGCTAGCGGCCTATCTGGCAAGCCTTTCGCTCAACTTGCCGACGGATACTCAAGCCATAGTGCAAACCGCCGCCATTTTGATTCTGCTGCTCCAAACCGCTTTTTGGGGAAATGTGGTGATCACGGGCGGAGTCCGCCGCTATATCGATCAGCGTCTGCAAGACGATCCCGCCAGCGCGATGACGGTTTCGGCGCTCGCCCTCCTGGGCAAGGTCGTATTGTTTTCGCTGCTGCTCTTGCTCGCTTTGGACAATCTGGGCATTGACGTCACGGCGTTGATCGCCGGTTTGGGTGTGGGGGGCATCGCGGTGGCCCTCGCCGTGCAGAATATCTTGGGGGACCTCCTTGCCTCCTTGTCGATCGTCTTTGACAAACCTTTCGTGATCGGGGATTTCATCATCGTGGGGGACGAAATGGGCACGGTGGAAAAGATTGGCTTGAAGACCACCCGGGTACGAAGCCTGACCGGAGAGCAATTGGTATTCCCCAACAATGATCTGCTCCAGAGCCGGATCCGCAATTACAAACGAATGCAGCAGCGGCGTGTCGTGTTCGGAGTCGGAGTCACCTATGATACGCCTCGCGAGAAGCTTGAGCAGATTCCCCAGATCCTGCGGGAAGCGGTGGAAGCCCAAGAGCAAGTTCGGTTCGATCGCGCGCATCTCAAGGAATTCGGCGATTTCTCGCTCAACTACGAGATCGTCTACCACGTACTCACGGCGGACTACAACGCCTACATGGACATTCAGCAGGCGATGAATCTAGTTATCTACGAGCGCTTCGCCGAGCTGGATGTGGAGTTCGCCTTCCCCACGCAGACGCTCTTCTTGGAAAAATCGGGCAGCCAATCTTGAGTGCCTGGCGGCAAGGATTTTGTCATGGCGGATGTTTATCAGTTCGCAGTCGACATCTGCCTCTCGGCTTCCTCCACTTTGGATTCGCGCGACGGGGCCTCGATGTCCGTAGTCGCCTTCAAGTCATTCTCGGCTCGCCCTGCCTCGGTTTCCAACGCAGATTGGCTGCCGCGAATCTCCTGGAGGAGATGGATCGCGTAAAACGCCAGGTGCGCCGGAACAAGCCAAGGCCATTGCTCCCGGAAGGGTTCGAGTTTGTGGAAGCCCAATAGAGCGATTGAGGAGCCCAGAATCATCGGATGGGGAATCACGCCATATGGAAACTGGTTGATCATCTTTGGCGGGCAACGGCCCAATTCCACACCGAAATACGTGCGTTCCAACCCCAACACGCGAAAAGACCATGTGGCCAAACCGAACCCCAACCCAATCAGCGCGAGCGAAACCAGATCCCATTGGAAAAAGTATAAGTACCAGCCGGCCAATTGTGCCGTGGCAAGCGTCTTGAAGAATATCGCGTTTCGTATGAATCGGCCGAATGAGACATTTCGGTGGTGGGCATACACGCCGATGTAAATCAGATAATGGACGAAGCTGGTGCCTGCGAGGAACCACACCATATTTCCAAGCAAAGCGCTCAGCAAAGCCAAACCCACCACGAAAGCCAGATTGTTCCAGCCAATGTAGCGGGTGACTCCGTTAAACAGGACCGTGCTAGCCAAGATCCAAGCCGCTTGAAGCTTGGACAAGACCGTCTTGGGGCGGATGGTGTCCAAAAAGAGCTGCCGGGCCTTGGTGTTGTACCAAGCCGAGAGCCGTGACAAACGCCGTCCGTACCAGCCCAGTTTTTGAGGGTAGACCACGAAATGCAGTTTCAGGCTGATACGGTGTCCGCTGGGCTGCGTGTCGGGGACGCCGGCGATGTAGTGCGGTTCTCGGTTGTAATCGAACGCCAAGGCGTCTCCCGTGGTCAGCGTGTAGCCTTCCGGTTCTTTTTCGGGAGCGCTGTTTTGCGGGAAAAACGTGCGAATGTGCTCGTTGGGACTGATCGCTAGCATGCAGCGGTAAACCGCCGCTAGGGGATAGACGGCCCACGGACCATCGATGTGCGGCGTATAAAAAACCTTGTCGGAGCTCAACTTCTCGGCGGGTCCCGTGACGTAAATCTCGTTCATCTCGGGAATCCCTTCCACCGAATACCGTTCTCCGTGGAAATCGCGCAGCATGCTCGTGATGGGTTCGGCTCCAGCCAGGCGCGCGAAAGCGGCTTGGGTCTCCGGTTCTAGTCCGCGTTGCCACCAGTGCGTGGTATGGTGCAGCGTTGGTTTGCGGGCTTCCACGAAGCCTCGGACTTTTTCGATGTCCGTACGGTATTCAGGAGTTTCAAGCCGCACACGTCCCACGGCATTACGGGGCACGACCAATGAAAGAGGAGAGCTTTCAGCCCGTGTGACGGCTTTGAGAACTAGAGGCAGTAAAAAGAACGTATGTTCGGCCAGTTGCCAAACCCAATTCCGGGAACTCATGTACGTGCTTTGGAGCGTGGGTTCGCCCGCCAAAATGTGGGCAAGCTCTTGTAGGGCAACGGACGCCGCTAGCAAGGCCAAGCTTGGTAGCAAGCCGGGTTGCACCGTGGCGGAAGCGATGCATAGGCCGGCCAACACGCCGGCAGTTCCGAGCCATATTCGCCAGTTCAGATGCCGCACCAAGGCAAGCATGTATAATCCTGTCGCGCACCAGGCGAATGCGGGAGATGCCAGGCGTAACAGCGAGATCGTGGCGAAAACTCCTAGCGGCGTGGTGACCGCGTGCAGCGTCGCGTTCAGCGCAGTGCGATGGCAAGCCAGAAAGTCCTCCAGCAGGCGTTCCCAGGTTTTCGAAGAGTGAAAAAATCCGCTGGATAACCTGGTACTTTCAGCCACGAGACTTACCTCCTGCGATCCTAATGGGCTCCGAGAGCCGGACATGGCGTTTCACGATTGAAAAAAGAGCAACGGGCCATCAAATAGGAATTTCCAATTCACGATCGTGAACCAATGCAGCGCGACGGGCGGCCAAATCGATCGCGCGACGACGTACATCGTGCCGCAAAAAAGACCCAACAGGAACACGATCAGTAGAAAAAAAGGATTGCAAAAAACTTCTCGTGCCTGCGGGGCGATTCCCCAAGCCACCAAGGGGTGAGCCGCAGTGGCCACCCCAGCGGAGAGCAGAATCGAGTACACGGTGCCGGATCCAAAAGCCCTCCAGGACCTGGGCGGAATGAGCAACCATCGCCAACAAAGTTCCTCCACGAGAGCTGGGAACATGATGTATGCCAAGGAGAGCCGAACTACTTTTCCCATCGGAGTGAAGCTGGGAGACCACTGGCCCAAGCCCGCGGTCAAGTAGATACCGCCCGCCAAGATGCCGAATGCCGTCGCCAGTGCCAACAGAACATGCCAGCGTGAAGCGGTTTTTCCCACTCCCAGAGCGCTGAGCCGTTCAGCAAAGAATCCACTAGCCTCACGCATGGAATCGCGGGCATCCTTCCCATGAAAATCCGCTTGTGCATGTCGCACTGAAATAAAGCGTCCCTGGCGCGGTAAGTACGGCGTCGAAATAGCGAAAAAGCCGCTACAACGCACCGAGACGCTCTCTAATTCCCATGCGCCTCACCATTCTTCATAGCATGCGTGTCTAGCTTCCGGAACCCGCCATGCATGCATCTTTTCGGTGAAAAAATCGGATAAACCATGCATGGCGAAAATTTTTCGCGATCCCGCGCACGCCGTGCCGGTGAACGTCTCCCTGGAAGGAGAAGGGAACGACGGGTTCCCTCGAATCCACAGCTTTTGACTCGCCGGGAGGCCAAATCATGTCGCGGAAGCAACGCAAAACTCGATCCAAATCCAAATTCCAACAACGCAAGCCCCGCACCCTGCGGATGGAAGGCATGGAGACTCGCCAACTCATGGCGGGCGACGCCATTCAAGCGATTCAACCTGTCGAACGTATCGAACTCACGCCCGCGCTCGAATTCAAGCCTGGGCTCGTGTTGTGTGCACCTGCCTCGGCTAGCGTCGATGGCTCTGGGAACCTCAATATCACTGGGTCGACTTGCAACGACAATCTGCAAGTTCACTTGAAAGCGGGCGATCCCAGCAAGATTCAAGTGGACAACCTCAACACCGCCGGTATCGATTGGACCTTCGATGCCACGCAAGTCTCTAACATCAATGTGAATTTACGGTCAGGAAATGATACATTCCGTGTTAGGGACACCAACGGTCCCGTGGGCCTGGGGCGGACCATCACGATTCGCGGCGGCACGGGCAATGATACCATCTTTGGTGGCATGACCCGGGAAACGATCCACGGAGACGCCGGAAACGATTTCGTCAATGCCGGGGGTGGAAACGACACGGTCCGCGGTGGAGCGGGGAACGACAACCTCCATGGCGCCGCCGGACACGACTATGTCTTCGGCGACGACGGTAACGACTCCGTGAGTGGTGGTTCCGGCAATGACCGCGTCTACGGCGGTACTGGCAACGACAACATGTACGGAGGCAGCGGCAACGACCGCATGTACGGCAACGCCGGAAACGACTGGATGTGGGGCAGCAGTGGCGCTGATCGCATCTACGGTCATGCCGGAAATGATGTGGCCTTCGCTGGGTCTGGCAACGACCAAGTCTACGGCGGTACGGGCAACGACTCGCTACGCGGCGAGGATGGCGTCGATACCGTGCGTGGTGAAGATGGCCACGATTGGATCTACGGCGGTGACGGCAACGACTATCTGTACGGCGGCAACGGCAACGACCGAGCCTTTGGCGAAAATGGCCACGACCGCCTGTACGGGAACGACGGGCACGACCGCCTACATGGCGGAAACGGCAACGACATTCTCAGCGGCCACGCTGGGAACGACCGGCTATACGGGAACAACGATTCCGATACGTTGTTCGGCGGCACCGGGAATGACTACGCCAACGGTGGCTGGGGGAACGACTACGTCTACGGCGATGCCGGCGACGATGATCTCCACGGCAGCAACGGCCACGACTATATCTTCGGTGGAGCCGGCAACGACAAGCTCCGCGGCGGACGTGGACGGGACGTGTTGCACGGCCACGCCGGTGACGACTTCATCTGGGGTGGTGATGACAACGACTGGCTGTACGGCTGGGACGGCAACGATTACATGTACGGCGAGGCGGGCAACGACTACCTCTCCGGCGGAAATGATGCCGACTACCTGCATGGCGGCCCCGGTTCGGACTCCGGCAGCGGTGGCCCGGGAGCCGATATCGAAGTCAGCATTCCCTAACCCTGGTTTCACGAAGCAAGCCTAAACCCGGTATGCCCGGCGGAACGTGGTGCAAGCCACTCCCGCCGGGTTTTTTCATGCGCGCGTCAGGCAGGACACGCGGCGAGAGAAGAGCAAAAGGCCGGAAGGGTATTCAAAGTGATGCCCGAGTTGCGTATCGCAATTCTTCCGCCGCTTTTTGGGCAGCCGTTTCCACCGCTTGCTGCCAAGGTCTGCCAGCGTGGGCTTCGCGAAACGCGGGCTGCTCGTAAGCGAAAATAATCCCGCGAGAGCTGTTTACCAGGGCTCCCAGGCCTAGTGAATCGAATGCCGCGGCCACGTCATTGGCCGTACCTCCCTGCGAGCCATACCCAGGGACTAGAATCCAGGCGTGAGGCATGGCACGACGCAATTCTTGAAGTTGTGCTGGATAGGTCGCTCCGACGACTGCTCCAACCGCGCCATAACCAGAACCGGTTGCGAACTGGGCGGACATTTGTTCCACAAGATGCGCCACATGTGCGTAGAGAGGCCGCTCATTTGCGAGCAGGTCTTGAAAAAGCCCTCCACCAGGATTGGACGTTTTCACCAGGACGAAGATCCCTCCGCCGAATGCTTCGGCCACCTCCACGAAGGGCTCCAGCGAATCCTGCCCCAAGTAGGGATTTACGGTCAGGGCATCGGCTCCCCAGGCTCCCCCCGCGTCGCGCGGCGTGAGATAGCCTTGCGCGTAGGCCTGGCCCGTGGAACTGATATCGCCCCGTTTGCCGTCAAGAATGACCAGCAGGCCTTTTGCCTGCGCATGGCAAATCGTGCGGTGTAGGGCGTGCATTCCTTCCGGCCCGAGCTGTTCGAAAAATGCGGCCTGGGGCTTCACGGCAGGAGCAAAGGGGGAAATCACGTCAATGACATCCCGACAGAATTCGAAATAGGCTTCCGCGCGGGCGGCCCAGTCGGCATGATCGTCTTTCCGTAACTCGGCGGGCAAGTGATCCCAACGCGGATCGAGACCGACGACTAGGGGGGATTCCTTTTGGCGGACTTTTTCCGCGAGCTTGTCACCAAACGATTGCACGCTCATCGCTTCCCGAGATGCTTTCTCTCGGTTTCCATTTCACCAAACCACGACTTCGGATCAAGTCAGGCCGATCCGGGACACGAATTCAGGAATTCCCCGCATGCCCAGCCGCGCGCGAAACAATGCCCCGGCCAGGTTTCCATTTTCTGCTTTGTCTTGGCCACCCGCCGTCGTGAAATACATTTCATCCAGTTGGCGGCCGCCAAAGGCCAAAGAGCTGACCTTCTTCGTGGGGAATCGCAGTCGTCCCTCCTCTTGACCTTCTGGTGTGTAGCACACGGCACACGATCCATCCCAGCGGGCCGACCACAGATGGCCGCGCGAATCCAACGTGAGACCATCGGGACGACCGTCCGGATCTTCGATAGGGACGGTGATCAACGGCTGCTGGTTCCGTAATTGGCCTGTCTCCGGTTCGTAATGAAACCGCCAAATGGTTCGAGCACCGGTGTCGGTGTAGTAGAAAAGTGTTTGGTCTTGGGGGAAACCCATTCCATTCGACGTTTGGATTCCCTCCAGCATCACCTCCAGCGTACCGTCCAGGTCCAATCGGTACAGCCGGCCATGGCGCAGGATGTTTCGTTGTTCATCCTTCACGGACATAGTGCCGCAATACACGCGGCCCAGGGGATCCGCGATCACGTCATTAAAGCGGGAATCGGCCTCTTGCGGAATTTCCTCCACAACGGTTTCGACGATTTCCCCGTCCCGCCACACGGCGATGGTCCCTTTGTCCATGAATAACAGAAGACTGCCATCGGCTTGGCGTGTGAAACCGCCCACGGGACGCCCGGAATAAACTTGTTCATGTTTGCCCGATTCTGGCTCCAGGCGAAACAGGCGCCCGGTACCAATATCCGTCCAGTAGAGGCACGCTTCCTCGGGATGCCAAAGCGGATTCTCCCCGATGTGACAGGCGTAGTCACAGAGGGGCTCTGGTTCAATTTCTGTCCAATGAGCCGTCATTTGAAGCACTTGTTTCGAATGAGAAACGGGGCACGTCTGGTCAAGGCGAGCAAATTCACAGCCCGTCATGGGGGACTCTGCGTCGCCGAGATCGAAGTCGCGCGACGCCGTCCCCGCAAGCGGCGCCATTTTCGCACGGTGGCATCACTCACGTCGTCGACTTCGTGGGAACGGTCCGCTGAGCTGAGGCCGTGATCGGTGAGTTGCAATAGATTCCGGCCCACGGTTTGTCCTTGGGCATTCACTTTCTTCGCGGATTGTGCCACGACACCGCCGGGAATTTCTGGATCGAGCACGACCCAAGCGGTATCGCTGCCGCGCGGATGCCGATGATGTTTTTTCATGAGGATCGTCGACTTGATCTTCATCAATACGGGATAGGGCATATCCAGGGCGATGGTTTCCAAGACCGACTCGTACATTTCGACTTGTTCCGCTGCGGTGCCTTGAGAAATCGTTTCCTGACGCAGGACATACGGGGCGCGGGTATTGGAGTAGAAAATCTTCACCGTTCGTTGATGATCTGCCGCGCGCAAATCGATTTCTCGCACGTGGCAGAGAAACTCCCGTCCGTCCAGCGTCAAAGTGGCCGGCTTGAGATCCTTCATGGCGAACACCTGCTCACCTTCCACTTCATCCGCAAAACCTTGGTAGACGATTTGTGGCGGCGCGGAAAAGCTTTTGCCTTCCAATTCGACCATGCGTTCGATTTTGAGCCGGACGCCCCGTGCCGTGATCTCCGTCAAGGTTTTGGTGACGTGGGCCACGCTGGTGTTCACGACGGTTTCCGTTTCGTCCAACACCTGCGATACAATGCGTACGCGTTGCCAAGCCCCCACCGGGAAACGTGCCCAGGAATGATGCCGGGGAGGCGGCCACGCTTCCGGTGTCGCGGTGGTTGACGGCCGCGAAGTCTCTTTCGTTTCACCGCTCGTGAATTCTGTTCCGACAGCACAAAGGACGATCGTGCAGACCGTTCGCGTCGCCACTTGTGCCAAAGTTGTCTTGCAGGAAGGAAATAACATGCGAACCGTCCTCGGGGGGCGTATTATCGGATCTGTCTTACCAAAATAATCTCTCGCCGCGAATTCGTCACCGTGTCCATACAGCCCGGATTTCGCGGTGGGGTAGTGTCAATCTTCTTGTGTCTCGGATTCATGTACGTCGAGCGCCAAGATCGCCTCGACCAAAGCCGTGTCCAAACGTGGCGGAACGGATCGTAGATCAAGCAGAACCGCGTCTTTTTGAATCCTACCGACGACCGGGAATTTGCCTTGGCGAAGGCGTGTTGCCAATCGATCCGCACTGCCGTCGGCGGGGGAAAGCGCGATGCAATACGTTTCAATCTCCTGCGTGGGGACGGAACCGCCCCCGAGGAAGGTTGTTTCTTCTCGGGATACGGCTTGGGCGATTGCGCGGCAACGTTCCATTTGCGGGGCGAGCCGTGTGGCCCGGTCTCTCAGGTTTTCCACGGAGGTCGACAACATATTCAGCAGGGGAATGGCGATGGCGGCTTGCC
>JANQPP010000080.1 GCA_028289405.1 Pirellulales bacterium
AAGCGGGCGTGGCCCCGAAGCCCGCTGCCAAGACGAAGGAGAAGGCGTCAGTTCCACCGATGCCTGCCAAGCCGGCTTATGCCCAGCCCAAGCCAGCCAAATCGGCCACCGATGAGGATCGCCGTGGGGTCATGGCTTATCTGTTTGGCTCCATGCTCGGAATCGGCTTCACGTCGCTATCCGCCACGGGCGGCTTGTGGACCTTAGGGGCCGCGAGGTTTTTCTTCCCGAACATCCTCACGGAACCACCCACGACGTTTAAGGTCGGGTTTCCCGGCGATTACGCCTCGGGCCAAGTGCAAACTAAATTCAAGGCCCAATTCGGGGTGTGGGTTGTGAACTGGGAGTATGAAGGCCAGCAGCAAATTTACGCTTTGAGCACGGTTTGCACTCATTTAGGATGCACCCCGAACTGGCTCGAAGCGGAACAGAAATTCAAATGTCCCTGTCACGGAAGCGGCTTCTACAAGGACGGCATCAACTTCGAGGGTCCCGCGCCACGGCCTCTGGAACGGTACGCCATCAGTATCGCCGATGACGGTCAACTCGAGGTCGACAAAAGCAAGAAATTCCAGGAGGAAATGGGGCAGTGGGCCGATCCCGCTTCGTTCGTGCTGGTGTGAATCGGCAGTCAAATTTGCAAGTTCTGGTGCCCCGGTTCGATCGCTCAGCGGTTTCGCGGTTCAACTTGGGCATGTGCCCGCCATGGATCTTTCACGCCCTTCCTCGGCCTGCCATGTAAAGATGCCGTTGCCCGGTCGAGTCCATCGAATAACTTACTGATTCATCGATATATCGCGAGAACGAGCAGACAGCATGGATCTTGGTGATACGATACGCAATTCCCAGATTTGGAAAAGTATTTTTCGTCACCCGATGCCGGTGGATCGCCGTAACCGCATCGTCGTGATGCTCACCAACTTCTTCCTGCATCTCCACCCGGTTTCGATCAAAAAGCAAGGCATCGCCCTGAGTTACACCTGGTGCATGGGTGGTGTGACTTTTTTTCTGTTTCTTGCCGAGACCGTCACGGGCGTGCTCTTGATGTTCTACTATCGGCCCACGTTGGAATGGGCCTATCAGGACATCCTCGCGCTGCGGGATGTAACGACCTTGGGCATCCTTCGGGAACTGCATCGCTGGGGTGCCCACGGGATGGTGATTACGGTTTGGCTGCATATGTATCGCGTGTTCCTAACCGGCAGTTACAAGCCGCCCCGCGAATTTAACTGGGTCGTCGGAGTCATTCTGCTCTTGCTGACATTGCTTCTCTCGTTCACCGGTTACTTGCTGCCGTGGGACCAGTTGGCGATTTGGGCGATCACGGTCGGCGCGGGGATGGCCCGGGCAACACCCTTGCTCGGATACGAGGGACCGGGGGCCCAATTGTTGCAACTGGGCGGAATCCCCATGATCACGAACGCTTCCGACGCACGGTTCGGCTTGTTGGGAGCGCGGTTCGTGGGCGAAGAAACTCTCAACCGCTTTTATATTCTGCACTGCATCGCGATTCCGCTTGCGGTGGCGTTGTTGATCGCAATTCACTTTTGGCGCGTACGCAAGGATGGCGGCATCAGCGGTCCCCTGTGATGCGTGGCGACTGGATCCAAATTCCGTTTCGTGGAGTTTGGGCAAAATTTTTCATACTTGAGCCCGTTGAAGTAGCTTTGGCCAATGCATACAAACGTTGCTGAGTTTCTCGAGGACATATCCGGATTCCTGGGCAGTTATTATCTGACCCTGGGGATCATGAATGCCTTGGCCGCGCTCTATCTTTGGAAGCAGCGAGGCAAGGGAGCCTTGGCTCTTTTGTGGCTGGTGGTCGGGATGGTCTATGTCATCCTTTCTCCACTCGCCATGAGCGGCAGTGCGGCGGCAGTCCCTCAATTGCCCGAAGGTCTGCGTAACTTCATCGATGCCAACACGGGGCCGGTGATTTACAGCGTCGGCACCACGGCAATCCTGGTCATCCTCTATCTATTTCGCGCATTCTTCGTGCGACCGGTGGTCGCCTGGTCGATTTTGAACCTTTCTTTGCTGTATATGGGCCTTTCCATGGCGGATCCTGAGTTTGCCGCCATCGTCACGAAGCCGGATAACGTACCGATTGTGGCGCTCGTGTTCCTGCTCGGTTTTTTCACCTGGTTGGCCACATCGAAAGCAGTGGAAAACGACCGTCGCGCGGAGGAAGGTCTCCCGCCTCAAGAGAAGGAAGACAACGAAAAGGTTCTGGTGTGGCCCGATTTGGTCTACACCGAACTGATCTGCATGCTGGCCCTTACCGCGATCCTGTTGCTATGGGGTATCGGTCTCAAAGCCCCGCTGGAAGAACCTGCCAGTAGCGTGAAGACGCCGAATCCCTCGAAGGCTCCGTGGTACTTCTTGGGTCTTCAAGAGATGCTCGTCTATTTCGATCCGTGGTATGCGGGCGTCGTGCTGCCAAGCCTGATCGTGGTCGGGCTCATGGCCGTCCCGTACATTGACTTCAATCGAAAAGGTAATGGCTACTACACGATCTCGGAGCGGCCATTCAGCTATCTGATGTTCCAGTTCGGCTTTCTCGAACTTTGGATCACACTGATTATCCTGGGGACTTTTCTGCGCGGACCGAATTGGAATTTCTTTGGCCCATACGAAATTTGGGACACGCACAAAGTGCTTGCGCTCAACAACGTCGATCTATCTCAATACTTCTGGGAAGGACTGCTTGGCCGGGGTATGCCCAAAGCTTCGCCCGGCGCACCCACGTTCACTGCTTTGGGATACATCCTTTTGCGTGAATTGCCGGGAATCTTGGTCTTGGGCATGTATTTTCTATTACTGCCGCCGCTGATGGCCACCACGATTTTCCGAGGGTTTTTCGTGAAGATGGGATTCGTGCGCTACATGGTACTGGCGAATTTACTGCTATTCATGGCGTCCCTACCCATCAAGATGGTGCTCCGCTGGAGCTTCAACTTGAAGTACATCGTTAGTGTTCCTGAATACTTCCTAAACTTCTGACGTGCCCTAGCTCCATCGCCAGCTCGCCTTGGAGCGGCCGTTTTCCTGTGGGAAGGTGTCGATGCCCGCAACTGAACAAACTTGGCGCGACCAAAAACTACTTCACGTCGTTTTCGGTGCGACCAGTCTGCTGATGCTGATCGCCACGGTCTGGATGCTCGTCCAAGACCATCGGCGGGAATGGAAGCCTTACCAGAAGCAATTTCGAGAAATCGAAACCGCTTCGCTGAACTGGCGGATCAATGAACAGCGCACTTCCGACTACCTCCAACAACTCACGGCGTTACAAGACGAACTAGCCGCGGTGGAATCCGTGGTTCCTCCCCGGGAACTCGTGGATCGATTCGTGGTCGAGGTATTGAATTTCCGGGCACGGCAGGAACTGCCCGAAAGTGAAGAGGCTCCCTGGGATGATGCCTATTTGCAATGGAGCGACGGCTACGCCACGGAGCCAACGGAACCATTGCTCACGCAATTGGAAGAGCGTGTGCCGGACGATACGGGCATTCGCGAAGCGTACGAAAGTTGGAATGAGGCCGCCAGCGAATCCGAGGATGGCCAGGAAGCGGCGGCATCCTCTTCCGGAGCGGACCGGGCTCGCGAAGAGTTGTTTTCGCTCATGCAGCGGCAAATCGCGACCGCACGATTCCGAGAGGATTCCCTTTCCCGCCGCAAGAAATTCCGGGCAGCGGACTTTTCCGTCGAGGACAGCGTTTATGGCATGGCCGTACGAGACGGGGCGGACACGCAGGAATTGGACGAGATTATCGAGCAAGTCGCGGAGGTAAAGGACGAGGTCGATTCGATCGATCTCGAATTGCAGCGTGCTGTAACTTACCGCAAGACTTTGGAAGAAGTCGTGGCCTTGATGTCCGCGAAAGCGGAAGAAGTCCGCGTGCGCCTGCGGGACCATCAAGCGGAACTCAACCGCCTGCACTCTTCGCTGAAAGAGCGGAAAGCCAATCTAGGGAAGCGGATTTTAGAGCTACCTATCGTAGATGCCTTCGGCGGGCCGCTGAAGGTCGACCAGATCTGGCTACCCGACCTTACGATTGATATCAACTTCAAACGCATTGCCCGTTTCGACCGCTGCGTCACGTGCCATCAAGCGATGCAGAAGACGCAGCCCGGCTCCGCGGTCGAACCGGCCTACCCCGCCGAAGAAGTCTTGACGCTATCTCTTCCGACTCCGGAAGAACGCCCCGAGGGTTGGTCCGAGTCGGGCGAAGACTTAGAAACCGCTGCTGCCACGGATTCTCCCGAAGGCACGGATACGGATCCCATCGCACAAGCCTATGGTATCGTGCTCGCTTCCCGAGGAGTACTCGACCCCGATGACGTCGTCGTCAGTGCGGTCTATCCGGAAACTCTCGGCGCTCGCGCGCAGCTACAAGCCGGGGATGTGATCGAGCGGATCGGCGATGCTCGGCTACATGACCGCCGCGAAGCCGTGCGGCGTTTGACTCAAGGCGTCACGTGGGGCGAGCCCTTGGCGTTGAAAGTGCGGCGAGGCATGCCTCACCCCTTCAGCACGCACCCTCGATTGGACCTGTTCGTAGGCTCACTAAGCCCTCATAAGATGTCGGAGTTCGGGTGCACGATCTGTCATGAAGGGCAGGGAAGCGCTACGCAATTCAAATGGGCCTCGCACACGCCGAATACCCCTTTGGAGAGAATGGAATGGCGTCGCGAACATGACTGGTTCAACAACCACCACTGGATCTTCCCCATGTACCCGGAACGGTTCGTGGAGAGTAGCTGTTTGAAATGTCATCATAATATCACTGAGCTAGAGCCAAGCTCACGCTTTCCGGAGCCACCCGCGCCGAAAGTCGTGCAGGGATATCATTTGGTGCGGCGATATGGCTGTTTTGGCTGCCATGAGATTAACGGCTATTCCGGACCGGACCAGCGAGTCGGGCCCGACCTCCGCGCCGAGCCCACTGTCCATGCCGCGGCCGCGACGCTTTTGACCGACGCGGGACTGACGCCGGACGAACGGACGTGGGCCACCACGTTGACTGAAAAGCCAGACGACATGGCAACTCGCAACCTGCTCAAGGAGGCGGTCCTAGCGGACAGTGCCTTATCTCAAGAGGCGGGCGAGTCCTCCGCACGGCTCTCCTCTCGCTCGCATGCCATGGCGGAATTGTTAAAAGATCAAGAAACGCCAGGCACCCTACGTAAGGTTGGTCCCAGCTTGCGATATGTCTCTTCGAAAGTAGGCGAGAAATTCTTGAATAGCTGGCTCAGCGATCCGACCCAATTTCGACCCGATACGCGGATGCCGAAATTCTTTGGCCTGCACGATCATTTGCCCAGCGGAGATATTGCCGAAAAGTATGAACCGGTGGAGATCCAGGCGATCACGGCCTACTTGCTGAATAAGAGTGAGTCGTTTTCCTATGCCGATGCGGCCAGCAGCATCACCGAGGCAGCCTCCGCCGAACGGGGCAAACCGCTGTTCGAGACGAGGGGTTGTTTGGCCTGCCACTCCCACCAGGATTTTCCACATGGGCAGGCGACGCAAGGTCCCGACCTGTCACGGATCGGTGCCAAGCTGGCGCTGGAGGACGCGGAAGCGGGTCAAAAGTGGCTCTACACTTGGCTCAAGAATCCTAACACGTATCATGCCCGGACCGTGATGCCGGACACCATTCTCGAGCCGATCGACCATGGCGACGGCACCGTCACGGATCCCGCGGCGGACATCGCGGCCTACCTCATGCAATCCAAGGGCTGGGAACCACTTTCCGAGGAGCCTCTCTCCGAAGAAGTGTTGGATGAATTGGTCCTCTCGCACTTGACCGGAGCCTTCACGCGGCGACAAGCGACGCAGTATCTCTCGATGGGGATTCCCGAGGAGATGGCGTCTCAACTGACCGGAGATGAGGTCGAATTGCTCGGAGGAATCGACCGGCAAAAGAAACTCAACTACGTCGGTCGCCGTGCGATCAGCAAGTATGGCTGCTTCGGCTGCCACGACATTCCCGGTTTTGAAGCGGCCAAGCCGATTGGTACCGGATTAGCGGATTGGGGACGCAAGGAACCGGCCAAAATCGCCTTCGAGCACATTCTGGAATACCTGGAAGGCAAACACCATGCATCGGACCACGCTTCAGCCGAGGGACATGAAGTAGAAGAACACGCAACCGCGGAAGATGGCCACCATGGCCTGGATCCGCTGGACCTAGGTCCGGATGAAGGCTTGTTCGTGCAGGCGTTGATGAGCCACGAGCGAATGGGCTTTTTGTGGCAAAAACTCCGCGAACCCCGCAGTTACGACTATCGCAAGACGGAATCCAAGTCCTACCACGAACGCCTGAGGATGCCCAAATTCAATTTCACGGAAGAGGAAATTGAGGCGATTATGACGTTCGTGTTAGGGTTGGTGGCGGACCCACCTGACGAGCAATATGTCTTCAATCCGGCTCCGCGGCGCCACGCGGAACTTGAGGGCAAACGCGTCTTGCAAAAGTACAACTGCGGCGGCTGCCATTTGATCGAGATGGACCGTTGGCAGGTGGACTACGCGCCCGACGACTTGTTCGAAATGGAACCTCTCCCCGATTATGCATTCTTGACGCCGCATTTCACTCCACAGGAAATCGCCGAGTCTCTGGAAACGGACGATCGGGGAATGGTGAGCGCCTTGTTAACGGGACGTCCCCGCCTCAGCGAAACGACCGCGGAACCGGAGATCGTGGATCAAGATTTCATCCCGGTCGCGGAGGATGAAATGAGTGACTTCAGTGTGGAGGAGCTATTTCATCCCTTCACACTGTGGAAGCCCACGGTCATCAATGGCGACACCTATCAGACGGGCGACCAAGCACCGCTGGTGCGGCTGGACCGCGTGCGAAATAAATATCCCGCTTGGGGGGGTGACCTGCCAAACTGGATATACCCCAGAGTGCTGGAGAAAGAGCGAGAATTCAACCCCGCGGCCAGTGCCGATGAAGCGTGGGGCTGGTTACCGCCGCCGCTGGTGGGTGAGGGGAGCAAAGTCCAGCCTCAATGGCTGCACGACTTCCTGCTTGATCCTCACTTGATTCGCCCGTCGGTGATTCTCCGCATGCCCAAATTCAACATGTCCTCCGCCGAAGCGGCGAAGGTCGCCAACTACTTTGCCGCGGTGGACGGAGAGAAATATCCGTACGAATTCAATTCGCGATCCCGCGGCGGACGGCTTGCCGATCTCGAAGCGGCCCACCCGAACCGCTTGTCGGATGCCATGAAGATTGTCACGGACAACAATTACTGCATCAAATGCCATGCCTTGGGTGATTTTGATCCGCAAGGCCAGCGCACGGCATTCGGCACCGACAAAGCGGCGGCCCCCAATTTGGCCCACGTGGCGGAACGGCTGCGTCCCGACTTCACGTTGCATTGGGTCGCGAATCCCAAGCGGTTCCTGCCCTACACGGGCATGCCGGTAAATATTCCCGCGGACCGGCCCGTGGATCAAAAACTGTACACCGGAGACAGCCTGGAGCAGTTGAATGGCGTAATTGACTTGCTAATGAATTTCGAAGTGTATTTGCAGGAAAAAACTCCGCTGAGCCCGTTGGTGAAAGCGGCGCCGACCACTGATGCATCGGCGGGCGGCGAATAAGAGCAGGGGACGGAATGTTCCGGTGTTCGCGACCTTCAGTATTGGTCCGCTGGCTCTAAATTTGGCCGAAAGATCGAAATTTCTGTCCCTAGTGAAGCACCTGAGTATGGCCTACAATTTCATGTTTGGGGAAGGTGAGCATGCAATCCGTGGCGGAGAGCCCTCCGTGACGTATCTGGCGTTTTTTCGCATAAATGCTGCTCGCTCGCGGAGACGCGTGTCCTTCCCGCTCCACACGAACAACCAATGAGGAGACGATAGAGATGAACATCCGAAGTAACATTCGCTGGGGACTCGCCGCGCTTTTATTGGGCACACTGCCCACACTGGCCTCGGCTCAAGAATGGGGTACACTCACTGGCCAATTCATCCTCAAGGGCAAAGCTCCCGAACCCAAATTCGCGAATCCTAGTACTGCCAATGACGCCTTTTGTCAGCAGTTGGACAAAATCCCCCTCGATCAAATGGTCGTGGGACCGAACGGTGAGTTGGCCAATGTCGTGGTTTATGTCAGCGACCGGAAGGTAAAGGCCGTTCATCCCTCCTATGAGGAGAGCGCCAACGCGAGCGTGGAAATCGACAACAAGGACTGCCGTTTCCAGCCGCATGTCGTGGTGATGCGCACGAGCCAAACGCTGGTGATAAAGAACTCCGACCCGACCCCCCACAACAGTCGGATTACTCCACTTTTGCCGCAGAACCCGGCGCGAAATCCTATCCTGCCGGCCAATCAGTCGTTTGAATACAAGTTCCGGGCTCAGGAAACTCAGCCGGTCAAGGTGACCTGCAGCATCCATCCCTGGATGACCGGCCACATCGTGGTGCGCAACAATCCCTACGCGGCGGTGTCGGACGAAGAGGGCAAGTTCACGATCGAAAATCTGCCCGTGGGTGAGATCGAATTTCGTCTGAAGCACGCCGACTCGAAGTATATTGCCGGTGCGTCGGTGGGCGGCGGGAAGACCTCACGTCGGGGACAAGTCAAAATTACAATCAAGCCGGGAATGAACGACCTCGGCCAGATCGAAGTTTCGAACCTCTAAGCAACTCCTAACGGATTTTCTCGTAATCGATGGAAAAGCTCACTCGCTTTCGGTGGCTGCGTTTCCGCGCCGTTCTCGCGCTCATAGGATGCGTGGCTAGTATCTCCGGCTGTGGAGGAACCAGCGTCGCGACTTACACCACGGATGTGGACCGCGCGCTCGAAATCCGTGAATTGGTGCGGCAGTCGGAATCCGCAGACGGAGGCGCGACGAGTGCCGCGGTCGTAGGAACTGGCTGGGCAACGCTGGAAGGCGTCGTGCGTTTCGAAGGCACGGCGCCAGAACGCGCCCGTTTGCCGGTTAACAAGGACGTGGAAGTCTGCACGGCCGAACCGGAGGCGACACTCTCCCCGGCCTTGATCGTCGATTCCGGTACTCAGGGCGTGAAAAACTGCGTGTTTTATCTGCGGAAGGCATCGCGGGTGCATGAGTCGAAGCAGGGGCCCGGTGGAGAAGAGGCGATCTTCGACCAAAAGCATTGCGAGTTCTTGTCCCATGTGCTCGGGCTCTATGTGGGCCAGGAAATGAAAATCCTCAACAGCGATCCCGTGGGCCACAACACGAAGATCGATGCCGTGGCGGGATTGTCCTTCAATCAAAATGTCGCGGCGGGAGATTCCATCACCTACGTGCCGGCGAAGGAAGAAAGCCTGCCGATTCGGGTGAGTTGCAGCATTCATCCCTGGATGTCAGCCTGGCTGCTACCACGTGGTAATGGATATTTTGGAGTTACCGAGACGGACGGTTCGTTCCGCATTGAGAACCTTCCGGCTGGCGAAGAATTGGAATTCCAGATCTGGCACGAAAGCGGCGGAGGCCGGTCCGGTGCCCTGGCGGCGGTCCAGTCCGATACTATTTCCGTCGCCAAAAACGGGCGTTTCAAGATCAAGCTAACCGAGGGGGAAACCCGCCAATTGGAATTGGTCGTCACGTCCGCCTCATTTCAATAACTTCGCCACCGCGCGGTTTCCGTTCGTGGCCGTGCTTCTAGTTGTTCATTTTGGTTTACACGTACACCAATCTATTTTCCTATTGAGAGCCGAGTCTTCCATGGGCCGTCGAGCCTTCTTTTCGGGCCAACCCGCAAATTGGATGAGTTTACGTCAAGGCCTACTCTGGATCTTTTTGGTTGGGCTGACGGGATGCGGAACCGCCGATCCGCCTCAATTCGGCCTAAATCGATTGGCGATGAGGACGGGCGAAGTCAATGAGGAACATCGCCAACAAATCGCGGATATTCTCACGGCCATGTTCGGCACGCCGGATGATCCCTTCATGGCCCGGGCCGAACAAGCCGCGAACTCCGATTACGATGTTAGCCAGGATGCCTTTTTGGCCACCAGCGGCCTGGACCTGGCGAAACTGCAAATGGCCGCTGGGTCCGTCGCGAGCGATCGAAGCGGAACCGGGCGAGGGCTCTTCCGGGAGCACTGCGTGCACTGCCATGGCATTGGCGGCGACGGCCTTGGGCCGACCGCGCCTTTTTTGAACCCTTATCCCCGGGACTACCGCCAAGGAAAGTTCAAAGCGAAATCGACCGAACTGGCCGCCAAGCCGACACGGGACGATCTATATGGCGTGCTGGAGCGAGGTATCCCGGGCACCTCGATGCCCTCCTTCAAGCTGCTTCCCTCGCAAGAGATCGACGCGTTGGTGGAGTATGTAAAATATCTCAGCTTGCGTGGCCAAACCGAGGTCATGCTCGTCAATGCACTTTTCGATCTGGATGAAGGGGAGCCGATTCCGCTAGATCAGGAATTCCTCGTGGGAGAAATTTTGAGCCCGTTGACGGCGACCTGGGAAGAGGCGGAAGAGTACGTGATCCACCCTCCCGAACCCCCGGAAATGGAACCCGAGGAGTCGATCGCTTTGGGCCGCGAACTGTTTCAAAGCGCCAAAGCCAACTGCGTCAAATGCCATGGCACGCTTGCCTTGGGAGATGGCCAGCGTGATGACTATGACGAATGGAATCGAGCCTACGTGGATCTAAAACTGGAGCCCAGTGATATCGCCGCGATGGGAGCGCTACCCATCCGCAATATTCACCCGCGCAACTTGCGTTTGGGAATTTACCGCTTTGGCCGGCGGCCGCTTGACGTCTATCGTCGAATTCACGCGGGGATCGCGGGCACGCCCATGCCTGGTGTGGGTCCGGCCACCCCCGGCGCCGAGGGAACTTTGACGCCCGATCAAATTTGGCATCTCGTGCATTACGTCCGCTCGCTGCCATATGACGAGCTTAGCCCTGTCGGCGAACCGCCGAGCGAAGTTACTCGAGAACGTTTATAACCCGCACACCACCGCGACGTGCAGGCCGCGCAACGCGGCCCGACGGTAATCACTCATCGAATCTCCGCGTTAGCAAAAGGCGTGAATTAGCCATGGGTCGGTTTTGGTGCCTGTTGTTTTTCAGCGTTATTGTGATGGCCGTCGTCACATTTGTGCTTGGCCCCGTGTATGACCACTGGCTGCCCGAAGATATTTCGCGGGATGGCCACACGATCGACCACCTGTTTCTGTTCATCCTTGCTTTGACCTCGATTGTATTTCTCGGCACACAATTTTGTCTGTTCGTATTCATGTGGAAATACGACGCGGCGAAAAATGCGAAGCCCGTGGAATACACTCATGGCAGCCACACGCTGGAAGTCATTTGGACGATCATCCCCACGGGGATTTTGCTATTCATCGCCCTGTATCAAATGAACGCTTGGGCCGATTCGAAGATGCGGCGGCCGGATGTCGCTCCGCTCTTGGAAGTGACGGCCCGTCAGTTTGAGTGGCGGCTTCGTTATCCGGGGCCGGACGGCGAAATCGGCACTCAAGACGACATTCACACGGTGAACGATCTGCACATTCCCGTGAATGAAGATATTCTGTTCTCCCTCAAGAGCATGGACGTCCTACACAGTTTTTTCCTTCCCAACTTGCGGGTTAAACAGGACGCCGTCCCCGGCATGAAACAATGGGTCTGGTTCCGGGCTTTGGAGGAAGGGGAATATGACCTGGTCTGCGCGGAACTCTGCGGCTGGGGCCACTACAAGATGAAAGGCCGCATCACGGTGGAGTCACGGGCCCAATTCGATAAATGGCTGGAAGAACAATATCTGGCCCAAGAAGCCACGCAAGATCCCGCACTAGCGGCAAGCGAGAATTGAGGAATTTTTCATGAGCACAACCGTCGCTGGCTCGCACTCGCACGAGGCTTCCTCGCACGGGCACTCCGAAAGTTTTATCAGCACATACATCTTCTCCAAAGACCACAAGATCATCGGGATTCAATTCCTGTTTTCGACGCTTTTGTGGTTTTTGGTGGGCGGGCTTCTGGCCTTGGCCGTACGGATGCAGGTGGCATGGCCTTGGGCCGAAATCCCCATCTTGGGCAAGCTGTTGTTCGCCGCCGAGGGAGGCCAGATGTCTCCCGAGTTTTACACCATGCTGTTCACGATGCATGCCTCGGTGATGATCTTCTTCGTAATCATTCCGATCCTCGCCGGCGCGTTCGGGAATTATCTAATTCCTCTGATGATCGGCGCGGACGATATGGCTTTCCCCACGCTGAACATGCTCAGCTACTGGTTCATGTGGCCGGCGTTCATTCTGATGGGGATGAGCTTTTTCGCCGAAGGGGGCTCCGCGTCTTCCGGCTGGACCGCGTATCCGCCCCTCTCAGTCATTTCCGAGTCCGCTCCCGGCAGCGGGTCGGCTCAGGATTTGTGGCTCCTAGGGCTGATCTTCGTGGGTATCTCGTCCATGATGGGTTCGGTCAACTACATGACCACGATCATTCAGATGCGGGCTCCGGGCATGACCATGTTTCGGTTGCCGCTGACGATTTGGGCCATGTTCATCACCGCCGTCTTGCAGGCGTTCGCCCTACCCGTGTTGACCGCGGCCCTTTTCATGCAGCTTTTGGACCGCAATTTCGCGACCGGTTTTTTCATCCCGGATGGATTGATCGTGAACAACATCGATCCGGCTCCCGGTGGCGGGCATCCCCTTCTATGGCAGCACTTGTTTTGGTTCTATTCGCACCCCGCGGTCTACATCATGATTCTGCCTGCGATGGGCATGGTTTCCGATATTATTAGCTGCTTTGCCCGTAAGCCGATTTTTGGCTACAAGCCCATGGTCTATTCCATTTGCGGGATCGCGGGCCTCGGCTTCATCGTTTGGGGACATCATATGTTCGTCTCGGGGATGAATCCCGCGTTGGGCATGTCTTTCATGGTGGCCACGATGATGATCGCCTTGCCGAGTGCCGTGAAGGTATTCAACTGGTTGGGCACGATCTGGGGCGGCCAAATCCACTACACCACCGCGATGCTGTTCGCGCTCTCTTTCGTTTCGATGTTTATCATCGGCGGCCTCTCCGGCATCTTCATGGCAGCCACTCCCGTCGATATCTTCATCCATGACACTTACTTCATCGTGGCTCATTTCCATTATGTGCTCTTCGCCGGCACGGCGATGGGCGTGTTCGGCGCCATCTACTTTTGGTTCCCCAAAATGTTTGGCCGCCTGATGAATGAGCCTTTGGGCAAGCTGCACTTCCTGCTCACGTTCCTGTTCTTGAATGGCACGTTCTTTCCGATGCACATTTTGGGAGCCGTCGGTTTTCCCCGTCGCCTGGCCGACCCGTACCATTATGAAACGTTCCGGCATTTGCAGCCGCTGAATGAATTCATGACTTACTGCGCCATCGGCATGGTGGCGGCGCAGATCATCTTCGCCGTGAATTTCATTGGCAGTATGTTTTTCGGGCGTCCCGCCGGGAGAAATCCTTGGAATGCCAATGGTCTGGAGTGGACCGCTCCGAGTCCTCCGGGGCATGGCAACTTCGACTTCCAACCGGTGGTCTATCGCGGACCGTACGAATACGGTTCACCGGAAGTCGATTCCGACTACTACCTGCAAACGCAACCGCCGCCCGAGACAAAAGAAGAAGCCGTCGTTTGACGCCGGCAGCGGATGGCTTTGCCGGGCACTCGCCGTTTATCACGACCTTTCTAAACATTGGCAATTACGTGACGCAGCAGCAGCATAGTTCGTGGCCGCACTGGTGGGCCGTGCTGTTGTGCGCGACCGCGTTTCCCTTGATTTGGGTCGGCGGCCTCGTGACCACCCACGACGCCGGCATGGCCGTGCCTGATTGGCCGACAACCTATGGTTACAACCTGTTTCTCTATCCCTGGCAGAGTTGGCTGTTCGGCCCTTGGGATTTGTTTGTCGAACATGGGCATCGCCTGCTCGGCGCCGCGGTCGGGCTCATCACGCTCGCCACGGCGTGCGCGGTATGGCGCGCGGAAACGAATAGCTTGGTTCGCGGACTGGCGATCGCGCTGGCCTGTTTGGTCGTGTTCCAAGGCGTGCTGGGCGGGCTCCGGGTGCGACTGGATGCACGCTGGCTTGCTCAATTGCATGCGTGCGTGGGCCCCGCTTTTTTCGCTCTATGCGTGACTATGTTCGTGGTTACGTCGCGAAGCTGGAAGAATATGAGTCGCACGCTGCCTTCGGAGGGATCATCCGGAATCAACTCCGCGGCTTCGCTGGCCCTGCTGCTGGCCTATTTGCAAATCGTGCTCGGTTCTTTCGTACGGCACGCATCCTGGGACATGCTGCCCGCTCTATTCCGAGCGACGGTGGTATTGCATGTCGTGCTGGGCATCGGGCTGGCCGGGCAGGCTTCCTATGTCGCTTGGCGTGTCCTTTGGCGACGCACGAGTCCCCGCCCGCAGCAGGCTGCGGCGATCGCCGTCGTGGCATTGCTGGCCGCTCAATTGGCGTTAGGCGTCGCGGCATGGACCGTGAACTATGGCCTCCCCTTTGGTTGGGGGCAACACGGCTGGTTAGCCGGGCACCTCGTTACCGCTCGCGGAGCCTGGCAGAGCTTACTCACGACGGCGCACCAAGCGAACGGATCTCTTATTCTAGGAACGACTACTTTGATTGCCCTCTTTGCTTGGCGGGAAAGCTGGAATGCGGGGCGGGAATCCGCGCCTTCCACGGCGGTGTTGAACGGAGCCACGTCATGAGCACGACCAGCACGATCGTCTATGCCGACCGTAAATCCGCCGGCTTCTCGCGTGTCCTGGCCAAGGCGGGCGACTTCGTGGAGCTCTCCAAGCCACGCATTGCCGTTTTGGAACTGGTGGCCGTCGCCGTGGCCGCATTCGCCGCCGCGACGGACGCCTTGTCTCCTTGGTTATTAGTTCATGCCTTGCTGGCCACGGGTCTGGTCGCGGCCAGCGCGAGTGCCTGGAATCAATGGTTGGAGCAAGCTCGCGACGCGCGGATGGCACGCACCGCCGCGCGGCCTCTTCCCGCGGCCCGATTGACTCAGGCCGAGGCCCTGATTTTCGGCATTCTCACTTTGGTTGCCGGTGTGGCGTATTTGGCTTTCACGGTCGGTCCATTGGCTGCTGGCTTCGGAGCGGCGACGTGGATCCTCTATGTCGCGGTGTACACGCCCCTGAAAACGCGCACTTCCTGGAATACGGCCGTTGGAGCGGTGGCTGGCGCGTTGCCCGCCTTCATCGGTGGCTGTGTCGCGGGGAATCCCGGCGCTATCAGCGTTTGGGCCCTGGCGGGTGTCATTTTCCTGTGGCAATTCCCACATTTCCTGGCCATTGCCTGGCTCTATCGCGAGGACTACGCGCGGGCCGGCTACCGCATGATGACCACGACCGATTCGGGTGTCCGCCGCTGCCGTTGGTACGCTTTGGGCGGGGCAGTGCTGCTGCTTCCGGTAAGTTTACTTCCGCTGTGGGAGCATGGTGCGTCTCCGCTGGCATGGTGCGTGGTCGCGATACTGGGAAGCAGCATGTTGCACTACTCCATACGTTTTTTTCGAGAGATTCAGCCGCGCACCGCGCGTCAGTTATTACGTGTTTCCTTGATTTATTTGCCCGCGTGGTTTCTAGTGGTCGCCCTGGTGTCATGGCGATAGGTGAACCGCGAAGATCTTAACCAGCTTGACGAGCGAACATGGCCGAGCACGCGAACGCTTCTGGTGAGGAACATGCCCACCACGTGAAACTGGAATATCAGCCCGCCTTGCCGCTGAACAATGGCAAGCTGATCATGTGGCTGTTCTTGTCCACGGAAATCATGTTCTTCGCGGGCTTGATTGGGACTTATATCGTGCTGCGTTTCGGCGCTCCCGCCTGGCCGAAACCGCATGACGTGCACCTGAGCGAGCCGATTGGTGCCGCGAATACGTTTATCTTGATCTGTTCCAGCGTGACGGTCGTGCTCGCTTTGGAAGCGGCGCTCGCCAATAAAGACAAGCTGGCCAAAGGCTTCACGCTCGTCACGCTCGTGTTGGGGAGCCTGTTCCTCGGCATCAAAGGTTATGAATACAATGCGAAATTCAATCACGGCATTTATCCCTGGGCACCTCATGGACAAGTCTATGATCGTGCCGACCCTTACTATACGTCAGCCGTGCGCACGCGTCTGACCGCGTTACGGGCCGATTTGGAGGCGCGTGCCTCTGGGGAAATCACGGAGGAAGAACGTGAGCGTTTGACGCTCTGCACGAACCTGTTGGAAAACACCGTGAAGCCGGTCGAACTGACCGCCGCCACTTCCACGAGCCTGGTGGAACGGCAGGCCGCCATGGAAAAATTGGCGGACATGGTAATGCCGCTCGGCGGCGGGCACGGCGACGAATCCCACGGCCTGAACGACGAACATCATTGGCTGCAATTGCCGGTGCGAATTCCCGGCGGACAATTGTGGGCCAGCACCTACTTTTTGCTAACCGGCTTCCATGCCATCCACGTGCTCGTGGGGCTGATCGTCTTCGCCATGATGTTGCCCATGAAGCTCGATTCTTCTCGGGCGAACTTCATTGAAAACATCGGACTTTACTGGCACTTTGTGGATTTGGTGTGGATCTTCCTTTTCCCCCTGTTGTATTTGTTTTAGGCGCATCCCCGCCGCCGTTTGCCTAAACCACGACTCCTTCATTGAACAGACGAAAATCACATGTCTGAACCACATGCTTCCGGCTCCGATGGCCATGATTCCCATGGCGGCATGGCCAAATACGCCTATGTTTTCATCGCGCTATGCGTGCTGACGACCGCGTCTTTCTTCACGTATTCCTCCGCTTGGCCCTATCAAGATCAGCCCGCGGTGGGATGGGCCTTCATGATGGCGGTCTCCTGCACGAAAGCCATGTTGGTGATTTTGTTCTTCATGCATGTGAAGTATGAAGCCAATTGGAAATATGTGCTGACGATTCCCGCCGGTATGATGTCCATCTTTTTGATGCTCGCCTTGGTTCCCGATATCGGCCTGCGTACGCGGCATTATTCGGAAGAACGCTGGTCCGCCGCTTCGGTGCCGCAATCCATGGCGGAGCATCACGCGGAGGAAGATCACGAAGCAGCATCGGCGGAGACGGCGGAGGATCATTGAATCTTCCCCTGGAAAAAGGCTGAAAGACCCGGCACCGGAAAAAACCGCGCTGGCCGACTCTACCCAAAGGTTCTCCGATTCATGGCCGAGGCTTCCGCCGTTGAACTTTCTCGCGTCGGGCACGCCTACGGTTCCCGTCAAGCACTGACGGACATCACGCTGACGATTCCCACTTCCGAGATTTTCGTCTTCGTGGGCCCCAACGGCGGGGGCAAATCGACGCTGTTCCGGCTGCTGACGACACTGATTCCTCCTCAACAGGGGCAGCTAACGATTTTGGGGCATGATGCCCGCCAGCATGCCGCGGAAATCCGCCCCTTGCTGGGCATCGTATTTCAATCTCCCAGCCTCGACAAAAAATTAACGGTTCGCGAGAACCTGCAATATCATGGCGCGGTCCACGGCATGCCACGCCGCATAATCCGTCAGCGGATTCCCGAACTACTCGCCGCGTGGGACCTGTCCGATCGAGCCACCGACCTCGTGGAACGTCTCTCCGGCGGGCTGCGACGGCGCGTGGAATTGGCCAAGGCACTTCTTCCCTCGCCAAAAATGCTGCTTATGGATGAGCCCAGTACGGGGCTGGACCCGGCCATCCGGCGCGAACTATGGGAACGCCTTCGTGCTGCCCGCGACGAAGCAGGACTTACGGTCATCTTGACCACGCATTTCATGGACGAAGCGGAACGTGCCGATCGCGTGGCGATTCTGGATCAGGGACGTCTCGTGGCGCTAGGGAGCCCCGAAGAACTTCGCGCACGTATTGGAGGAAAGGTTGTCTCGCTCGCGTCCTCGGATCCTGAACGCCTCGCCGCCCGCATTCAAGAGCGGTTCGGGGTGGCAGCGTCCATCGTGACGGACAGTGTGCGTCTGGAGTTGCCACGGGAACCTGGCTGGACGGATAGCCTGCTGAAGGAATTTCCGGACGCCATCGATTCGCTCACCCTCGGGAAACCAACGCTTGAAGATGTGTTCATCGCGGAAACAGGACACTATTTTGGCCCGCCCGGCGAATCCGAGAACGGTGGAGTGGGTGAAGTCGTGGGCAGGGCCTAGAATACCTTGATGGACATCCATACTCGGCAATTTGAGAAAACGCGTCATCATGGAGCGTGGATCCCGAGATGACTTCCCTTTCCACGCCCATCAAGGGAAATGCGGTTTCGGAAGCGGGGCCGCTGGTTTCCCGCATGCCGCTGTCTGGTGGCGTGGCGGCGGCGCTGGCACTGGCCCAACGTGAGTGGGTCCGGTTTCTCCGCCAAAGGCATCGAGTATTCGGTGCTGTGGGCCAACCCGTGCTGTTTTGGATCTTGTTCGGGGCGGGGCTAGAAAGCACGTTTCGCCTGCCAACGGCAGGCGAGGCCGCCCTAAGTTACCGTGAGTATTTCTTCCCGGGTACGGTGGTACTGATTCTGCTGTTCACGTCGATTTTCGCCACGATCTCGATCATCGAGGACCGCCGCGAAGGATTTCTCCAATCGGTGCTCGTGGCTCCCGCCCCGCGATGGGCGATCGCGTGGGGAAAAATTAGTGGTGCGGCCACGCTGGCGGTCGCTCAGGCGCTGCTATTCTTGATTCCCGGCATGTGGGGTTTGGGAATTCCGTGGCACTTCACTTCGTTCGTGGCAATGCTTGGCCTGCTGTTGATCATTTCCCTGGCTCTGACGGCTCTGGGATTCTGGCTCGCCTGGCAGATGGATTCCACGCAGGGATTTCACGCCGTGATGAATGTATTCTTGATGCCCATGTGGCTGCTCTCCGGCGCGTTTTTTCCGGCGGGAGAGGGCTGGTTGGGAATCGTGATTCGCATGAACCCACTCACCTACGGCGTTTCCGGGATGCGGCATCTGCTCTATTGGGGGGATGCGGACGCTGCCACCTGGACTCGTCTCCTGCCCTCGCTGGGGCTGAGTTGGTTGGTAACTCTGGCATTCGCGGGAGCCATGATGTTTTTGGCCGTACGTGCGACCCGCAAACGAATTTCAGGAGATCTCTTATGATGCGCTCGGTGGTCCGGTATTGGCTTTCGTTCCTCTTCGTGTTTTGCATCGCCTACGGAACTTGGGCGGCAATTCGCTATTCCCAGACCCCGTCATTCGAGGCGGAAGCAGCGGGTGATACCGCGCAGCGCCCCATTCGCGAGGAAGCGGACGAACCTCTCACGCACTTCGTGCTGCAAGAGCGGAGCGGGGAAGAGTTCGATTCTCGAAGCCTGGAAGGTCGGCCTTGGATCGGCAGTTTTTTCTTCACGAGTTGCCCCAGCGCGTGCTGGAAAATGAATCGCGTGCTGGAAGGCCTCCAAGAAGAATGGAAGGACCAAGACATCACCTTCGTGAGCATTAGCTGCGATCCAGACACCGATTCGCTGGAAGCCCTGCGGACGTACGCGGACCTTTTTCACGCGGACCCGGAAAAGTGGCTCTTTCTCCGAGGAGACATGCCTCTCGTCGAAAAAATCGGAAGGGACCTGTTTCCCGTCACGGTCGAGCGGCGCACGCATTCGGACCGCTTGATTCTATTTGACCAAAATGGGGAAGTTCGCGGCACATTCCGTTCCAGTGACCCGGAAGATGTTACACGGCTTCGCAAGCTGATGGACGAGGTACTGTCGGAGCAGGACGATACCCATCATGCGACACCCTCCGAGCCAGTGGCGACCGACGCTGCCAGCGGGGCGTGAGGTGAAGCCTTGTCAGCGGTAGACATTTTACCCCATGTGAATGGCGGTCTGAACGCGCTGGCGACGCTCCTGTTGCTGCTCGGTTATGTCTTGATTCGTCGCCGCCAAGAGGTCGCCCACCGCCGTGTGATGCTCTCGGCATTCGGCGTCTCGACGCTGTTTCTGGCCTGTTACTTGGTTTATCATTCGCTGTCAGAACCGCGGAGCTTTAGCTTCGAAGCGCCGGCTTGGGTGCGGCAGTTTTATTACGTGATCCTCGTGACGCATATCACATTGGCCGCGCTGGTCCCGTTTTTGGCCGGCATTACCATTTACCGTGGCTGGCGAGACCAACGGGAAAGCCATCGCCGCTGGGCCAAGTGGACATTTCCCATCTGGCTGTATGTTTCCGTGACGGGACTCGCCATTTACGTCATGCTGTATCAATTGTATCCCGTGGGCTAGACATGCCCGAAGGAAGGTCGAAAAGAATGAAGCGGACATACGCGGCTCCCATTCTTCGGCGTTTTTTGTCGTCGCGACTCGTGGGCGTGATGGTGCTGGGAATCTTGCTATTCTCCTTGGGGCAAGAAGCTTGGGGCTGCCCGACCTGCAAAGACGGGATCGATGGTGGAGCCGCTGGAGGAAATCTGGCACGTGGATTCTATTGGAGCATCTTGTTTATGATGGCCATGCCCTTCGCTTTGATCGGCTCATTCGCCGGCTACATGTACTGGCAAGTTCGGCGGGCTCGGCAATCTCAAAGCGAGGAACCCGGCTCTGCCGAATTGGCGCGGTAGCCGTCAACATGCGCGCGCCTTGTTCACGCATCCCTGGGAGAACGAAGCCATGCGGCATTATTCAATTGCTTTCGCGTCCTGGTCGTCTCGGCCCATGAGAGCTTTCATCTTCGCGATACTTTGTTTCATGAGTATGGCAGGACTTCCCCGGCTCGCAGTGTCCGCCGAGCCCCAAGCCTGGATCGATTCGAATCTTGAGGTTTTGGTCGAGCTTTATAGACACTTGCATCGCCATCCTGAATTATCGTTCCAGGAGGAAAAGACCGCACAGCGGATGGCGGAAGAATGGCGTGACGCCGGCTTCGAGGTCACGACCGACGTGGGGGGCCATGGCCTAGTTGGCCTGCTAAAAAACGGCGAAGGCCCCACGCTCATGCTCCGCACCGATCTGGATGGGCTTCCCGTCACGGAAAAAACAGGACTGGTATACGCGTCCGAGGCGACCGTCCGAGGTGAAGACGGTTCCTTGACTGGCGTCATGCATGCCTGCGGCCACGATATTCACATGACTTGCGTGACCGGCGCGGCGAAATTTCTGGCCGGACAACACCGCGATCAGTGGAAAGGAACACTCATGCTCGTGGGCCAGCCGGCGGAAGAACGGGGCGCGGGCGCTCAATCCATGCTGGCCGATGGCTTGTTTACCCGTTTTGTTCGCCCCGATTACGCAGTGGCGCTGCACTGTGCTCCTTCAGTGCCCGCCGGCGGAATCGCGTATCGCGCCGGTTTCGCGCTGGCCAACGTGGACAGTGTGGACATACGTCTCTTCGGGCGCGGAGGGCATGGCGCGTATCCGCACCTTTCCATTGATCCGATTCTCGAAGCAGCCCGACTCGTGATGGATTTGCAGTCGATTGTCAGCCGAGAGGTCGATCCCACGCAATCCGCCGTGATCACCGTGGGCTCCATCCATGGCGGGACCAAGCACAATGTGATTCCCGATTATTGCGATCTGCAATTGACGGTTCGCAGTTACACGGAGCAGGTCCGGCAATTGTTGAAAACGGCCATCGAGCGTAAAGCAAGATCCGCGGCGGAAGCGTCCGGAGCGCCGGAGCCGCGCGTCGAGTTTTCCGAAGGAACGCCCGCGCTCTTCAACGATACGGCCCTCATGGAACGAGTGGTGCCCGTATTGAAAAACGCGTTGGGCGAATCCGTGGTATTTGAAGCGCCGGCATCCATGGGCGGGGAAGATTTCAGCCAGTATGGCCGCGCGGGAGTGCCGATCTGCATGCTGTGGTTGGGCACGGTCGAGGCGGAACGCCTCGCCGGCTACGCCCGTTTGCAACAGCCGCCACCCCCTTTACATTCGGCCCTCTTTTATCCTGACGCCGAGCCTACAATCGCCTCGGGTGTCACATCGCTATCCTCCATTGCCTTGGACTTGCTCTCGCCAGAGGAAACCAATCCGTGAATCGCCGAGCCTGGTTGTGGGGCGGCGCGCTAGCCTACGCCGTACTGGCCTTGGGAACGTGGGTCGCATTGCACTATTCCAGGAGCTATGTCCTCCAAACCTTCGCGACGGAGGAGGCACGGGCCGAATGGCAAACATGGCGTGACGAGGCAGCACGTCAAAGCGGCCCCGCCGGACCGGTTCGGCGACGTGTGCCGGCCATTGACGAACCGCCGGCGCTCGTACTCCTCCGAGACCACTTTGCCGGTGTCGCGCTGGGGGTCTACGTCTTCGTGAGCCTGACATTCGCCTTTGTCGCGCTCATCATCCGTGGCATGGTGACACAGGGCAGCGTCCCCACCGGCCTGTCCCCCCAGGACGCTTAGCGTACATTCCGTTTGTCCACGGGTACTGCCGGAATGACGGACGCCAAACGTGGCAAATGCGGGATCGCTCGATTCCGCCGCCTCGGAGCACCGATCGGTCGCCGGTCATAAGTTGCGACCGGGAAAAGGGGTTCGGACCACGGCGGCTTGACACCCGACGTGCCATAAATATTATTCTAAAAGCGGTTTTGCGACGAAATGAGCCGTGCCGCCGTGGCGGATGCGATGGGTCGCTAGGATCGCCAAGTGCCCCACGGCCATGGAGAGGCAAGTTGCATCCTAACCAGTGAGTGCGTGCCGCACACACAAACTACATCTGTCATACTGGAATTTGCGAGCCCAAATAGCGAGAATTCCGCTACATACCAATTAAACGCGATCTAGGTTTCGACGAATCCACTGCGGTTCACGGAAAAACGGGAGTAAAATGATGGGAGTCTACAGGCGGATAGCGGTCTCCGAAGTAGGAGACGTGACCGTGGTTCGATTCGTGGATCGCAAAATATTGGACGAATTGAACATCCAGGAACTGGGCGAAGAATTGTTCGACCTGGTGGAAAAAGAGGATCGCAAGAACCTGCTGCTCAACTTTTCGCATGTCGAGTTCTTGTCCTCCGCGGCACTGGGCAAGCTCATTACGCTCGACAAAAAAATCAAGAATCACGGCGGTGTCCTGAAACTCAGCGACATCAACGCCGAAATTCGGAAGGTATTCGAGATCACGAAGCTTGATTTGGTTTTCGATATCGCGGACGACGAGTCGGCCGCGCTGGCTGCTTTCGACTGATCCTTCACTGGAAGCGAAGAGGCCGTTTTCGCGCTCCCGTCTCCACTTACCGGTAATGCAGCAGTATCACCCCCGTTGAGCTGACAAATCACAAGCGGTCCAAACGAGATACATGGCCCACTGGCCACACAACCTCGAGACGCGGAATTTCATGGCGGACGCGAATTGGCTCTGGCATCTGGATACGAAGATTCCCAGCGATTATGCGGAGGGGCATCGGGTCCAGGAAGAGATCTTGAGCCGCCTCGAAAAGCTGGAGTGGATTCGGAATGATCTCTTCGGCATCCGGCTCTCCATGGAGGAGGCTCTCGTCAACGCGATCAAGCACGGCAATCAGTTGGACGTGGAAAAGCAAGTCCATGTCACCTGCCAGATTGGCGAACAGCGCATCGTGATCACCATCACGGACGAGGGACACGGGTTCGATCCGGAAGCGGTACCGGACTGCACACAACTCGAAAACCTCGAGCGCCCCTGCGGACGAGGAATCAAACTCATGCGGAGCTTCATGTCACGCGTGGAATACAATCCTCGTGGAAATCGCGTAGTTCTGGAAAAGCTCCGCGTGGATGGCAGCACGAACTAGCGCACCAAATGTATCCGCCGTTGATTGCGGGGATGTTCGGGCGTGCTGCGGAAACGGTCGAGTCCGGCAGCAACTCTTGCTGGAGAATCACGGCCTCGCGCTACTTGCGGCTGGCGGATTAGGATCACTTTTGTGCAAACCGCCGTAGAAGACCAAAGTTCTCGACGTTGCTGGCGGTTCGTGATTCAGAACGAAAGTGATGGGCGCCGATAATCGATCGGAGAGCGACCGACGTGATGACTGAGCAATCACTCATCGGTCATCCCCCCGATGGTTACCACGGCGACAAAGCAATTGTCGCCGTGGTCTTGCATTCTGCAAAGAGCCCGTGAGACGAACCAGGCTGGACTGAACCAAGCGGCTCGCGTGGCCTAACCCTTCGACTTCGGCAGGCTTCCCTTATTTGCCCGACAGCCGCCGCGCGGCATGCACCAGGCTCAAGAATTCCGCCCGATATTCGTCGGCGGATTCACGCATGCCATCTTGCGCGATTTCCAGCACCGCATCGTAGCTGGCGTGGCCTTTGTACTTGGAATCCCGCAGTAACATCCCAAAGGCGGCCACGGCGGAGGCGAACTGGAAGTCGCCGCTGGCCTGCGCGAAGGTTTTGCCGGAATCGGCCACGGGAAAACGGCGGGCCACGCTCTTGTCCGCCATGGGCTGCTTGTAACGCAGCCGGACGGTGAACAGGTTGGGGCTGCCGTTCTCTGGCAATTCGTCCACGGCTTCGGGCCGGCCATATTCCGAAGGCTCCGAGGCGCCCGGCACGTCGGACGCATTGGCCGGTATCAATTCATACAGCGCCGTTACGGTGTGGCCCGCGCCAATCTCGCCGGCATCCTTGGTGTCGTCATTGAAATCCTCCTTGGCCATAACCCGGTTTTCATAGCCGATCAAGCGATAGGACTTCACCTTGGCCCAGTTGAAATCGACCTGGATCTTCACATCCTTGGCGATCGTATGCAGCGTGCCGCAGAGGTCATCGACCAGGACTTTTTTCGCCTCGCGGAAATTGTCGATGTAGGCGTAATTGCCGTTCCCCTTGTCGGCCAGCTTTTCCAGCGTGGAGTCCTTGTAGTTGCCCATCCCAAAACCGAGCACGGTCAAAAACACCTTGCTTTTGGCCTTCTTCTCGATGAGCTCGACCAGTTGGCTCTGGTCCGTGATGCCCACGTTGAAATCGCCATCGGTCGCCAAGATCACGCGGTTGGTCCCCTCGGAGATGAAGTTGCGCGTGGCCACTTCATAGGCAAGCTGGATCCCCGACGCGCCGTTGGTGGAACCGCCCGCCTCCAGATTGTTAATGGCCGAGAGAATCATGGCTTGCCGGCTCCCCGGCACGGATTCCAGCACTTGTCCCGAAGCGCCCGCGTAGACCACCATCGCCACGCGGTCCCGCTCGTTCAATTCCTCGGCCAGTGCCCGCAGCCCTCGACGGACGAGGGGAAGTTTGTTGTCGTCCCGCATCGAGCCGGAGACATCGACCAGAAACACGAGATTCACCGGCGGACGTTCGCGGCGGTCGATCTCCTTGCCCTTGATGGCGATGCGGGCCAGCAGGTGCTCCGGTTCCCAAGGGCAGGCCGCCACTTCCACGTGCGCGGCGAAGGGGTCGTTCCCCTCCGGAGGGGTGTAGTCATAAGAGAAGTAATTCACCATCTCTTCGATGCGGACCGCGCCGGGAGGAGGCAACGTGTTTTGTTCGAGCAAAAATCGGCGGACGTTGGCGTATGAGGCTGTATCCACATCGATGGAAAACGTGGAGAGCGGATGGTCCGCCACCGCCCGGAAGGTATTCTCCACGATATGGTCATAAGCCTCCGTATTGTTCTGGCCACGATTTTGGCGAATATGGCCCCACCTTTCGGCATTGGGATAGATGATCGGCGCTTCATACTCACGCGGTACTTCGGACCTCGCGACCTCGCTTAACCTCTCTCGTAGTAACACACGTTTGTCTTCCACGACCGAAGATGCAAGCGCACGGCCATTGCTGATCGCCTCGCCCCGCTCTTGGTTCTCCGCTCCAGTTTGCACACCTACGTCGTACCGGGTCGTATCCCCAGTGCCATACGCGCCGCCGCCGTAGCCACCATATCCTCCGGCATTGCCGTCCGCCCCATAACCTTCGTCACCATAGCCACCACTACTGTATCCGGCGTCACCCGCCCCATAACCGGCCCCGTATCCACCGCCGTAGCCACCATAGCCGCTCGCGCCGTAGCCTCCTGAGCCGTCACCGGCTCCGTATCCGCCGCCTACTGAATTCATGGCATCAGGGCTGGTAGCCGCTCCATACCCAGATTCCTGTGCTGGCGTGGCCGGGAGCGGAACTGCCGCTAGATCCAAGCGGCTGCCCGATGACGGTTGCGGTTCGCTGGGAGTCGCGGTGGGCCGTTGAGGACCAGCAAGCGCTGGTTCATTGCTAGGCACCTGGGAAATGTCCGGCAGGACCAAAGCGTCATTTTCCCCATCGACACCGGCCAAATGCGATGCGTCCACCGGATGGGCCGGCGGTCCGCTGGGAGCTTTTTCCGCCACACGGCCAAACTCCGATTCCAAGGCAAACCCTTGGTCTTGAATTTCTTCCACAGCCGCATCTTCTTCCATCTCTTGTTCAGCGGCCTGGCGGAGCGTCGCGCTTTCATCTCGGGCTGAAGACGACTCCACGCGGTCCACCGAAAGTTCGCCAGAAGACCGCGCCATTGAGCGAAAATCGGGGGCCCACCGCGTGACTCCCCACAAGGCGCTTCCCACGACCAGAATCCCCCCCAGTGAAGCGGCTACGGCCCAGGGCCTCCAGCCGGGAGAGGCGGCACTTGTCGTCGAGCCAACACTGCGCTGGGAAGAAGCGGTCGCGACCTCGCCATTGGGGTTGGCCGCTTCCAAGATTTGTCGCCGCTGCGCTGACGAAAAAGCCAGCTCAGGCTCGTTCGAGAAATGCTGGCGGAGCAAATCTCCCGCTTGGCGGATCTCATTAATTTGCTGTTCGATTTCCGCGCGGGCCGCCTCGGGCAATTTGGAAAGTTCCGCCGCGAACCGCATGTTCTCGCCTGGCTCCAGTTCCCCCAGGGCGAACGACGTGATACGAGGATCATCGGGACGCATGGTCATGGTCGAGTTCTCCCTTAAGTCTTGGGGGTGCTGTCGGATTCGGATGCCAACCGGGCTCGCAAGGTCTTCAGCGCCGTATGCAGGAGGTAGCCCACATTGGAGACGCTCAATTCGGTCACTTCACTAATCTGCCGGTAGGTCATTCCATGCTGGAATTTCAATCGCACGACTTCCTGCTGGTTGGGCGGCAAGTCGTTGAGCGTCTCCGCCACCGCGCCGTGGGTTTCCTGCCGCGCGACCGTCTCCGCCGGACCAGCTTCCGGGCTCGCGCTCTGGGCGGATTTTTGTTCGCTGAGTATCGCCATGCGGTTCTCCTTACGCCTTACGTCGAGTGCCCGCTGCCGGCAGACACGAAATAGCCAAGGGGCCAGATGGCCATCCAAGTCGTCTGGGTTTTCCCGGCAGAGGCGCAGGAACGTCTCCTGCACCACGTCTCGGGCCCGGTCCGCGTCGCCGGTGAGGCGCGCGGCATAACGGAGCAGCGTCGCTTCATGGTCCTGTAGCACGCTATGGATCCAGGTCGCGAATTGTGGATCTCCGGAGTGCCCGGAAGACGGCGGCTGCATATTCTCTTGATCCGTGAAGCGGTCTCACGAAGTTCGTTCCGGCCCCGCTATGGAGAAGGACGCACGAGAACTGTTTTTCTTAGGCGGTGTCCTGCCTATTGCCAAGATAATCCTGTTTCTCGGCGGATGCGGAACTCTTGGCGGACCACGAAAAGCTACCCATGAAATCGGAGGGGTTGTCTCGTTCGCTAGAATGGCACATGCAGCGCGCGGCATAGAAAACGCACCAGGGGCCGGGAAGCGGCAAATGCGTCGCTTACCTGGCCGAGGAAATCCGGGGAAATGGCCTGCTTGCGCGCGAAAGAATGCACGCCGATGAAGTCCTTGCGTTTGAGGTCTTCGATTAGCGGATGATCTTTGTCGAACCCGAGAGGAGCTTTTTTCAGTGAATCGCCGGCCAGTTCGTAGATTTCGCGAAACCGTTTGTCGTTGCGGGCCCGTTTCCATTGCGTGGGCTGCTCCACGATCGCCGTGCGAATCTCCCGTAGGGCTGATGATTCAGGATGCCAGATTCCGGCTCCCAAGAAGCACTCCTCCGGTGCCAAGTGCACATACAAGCCCGGCGCATGTACGTCCCGCCCTTGTTCGTGGCGAAAGTGGATGCCCACATTGGTTTTGTATGGAGTCTTGTTCTTCGAGAAGCGGGTGTCCCGATAGATCCGCATCAGGGATCCTCCGGTCAATTTGGCGACCGCTTCGATGTGTGGCGAGATTTTTCGCAGCCGGGGCTGAATCGCCTCCACAAACCGCAGGGCTGGCTGCCGGACATCGGTTTCATAGCGCTGTTTATGCTCCGCGAACCAGTCCCGCTGATTGTTGTCCGTCAGGTTTTCCAGAAATTCGAACGTGGCGGAGGAGAAGAATTCTTCGCGGCTCATCGGCGGCTTCCTGGTCTCGTTGGATCAATGTCGTTGGGTTTGAAGTCTCAATTTCATTCCTGCTGGGGCTTGGCGTCAATGCCTAAGCATTTGCTGGCAAACGCTTTGCGAGATTGCCAGCGTCCATGAGCACGGTTTCCCCCTTCGCGAGTTGGCGAAAGGTGTGCTGGCGTCTAGAATTCAGGCGATAATAATACCAATCGAAGCAAATTGCCCGCGAAACGAGATCCGAATAGGTCTTCCATGGGAAAGCAAAAGCCACGCAAGAAGCTGCCGAAGGAAATCGCCATCATCAATGCCGACAATTGCACCGGCTGCGAGGCGTGCCTGGAGGTATGTCCCGTCGATTGCATCGAAAAGCGCCAGCAGTACGACAATATGCACAACCTGCAAAGCTGGTGCGAGATCGACATGGAGCGCTGCGTGGGCTGTGAGGTCTGCGTGCGGATTCCGCAGAAGAAGAGCAATCCTTACGATCTGCTCGTTTGCCCTTGGGACGCCATCGAGATGGTTCCCACCGAACAGTTGGCGCCGGTGGTGGCCCAGATTGGTGGCCCGCCCGAATATATCCAAGAAAATTGGGACCGATTGGTCGGCTCCGCCCAACACCTGGCGGAACTCAAGGCGGGAGCCAAATAGCTTTTCCCATTTCGGGAAAGGAATCGCCTGATGGCCTCGGCTGCTGGGAATCACGACTCCGCGAGCCGAGCTTGGAAACGGGCTTCTTGGATCCTATTTTTCTTGTTTCTCGCCAGTGGATTGCTTGCCGCCATCTACCTGCGGCTTCCCCTGGCTACCGCTCAAGCCGGTTCGCTGGTGGTCACGGCAGCCCTCTTGGGCACGCTTTGTGCCGTGATTGTCCGCACCCGCTTTCAATTCCGGCTACGGACGCTGCTGCTGCTCACGTTGCTGGCTTCGCTTGCCTGTAGTGCTGGTGTCTGGTGGTGGAAAGCCAATAGCCGACAGGCCCGCGCCGTGGCCCACTTCCGTCAGATCGGAGCCGATATCTATTTCGATTTTCAATGGGGTGCTTCCCGGCACCGAGAAAATCGAGGAGAAAATCAAGGTTGGATTTATACTAGTCAGGGTTATTTAGTGCCCACTTGGCTTTGCCGCTTAATGGGGGAACCCACCTTCGGCTCGGTGCGGGATATTTGGGTCACGGGCACACTGGTGCGAAATGAGGATCTTCTGCCGCTTAAGGATCTTCCACAGCTTCGATCGTTGCATATTGCGAACTCGTCCGTGAACGATGAAGGGCTCGTGCATCTGCGGGGATTGCCTGAATTGAAGTCCCTAGAATTGTACGGAACCCTCGTGCAAGGCCCGGGCCTGAAAGAGTTGCAAGCTTTACCGAAGCTTGAAATCCTGTTCGTCACGGACGCAAACCTCACCGATGACGATCTTGAGTACCTTTCCGGACTGCGATTGCAGGCGTTGGGCTTGGAGCGAACCCGAGTGACGGATGCTGGAATCGCCCAGCTACGCGCGATCATGCCCCATCTACGCTTCATCCGGCTCGCGGGTACCCAGTTCACGGACGCGGCGCTCGACGAATTGGAGCGGTTTGAATATTTGGAGCTCGTGTCGATACGAGGAACTTCCGCGACGCCCGAGCGGATTGATGCTCTCGAACGAAAATTGGAACACCGCCGAGATACTCAATTCCGCTGACCGACGATACCGTGGAACATCTCGCAAACCCTCGTTTGAATTTTCTTGATCTGAGCATGACGGCCATCTCTGATACTGCCGTGCCTCCATTACGGCAAGCGGTGCCGCATTTGCGCGCCCTATTGCTGAGGAATACGCGGATCACTGATGCCACGCCGGAAGAATTAGAACAATACGAATATCTGGTGCAGCCCGTGGTTGCAGGAAACGCTATTTCGCTCGAACACATTGAGGCCTGCCAACGGATGCTGCAAGAACGGAGGCGTCCTCAAAAAGGCGAGTGGAAACCCTCGCTCCAACTCCGAGAAACATCGGCCAGTAACTAACGGCATGCTATATGCATAAAGGACGTCCCGGCTCTCCGGACGACCGGAGAGCCCCCAAGCTTGGACGAGGGCTTGCCGCTTGGGCGTACCGTTTGACGTGGCTAGCATGGCCCGTTAAGGACAGTTTTTTCTGAATGCCTGAGGGCGGCAGGCCGTTGCTTATTCGGAAAGGAACAGAGCGCATGTCGCAGCATGGCACCCACCGTATTGGCATTCTCACATGTGGCGGAGATTGTCCCGGGCTGAACGCCGTCATTCGTGGCGTGGTCAAAAGCGCGACGCAACTGGGCTTTGATTGCGTGGGCTTTTTGCGGGGTTACGAGGGCCTCGTCGATCCGGTCAATTATGTCCCGCTCAACAGCAAGAATACACGTGGAATCCTCACGCAAGGGGGAACCATTCTTGGCTCCACCAACAAAGGCCGGTTCGCGGGGAAAATTGGCGTCGATAACAAACTCGCCATCGAAACCGAATTGCTCGAATCGGTTCGCACGACCGTGGACCAACTGGCCCTCACGGGCCTGGTTTGCATCGGTGGCGACGGCTCGCTGACCGTGGCGCAGCAGTTCCACGAGTTTGGTATCCCCGTCGTGGGCGTTCCCAAGACCATCGACAACGACCTTTCCGCCACGGCTTACACGTTCGGATTCAATAGCGCGGTGGCTTGCGCGACCGATGCCCTGGACCGGTTGCACACCACCGCCGCGAGCCATGGCCGCGTGATGGTCTTGGAGGTCATGGGGCGGCATGCGGGCTGGATTGCGCTGCACGCGGGTATCGCCGGTGGTGGGGATGTCATCCTGATTCCCGAGATCCCGTGGACCTTTGAAAATATCTGCCAAAAGATCCTTGAGCGGGACCGCACGGGCCGCTCCTTTACGCTGGTCGTGGTGGCCGAAGGAGCGGAATTGCCCGAAGGGGGATGCGTTGTCCACGAACGCCGCGAGGAAATGCGGCAAGTCCGGCTGGGCGGAATCGGACACGTCGTGGCCCAAGAAATCGAAAACCGTCTCCAACGCGAGACCCGCTGCGTGGTGCTGGGGCACCTCCAACGCGGCGGACCGCCCACCACGTTCGATCGCGTGCTGGCCACGCAGTTTGGCGCGCATGCCGTACGGCTGATCGTCGAAGGCAAATTCGGGCACATGATCCGCTATCAGCCGCCGGAATTTTCCAGTGTGCCCATCTCGGAAGCGATTCACCAGTTGTCCGCGGTCGATCCCCGTGGCTCGACGGTGCTGGCCGCGAAGGCGCTGGGCATCAGCTTCGGCGACTGCCCCGCCAAGGAAAGTCCCTTTGCCGCCGCCGGTATCCCGTACAGCGATTCGGACGCCGAGATGCAAGAAGTGGTTGCTGTTTAGGAATCTCGGCCGACCTTCCATAGTGGACGGTGATTCTTCGCGATCGCCTGTCGCAAGTTGCCAAATCGGTTCGGCAATCGTAAAAAACGAGAAGGTTGCCGCGCGCAAACGGGACGCCCGAGTTCACGGCGTGTCTTGGCGGTGGCATCGCACGCCCACTCCATCTTGTCTCGTCCCGCATGCGAGTTGCCCCGAATGGCAAAGATTTCGGCACCTTCTGAACGCTTTCGCGAAACTTGGACGCAACTGCGGCTGTTCCTAGGGGATGCGAGCACCTCTTTGGCCCGGCTGTATGCCGAATTGCCAAGAGAGGTCTGCTGCGGGGAGAATTGGAAGCTTGGGGGCACGCTCGAGGGGCCTTTCAAAAAAGGTGGCCACACGCTTCCCGCGCGGTTCGTCTGGCGGGATATGGGCGAAGGCGCGACGCTGCTCGCGGAAGCGGTGATTCCCGATCCATGCTTTTGGATGCCCCGTGAACCGTTTCTCTATCGTTGTCATCTCCAACTTATCGATGCGGAGGGGCGGGTGCGTGATGAGTTCACGTGCGATCACGGATTTCGCCCCCTAATGACGAGAGACTCCAGTATCTTTTTGGCGGGCCGGCGGTGGGTACCGCGAGGTATTCTGGGCGGGCCGGCACGGACCGAAGCCGATTTGCCGAGTTGGGAGGCTTGCGGCGCGGTTCCGGTTGTCAGAAAAGTAGATCCACGCCTCTTCGCCGCGGCAAGCCAGATGGGAATTCCGGTCATCGTTTGGCTCAAAGAACAAGATAGCTTCGCAAATGATATGTGGTCGATCGTCCAACGCGAAGCGTCGGTCGTGATGGTTATCTGTCGAGATGTCAAACAACTGGATTTGCCGGCATCGCCGTCCTCGCACAATCTATTACTCGCACAGGAATGTTCGGAGGCAGAACCCGTTCATCCAGCGGACTGGGCAGATCTCGTTGTCTCTTTGGTAGAAGAACCAGGAACTTTCGCCCAGTGGATCGCCCACGTCTCCTTGCCAACAGTCGTTGCACGACGCGCTAACGATTCCGGGAGAGACCTGCAATCCTTACGCACCGCGTGTGATCGGCTGCAACGCGAGTTGGCATCACAAGGCGATTACGCAGGTTATTTGGTGGAGCAGGAACCCGCATGAATTCTCCGGCTTCCAACTCCGGCGGCCCGGCTTCCGAAATGTCGGATCCGCGGCCGCTTCCCCGCTACGCGCGGCAAGCCCGTTTCGCTCCCATTGGCGAACAAGGGCAGGCAAAGATCCAACAGGGGCGAGTATTAATCTGCGGCTGCGGGGCATTGGGCTCCGTACTCGCCAATACGCTCGGTCGGGCCGGTGTGGGCCGGCTCCGCTTGGTCGACCGAGATTTCGTCGAAATCACGAATCTTCAACGTCAAGTTCTCTACGACGAACGTGACGTCGAGGAATATCTTCCGAAGGCGGTCGCCGCGGCGAGCAAGCTCGCCCTCATCAATTCCGAGATCGAAGTGGAACCGATCGTTACAGATGTGAATGCCGACAACGTGCTGGAGTTGTGTCGCGATGTGGATGTCATCTTGGACGGCACGGACAATTTTGAAACACGCTTCTTGATCAACGATGTGGCTCATGAACTGGGCATCCCTTGGGTCTACGGCGGTTGCATCGGAGCCGAGGGGCAGACGATGACTGTTCTGCCCGGCAAGACGGCGTGCCTCCGCTGCCTGATGCCGGAAGTTCCTCCCGCCGGCTCGACCCCCACCTGCGACACGGCGGGAATCGTAGGGAGTGTGATCAATGTCATCGCTTCGATTCAGGCCTTGGAAGCCCTCAAAATCCTGGTCGAAGACTGGGACGCGATCAATCCGTGTTTGGCCATCTTTGAATTGTGGGAAAATCGGTTTCGCCAGGTCCGTCTGGATGGGCTGAGGGACCAAACAAATTGCCCGACCTGCAAACAAGGCGATTTCCCTTGGCTCCGTGGAGAGAAGGGCAGCCAGTCCACCGCGTTGTGTGGACGCAACGCCGTGCAAGTCAGTCCGGGCCAAGTGCCCACACTTTCGCTGGAACAACTCGCGGAAAAACTACGTGGCCTCGGCGACGTTTCCAGTAACCGTTACCTGCTACGATTCGCCGTGGATGGCTATCAACTCACCATCTTTCCCGATGGTCGCGCGATCGTCGGGGGTACGGAAGACATCGGCATCGCGAAGTCCGTTTACGCGAAGTATATCGGTTATTGATTTCAGGTGTTCTTGATCGTGCCCGCCGTGTAGCCACCGGGTCGCACGGATTCCGTAAGCGACGCAACCGATGCAGCACTCACGATTCGAGTTATCCAGGTCGCGCCGAGAGGGGCGGCCTCGAATTTAGTCCGTGGCTTCCAGTGGCCGATGCATGAGGTAACGCGTCTCATGTCCGCCCGTTTCCACAGGTCAGGGTTCGCTCACTTCGCGTGTGTAGCTTCCAAACCGATGCTCCCGTTTGTGAGCCCGTGCGACTCTCGGTTGCATCGGGGGGTAACTTTGCCAATTGGTCCTTGGCCGATTGGCACCCCATGGAGCTGCTCAATATTGGTGAATGGACCGAGGTCTTCCTCGCTCGACCAACGAAAAAAAGCCGTTTTCCAGATGGTGACTATGTCCTCAAAACGGTCCGCCGCGAGGCCCGCTCTCCAAAGCAAGCCTTGGAATTATTGCATTGCGAGGCGGTCGTGGCGCGATCGGTCCAGCACCCTCACCTCGTCCCCGTATTCGGTGCGGACCTCTTTTTGCCCACGCCTTATCTGGTCATGCCCTATTTGCAAGGCTCGGACCTGTCGAAAGCCCTGTGTGCAGGCAAGACTTTTTCAGTGCCGCTGGCATTGTGGATCGCGAGGCAAACGGCCAGCGGCTTGAGCGCGCTGCACGCGGCGGGCTGGGTGCATGGAGACGTCAAACCGGCCAATATCCATTGGACGTCCCATGGGCACGTCACATTATTGGATTACGGCTTTTGCCATCCGGTGACTCCCCGTTGGCACCGCAAAGGTCGCGGCAACTCCCGAATTGTCGGTTCCCCAGCTTATCTGGCACCTGAGTTTTTTTATGCCGAGGCCACACCCTGGACGGGAGTGGATGTCTACGCTTTGGGAGTGACCCTGTTCCAAATCTTAACGGGCCGTCTCCCTTTTCAGGAACTGAGCCGTCAAGACCTGCTGCGTCTGCGGCGCCACCTTGATCCCCCTCATCCTTGCGACTATCGCAGTGATATTCCGGCTGAAGTGGCCGATTTCACCCTTGGCCTGCTGGAGAAGAACGCTTTGCGTCGCCGCTCATCAATGGATGACGTCCAGGAAGAATTGGCGCGGTTAGAAATTCGCTATCTCGAGCATTGTGTCTCGGGGCAAACCGGAAAACTCATGCCGGTTTCAGCTTAGCGAATAATGCGCATTCCGTGGCGTTCCCGCCTCTCCTACACATGAAGCGGGCTGGCGGTAACGCCGCCGCATACGGTCGACAAAAGGCGCGCTTTCATTGGGACCATGCCGCGCCCCAGTGAACGAAAGCATCAGACGACCCGCAGGCACGCCAATCTACCTAAACCAAACAATTTTCGCTGAGAAGCTCGTTCCTGCTTCGATGTCCCCTGTCTGAGAGATTCGCGTGCTATTCTTTGGAGGACTTGGAGTTGCGCCGAATCGAGTGCTGAGGAATTTTCCACTCTTTCGAGACCAAACAGGCCGCATAATCCGACGGCGAACATTTCGAGACCATTGACGCGACCTTGACTCTAGTGCTTATCAGGTCTACACTTGGAGCATGGCGCGGGGCTGCGAAATATCCATTTTTCGAGAAGGGGCCGGTGTCACATCGAGCCCGGGAGTAGCGAATCGTGACCAAAAAAGAAATCGTCAAGACGATCTCGGAAGAATTGGGGCTGACTCAGCTCAAAACGAAGGAGATTGTCCAGAAGACGTTCGACGCGATCGTGGATACCCTTGTGGAAGATAAGCGCATCGAATTGCGAAATTTCGGCGTATTCGAAGTCAAAAAACGTGCAGCCCGCAAAGCCCGCAACCCTCGCACCGGGGACAAGGTTTACGTGCCGGAAAAATTCGTGGTCACGTTCAAGCCGGGCAAGGAAATGGAAGCGCGGGTGCGTGAGCTGGAACGGCAGGCAGAAGAAGAACGCCTGAGGGCCGAGGAAAACAATCCTCAAGCGGCGGGGTCATCATCAGCTCCACCCCTGCAAACGGAAAATATTGACGTGGAACCGCCATCCACGCCAGTCGAACCATCCGTGCATGAGCAGTCCGTTCACAGCGGACCGCCGGCTCCCGACTATTTCGGGGGTGACCACCAATCCCGTAACTGATGCGCCTTTTGTTCCGGCCAGCCATTCCAAAAGGCTTCGCACGGAATTCCGCGCGGGCCGATGGCTCCGCATTGGTTCAATTCATTCTTGATGCTATCGTTCACGGCGAATCTGGATTCGTGCCGATTTCAATTCTCCCGAAAAAATGGAATTTTCCGGCAATTATGGTCATGACGCTGAGATAGGTTGCCGATACCTGTATCAACAAGTTATTCATCAAGCGATCAAGTGATACCGCACGTGAATTGGATGTTCGGATTCGGCCCTCGGCACCCTGCTGTCCGTTGCTGCGGGAATGCCTTCGCCGAATAAAGACCCGCACCCCCAAAGGGGCTGCCGAGACATAACTCATGGAGGAGTTGTGCGATGCGCCGACTGGTTTTGCTTTGTGTGCTTGCCGTGGGAGTCGGCTTCGGGTCTGGTTGCATCATTCCCGCGTACTCTGGAGATCCAGGGCGACGCACGCAACAACTCATCTACACCTCTGAAAACCTGCGTCTGCTGCTCGATGAATGGGAACGAATCTGGTTCCTCGATCATCCGGACCACATGACGCCCTACCGCACGCATGGCGGTATTATCTAATCGTCTTCGGGGGAGGTTTCACGCTTGCGGTGAGTCTCGGAGGCCATTCCGCGAGATCCGCAGCCACCGTGGATGCACCGCAGGCAGTTTGGCCATGTCTCTGCCGTGATCATGCACGAGACACGTCTGGTCAGTTAGGCGTTTCGCTTTTGACGGCGTAGCCAATAGACGCCGAGTCTCACTCCAAAGGCCCACACCAAGAGGCTTGAAGGTTCCGGGACGTCGCGCAACAGGCGGGGAATTTCGATGATGCCGAAGTAGGGTCCGAGGGGATTTCCGGAAGAAAACGCGCCGTTGAGGCCCACGTCGTTCCATTCACCTAGAACTCCCTGGGGATTTCCCTTGGCGAAGTGCCAATTCAACACGGCGTAATTCTCGGGTTGCCCCATTTCATCATTGTTGGGCTCGTTCGGAGTCCAATTCGTGTAGGACAAAGGGTCCCCATTGGACCACTCAAAGTTCCCTTCGCTGGCTTGGTCGGTCAGTCCAATCCACAGCACGGCCTGTTCATTGGCACCAGAGAGGAACGTGGCGTTCAAGAAGTCCTGCTCAAGTTGGTCGTTCACCGCGACCAAATGCCCTCCCATATTCACGGCTTCGGCTTCCGCGTCCAGCCAATTCGAGGCTTGGCTCGTTAACAGGTAGGTATGCCCGTTAAATGTAAACGCTGCCAAGACTTCGTGCGGGAAACCGATCCACAATGCACACACGGCGGCGAGGGTCGAAACGTATTTCATGAGAATTTCTCCCGCGAAAGTGAGGACGGCATCCCGGAGGCGGGGAGAGTACGAACTGACCCGACTCGTGGGCACGGGCGCCGCACCCGGACCACAGAATTTCTTGTATTATCTAATATACTTATTTTATTTATTTTTACAATTGAGTTAACCAGCCTTGCCGTGGTCTGCCTGGAAATCGACGTCTACGTTTGGCTTTCCGCGAATCGGCGTTGACCAGTTGCTTAAGTCTGCAACATTTATGCCAAAATGATTTCCTCATCGGAGGAGCCAACGCTCTTCCACGTGAATTGTTTGGTGAGAAAAGCCGGTGGCAAGGCTTAGCGAGGAAAAGGGCGCATTGCGGGTGCAGATGTGCGAAACTTTTTTCCACACTTGCTGTTACAGCGCGCCGCGTGGGAAAGACCGCAACTTTTGCCCGACGAGAAAATCACGCTCGCAGTTCGCGACGCCAATTCAAATTGCAGCCTAATTCGCTGCCTAGAAGCGAATAAACCGCATCAATGGCGACGGATTTATTCGACCCTGAAGGGTAAAGCCACCGTATCGTGCGGGATCGCGACATCGACCCGCTCAAAAATATCGACCTCGAATGGCCGGCGAATGCTGTTGCCCGCCAGGTCTTCCAGATCGACATCGACCACGACCTGATAGGCACCGGCCTTCCATGGAGTTTCAGGCTGAAACCGCCATTCAGTTTCGTGTTCCCTGACTTCCACTTGCCCGAGGACTTGATCGCCATTCTCGCCTTGAACACCAATCACCCGGTGCAGCATGGCATGATCGAGCGATTCATTGAATACCAACCGCAAAGGCTCGCGGGTCTCCGCCGGCGGAGCGTGCAGCTTCCAAGCGTGGGGATCTGGTTGGACATCATCGGGTGCGGCCACGGAGAAGGCTTTTCGGTAAGGTTTCGCTAGTGGGCGGCCTTGGGCATCGCGCCACGCGGCGTCGATTTCCAGGACGTACGACTTGCCCTCCTCCAAGATGGGCCCCAACTCCTCGCGCGGCTTGAGCCCTCGTTTGATCCGTCCCGGGTCCAAGAGCAGCGTCAGGCGGGTTCCCTCCCGGTCCCACAGTTCTTGTCCCACGTTGACAAACGGCAAGCCGACGTCGTTTCTCGCCGCGTCCCGCAACTGAAGGTAGCGGAAAGAATCGCCCGTGCGCACCGGGGCGGAAAAGTGCAGGTAAAACTTGAGTTGGTTCTCCGGCAAGACATCCGCCGAGGGATACACCGCCGCCACGGTGGTGCGTGGCCCTTGCTCCTTACTCGGAACCTCAAAAGACCGTTCCAATCGCGCGGGCCATGGCGAATCGTTTTCGGCGGGGAGGATCCGCGATAGTTCGAGCCACGCGCTGTAATGCAGCCCCGCTTTCAAGGGGTAGCGGGGCACAAAGGCCAGTTCACCTTCCTGGACGTGATAACGCCCCAACATGGGAGGGCGATCCGCTTCGGGTCGCTTTCCCACATGGATTTGGAAGAATTCCCGGCAGCGTTCGTCCAAATGGCCGCCGTTTTGAAGCTGCTCCGAGACATGACTTGGAAGCCCGCAGACGACGAACGTGAATCCGCCGTCGCGCGGGCGCAATTCCAAATCGACGGGAGTATCCCCTGACTCGGCATGGGCCATCGCAGCCGACGCCACGCCAAGGACCGCTGCCCCAAAGACCGCGCTCCACCACCGACGGAAAAATCCGCCAGTGAACGCTCGGCGCGGACTTCGACTGCAATGGAGAATACTCGCCATTCAAACGCGACTCCCCAAATACTTAAGGGAGTTCGATCGTGCGAAGATCTTCGCTGCCATCGTCGGCTTGTGCCAACACAACAGCTTGGGATTCGTTGAGGCGGTCCAACTGCATGATTCCCTGGAGATCCTCGATTGTCTCGTAGGACAAACCTGCCGTGCCGTTGTCGAACACGCGCTCGGTGATGGCCTCGATATCCGCGACTTCGCTAGTGTCGATTTTCATCACACCCCGGCTGCTATTGGCCATAAGGATGTAATTCTTGCCACCCTGTTCGTAGACGAACATGTCCAGCGGCCGGTTGCGGTTGCCAAGTTCGGCGACGGTCGTGCCCCGCACCTTGGCTCCAGGTTTCAGGTCGGCGACGGGAATCTTCACCAGTGGCGTGCAGGTATACGCGGCCAAAACGTGCGGCTCTTGGCCGATTGTGTATTCCGCGAACGTCATGATCGGAGAATGCGTCTCAAGGCCACCGTGCGCCCCGTGAAAGACCTCCACGCTGGCCCCTGCGTCCGTGGATTGGAAGGGGAACGGGATCGAACGCAGCTTCGACGCGAATTCCTCGTTGGAGAGCCCGGCGATGTAAACACGGCCTTCAATGTAGGCCATATCCGTGATCGTCTGCGCACGAAGGCTGCGTCCGCGCCTTTGAGCGTTTCGGTCCGGCGGATTGGGCAGCGTGGCCACCGCATGCGGCACATTGTCCAGCGAAAACTCGGACAATTCGTTGTTCTTCACGAGGAGAATAACGGTGTGGGCATCGGGGCCCGCTCCACGCGTCACGGAGAGATAAACATTGCCGCTACGCGGATTAACCGTCATGTCCCGGACTTGCACATCCTGCGTTTCGGTCCCCAAGAGCGAGGCGATTTTTCCCCGCACATCCTTTATGTCCACCGTGGCGGATTCGGGATTCCCAGCGGCATCCCCGGTATCCACGGCGTAGACCTTCGCCGCCATGGGGTCGCTCACCAAGAGGATGCCTTCCGGGGCGAAAGCCAACGGGCCAGCGGAGGTCAGCTCCACGGCCCCTTTCTGAAGATCTGTTGCCAGATTGTTGGCCTGTGCCCGTGACACGGCCAAGCCCAGGCACAAAATCGCGCACACGGCCAGCGAATTCCGAGACAACATGGGGTTCTCCTCTGCGAACAAGGTGGGTCGGGATTGGAACGGGTGTTCCACTGCCGCCGATTATCCCACTCGTAAGGGAGTAATCAAGCGACGGCCTGTCTTTTCGGCCTGCATTTTAAGGAGCGGAAGCCGCTTCCGCCTCCAAGCAGTACAAATAGCGGTGGCCGCGCAAGAAGAGTTGAGAGCCCACGATGGCCGGCGAGGCATCGAAACCGTCGTCGAGCGAGTTGACCACAGGTTCTTCCCACATCGGTCCGTGCTGGAGAACAGCCGTTTCACCATTGCGTGACGTCACGTAGACCCGTCCCGCCGCGCCCACGGGCGAGGCATACAGGTCCCCTTCCAGTGGCAGCCTTCGAACAGGAATAACGGTTTCGCCAGTGTCGGCATCAAGGCATGTCAACACATTCGAGTTGGCCCGAGTGAAATACAGCAACTCATCGTAGAGCAAAGGAGAGGGACAGTACGGAGCGAGCACATCAAAGGTCCACGCCAGTTGGGCACGATCCTGGACGCGGCCCTGCGCGGACAGCGGAATGGCCAAGACGGACGACTCTCCATACCAACTCATGCAGATCACATTGCCACCATGTCGCACCGGTGAGGGGATGACGTTCGTGGTCAGCCCCTCGCATTCCCAGAGCACCTTGCCGGTTTCGGCGTCATAGCCGATCACGCGATTGGTAGCGCTGACCACGACCTGCTCGCGGCCCTCATGTTCTACGACGAGCGGCGTGGACCAACTCGTGGGCTCATCGCGGTCCACGCGCCAAATCTCTTGGCCCGTGCGCTTGTCGAGCGCCACAAGGAAGGACTGCTCTTCTTGATCCCAATTCACGAACAAGCCCTGCCTGCCGAGCGCGGGGGATGCGCCCTCGCCCCAGCCCTTGCGGGTCCGCATGGTTCCCAGATCGCATTCCCAGTGGAGGTTGCCCGCGAAATCGTAAGCGTAGATCCCTGGGGAGCCGAACGAAACATAGAGCCGCGTTCCGTCAGTGACGGGGGATGCGGATGCGAACGTGTTCGTTTTGTGTCGTCCTTCATGCGGCAGGGATTCTCGGGCCGTCTTTTGCCAGCGAAGTTCACCGGTCTGGCGGTCATAAGCCAAGACCACGTAGCCCAGGACGGTGGCGGGCGGTTCGGTCAGTTGGCCCGCGTTCGCCTCCAAGATGGCGGCGTATTCATCCGGGTCCACTGCCTGCTCCGTTTCCACGGCGGACAGAATGAACACACGGTCTTCCCAGACGATGGGCGTGGAATTGCCGAGGCCGGGAATCTCCGATTTCCAGCGTACATTCTCGGTTTCGCTCCAACGCAGCGGCGGGTCGCCGTGAAGGGCAGTGCCGTTGGCAAGCGGCCCTCGCCATTGATGCCATTGGCGCAGTTTGGCTTCGTCGAAATCCTCCGAAGCGAATGAGAACGACGCCCAGCCCGTGACAAACCAGCCGGCTAAAAAAAGCCGTTTCCAATGACGAAATGCACTCATCGATCGCGCCCTTTCCCGTGACTCACCATTTCTCGCCCCGTTCGCTTGGGATAAACTCATGGGGATGGCAAGCAAGCCGGTGAGAATGGCCCATAATTTTCGCCGCCTTGCCGGTTCGCCAATTGTTTTGCGTTTGGATCAGGATACCTGATGGCTGCCGTCGAGATCGAAGGACTTTCCAAGAAATACGGAAATCTTGACGCGCTGACGGATTGCCGACTGGAGGTTCCGGAAGGGGAGACCTTCGGCCTGTTGGGGCCGAACGGCTCCGGAAAAACGACGCTTCTGAGGCTGTTGATGGGATTTCTGCGGCCTAGTGCGGGCAGGGCTACCATCTTTGGCCGGGATTGTTATCAAGACTCCCTGAATGTGCATCGCCTGGTTTCGTATCTTCCGGGCGATGCGCGTCCGCCACGTCAGTATCGTGGCCGGGATGTGATCCGCTTGTTGGGAGAGCTGCGGGGACACGTGGACCACCGACGCGTCGATGATTTGACGCAGCGTTTGGGGCTCGACCTGTCCCGGCGGGTATGGGGCATGTCCACCGGCATGCGGCAGCAATTGGCCCTCGTGGCCATTCTCTCGGCGGACACGCCACTGGTCATTTTGGATGAACCGACGTCCAACCTGGATCCGACTGCTCGGGCCAAAGTGCTGCAAATCGTGCGGGAATTGGCCGAATCGGGGAAAACGGTGATTCTCTCCTCTCACGTCTTGCCGGAAGTCGAGGAGATTTGTCAACGGGTCGGCATTCTCCGCTCGGGAAGACTCGTACATCTGCAGCCGATGGACCAGGTCCGACGGCAATACGCCATTGAAGGCAAGCTGTCACGCCCCATTCAAATCTCACCTGACGTCACGCGGGAATTCGGCCTGAATGTACGGGCCGAAGGAGACCGGTTTCGCGCCCGGGGTGAAGTGGCTCTGTCCGCTATCCTCCCGTGGCTAGCCGGCCTGCCATTCGAGGAACTGCGCATCGAACCACTGGGATTGCGGGCGATCTATGACCGGTTTCATGGCATCTCCGCGGAGGAAGAGGAAACCCCCGATTGAGGGACGCGATCCGCGGGCCGCCATGTTTGGCGCGAGACTTTTTCAGCACGGTTTCGATGATGGCTCAACTTGCCGGCGATTCGGTCTACGGTCAGCCCTCGGTTTACGATCTGGCCTTCAGCATCGATGCCCGCCGCGAGATGCAAATGCTGGAACATGCATTCGAGCGGTTCACGATAGGAAACGTGCGGCGCGTGTTTGAACCGGCATGCGGAACGGGGAGGCTGATGTACCGTCTCGCGAAGCGTGGATACCAAGTCGCGGGAAACGATCTTTCGCCGGAAATGGTGCATTACTGCAACGCGCGTCTGGCACGGCATGGTTTTTCTCGTGCGGCGCGTGTGGAAGATATGACGGACTTTCGGCTTGCCCGTCCGGTGGACGCCATGTTCAATCTGTTGAGCAGCTTTCGCCATTTGCCGAACGATGCGGCGGCACTGCGGCATCTGAATGGTGTTTCCCAATCCTTGCGTCCGGGCGGAATCTACCTGTTGGGAATGCAACTCACCGCCGAAAGCGAGGGGACGCCGCTAGCGGAATCTTGGTCAGCGCGGCGGGGACATATGGCGGTGATCACCTATCTCCGCACGGCTTGGCTCGATCTCCAGCAGCGGCAAGAAAGCTGCGAGATCAAACAGGAAGTGTATACGCCTTCGGGAATCCGTCACATCCGCGATACCCAGGTTTTTCGCACGTATATGCATCAACAGGTGCTCGACCTGCTCGCGGGCATCCCTGAATTGCAAATCGTGGGTGCTTACGATCCACGCAGTAACGAGCCCTGTCTAGTAGACGTTCAGCCCGAAACGCAGGACATTGTGTACGTATTGCAGCGTGTCATGGACAAGAAGACATGAAGGGGGCGAACCTGAAAACCTTCGCTTACCGATTTAATTGCCAGCACGTTCATGATCCCACCGTTCGGCCAGTTTCTCACATTGCGGGAATCGTCGCTGGACCGCTTTCAAGGCGAACGAAAAATTGCCAGAATACAGGTTTCGCTTTGAGGGATCTCCTACTCGAGTAGAAATTGTCTCGGTCGAATTGATGCTGCGGAGCGGTCGGGTGGCCCGAGCAAATCCCCATGCTTCCGTGCCGATGAAAACTCGGCGAAAGCGTGGCGGTGATTCCGAGATGCTTCATGAAGATCCAAGTTGAGCGATCATAACGAAAATCCCACGGTGATTTGGTGGATCAGGAAAACAAGCCCCGGATCGGCCTACAAGATGGGAACGTGTTGAACCGATTCACGTTTTGGGCCGTGACCCAGCTTGGGCTGGAACTTCGCGATGAGGGAGAGGGAATCTACGAATTGACCGTTCCGGCTTCTGATCGCACGGTGTTTGATGGCGCGGAGAAGGTGCGACTCACCTTCGACCAGGAAAAATACGCGCGGAGCCCCGAACATCCGCTGGAACTGGTCACGCCCGACAGCCGGACACTGAACTGGCTGATCGACCAAGTACATGGATTGGGAAACGTCTCTCACGCCCAGCCCGCCCGGCAGCCGCATAGCATTCACGCCTTATCTCCCGGGCTGTTCGCCCAGTATCAGTTGGACGGAGGCACCGTCGATTTGGCGGGTTGCACGATCGAGGACCGCCCTATTTTGCGGGCCACGACGCGGCTGCGGTTTTCGGGAACGGAGCTTCAAGACGAACTATGGGAAATCTATTTCAACCGCGAGGGGGAATTGGTCTCGCCGGAGGAAGTCGAACCGCTCGGGGTAGAGGATTTGGCGCCCATTGCCAAGCCGCCGCGATTGGAGCCCGGAGCTGTTCAAGAAATGTTGGAACGCAGTCACCGCTGGGCCGCCCGGTGGGGAGAGAAGATTCACGAGCAGATGGAGCGAGGTGATTTTGATCCCGCTGCCGAGGAATCATCCCCAACTGAGTGTGATCAAAAATCGACACAAGATGATGACGTCCCTGCGGTGAACACTAGACACGCGACGGATGTGTTCATGGCGGACCAACGCTTGCCTGAATTCAGCACGGAAACGAAAGCGAAACTCGGCGAATTGAACGACATGCGGGATGTCCAATTCGACGTGGAGGTCGTGGGCGCCACGCTCATCTGGTGCAAGTTTGTGCAAGGCAAGCTGCGATTTACCTTCGGTAGCCGCGCCGCGGAAAACAGCTTTTCCGGGTGGGCGGCCACGCTATCCCCTCCACCATACCATTGCCCGTATTCCGGCCTGGATACTTACCGGTTATCGACGACCGACGACGGTCGCATTGTGGCCACGGAGGCCATTGAAAAGTGCCAGATTTCGGGGGAACGTGTGTTGATGAGTGAGTTGGTGACCTGTTCCGTCACCGGCGAAAGGATGCTGCCGAAATACGCGGAGGCCTGTCCCGTCTCCGGCAAAGAGGTAAAGCAAGAAGAACTTGTCGTTTGCAAGCTCTGCCAACAAGGCGTGCATCCGGCGGTGATCAGCCAAGAAACATGCTCCGCTTGTCGCCAATTGGCTATAGTCAAAAAAGACGATCCCCGGTTGGCTCGCCTGCTCGACCTCTATCCACCTTTGGACCGCTGGCCAAAGTGGAAAATCTCCGAGACGCACGGTTCTTACATCTTGTCGGCGTGGAACTTGTTTAAGCAGCTTTACTTCGTTGTTTCGAAGGAAACCTCGGAGCCTCTATATGCCGCCACGCGGGGGCGCCCTTTTGGCAGATGGACCGTCGTGGAAAATCCGCTCGAATCCGAATGGTTTATCTAGAGCACGGCTCCTTTGCCACGGTCATTGGATGCCGTAAAGTCGCACTGACTGGCATAACGCGAGCGAATCCGGGCCCCGAAGGCAGAAAGCTACCGTCGCGACTTTCCCTGGCTGGCTTTGGGCCTCGCCGTCATCCGAAATGGAGTTAGAGGAACGCTCGCCATAGCGTTGCTCTTGGAATATTTTTGCCGTCAAGTGCCCGCGAATGGAAGTGCGGAGAATGACCAAACAATCGGCAAGGATCGCCTTTTTGCTGCTTACCGCTAGCTGGTTCGGTTGCCGCGCCCCCTTGGAGGCGCCTAGGCAGAATGCCCCGACCGTGGCACGCCCCCCAGCCGTGATGCCCGTCAGCTACGTGCCTCGGGAACTATCGAAAACGTTCCTGCCCACGTATGTCATCGAGCCGCCCGACGTGCTGTTGATCTCCGCTTTGCACGCCGTTCCCAAGGCGCCATACCGGCTGAATCCTTTCGACACACTGCTCATTCAGGTCGAGAATACACTCCCGGATGCCCCGCTTACTGGTCCCTACACGATTGAGCCGGGAGGATACGTCAATCTCGGCGTCGATTACGGACGCATCAAGGTCTCGAAGCTCACCACCGATGAGGCGGGAACCGTTGTACAGGACCATCTCCGTAAGTTCCTGCGGGATCCGCTGGTCTCCGTGACCTTGGTTGAGGTCGCCAGCAAGCAACAAATCGCGGGCGAACACCTCGTCGGTCCAGATGGGAACATTACGCTGGGGACCTACGGCAGCGTGCGAATTGGCGGCCTCACGATTCAAGAAGCCAAAATGCAAATCGAAGCCCATCTCGAGACCTACCTCGAAGACCCCGAGGTCGCGGTGGATGTCTACGCCTACAACAGCAAGTCGTATTACGTGATTACGCAAGGCGCGGGGCTGGGAGATGGCGTGAGCCGTTTTCCAGTAACTGGAAACGAGACTGTTTTAGACGCCATATCCCAAATCCAAGGATTGGATGCCGTCTCTTCCAAAATCATTTGGGTCGCGCGTCCGGCCCCTTCCATTGAGCAGTGCGATCAGATTTTGCCCGTTGATTGGCAAGCGATTACGCAAAGGGGCATTACCGACACGAATTATCAACTTCTCCCCGGCGACCGCGTATTCATCGCCGAGGACAAGATGGTCGCCTTCGACACTTGGGTCGGGAAGATGATCTCGCCCTTTGAACGGATCTTCGGTTTCGTCTCGCTGGGAACCCAGACGGTATCCGGAATTCGATTCTTCCAGGAACGTGGAACCCGGGGATTTGGCTTCTAGGTTGAGATTAGATCCCGACACTTTGTCGGCGTGAGGGATCATGACATACGGATCCAGCATCGTGACCTCATGATTGCCTCGCCGCACCAAACACCGATTTCAACAAGCATGATCGCCATGGAAAAATTGATTCAAACCACGGGCACGTCACGCATCTTGGCGCTCCTGGCTTGTGTGGCGGGATTCATGGGATGTGCTTCGCAACCGGCACATCACCTGGCGGGTGGAGCCTATCCTTACTTAGGCCCGTGGCATCCGCATGGGCCACGGCGAGTCTGTTATGTGCCCGATCCGGTGAGTTATGGTTATCACGCCACCTGTTGGCGTGAATGGTCACCCGAATGGATTGGCTGTCCGCCGTGCGGTGAGTTGGCGGCACCGGTTTATCTCGACGAAGAAACGATCGCGACGCCCACGCCGATGTCTCCCGAATTGGACGAGGGTATGCCCAGCGTTCCCTCGCCCTCGTTGTTGGAGGACAACTCTTTCGATGATTCGGAACCGTCGCTGGATGCTTTTGAAGAAGCGCCGGACGAGCCACCTCCTTTCTCATCCTCGCGGCGTAGCCAGCAGTTGCGACTGCGAGCCACGGGTTGGCTGCCACTGAATGATGAGGAGAGTGTGGAATCCAAAGAACGAAAACATGCACCGGCCACACGGACGGCGACGGAGCACGTCAAGGAGACGGTCGAATCGAACGACAGCGATGAGACGGCCGTGGAGGATCAACCGCACACGGACGAGCAAGAGACGAAAGAGCCACCAGTCGCTTCGGCCATCGCGTTCGAACCGCCGCCGCCTCCCGTCTACTTAACGGCAATGTTCGCGGCGAGGACCTCGGCACCCTATCTGGCCCCCGTAGTCCTAACGCCTGAGGTTGTCTGGGGACGTTGAGTGTTCTGCCCGCGTGAACACACGACATGGCGCGCACTAACCGCTCTCCGCGGTTCCCGTGAGGCAGAGTCGGACCGCTTCGGCGGTCTCGCGACCAGAAGCCAAGGCACCGTTAATCGACGCGGTGCCCACGTAGTCCCCACAAAAAAAGAGTCCGCTGGAACTTCCCGTGGGTTGTGTTGCGGCAGTCTCCGCCCCAGGCAACTGAGCGGGCAAGGCGAACCGGATCGGATACGTCCGCAGGTGGCGCCATTGATCCACGTCGGCGCCAAACCAATCGCGTAGTTGCTCAAAGACTTGCATACGCTGTTGGTCCTCATCGCCAGCCGCATCTAGGCACGTCACGGAGACCAGCGACTGATTGGGTGGTGCGTAACTGGGACAAACTTGGCTAGGGACGCATAGATTATTGATCGGTCCTTCACCTTCCCCGTTCAATACAAGGATGGGTTCTGCGATTGGCGGTCGGTCCGCTACGAAATAATGACAGCGCACGCCGTGGCTGGCTGCCGTTGGCTGCTCATCGAGCAATCGCTGACGACTGGGCAAATCCGTGGCAATGACAATGATCTCCGCCTCCAACGTTTCATCGTCCGATAAGCGGATGCATCCGTTTTCGATCGCCTCCACCGGAGTGTTCAAACGCACGCAACCTTCTGGAAGATGAGACGCCAATTGTTGGGCCATTGCACCCATCCCCTTCTCGGGCAGGACCGCGTCCCCGTGGGCGAACATGCGGAACACAAACTCGAAGAACCTGCTCGACGTCTTCAGTTCGCGTTCAAGGAACACTCCCCCCAAAAAGGGGCGAAAGAACCGCTCAATGATTCGGCTGGAGAATCCGAATTCCTGCAAAGCCGAGAGAGTACTCCGGTCCGGCCGGGAGTAAATCTCCGTCAAGGTCCCGCCACTGACTTGACGCCGCAACCGCGCGATATTCCATTTGTCATGCCAAGTCCCCACCGGGGATAAGGCGGTAGACACCGCGTGACTGGGCCGCCGCCAAGGATCGGCGAAACGCTGAAATTTCCCTTCGCAGCGTACCAAGGCGCCGGGTTCAAACGCGTGCAGCTTTAACGCATCGAGATCGAACTGCGTTCGCGCTTCGGGATATGCGGTGAGCAATACCTGAAAGCCACGGTCGAGGAGAAATCCATTGACGACATCCGTCTGCGCACGGCCACCAACGTCATCCGCCGCCTCGAGAACTCGAACTTGTAGGCCGGCTTGGTGCAAATGGGATGCACAACTGAGCCCCGCCAACCCGGCTCCCACGATAACTGCCTGCTGCTGCATGCTTTTTCCTAGATGGATCGTCTATTCGGCGGCATACCGCTCCAGATAGCGGTCGAGTCGAAACTTTTTCGCGGTATTTTCGCTGGTCATGTAGCGGATTTTGCCATAGATCGGCCTCTCCGGACCCCACGCGCGGTCGTAACGGCCCAGACACCAAAAGATACCGCTGTAGCTATTGGGGTTCCGCCCGTCGAGGGCATATTTGTTGTTCAATTCGATCATCACTTCCAAGGCATCTCTAGGAGTCGCCGACCATTCGAAGATTTTTTTGCCCCACAGCATGCGAAGATAGTTGTGTATTCGCCCTTCCCGCAGCAATTGACGTTGAGCGGCATTCCAAATCTCGTCATGCGTCTCCGCGGTCTCGAACGTGTCTAGTGAATAGACATGTTCCCGCTCGTCGTCGGCATGCGCTTCCAGGGTTTCGCGGGCCCAATCGGGTAGCGATTCGTATTGGTCGTAGTCATCACGGTGGTGGCACATATTGTATCCGACCTCGCGCCACGTGATGAGCTCGTCCAAGAAGGCTTCCACGGCGGGACTGGCTCCCCACCAACTTCGAGACTGGCCCTTGGCATTGTCGGCAAGCTGGCCGGGTTCCCAACCGTCTTTCTCCATCACTTCCGTGAAAATTTGATGCACCGAGATATGGCCGAAGTGCAGGTAAGGCGACAGTCCGCTTGCTACATCCTCGCCTGGTTCGCTCCGGTCCTCGGCGTATTTGGAGAGTTTGTCATTCAGGAAGTTTTTTAGCACCTGCTCAGCAGCCCGCGTTCCTCCGGACGTCTCGCACACCGGCACGTCATGGTCGATGGGCAGCTCTTGCAAACGACCGGGATCCTCCACGAACTCTCGCGGATCACATTCCGGCCAGAGGTCGGTGATCTCCTTCGGAATTTTTTCTAAGTGGGGTAGGGGCGCGCCATTCAGAGGATCCGCGTATGGAAAGTCGTCTAGGTGCCCACGCAAATTCGACTGCAAAAAACGCCGGAAATCGTAGGCTCGGGCAAAGACTTTGTCCGTAGCCCGCAAGGGAAAAATACCGTTCGAATCCACGAGTTCGAATCGCACGGGCATCCGTGCGGCGGTGGCTTTGGCCATCCGAGGTAGGAAAAAGCAAGGAAATTCGTCTCCCACAACCACGCAAGCGCGCCCCGCGAGGGCCGCCAGCAATCCTTTTCCCTTCCCTTTTTCGAGCTCTAAATAGGGATAATACGCGATCTTTTTCGCGCGACAATACGCCGCATTGTCCGCCATGCCCTGGATCACGAATTGATGCAAACGATCGCTGGCCCAGCGATAATCGCTTCGCAAGGCCTCGAAGATTAGTAGCGGCTTCTTCAGGTCACGGCACCATTCGACGGCGCGCTGTAAACTGAAATTCCATCGCATCCGACGGTAAGCCGTCATCCAGTATAGAACATACTCTCCCTCACTTCGGGCAACCTCGTCATTCATCCGACGGATACGGGCCACGGGAATGCTGCTCATACCAAGATCATAGCGCTCTGCTCGCCAATGTCACCTCGGCTTGCCTTGCGGACCAGCGATTGAGTTCGTCTCGATAACCAAGCGGAGCCGCAAACTACCAGGAAGAACGGCACATGCCGACAGAAACGTTCAAGCACTTCGGTAGTGGGTCAGTTTGAATCCGGGAAATCCGAGTGACCGGTTGGACGAATCCGGTGGGCATGCCATAATTGGGTTATGCCTAAACGCTCAAGCAAAAACCCGAAAGACCGTGAGCCCCAGCAAATCGCCAGGGACGTTCTCGATTCTGTCGTTCCCGACGCGGAGAAGGAATCCCCGCCCGAGGAGGAAAAGCTGGAAAAGAACCCGGCAGCCGTGGCCCTGGGTAGGCTCGGTGGGCTCAAAGGCGGCAAGGCGCGGGCCGAGAAGCTCACGCCGGAGGAGCGCAAGGAGATTGCCAGGAAAGCTGCGGAAGCTCGTTGGACGAAAAAGGATTGAGTGCCTCTATTTTGGTCGCCTGGGCGGTTCGCTTTCGCCGCTTGGATCGGGGTTGTATTCTGTGTCTTGAGACAATTCTTTTAGATCCTTATCGAAGTTGAAACTAGCCTGGATAAACGCTCCGAACTCATTGTTGTCGTTGTAGCTATCGAGGTCAGTTTTTATCTGTTTAACTTCTCCCAGAGATTGCTTTCGTCGCGTCTGAACGGAACGCCGCATTTGCTCTGGCTGCATTGAGAAGATATCGCTCCAAAAAGTCTTTTGGACGCGACTACCGCTGCTGTCTTCTGCGTCAACTGGGTACGGGTGGTTAGTTCGTACACGCCGGCCCTGGGGATCGGTGTGGTACTCTTCGCGAAGGGCTCTGCGCATCTTGTCTAAATGGTATTGTGTTCGCCACGATTTTGGCGTTTCCAGCAGCCCTTTATCCTCTGCCCATCCAATTATTTCCGAGATCGGCGCGGGCCAGCGATTGCCTTCTGCGATGTATTGTTTTTTGACGTCTTGGTAATATTCAGACTGCGTTTTCCTTGTCTTCATGCTAATACACTCCTAGTTACCAGTGGTATGGCCCCAACCGTCCGTAAGTGCAGTTGATGTCACAAAATCCCTAATTTTGGCTAGCGTATTCCGCATGGCTGAATACCTGATCTCTGAACGGAATTGCAACTGCCCGACGATAATTCCGGGATGCACTCGCAATAGGTTGGCTAGTTGATTGATCCTCGACCGACTGTACATCGGGCCGACGCGGGTAATGAAGTCCTCCAATACATCTTGATCAATCAACAGTGCCGCAGCTTCCTCGTCTGCACGCTGCTCGATCTTGGATTTTTCGATAGCAGTTGGTCGTTTCTCACCAACGATGTCAACGTCCACGGACCACCCGTCGCGATGCCTGATATGCGACAACTCGTGACCCAATGTATGCCAAAAGCTATCAATTCGATCGAATCGAACTGATAGCGCGATCACCGGTTTGTCCTCGATCCATAGTGCCGCACCATCAATGCGGGAACTTGGAAGTGGCTCGATTACCATGAAGCGAACGCCCATCTCAGCGAGAACCACTGGAACCTTGCGAACCTCTTCTGGCCACGCCGCCAACTTTCGAAGCTCTTTGACGCCCCTCTCGAATGATCGTTTAGTAAATCGTTCAGCATGAATTGACTGTGCAAGCTGTTTGGCTCGAAAACACCATGCACGCTGATTCGGATTGATAGGGCCGTCAATGGATGACCGGAGCGAAGCGCCAGCCTGGGGCTCGTCATCGAGCGTGGCTAAGCCGAAGAATTGCAGCAATTCCGATTCGAGCCTAGACAGATCGTCGGATGCAGACAACCATCCCCGTTTAGCCATTTCTTTGATGGGTGCCAAATCGTACAGCCGTGCCCGCTTTGCAACAGAAGCATTCGTCTTGTCCTTTAACAAGGAAAGTCGATATTTTGCTTCGCGCTGCATCCATATCTCTGGATCGTTGCCAAATGCGGAGCCCAGTGCTGCTGCCATTTCCGGCAGGATCGCGTGTTTTCCATTTAGGATTCGGTTCACGGTGGGGAACGGTCGTTCCAAAATCCGCGCCAAATCTGTTTGTGTCCATCCCCTTTGTTTCATTTCCTCTCGGATGAAATCACCGGGCGACCGGACCTCTTGCCCATGTGGCATTTTGGTAGTCTCCTTTCTTCCGAAGTGATAGCCCATTGTACTGCACGCCAGAGTTATGTCTATAGGATTATATGATATAGTCATACAATACTGTTGACATACCTTGACCGCTCAAGCATAATGACGGCTATGAACGTACTGCCTTTCGAAAAACGATGTGCCGTGATTCGATGCCTGGTCGATGGATGCTCCATCCGGGCCACCACTAGAATCACTGGCGTGGCCAAGAACACAATCCAGCGTTTGACTCGGGCCATGGGCGAAGCTTGCTTGGAATACCAAGACCAAGCCCTTCGCAATCTGAAGTGCCGTCGCGTGCAGATGGATGAGGTTTGGTGCTTCTGCTACGCGAAGGACAAGAACTTGCCCGACTCAATGCGTGGCGAGCCCGGTGTTGGTTCCATCTGGACTTGGACGGCTTTATGCGCGGATACGAAGCTGCTTTTCTCGTGGCGATTGGGCGCCCGTGACGCGGCGACGGCCCATGCGTTCATCCGGGACGTTTCCGAGAGATTGGCCAATCGCGTGCAGTTGACCACGGATGGAAACCGAACCTACCTGGACGCCATCGACGACTATTTCGGTTGCAATGTCGATTTCGCTCAACTGGTGAAGCTATACGGCGAAGGGAACGAGGAGCACCGCTACAGCCCTGGAAAATGCTTGGGGGCCAAAAAGAAAGCGGTCATGGGACAACCCGATCCGGACCACATTTCCACGAGCTACGCCGAACGGCAAAACCTCAATATCCGCATGCAAAACCGACGGTTCACGCGGCTGACGAACGCCTTTTCAAAGAAAGCCGAGATGCTGGCCTACAGCGTTTCCATCACGTTCATGTACCACAATTTCGTGCGAATCCACCAGACGATCAAAAGTACGCCGGCATTGCGGGCCGGCGCGGCGGATCGAAAATGGAGCATCGAAGACATGGTGGCACTTTTGCCCGAACGTCAGTGGCCCTTGCCGGAAAAGATTTCAAACTGACCCACTACCAGCACTTCTTGGCACTTGCTGTTCCAGTCACGGGCTGCTAGGGTTGCAAGCAGATAATCGGGGCGTGGCGCAGTCTGGCTAGCGCACCTGCTTTGGGAGCAGGGGGTCGGAGGTTCAAATCCTCTCGCCCCGACTATCCTTCATTTCGAGCCCTTTCGCGAAAATGTCGAAGGGCTTTCTCTTTATGGCATATAGAC
>JANQPP010000105.1 GCA_028289405.1 Pirellulales bacterium
GGCTTGCCCAGTTCGATGAAGTCCGCGAACGTTTTCTGGCCGTTGACTGGAGCCCCGACGATTCGCGGATCGTCGCGGCCAGCGATTCGTCGATTACGCTGTGGGACGTCGCGTCCGGCAGGGTCGCGCTGATTCTGGATGGCCCCTCCACGGACCTGCTCAACGTCCGCTGGAGTTCGGACGGGATGCACATCGTGGCCGGCGGACGGCGGTTCGTCACGATCTTTGACGCCTCGCGCGGCTACGCCCTGAATCCATCCCCTGAACTTGGTTCCTCCCACGAAGCGCCGCTGCGTGACGGGGATTGAATCTGGCCGCCAGCGGTTCCTCCACCGGCGCCGGACCGCCGGCATTCTCCATCCGCAACCCCTTCCCGCGTCCATGCTTAGGTCACGCGGGAAGTTTTTCCGGATTTTTTCTCAAGAATGCTGTCCTCGCGCGCCAGGTCCATGCGCTTAAGCGCTTATGGGGCCATGTTGTCTCCACGTGGCCCGAGTATTCGAAAATCAGCATTCCCAGGAAACTCACCATGAGATCCCTAAAAGTTCTCCCAGCATTGGCATTGATCTTCGCGATCACCAGCCCCGCTACCGCCGCCTTGATGCTCGACCAGTCCGCCGACGCGTTTGCCGCTGGGACGAACGGTGGGCCACAAATTTTTAACTTCCAAGCGGGCGCGCAAACCTTCACCGCAGGAGTTGCCGGTCTGCTGGCACAAGTTGATTTGCAGGTGCAGCAAGACACATCCCCTTCGGACGATTTGATCCTCAGCATTCTGGGCACGACGGGTGGTGTACCCGATCTGAATCAGGCCCTCGGCAGCGTGTCCATCGCTCCAGGAGACGTGCCGCCGCAGGACTTCAACAACGCTTCGTTCGTTAGCGTGGATGTGAGCAGTTTGGGAATCCTTGTTTCCGTGGGGGATCTGTTGGCTTTGGAGCTTTCCTACCCGCAGGGAGGCGGCAATTTTGTTTGGTACGGCTCAGCAGATTTTTACGCTGGAGGCGAAGGGTTTTTTCGTAATCCACCCGCCACGAACTTCAACTTCAACTCGTCGGACATCAGCGACCTGGGATTTCAAACTTGGGTAGAAACGCCCATGGACGTCGTCCCCGAACCCTCTTCGCTCCTCGTGTGGAGCCTGCTCGGCCTCACGCTGGGTGGCTGCGCCTGGCTCCGCCGGCGCTGATCCGCCGCACTGATTGGGGCCTGCATTTATTTAACGTTCCGCTTCTCCAAAAGCATCACATCATGAAACAAATCGTATCCATCGCCGCCGTATTGGCCGTCGCCGTGATCCTGCCTGGCCGCCTGCTGGCCGGGTTCGTGTACTTCGATAATCGCAATGACTTCGAGGCCGCCATCGGCGGGGCACCGTCCGGTTTTGAGAGTTTTGAGACTCTCTTCGCACCTGCCGCGAGCGTCGATTTCCCTATTGGCGGACCGGCGGAGTTTTCTCTGAGTGAATCCGGGGACGATCGCAATGAGTATCAAACCTCTCCGGTTTTTTCGGAAGCAACACGGACGGCAGCCGCGTCGCCCACTATGCTGACAACCGTGAATTCAGCATTAGCGCCTTCAATTTCGTGTCACCGATTAACGCCTTTGGTCTGGATATGACACTAGTCGGTTCTGGAACCCAGGCCGTCACTGTCGGCGGGGACGTCTCGACCAGCTTCAATCTGCCCTATTTTACCCCCATCTTCTTCGGCGTGATCAATGACATGGGAAGCAGTTTCCAGCGGATTACGTTTGACTTTGCTCAAAACACCTTCGTCGACTTCGACGCCGTTTCTTATGGCTTGGAAGACATCAGCAGCAACGTCGTCCCCGAACCCTCTTCACTCCTCGTCTGGAGCCTGCTCGGCCTCACGCTGGGTGGCTGCGCCTGGCTCCGCCGCCGCAAGTAGACCCATCGGCAAAGCGCATTGCCGCTCGACTGGCGGCGGAATGCAGGTGCCTTGTTAATTGAAGATTCAATCACAGGAACAGTTCACCATGAAATTCCTAAAAGTTCTCTCGACATTGGCATTGATCTTCGCGATCACCAGCCCCGCTTCCGCCGCCTTAGTGCTCGACCAATCCGCCGATGCTTTCGCCGCGGGCTCCGCCGACGGGCTAGTTGTCTCCGATGGTCAAGCACCCTCGCAAACCTTCACCGTGGGGATTGCCGGATTGCTGGCTCAAGTCGATTTGCAGGTTCAACAGGGGTCTTCTCCTCCGTCAGACGATTTGATCCTCAGCATTTTGGGCACGACGGGTGGTGTACCCGATCTGAATCAGGCCCTCGGCAGCGTGTCCATCGCTCCAGGAGACGTGCCGCCGCAGGACTTCAACAACGTCTCCTTCGTTAGCGTGGATGTGAGCAGCCTGGGAATCTTCGTGTCCGTGGGGGACTCGTTGGCTTTGGAGCTGACGTACCCCACGGGATCCGGCTTCTACTTTTGGTACGAGGCAGGTGATATTTACGCCGGCGGGGAGAATTACACGCGCAACCCTCCAAGTACTCAATTCAGCTTCGAGGGGTTTGAACACGGATTTCAAACTTGGGTAGAAACGCCCATGGACGTCGTCCCCGAACCCTCTTCGCTCCTCGTGTGGAGCCTGCTCGGCCTCACGCTGGGCGGCTGCGCCTGGCTCCGCCGCCGCCACCGCTGATCCACCGCATCGATTGCGGGCCTGTATCTATTCAACGTTCCATTCCTCCAAAGGCATTGCATCATGAAAAAGATCGTATCCATCGCCGCCGTAATGGCCGTCGCCGCGATCCTGCCCGCCCGCCTGATAGCCGGGTTCGTATACTTCGATAATCGCAATGACTTCGAGGCCGCCTTAGGCGGAGCACCGTCCGGTTTTGAAGGTTTTCAAACGTCCTTCGTACCTGCCGCGAGCGTTGATTTTCCCATCGGGGGGCCGACGGAATTTTCTCTGAGTGAATCCGCGGGGGGCGGTATTTTTCATGTACTGGGTTTGGGAGGAAACAACTTCGCTGGCTATAGCGACGACGACAGCATTGCCACCTTCGATTTCGTGTCACCGATCAACGCCTTTGGGCTCGACATCAGGCAATTCGCATCGGCAACCGAAACCGTCACCGTCGGCGGCGACGTCTCGACCAGCTTCGATCTGCCCAATTTTACGCCCACCTTCTTCGGCGTGATCAATGACATGGGCGGCACCCTCCAGCAGATCACATTCGACGTTTCGGGCTCTGGTTTTTTTGTCGACTTCGATGCCGTCTCCTATGGCCTGGAAGGCACCAGCAGCAACGTGGTGCCTGAACCCTCTTCGGTCCTCGTGTGGAGCCTGCTTGGCCTCACCCTTGGCGGCTGCACGTGGCTCCGCCGACGCCACCGCTGATCCACCGCACCGATTGCGGCAACTCGGTTGACCGCCCGTATTTTCGAACGCTACAGCGCCTAGCGGTTGAGCGTAACGGCTCTTGCGCTGATTCGACTCGTGAATTTCAGCGCAAGAGAACTTACAAGTTCGTGCGGCACGTACTAGACCGCCGTGAGTTTGGCTAATTCCTTCGCCGCTGGGCTGCGGCGGCCTCCGCAGAAAGGCGGTTGTTACTAAGCCGCAGAGGTGTACCTGACCGAAGCCGGTTCATGCCACCGAAATGTGTGGTCGAATCGATTCCGTTGGTTTCGTCTGGAGGATTAATGACACGACT
>JANQPP010000116.1 GCA_028289405.1 Pirellulales bacterium
TCTGCTCGGGCTACGCCCTCGCTCCGTCCGCACAGCAAAGATTCCCTGAACCTAACCTTCATACCCAGTGGTACCACTTTTGATGCTGGTCAGATTCCCCCTTTGGCCTTGTAGATTGCCTCTTCGACCGTGCCCGCGAGGTAGGCGTTGAGGAGGCGATCCTGCATGGTCGCCAGCTCCGTCTTCCGTTTCCACAATGTCTTGGACTGTTGCCGCCGATAGGCGGTCAGGTCAGTCACCGTCGCCCGTAGCTCCGTGCGGAACCACGCGGCGATTTCCGGCGTGGCCACACGCATCTTGGCCAGATCGTCGACCACGGCCTTCTCCAGGTCGTCCGCCTTCCAGCGAACTCGAGGATGATCCTTCCCTGGGCTGTTGTTGGCGCAGCGATATGAAGAGCCTGGGGAGAAAACACTCAGCATCCGCGAAGTTGGGCGTTCGTTGGTTTTGAAGTCAATAGTATACGGGAGATTAATAACTGTAGGCACTGGGTAAACTCGACGGCAAAATGGTCCGTTCGCCAATCAACATCTTTTTCTCGTGTATTCGAACCGTTTGTCGATGCCAATCGACCTTCTCATTGAATGAACCAGAATGAACGGATCAAAGACGAACTGCTGGTGATCCGGGCACAAGAAGGATTTGTCGAGGCTCTTTCCGAGTTGGTCGAGCGATGGCAGGACCGCCTCTGGCGTCTTGCGTGGCGTTTGACCGGCGATGAGCAGGCCGCTTGGGATGTGCTGCAAGAGGCCTGGATCGTGATCAGCCGTCACATCGGCCGGCTCGATGATCCCTCCGCGTTTCCCGCGTGGGCTTACCGTATCACGAGCAACAAATCGCGCGACTGGATTCGCCGCCGGCAATGCATGCGCCGGGCCGATCATGCATATGGCCAAAGTAGAAGTGAATCTCAAGACGAAGGAAACTTAGCCTTCCAAGAGAATGTGGACCTCCGAGAGGCCCTCGCCGCCTTGGCTGGGCATGATCGGGCGATCCTGTCATTCCGGTACGAGGACAATTTCAGCATTTCGGAGATCGCCGAGATTCTCGGGATTCCGGCGGGAACCGTTAAATCACGACTCCATTACGCCCGGCGGCGGTTGCGCCGGTTCCTAGAGGAGGATCACGATGAGTGAACACGATGAAACGCTCAGAAAAACGTTGGAAGAAGTCACGCGGCTCCGCTCCGAACGTGAAGAATCACTGCGCGAAGTCGCCACGAAGGAATACTCTGGACATCTGCGATACGCGGAACGCGTTTACTGGATCTACGGAGTCGTCTGCGTCGCCTTGGGCGTGGCCGCGATTAACTTCTTTATACGCAGCTTCGACATCAAGACGCTCATCGGCTGTGCCGTTGTGATGCTCATCATCTACGAGACAACGGTGCTGATGAAGCTCTGGTTCGCGACCGCCCGAATGAAGATGGATGTGCTCAAGGAAATGAAGCTGCTGCGACTCGAAGTGGCCCAGCTCGAAACGGCTGTGGGTGTGGACCGCCCCGCTCCCACGCCAGTGAAGTATGAACCGATGCGGGGGATGCCTTCCTGGGAACGCAGATTCTGGTTCGCGGCGTGCATGTTCGTGGCGATCGTGGTCTCCTCTTGGACGTCCCACGCATGGTTTGGTGGCGGCGAAACGTCCATCGAAACGCTTGTGACACTTGCCGCGGATGGGAGCGCGGAGAAGCGGCAAACAACCGAGCGGGCCTACACCGGCTACTACCTGCCCAAGGGGTTCTCTTTCTACACATCCAAGGATGCGGGCGTTCGATTTCTTGATCCGACGGGGCACGAGATGCCAGTTCAACTCGTGGTGACGGATACGAATCATCGATATGACGTGACCTTCACGGAAAGCGTCTTTGACCGGGGAAAGATGCGTTACACCCAAGTATTGGATCTGCCCCATGCGGCAAAGCTCGAAGACGGCGTCTGGACGTATGAGCATGGCATGCATCATGTTGGCCAGGATAGGGAATACCGCCTCACGATCCTTTTGCCGTCCGGCGCCGAGGTTCTCTCCACGGCTCCTAAGGCAACTGCCGGTTTCCATGAGGATGGTCGTCCTCAGCTTCGCTATCAGGGGATAACAAAAAATGACAAAAAATATAAATTCATCGTGCGCTACAAGCTACCATCTAATTCCGGTAGCGCCGAGTGAGATTTGATTGGCCGTTCGCCGTCAATGCCTGCATGGATCGAGGCAGCGTTTTTTGTAAACGTGAACGAGCTGACGTTCCAGGCAGCCGCATCCGCGCTGACTCGACTCGTGTGATTTACGGCGCCGTAGTCGCTACACGTACATGCAACTCGCATGGGCACAGTGACCACGCCGCGCCGTCCGCGGCCGTGCGAACAACCCTTCAAATGGTACGTAACACCACTTCAGGAGTGTGTGGGGGGGTAACCGTTCACGGGTTGGGGGGAAACTGATCTAGACGCGGATTGGCGAATCGATCACGACATAGGGCATGTCGTCGCCAAAAGCTTCCCGCCGATGGATCATTCCGCCTGAAGTCGAGGCGGAAATGACGCCTGCCGTGAAGGCATTTGTCCATGCCTTGATCGATCATTTCGAAGCC